>JAETSR010000010.1 GCA_021769555.1 Clostridiaceae bacterium
TACATGAAATATACCAACGTGGGCTCATACTCTACTGCAATTTCCAATGGTATGCTCTTAGTGGATGAATTTGAGGATAATGTAAATACGATTACAAAGGTGTACGGCATTACTCGCGGTCAATGGCTTGACCTGCAAAAATAAAGGTGGAAAACTTATGGACTGGGGAATGCCTACACTAATCGAAGCGCCGGGCCCGGAGGAGTCCGCGCGGCTGTGCAGAGAGCTGGGTTTCAGCTTTGTAGAGCTGAATATGAATCTGCCTGAATACCAGCAGTTGGACGTGCCGCTGCTTCGGTCGGTAATGGAACGGTACGGCGTGTATTTTACTATACATCTGGATGAGAACATGGATATCTGTGATTTTAACCCCAGGGTTGCCGAGGCATACATGCAGACGATAATAGATACGATACACTCGGCCAGAGAGCTGGGTATACCTGTACTCAATATGCACCTCTCAAATGGTGTCTACTTTACGCTTCCGGACGAAAAGGTATATCTCTATGCGGCTAATCCCGAGCATTTCTTCGGACGGATACGGGAGGCTGTTGCCAGATGTGAGGAGGCTGCCGGGGGAGAAGTGGCAATCTGCATTGAAAACACCGGCGTTTATGCTCTGCCATTCATCCGGGAGGCGGTGGAGCTCTTTCTACAAAGCCCGCTGTTCAACCTGACATATGATATCGGACACGACCACAGCTCCGGCGGCGTGGACAGGCCCCTTATCCTGCTGCATCAGGACAGGCTGAAGCATTTTCACATTCATGATGCTCTGGGCAGAAAAAATCATATGAAGCTTGGCACAGGAGAGCTTGACCTCGCATGGTATATTGCCCTGGCTGAGCAAAATAGCTGCCGGGCAGTGCTTGAGGTCAAGACTGCACAGGCGCTGAGAGAATCGGCAGAATGGCTGAGGGAGCATAAGTATATCTAAACATATAAATGCCGGTCTGGTGATGTTACACACCGGACCGGCATTTTTAATTTTTTCTCACAGACTTTCAGCCAACTGCATGGCGTACCTCACTGACGCCATAGCGTCCGCACCGTAGAAATCCGCGCCTATCATATCCGCATATTCCTGTGTCAGTACCGCGCCGCCCACCATTATCTTTATGTCAGGAGCCTCATGGTGTAACAGCTCAATAGTGTCCTTCATGCTTGCTACCGTGGTAGTCATCAGTGCGCTCAGGCCAACCAGCCCGGCTTTTTCTCTTTTAGCCGTCTCAACTATAGCTCCCGGAGGCACGTCCCTGCCCAGGTCTATCACATGGAAGCCGTAGTTCTCCAAAAGTACCTTAACGATATTTTTACCGATATCGTGCACATCACCCTTGACCGTGGCAATAACGATAGTCAGCCTGCTCTGCTCTGACGCCTGCCCATTCATGTGGGTCTTTATGACCTCAAAGGCGGCTTTAGCCGCACCGGCGCTCATAAGGAGCTGGGGAAGGAAAAGTGTCTTTGCCTCAAAACGCTGTCCTACGGCATCAAGAGCTGGGACGATTTCATGGTCTATCATCTCAAGCCCAGTCATTGTTTTGGCCAGTTCCTCCGCGGCATGGGACGCTCTGTCTTTAAGTCCCTTTTCTATGGCCTCACGTAATGATATCTCCGAAGCAGGGGCGTTTACCGAGCCTGCCGGGGATTCACTTTGAGTATACGCCTCAATATACGCCATACAGTTCCCATCGTGACCGGAAAGGACACAGAAGGACCTGTAGGCGCACATCATGGCTGGGGATATAGGATTCATAATCGCTGCATTCAAACCCGCCTGAAGGGCCATCAGGAAGAAGGCTGAGGTCACATTCTCCCGCTGAGGCAGCCCAAACGAGACGTTTGAAACCCCCAGGGAGGTGTACACGCCCAGTTCCCGCCGTATGCGTGAAAGCGCCTCAAGGGTCACCAGGGCGGCGTCCTGCCCGGCGCTGACCGCCATCGTGAGCGGGTCGATAATAATATCCTGCCTGCCTATGCCGTATTCCTCTGCCGTATCGATAATAAGCTTCGCGGCATCCACGCGTCCCTGGGCTGTCTCAGGTATACCGTCCTCTGTAATTGTCAGCCCAATTACTACGCCGCCGTATTTCTTTACAAGAGGAAATATGGCCTTCATGGAAGCCCTCTTGGCCGTGACGGAGTTTACCAGAGGCTTTCCATTGTATATACGCATTGCGCTTGACATGGTATCAGGGTCTGATGTGTCAATTTGCAGGGGCAGAGGGGAGAGGGACTGCAATTCTGTCACCACTCTGCACATCATTGACCTCTCGTCAATCTCCGGTAAGCCCACGTTTACATCAAGGATATGTGCCCCCGCGTCCTGCTGCGCTATGCCCTCTCCCAGGATAAATGGCAGGTCGTTATCCCGCAAGGCCTGTTTGAACCGGGATTTACCGGTTGGATTTATCCGCTCACCGATAATAATAGGCTCCCTGCCAAACTCCACCGCGCTGCTGCCCGAGGTCACTATCGTCTTATGCACATCAGGCAGGGGCAGGCACGGCAGATTTTTGCAAAGCTGTACGGTCCGCAGCAGATGCTCCGGAGTTGTACCGCAGCAGCCGCCCACAATCCATGCCCCCGCACGGGCAATCTCTCTCATGTATTCGGCAAACTCTTCCGGGCCAACATCGTAATATGTCTGGCCATCACGCTCTTTTGGGAGGCCGGCATTTGGATTCACCATCAGCGGCAGTGAGGTGCAGGCACGCAGCTCCTTTATAAGGCCAAGCATTTGCTTTGGCCCCAGCCCGCAGTTCATACCGATAACATCCGCTCCAAGCCCCTCCAAGACAGCCGCCATGGCATGGATATCCCCGCCTGTGAGCAGCTTTCCGTCTTCGTCGAAGGTAGTGGTTACAAAAACCGGCAGTAAAGTATTTTCCTTTACACCTAAAACAGCCGCCTTGACCTCATAGAGGTCATTCATCGTCTCTATAAGCACGCAGTCCGCACCTGCCTCGGCTCCGGTGCGGGCCATTTGTCCGAATGCTTCTACAGCCTCCTCAAACTGCAAATCTCCCATGGGACAGAGCAGCTTGCCGCTGGGGCCTATATCCAGCGCAACCGCACCATGTCCTGCGGTCTGCACTGCCTGCCGGGCCAGTGAAACGCCTTTGAAAATGCTTTCTTCCGGCTCTACGCCGTTCTCCCGGCATTTAAAGGGGTTTGCACCGAAAGTATTTGCGCTTATAATGTCTGCACCGGCCTCCAGATAGGCGGCATGTACGTCCAAAATATCCTGTGGGCGGCTTAAATTCCAGAGCTCCGGGGCCTCTCCGGCCGCAAGCCCCTTTTCCTGTAGAACAGTACCCATGGCTCCGTCAAAAAAGAGGAGTTCACGGCCTAATCTTGACATAATATTGCTCAATCTAATCGCTTTCCTTTCTGAAAGGACAATTTTTTGCCGTGCATGTCATGCACTTGTTAATATGACACTGCTTCGGGTCATTGGAAAGCCCGATAACAGCGGTAACAGACTTAAAGGGGACCATAAGAAAGCTGTCTGTCAGTGAGACGCCGATATTTTTCGATATCTGCAGCGCGTCAAAAAGAAACCTCTGGCAGCTCAGCTGAAAATCCCCGTATCCGGGACTATATCGCGGCCTAAGATAGAGGCCGTGATGTTCGGCATACTTTTCCAGTTCCCGCTGGGCCTCATCAGCACAGTATTCTGTATAAGCGGCGGAAACAGCCTGGACAACAGGGAGCATATGAAGCTCTGTAAAGCTGTGCCTCTTTACAAGCGAGTCCACACCAATGCCCAGAGTACAGGCAAAGAGAAAGCCCTCGGTACAGCCGCTCAAGTGTGCTGATAAATCCCGGCTTTCTATTACTGTTCCCGCGAGGCTTACGCACCCCTCACGTTCGCCTTCAGCTATGTCTATATGCTTGTAAACATGCTTAGGCCGAGACGCAGCGATAACTTCTTTTTCAGCACGGTCAATCAGCGCGTCCATACTGCCGTCACTGTTCGATACGCCCATATACCTTAAAATCTCTTTGCGGCTCAGCATAGCGTTCACCTTATAATATGGCTCAGATTGCTGAGTATTATTTCAGCTGTGCGCGGGCGGTTCATTGTGTAAAGGTGAATATACTTGACTCCATTTGCAATCAAATCCACTATTTGGTCGGTTGCATAGGCTATTCCTGCCTGCTCCATAGACAAGGGGTCATCAGAGAACTTGTCTGCAATCGTCAGAAAGCGTGTGGGCATAGTGGAACCGGAGAGCTCGGTAGAGCGTTTCACCTGCCTGGCGTTGATGATTGGCATAATTCCAGGTACGATTGGCACTGTGATTCCCGCGGCCAGCGTTTGATAGAGGAACTTATAGAACAAATTATTGTCAAAAAACATCTGAGTAGTCAGAAAATCTACACCCGCGTCTACCTTTTCCTTTAAGTGTAAAATATCATCACGTTTGTGGGCACACTCTACATGGCCCTCAGGGTAACAGGCCGCGCCCACACAGAAATCTCCGCTGGAATGTATATCGCGGATGAGCTCGATAGCGTAATTATAGTGAGGCGGTTCTGTAAAGTCTTTTGGCTTGTCACCACGAAGGGCCATAATGTTTTCAATGCCGTTTTCCTTCAGCTCAGTCAGCTGCTCTCGAATCTGCTCCCTGGAAGAGTCAATACATGTAAGGTGTGCCAGTGCTGTGGTCTGCTTTTTGTTTTGAATGTATGAGGCGACCTCAACAGTTTTCTTTGATGTACTGCCGCCCGCGCCATAAGTGACACTGATGTAGTCCGCACCAAGCTCGCTGATTTTATCAACCACGCTGAACACTTCAGAGAAGTCCCGGTCCTTTTTAGGCGGGAATATCTCACAGGAAAAGCTTACTTTTTCTCGGTTCAATAGCTCTTTAATTTTCATTTTCTTCATTCCCTCTGGGATTTTTCTTATATTATACCACGGTCCGGCGGGTTTGAAAAGAGAATACTTCATTTACTGACGGCATATAGTCAATTAGTCTATCGTCTTTAAAAAAGGAGCAGCTTATGAAAAGAAAACTCGGCTTCACAGTCCTTTTTGCCGCTTCTGTCACTCTTTTTGTCATGCAGACAATGCAGGCCTTTGGCATAGTCTCTTTTCACGCAGATTTTTTTAAGAAAAAGGGCACTGTCATCGTGGATGCAGGGCATGGCGGCGAAGATGGCGGTGCTGTGGCTGTGAATGGGGCACTGGAAAAGGATATAAACCTCGCTATCGCGCTGGAGCTTGAAAAGGACCTGAAACAGGCAAATTTTGACGTTATCATGATAAGAAGCAGCGACGCCTCGGTTGGGGACCAGAGTCTCTCAACCATCGCCGAGCGCAAAAGGTCGGACACAAAGGCCAGGCTCCGCGCTGTGGAGGAGGCCGGGGAGTGTATTCTGATAAGCATACATCAAAATCATTTTTCTCAGGGCAAGTACAGCGGCGCACAGGTATTCTATTCCGGTAACCGCCCGGAAAGCGCGGATTTAGCGGAGGCTGTGCGGCAGAATATCGTAAGCAGTCTTCAGCCGGAGAATAAGCGGGAAAATAAGCAGGCTGACGGCAGTATCTACCTGCTAAAAAATTGTCATGTCCCTGCAATCCTTGTGGAATGCGGGTTTCTGTCCAATTCGGAGGAGACAGAGAAGCTCTGCACGGAGAGCTATCAGAAGGATATGGCGGCAGCTATCTATAATGGGCTGATAGACTACCTGCAGAATAAAGAGGAGACGGACTTGGCAAACTGACAGTTTTATGGTATAATTGGGCCATCAAAGTTTGAGGAGAAAACAGATGGCCGGGAAAGCAAAAATAATTTATCAGTGCACACAATGCGGTTTTGAGTCCCCAAAATGGGCGGGAAAATGCCCGGACTGCGGGGAGTGGAACACCATGCTTGAGGTGGCAAAGGAGCCTGTCTCGCCCCAGCGCGCCGCGGCAGTAAGGAGCTTGGGAAATATCTCCCAGCCAACACCTATAAACGAAATAAGCACCACCGACGAGCACCGCTATAAGACCGGGCTCTCCGAGCTGGACCGTGTGCTGGGAGGCGGTATCGTTAAAGGGTCACTGGTGCTTATCGGCGGTGACCCCGGCATAGGCAAATCCACGATACTTCTGCAAATATGCGAGTACCTGGGCCGGGAGCTGCGGATAATGTATGTTTCCGGAGAGGAGTCCGCAAGGCAGATAAAGCTCCGGGCCACAAGGCTCGGTGTGCAGAGCCCCAATCTGAAGGTGCTCACTGAGACAGACGTGCAGTATGTGGTTGAACAGATACGGAATGAAAAGCCAGATTTAGTGATGGTGGACTCCATACAGACCATGAATCATACGGAGCTTACCTCCTCGCCGGGCAGCGTCACCCAGGTGCGGGAGTGCACAAATACTATGATGCGCTGTGCCAAGACATTGGATATACCTGTTATTATCGTTGGCCATGTTAATAAAGACGGAGCGATAGCGGGACCTAAGGTCTTGGAGCATATTGTCGATGCGGTCCTGCTGTTCGAGGGAGACAGGCAGATGACCTACCGCATATTGCGCGCGGTCAAGAACCGCTACGGCTCCACCAATGAGATAGGCGTGTTCGATATGGGCGACCACGGCCTGCAGCAGGTGGAGAATCCCTCCATGGCAATGCTTTCCGGAAGGCCTCAGAACTCATCCGGAACATGCGTTACCGCCGTTATGGAGGGCACAAGGCCGCTGCTGGCGGAGATACAGGGTCTCGCCACAACTTCGGGCTTCGGCACGCCCAGGCGAATGTCCACCGGGTTTGACCATAACAGGCTGGCGCTGATACTGGCAGTGCTTGAAAAACGCGCCGGGTACTATTTTTCCAACCTGGACACATATGTGAATATTATCGGCGGGCTTCGGCTTGACGAGCCTGCTGTGGACTTGGCTGTGGCTATGGCCCTGATTTCCAGCTTGAAGGATGTGCCTGTGCGTGAGGACACTGTTGTGTTCGGGGAAATAGGGCTTGCAGGGGAGCTGAGAAGCATAGCCCACAGCGACCTGCGTATCACTGAGGCAGGAAGGCTGGGATTTACCCGGTGCATTCTGCCGTATCACGGGATGAAAAGCCTGGCAGGGAAGACCTTCAATGGCATAGAGGTCATCGGCGCAAAAAACATCCGCCAGGCCTTTGAAGCGGCTATATGAGCGGGCGCAAGCTGCTGGGACGCCTGCCTGACCGTCCTGCCAAGCTTGTACTAGTATCAGGCGAGTACCCGGAGCTCGCGGAGAATTTACGATTACTTGGAATAGAAGCCGTTACAACTTTAGCGGACAATCGCCTGCCTGGGCCGGTGCAGTGGCACCCTGATATGCAGGTGTGCTTTATTGGCGGCAGCGCTATAGCTTTAAAGAATAGCAGCTTACATAATTCACTTGCAAAGCACAATATATTTGCCTCAAGTACAGAGAGGTTTCCAAAAAACACCTATCCTGATGATGTCTTATGTAATGTGCTTGCCTGGGACAGATTTGTTTTAGGCAATCGCAAGACGGCAGATAAAGCAGTCATGGAGGCCGCGGCTGAACTATGTGCCTCCTGGATAGATGTTAATCAGGGTTATTCAGCATGTGCAACTGCTTTGGCAGACAAGCATTCAGCTATAACCGCTGACGAGGGCATAGCCGGAAAGCTGGAGCAACGCGGCATTGAAGTGTTAAAGATATGCTCCGAAGGTATCAGACTGCCCGGATATTCCTATGGATTTATCGGCGGCTGCTGTGGAAAGCTGGCTCCGGATTTGATGGCTTTTGCCGGGAGCCTGTACAAGCATCCTGACGGCAGGCGTATCAAAAGGTTTCTGAACGACCATGGCATAAAAGCTGTTGAGCTGCTTGAAGGGGAGCTCTTGGATGTTGGAGGTATTATTACCCTGCTCTAAAACTTTGTTCGATAAAAAGGAGCATATATCTATGAAAAACCCTTGGAATAATGTTCCGCTGGAAGTATATGAGTCACATATGAGTTTATCTGATGTGGTTCAGCTTCAGGCGCTGAACGGTATCATGCGGGAGCAGGTGAAGTCACACCAGGAGGCCGAGAGCGCCGCGGTTATTGGCGTGGCAGGCGGTAACGGCCTGGAACACTGTTTAGAGCAGTTTAAGCAGGTTTATGGCATAGATATAAATCCTGCGTATTTGGATGTGTGCGCACAGCGTTTCAGACAAGCCGCAGGCAAAAAGCTCAAGCTGGAAGAGATGGACTTATCTGAGCCGGAGGCTGCAATACCAGCGGTTGATTTGGTTATAGCTGACCTGCTGATTGAGTATGTGGGAGTGGAGACATTTTGTAAAAAGATTGCAGAGGCTCATACTCGGTATGTATCCTGCGTGATACAAGGTCGGGACTGTGAACAGCGCTTTGTGTCGGAGTCGCCGTACCAGTCGGCGTTTCAGGATATCGAAAGATTGCATCAGGATGTGGACGAAAGCCGGCTGACAGATGAAATGTCCCGGTATCAGTACAGGTTGGTTTTCAGAAGAAGCAGTTATATGCCTAATGGGAAGGAGCTTATACGGCTGGATTATAGGTTGGAGGCATAGGGATAAAAATGATGGCAATTATACAAAATGAAGATTTTGTATAATTGAGGGGAGGTTAAAAGTCAATCTATGGGATTTTCAATAAGAAACGAGATGTCAGACATCGTACAGCAGTACGCCATGTATTTACGCAATATCAAGGGTCTGTCTGCAAAAACAGTAGATAATTACTGTATGGACCTTCGGACATTTTTCCGGTTCTTAAAGCACGAACGGAATATGGTTCCTAAGGCAATGCCGCTTAGTGAAATCACTGTGCGGGACATTGATTTGGATTTTATCCGAGGAATTACAACTAACGACATATTCGAGTTTATGAACTATGTCGCTGACGAGCGCAGTAATATGAGCTCTACCCGTCAGCGGAAATCATCGTCGCTGAAGTCCTTCTTCAACTATCTGACAGTCCACGAGAAGCTGCTGCCTGTAAATCCTACAGAGAATCTGACGCCGCCAAAGTCAAAAAAAGCGCTGCCGCACTTTCTCTCTCTCGAACAAAGTATCGAACTAATAAACGCTGTTGAGGGGCCTGACCAGGAGCGCGACCGGTGTATGCTCACGCTGTTTCTAAACTGTGGAATGCGCTTATCTGAGCTGGTGGGCATAAATATCAGCGATGTGCTGCGCAACAATAATACCCTTCGCATTCTTGGCAAAGGCAATAAGGAGCGCATCGTTTACCTTAACCAGGCATGCCTGGACGCTATAGAGAGCTATCTGGCTGTACGGCCCAAGGATGGCGTCATTGACCGGAACGCACTGTTCCTCAGCAGCCGCAAGCAGCGTATCAGCCCAAAGACGGTACAGTTTATTGTGAAAAAATATCTCGATAAAATCGGTCTTGGAGGGCCGGGTTATTCGGTACATAAACTCCGGCACACTGCCGCTACACTTATGTATCGGTACGGCGACGTGGACATCCGGGTGCTTCAGGACATTCTGGGCCACGAAAACCTGGGCACTACCGAGATATATACCCATACATCCGACAAGCAGATGGAAGCAGCAGTGAACGCGAACCCTCTTGCAGCCATAAGAGCGCCTAAGAAAAGCCAAAAGAAAACTGGGTCTGATGAAGAAGACTGACATAAAATAAAAAAGCCCGAGAGGTCTCCCCTCTTTGGGCTTTTTTATTTTATAAGCAAGTTCCCTTATTTTCAGCTTAATCCTGATGGCTGTCCTTCATATCTGACTTCTTCATAAGGCGGCCATTTACATAAACATACTTATCCCCGTCTTCCTCTTCATCATCCTCTTCGTCCCCGGATGTCTGAGCGAACAGGCCCGGGAACTCCTCCTCAACGGTGCTTGAGGGCTTTTCCGCCTCACCGCTCTCCATGCGCTTTGCCGCCTGTATCATATAGCGGTCAATGACCGGGTATACGGCAAAGCTTATCAGATAGGCGATAAATGAAAAGATGATGAGCAAAAGAAGCAGCACATATACCAGCACGGTTATATTTAGCAGCGGAATATTCAGAAACGCGAAGAGCATAGCCCCCAGAATTACGGTAACGAGGATGTTGCGGCCAAAACCGGCCACTGTAAAAATCAGGGCATTTTTGTATGCGTGGGTAAACTTCAGGTCAAAGGTCACAAACATTATGGGCAGATAGTACTGGGCGAAAAGGAATACTACAGCTACTACCACGCAAAGCCAAAGCGGGATATAGTAAAACCATCCTGAGGCCGTCATCCCATAGTAGTACAGGACCGCAAAGGTCAGCAGCGTAAACACCAGATAGCAAATCACTCCGTTCAGCAGGAAATACTTCCAGTTACCCTTAACTGCATCCCAGAAATCAGACCAGACGAAAGCGTGCTCCTCGCGAGCAAAGTTCCTGGTCACAAAGGCCAGCCCCGCCATAAAAGGCGACAGCAGTATCAGGGGCAGCGGTACCACGAAGGAGGCCCAGGCGTCAACATCGAACACATTGGCAATGCTTACCATATAGTGGGTCGGCGCCATATAGATGGCTATCATCATGATGAAAACCAATATGGCAGGCATAATGAAAATAAGGTTCAACTGCACAAGCTTTGAAAATTTCCGGGCAAAAACCTCAAAAAAGCGGATAGGCGCGGCCTTAGGAGGCTCGTCCTTGCTTACGCCCGGTCCAGGCTTATCATAATTCCCAAATCCAAAAAGACCCAAAAAATCAGCTCCCAACTATATCAAAATTTTATTTAACCCAGTTTTGCCTTAGGGTGGCAGTCACGATATACCTGCTGAACATGGTTGTCCAAAAGCTGAACATACACCTGAGTGGATGAGATATCCGCATGTCCCATCATGGTCTGTATGTCCTTGACCGACGCCCCGTTTTCCAGCAAATGCAGCGCAAAGGAGTGGCGGATGGTGTGCGGTGTTATTTCCTTGGTAATGCCGGCCTCCAGAGCGTAGCTCTTGACTATTTTCCAGAACCCCTGGCGGGTAAGCCGGCCGCCATTCAAATTCACGAACAGGGCGCTGCCGCCATCCGGCCCGGCAATAAGTCCGCGCATACGGTAGATATAGTCTGAGACAGATACCACCGCGGAAGGATAGACGGGAATTGTTCGGACGCCCTTATTCCCCCGGCAGTACAGAACGCCCGAGCGCAGGTTGATATCTTCAACGTCCAGGTTTATCAGCTCAGAAGCCCTAATGCCCGTAGCGTACAGCAGCTCAAGCATAGCCTTGTCCCGGCAGCCCTTGGGCTCGGTGGTATCCGGCTGTGCAAGCAGAAGCTCAATCTCGTCGCCCTGAAGCACCTGTGGCAGCTTTTTTTCCGTCTTGCCTATCCGGATACCCCTTGCGGGGTTAGAGTCTACCATATTCTTATAGATAAGAAATTTATAGAAGCACCTGACAGAGGCAAGATTCCGGGAAATCGTCGTTGGGGAGCGGCTCATCTCCTGAAGATGGTCCACAAATCCCTGAACGTCCCTTTCATCAGCCTCCAGCGGGGTGATGTCAATTTTCGAAAGATAGGACAGATAATTCATTGTATCCCGTAAATATGACTCCCTGGTATTTATCGAATTGGGCTTTTCCTTGGACAGAAACTCGCTGAACATTGAGTAATAATCGTGCATCAATTTGAACACCTTCCTCATTCACAAATCCGGTCAGCTTAAAACACTCCGTAAAGCGTTGCCAGCAGACCGCCAATAACAGATACCGCCACAAAAAAACAGAGAAAGCACATAAAGTCCTTGAAGTAGAGCTGAAAATTCAGAGTCTCCTGATGTCTGGAAAAACCGGCCCGCGCAAGGCCGCCGGAAAAGATGAAGGCTCTAGTCGCAAACAAAATCAGAAGAAGAGAGACAGCGGCTGCTGAAGGCGTAAAGCAGACAGCCGAACGCCACAGCTCAGGCAGGCCCTTTCCGTCAAGAAGAAACAGCACGCTCAGGGCAACAGAGGCCCCCTTGCAGACCATCAATGCCGGTATCCCGAAAGCTCCAAAGGCAGTTACTCCCAGCAGGAATAGGATTATCAGTCCAATCAGACCGTTCAGCAGTATAGAAGAAAAACACGGCAGAAAGCCTGAGCCGAGCGGTGGTATGCCTGAGAAAAACAGAGGGAGCACTGTACGGTCATGCAGCAAGCTAAACACCTTTACAGCTGCTCCCGCCAGGGCAGCGCCGCATACAAAGCATCCGCTTAGCAGGAGAAATACAGGTTTAACTGAAAATCTTTCCAGGAACTCCAGGTCAAATAAATAGTCCTCTTTTTTCATAGTACCGCTCCTTTCTTTTGTGAGAAATACAGCGCCCCACACTAGAATGAGTATGTACAATGGAAGCCGGTTATTCTCAGAAAGGAAGGATAAATGAAAGAGTATTCAAAATTTATTTGCAACCTGGGTTTACAGGCTCTCACATGTATACATTGCCTGCATTTGCTGGATAGCGTGTGCCTCTTAGCATTGGTGCGAGTTTTCAACACAACGCTGTCAAGACGTTGAAAACAGTGGAGCTTTTGAGGCTCTGGATAGCTTTTCCTGTTTACATATATTACTATAATACAAATGGAAGGATTTTGCAAGAGGAAAATGAATATTTTCACATTTTCACCGAAAGCCTGTCGCATTTATGTTAATAGCATTATGTAAACAGATGAATACAAGTAGTGAAAGATTATGGTAACCACTCAAAATCGAGTATGTATATTTATCCATGACACCAAACCGTGTGCAAAATATTTCTGAACGCTGATAAATATCCATTTTAGCGAGGGTATCTTAGTCTGTAAAGCGGTTTGCTTTACAGGCATCCTCTCCCCCACCTTGGCAAAAGATTAACCGTAATGCCAATAGAGGCATTACGGTTAATCTTTATATCTTTTATTATACTAACGTTCCAAAGGCATTTATTAACTGTTTCTAAGAAGCTCCATACGCTTTATTTCAGTAGCTATCTTCGGTAAATCATGTATGGTAACTACGCCGTCTTCATTCATATCCATTGCCAGATACTGAGCCTCTGTTTCAGCGTCCTGTACATCCAGGTAATACAGCGAAGCGAATATAATATCCGATTCCAGCACCTTACCGTCACCTGTACAGTCAGCCCGAATAACCACGGTTATTTCCTCCGCCTCGCCGTCGCCTGTAGGAAGCCTTATCCTCATTCCCGTTTTCAGCATTGACTCATACGTCGGCGTCCCATCCTGATTATATGCCTCAATGCTCTGCGGAGCGTAAATCTTTCTCAAGTCTGATACTCTCGCGCCATTCAAAAGTGAAACATATCTGCCCTCTTCCCCGCTCAGCTCCTTGAAGCGATACTCTTTAATTATCTGGCCAGCCTCATCGTTTCCTATTGGCGGAGGCGTTGGAGTATCTTCCGGTTCATCCCCAGGGTCCGGCTCACTGCTGCTCTCGGGCTCAGAGTCGGACGGCTCGGGTGTGGGTTCTTCTGTTGGCTCCGGAGTGGGCTCCTCGGTTTCACCCGGGTCCGGAGTAGGTTCAGGGGTGGGCGTCTCCTCGCTGCCGGGCTCCATGAATATAAGCCTGACTAAGCAGATATTCTCATCAATGATTGTCAGCGCGTAGTCTTCAACTATCCCGCATACGTAACCGTCTGTGCTGGCCGTACCAACTTCTGTGATATCCTCACCGGACCAGTCGTACTTGTGGATAACACCGGAGCTGTCCCCCGCAAACAGATAGTTCTCCGTTGCAAAGCACGCAAGAGGATTAAGCATGTCGATTTCAATGTCCGTCTGTACAGCGTTACCATCCCTTATTCTCACCAATGCGTTGTCTTGAGTTATATAAGCGTCCTCCCCCACAAGCTTAGCCGGGCACGGCGCGTTGGAAATCATTTCGCTTGCCTCCATATCGCCGCCTCTCCAGCGGAACAGGACTCCTCCGGAATGCATATAGACCCATCCGCCCTGGGTCGCTTCAAGGAAACCGACATCATAAAATCCTGTTTCCTCAGGCTCATCCAGAGACATACACTGCCACAGCTCTCCGCTGGGTGAAAGTATATATATCATGTACTCATAACTGCCGGCTTCAGTGCTTGCGTTGGAAAAAACGAGCTTATCTCCTTCCTCAGGGCTCATCCCATGCATATCCATCTTGAAATTCGCCATATGTGAATCCAGCGAATAGAGATAAGTGTTAAAGCTCATTTCACCGAACTTGGCAATTCCAAGTGTCCCGCCATCAAGAAAAAATGCACGGCCGTCCTCCACAACCTCCGCCTGAGTAAGTCCGCTGTCAGTATCGGATATATCCTTATAGTACGCCAGCGGTCTACCGGAATCTTCCAGCAGCATTGCTATATAATTCTCATATCTGCCAAACAGCAGAAGCTCCACATTCCCGCCTGTGACCTGTATCGGCGTCTCACTATTGCCCCCGGCGGCAATGGTAAAGCAGAGCATAAGGAGCAGTGCCGCAAGAAATAATACCTTCAGCCTTCCCGGCCGCTGTGGACCTGCCCGCTTCTTTTTGTGCATCATATTACCGCCTCCCCAGTATTCATAGTTGTCATATATCTGCCCAAGCATATATACTATATATTGTATACTAATCCGTCCCCATATTCAATGAGCTATCTAACTGAAATTTCACATGCTAATTTGTGATAATAGACAAAAAAGAAAAGCAGAGGCCCATAGCATAGAGCTCTCTGCTTTTCGACTTATGCTTACTTATTGCAGGATTGACACAGCGTCACCGATGGTCTTCTCCATCGCCTCTTTGCCGTACTTGTCAACCTCGGCCTTGTTCTTTTCGCCGTGGGTAAGGCACCCGGCACCGCCAATGCATCCGCCGGTACAGGCCATGCCCTCGATGAAGTTGCCGGCTAAAGCGTTCTTGGACTTTTTCAGCAGAGCCATACGGCAGGCCTCAATGCCGTCGCAGGGTACAGCTTTCAGGTCGAACTCTATTCCCTGCTCCTTCATGGCCTGGGCCACAGCGTCGGAGACGCCGCCGGAGCGGGCGAAGATACGCCCATAGTAGGAGGCGTTATCAAGCACGTCCTCCTCGAGGGTGGTTATGTCCATGTCAAGGCTGTCAAACAGGGCCTGCAGCTCCTCGAAGGTGAGCACCGCGTCAATAAGCGGGCGTACACGCTCCTGTCTGGCCTCGGCCTTCTTGGCCGTGCAGGGGCCGATAAACACCACCTTGCCGGTGGGGTCGGTCTTCTTCAAATACTCCGCGAGAGCCGCCATTGGCGACAGATTGTGGGAGATATTCTCCTTGAGCTCCGGGAACGCCGACTTCACATAGGACACGAAGGCCGGGCAGCAGGAGCTTGTCAGGAAACCCTTCTCCGCAAGCTCCCTCGACTCGCTCATGGCCACCATATCAGCGCCCAGAGCCGCCTCAATTACGGTGAAGAAGCCCATCTTTTTAAGCCCGGTGATGACCTGCCCCAGGTTCGCATAGACGAACTGGCTGGAAATGGACGGAGCTACTACCGCGTATACCTTATAGTTCTTGTTGTCCTCGCTCTTCTTCAGCATGTCTATGACGTTGAGCATAAAGGACTTGTCCGTCACCGCGCCGAAGGGGCACTGGTACACGCAGGCGCCGCATTGTATGCACTTCTCGTCGTCTATGGCGGCGGCCTTGTTCTCGTTTATGGAGATGGCCTTCACCTTGCACGCCACCTGACAGGGGCGCTTGCGGTCAACTATAGCTGAATATGGGCAGACCTTGGCGCACTGTCCGCACTCAACACATTTGCTCTTATCTATGTGGGCCACATGGTTATGGTCGAAGGAGATAGCTCCCCGGCGGCAGACGTCCTCGCAACGGTGGGCAAGGCAGCCCCGGCATGAGTCCGTTACCTCGTAGCCAGCGGCAGGACATTCGTCACAGGCGATGTCTATTACTTCTATTATATTAGGGTTATCCGCATGGCCTCCCATTGCCATCTTAACGCGTTCGGCCAAGATGGCGCGCTCCTTATAGACACAGCAACGCATGGTGGGCTCCTTGCCCGGGACGATTATCTTTGGTATGTCCATCATCCCCTCAAGAAGCTTGTCGGCCCATGCCATCCGGGCTGTCTCCCGGAGGACTTTATATTTCAGGTACTGTACCTTGGTATCAAACCTTTTCAGTTGATTCGGCTGGTTCACTTGCCGCCCTCCTTAAAAATAGCTTACCTTTACTCGCTTGCCCATCTGCCTCAGGCAGTCCACCAGCTCCTCAGCAAGGCTCATTTTAATGCTGAAGGTTATGGGCAGGTCAGGGTTCTGGTGGGCGGGGTTTATGGCCCGGCCCACAAAGAAGTTTATGTCTGTAGCCTCCTCGAACAGGAAACGGCTGATAAGCGCCGCTCCGTCCCGCTTCATGCCCCAGTCCTCATACCTGTCGTTGTCCTTGAGATAGTCCTTGGCGTACTCCAGCACCCTTGCGATGGTGATAACGCCCTCGGTCACCAGGTCCACGCCCTCCAGCTCGGCGGTGGGCGGCAGGTCTGAGCCCTCAAAGTTCAGGCTGGGCTTCAAGGGCTTTCTCAGGAACTGTGAGGCTATGGTGGAGGTGGTGCCGCCGCAGATGATATGCTTTCCTTCCTTTGAGAAGAACAGGCTCATCATCCTGTCGCAGTCGTCCCGGTTTGAAGGCGGGCCGAAAAGCAGGTTCATGGGCTCGCGCTTGCGGATACGCACCACGCAGGAGGTCACGTCATCCTTGGGCTCTCCCCCATACAGCTTATAGCACTCGTCCACCAGCATGGTGGAAAGGGTCTTGGCGGTATAGCCCGCGAGGATAATGGTCTCCATAAAGCTGGTGATATCCTCAATGGCCCATCCGAAGTTGTACTCAATCCCGATTCCCGCATGGGGGCAGCCGTCGCTCATGGCGATAAAGGCGTCGTTCTCCCGAAGGGGTATTGAAGACTTGAATATCTGCTTGCCCCCTATGTTCATCTCGGTCTTGGGGTAGTCATAGTTCACCCCGTCCCGAAGGAGTATCACATGGGGGTTATCATACTGTATCAGCTCGGCGGTCTGGTTATTCAAAAGATGTATGATGGTGAAGGTGGAGTAGGCAACGCCGTGCTCAGAGCTCACCGGCAGGGTCGCCGCCACCGCCGAGACGCACTCTTCAAGGGGCATTCCCGCAGCCATCATGGTAGATATTATTTTTGATGTAAGCGTGGAGAGGATGCTGGCCTTCACGCCGCTGCCAAGGCCGTCCGCCAGCACCACAACAGTGGAGTTGTCCCCCTGCTCGATAACGTCCACATGGTCGCCGCAGAGCTGCTCGCCATAGTGGTTGATGCTCTTATATCCGATATCGGCGCAAAGGTCATTCATCGGTTATCGACTCCTTCAGCTTTGTCAGCGCTATCTTGGTCTCGGCAGCCGTCTCGCCCAGGAGGCTGGCGATATCCTGGACAATGCGCATTTGCTTCTCCACCACCTTGTCGGCGACCTCCACCGTCTGCCGGCTGATGCTCTCCTTCTTGTCCTTGTCCAGCTGCTCGTCGGTTATGTCGCGCATAATGCCGATAAGCAGGTGCAGGTCCCGGTCATAGACCACGGACTGCTCCACATAGCACTTGTACTCGGCCAGGTATACCTTCTCATCGCGCACATCCCGCTTGGAGTTGAGCACGTTCAGGAACACGGTAGGGTCAAGTATTCTCACCACGGGCTCGCCCAGCACATCGGAGGCGGAGCGTATGTTCATTATCTTCCGGGCCTTATTGTTTATCTGCTGCACCTCAAGGTCCTCGTTGAGCACGATAAGGCCGTTGGGGGTGTTGTTGACTATGGCGTCAGAGAAGCCCTCGGCCTTGTCCTTTAGGAAGGGCAGGCACATGGATATCTCGGCCTTGCCCTGGCAGACGGCAATAGCCTTCTCACGGCAGGTATTATAGCCGCAGGAGCCGCAGTTCAGCTCCTGAGAGGGCTTGAATTTGCCCATCTGGCGTAAGGCCGTGTTTATCTCGGCCTCTGTGGGCATACGGTTCTGCATTTCAAGATAGGCAAACTGCTTGCGCATGGACTTGGGCTCGGGCTGCCGAACCTCGAAGTCCCGCTCCCCGGCATATCCGGACACAGCAACGTAATCCCTGACAGGCGAATGCCTCTCCATTACCGGCCCGCCGACACAGCTGCCGGTGCAGATGGACATCTCGATAAAGCATTTATGGAGCTTGCCGTCGATAATGTCTTTCAGGGCTGCAATACAGTTTTCAGCGCCGTCCAGCGCCAGATAGGAATAACCGGGGGCACTGAGCTCCATGGTCTTGAGAATACCGCCGGTTGTGGGGAAGAAACGGGCGCGGCTGCACTCCTCGGAGTCCATCTCATGCTCAAGCTTCACTCCCGCAGAGTCCAGCCATTGGCTCAGCTCCTCAAAGGTAAGTACGCTGTCAACTATGCCTTCATACCGGGCGGCCTCGTCCTTCTTGGCCACACAGGGCCCGATGAACACGGTCTTTGCGTTGGGTATGCGGCGCTTGATGTCCTTGCAGTGGGCCATCATGGGGGAGTCTATGTCCGCCAGAAACTCCAGGGCGGCAGGGAAATGCTTCTGAATAAGCAGGTTCACCGAGTGGCAGCAGGAGCTTATCACCACGTCCCGCTTATCCTCCTTAAGCATACGGTCATACTCGGTCTTAACCATAGTCGCTCCCAGCGCAGTTTCCTCCACATCGAAGAAGCCCAGCTGCTTGAGGGCGTTTCTCATCGCGCCAATACCCACGCCGGGGAAATTGGCGATAAAAGACGGGGCGAGGCTTACAATAACCGGGTCTCCGCTCTGCATGAAGACCTTTACCTTCTCGGTCTCGTCCACAATCTCCTTGGCGTTCTGCGGGCACACCACAAAGCACTGCCCGCACAGAATGCACTCGTCACTGATGATATGGGCCTGGCTGCCGGAAAAGCGTATGGCTTTCACAGGGCAGTGGCGGATGCACTTATAGCAGTTTTTACAGTTGGATTTTTTTAACCGCAAACAGTCCGGCATACTCCCAGTCTCCTTTCGGTTTTGATTGGCTTAGACCTTGGCTTTGATATTGGTGTTGAAGAACTCCTCAGCGGTCTCGGGGGAGACGGAGTAGAACTGGTCGTCCACTGTGACGCATACGCCCTGCTGGCATTTGCCCATGCAGAATGTGCCGCCCAGGTCCACCTTCTCCTTCAGGCCGTTATCGGCAATGAGCTGCTGAAGCTGCTCGACCACCTGACGGGACCCCTTTATGTGGCAGGAACTGCCGATGCAAACTGTGACTTTCATGACTTTGACCTCCTATAAAATGTTGTTGGAACTGTGTCTATATTCTAACATTTTTCTATGAATTTTGCAATGAAAAATTCTGTATATCAGCATTATTGTTATCGATAACTATTTATCGATAACTTGGGCGTGAAAACCGTTCAATCTGCTCAAAACTATTACCCTCCCCAACTCTCCCGGGCCTATTGCTTTTTCTTTATAAAAGGCGTATAATAATTGCATTGACAACTATTTTCAGTTTGGGAGAGTGGGTACATGCAGTTTATCAACGCCGAAAAAATATGTAAGGGGATGGAACTCGGGGAAGTCCCTCCCAGCGGAAAGATAATCCGTGACGCCGTAAATGTCGCCTGGCCCTCAGTGCTGGAATCATTCTTCGTGTGTCTGGCGGGCATGGTGGACACTATCATGGTCGGCTCCCTGGGTTCCTATGCCATTGCCGCCGTCGGCCTTACGACCCAGCCAAAGTTTCTGGGGCTTGCGGTGTTCCTGTCGATGAATGTGGCAGTCTCAGCGCTCGTTGCACGGCGCAAGGGCGCGGGAGACCGGGAGAACGCCAATAAAATCGTGCGTATGGCCCTGCTTATTACCATTGGCCTGACTATCCTCATCAGCACTGCTTTCGTCATATTTGCCAGCCCTATCATTAGTATGGTAGGCTCACAGCCTGATACCCATGAATATGCTGTTGAGTACCTTCAGATAATCATGGGCGGCGTGGGCTTCTCGACTATCTCCCTTATGCTCAATGCGGCACAGCGGGGCGCGGGAAATACCAGGATAGCCATGCTCACCAACGTAATATCCAACACGGTGAATGTGATTTTTAACTACTTACTGATAGGCGGCAACTTCGGTTTCCCGGCCTTAGGCGTGCGTGGGGCCGCGCTTGCCACGGTCATCGGCACGATATGCGCCTGCTGCCTCAGCATTGCTTCGGTACTCAGGAAAGACGGCTTTATCAACCTTCGCTCTGTGAAGGGCTGGATTGCCGACCGCATGAGCGTGCATTCCCTGCTGAACGTGGGCTCAAGCGCTTTTGTGGAGCAGATTTGCCTTCGCATAGGCTTTCTGCTGTTCTCTATGACCGTCGCTCACCTTGGCACAACACAGATGGCCGCCCATCAGATTGGCATGAACCTTATGAGCATGTCCTTCTCCTTCGGAGACGGCCTGTCTGTTGCGTCGGTCACGCTGATAGGCCAGAGCCTTGGGCGCAAGCGTCCGGATATGGCTAAGATATACGGAAATGTGTGTCAGAAGATAGGGCTGCTCTGTGCCTGCCTTGTGGCCGCGGTATACTTCCTGTTCGGCAAGCAGATATTCACGCTGTTCTCGCAGGACCAGGTCATCCTAAACTATGGCGGGCAGATAATGCGCATACTCAGCGTAATCCTCTTCTTCCAGATAGAACAGGTGGTGCTGTTCGGCTGTCTTCGGGGCGCCGGGGACACGAAGTTCACCGCCCTGGTGTCACTCATCAGCGTTACCTTTATCCGCCCCGGCATGAGCTGGCTGCTCTGCTACCCGCTGCACATCGGGCTTATAGGCGCATGGCTGGGCACCTTCTGTGACCAGGTCCTGAGGTTCATCCTCACCTTCCTGCGGTTCCGCAAGGGCCAGTGGACAAAGATTCGTCTATAAAATATACTGAAACGGAGCTGATTTTATGTCAGACTGGAACGCAAAGCAGTACTTAAAGTTCAAAAAAGACCGCACCCAGCCCGCAATAGACCTGGCGGCGCGCCTGGATTACGGCTCCCCTGCCAAAGCGCTGGACCTGGGCTGCGGCCCAGGCAACAGCACCGCCGTGTTACAGTCGCGCTTTCCGGAGACCAGAGTCATCGGTGCGGACTACTCAGACAACATGGTAGAGACAGCAAAGCAGGACCATCCTGAGCTCGAGTTCATCAAATGCGATATCAGCACGGAAATCGACCGTCTCCCCCACGACTTTGATATTGTATTCTCCAACGCCTGCCTGCAGTGGGTCCCGGACCACCCCTCCCTGCTCCCCCGGCTCATGAGCCTTCTCAAACCCGGCGGGCTGCTGGCGGTCCAGATACCCATGAACTACCAGGAGCCTATTCACAGGATTA
Source organism: Clostridiaceae bacterium (assembly GCA_021769555.1). Classification (GTDB taxonomy): domain Bacteria; phylum Bacillota; class Clostridia; order Oscillospirales; family Acutalibacteraceae; genus Acutalibacter. Next base: position 21,366 of record JAETSR010000010.1, read on the forward strand.
TAGAGTCCACCGTATCTCAAAGCCCATGGACAGAGCTGATACCATATATGCGGCTGTTCTATACGCTCAGCCAGGAGCAGTATATTGATATCCTCTCTGACATATCCTCGGACTTTACACTCTGGCAGACCACATACCTCCACCGTATGCCCTCCCATCAGGCAATCATGGACTGGTACAGCTCCACGGGGCTTCGGCCCTATCTCGACGCCGCTGTGACTGACGAGGCGCGGGATGGCTTCTATCAGGAGGTTTTCCGTCAGGTACGTGAAGAGTACCCTGTGCAAAAGAACGGAGAGGTAATATTCAGATTCCCCCGCTTCTTCTTCATCGCTCAAAAATAAAAACCTCCGGGATACGCTCAAAAGTATCCCGGAGGTTTTATTTAGTCTCCAAACAAATCTTTCAGCTTTGAGAAAAAGGTCTTTCGCTTCTGGTAGTTCTTGTCATCGGTATTATTGTCAAGCTCTGCCAGTATTTCCTTCTGGCGCTTGTTGAGGTTTTTGGGCACCTCAACCGTGACCTGCACATACTGGTCCCCTCTTGCCCGGGAGCGGAGGCTCTGTATGCCCTTGCCCTTGAGCCGGAATACATCCCCGGGCTGGGTGCCCTCGTGTACGTGATAGCTCACCTTTCCGTCAAGGGTGGGCACCTCCACGTCCGCGCCCAGCGCCGCCTGGGTAAAGGTGATTGGCATTTCGCACCAGACGTCGTTGCCGCGCCGCTTATAGATAGGATGGGGGCGCACGTTGATGTACACGTGCAGGTCTCCGCTTGGGCCGCCGTTTATCCCGGCGTTGCCGTGGCCGCCCACATTAAGCACCTGCTCGTCGTCAATGCCGGCGGGGACCGTCACCTCAATGGTCTTCTTCCTCCGAACCCTCCCCTTGCCGTCACAGATATGGCAGGGCTTTTCTATCAGCTTGCCTGTGCCGTGGCAGCGGTCACAGGACTGAGTTGACTGCACCACGCCGAAGGGAGTACGCTGGCTGACGCGCACCTGCCCGGTACCGTTGCAGTTTGGGCAGGTCTTGGGTGACGTCCCTGCCTCGGCCCCGGTGCCGTGACAGTCCGAACAGACCTCTATCTGCTGATACTCCACATTCTTCCTGCAGCCCTTGGCGGCCTCTTCAAAGTCTATGGCGAGGTTCGCCTGGGCGTCGGAGCCCTGGCGGGGCGCGTTGGGGTTAGCCCTGCGCGAGCTGCCCCCAAAGCCTCCACCAAAGAAGCTGTCGAATATATCCGTAAAGTCGAAGCCCCCCTGGAAGGGATTCCCTCCTCCGGCGCCGCCGCCGAAGTTCGGGTCCACCCCCGCATGGCCGAACTGGTCATATCTGGACCTCTTGCTGCTGTCGGAGAGCACCTCGTAGGCCTCGTTGACCTCTTTGAACTTAGCCTCGGCAGCCTTATCCCCCGGGTTCAGGTCCGGGTGGTACTGCTTCGCCATCTTTCGGTAAGCTTTCTTTATTTCATCATCTGAGGCCGACTTCTGAACGCCCAGCACCTCATAATAGTCTCTTTTGTCCGCCACTCAAATCAACTCCCGGAAACCTCTGTTAGTTCACGTCTTTAAAATCGGCGTCATACACATTGCCGTCGCCGCCGGGATTGCCGCCCCCATTGGGGTCCACAGGTCCCTGAGCGTCGGGGCCGCCCTGAGGCGCGGCCTGCTGATACAGCTTTTCGCTGACGGAATACATCGCCTTCTGCAGTGCGTCCATGTTTTCCTTGATGGTGTCTATGCTGCCGTTGTTAATGCTGTCACGAAGGGCGGCAACCTTGGCGTTCACCTCATTCTTGTCAGCCTCAGGCACCTTGTCTCCGCTGTCTGAGATAAGCTTCTCCGCGGCATAGCACATGCTCTCGGCGTTGTTCTTGGTGTCAACCTCTTCCCTGCGCTTCTTATCCTCCTCGGCAAACTGCTCGGCGGCCTTGACAGCCTTGTCGATATCCTCCTTGCTCATATTGGAGCTGGAGCTGATGGTGATGTGCTGCTCCTTGCCTGTGCCCAAATCTTTAGCGGACACGTTCACTATGCCGTTGGCGTCAATGTCAAAGGTTACCTCTATCTGGGGTATGCCCCGGGGAGCCGGCGCAATGCCGTCCAGCTTAAAGAGGCCCAGCCGTTTATTGTCCGCCGCAAACTCGCGCTCGCCCTGGAGCACATTCACCTCCACCTGGGTCTGGCCGTCGGCGGCAGTGGAGAATATCTGGCTCTTCTTGGTGGGGATGGTGGTGTTGCGGTCGATTATCCTTGTCATAACGCCGCCCATGGTCTCAACGCCCAGAGACAGCGGGGTCACGTCCAGCAGCAGCAGGCCCTGTACCTCGCCGCCCAGCACGCCGGCCTGGATAGCAGCGCCGATAGCCACGCACTCGTCAGGGTTTATCCCCTTAAAGGGGTCCTTGCCAATGAAGTTCTTCACAGCCTCCTGTACGGCGGGAATACGGGACGAGCCGCCCACCAGCAGGACCTTGCCTATCTCGCCTACGGAAAGCCCGCTGTCCTGCAGCGCCTGACGCACAGGGCCCATGGTCTTCTCCACCAAATCGGCGGTGAGTTCGTTGAACTTGGCCCTGGTCAGGGTCATCTCAAGATGCTTGGGGCCGCTTGCGTCTGCGGTGATATAGGGCAGGCTTATAGTGGAGGTCGTCACGCCGGACAGGTCTATCTTTGCTTTCTCGGCAGCCTCCTTAATGCGCTGCATGGCCATCTTATCGTTATTCAGGTCAACGCCCTGCTCCACCTTGAAGCTGTTCACCATCCAGTCGATAATGCGCTGGTCGAAGTCGTCGCCGCCCAGGCGGTTGTTGCCGGCGGTAGCCAATACCTCCTGCACGCCGTCGCCCATCTCAATGATGGATACGTCGAAGGTGCCGCCGCCCAGGTCGTATACCATGACCTTCTGGTCATTGTCCTTGTCAACGCCGTAGGAAAGCGCCGCGGCTGTGGGCTCGTTTATAATGCGCTTTACCTCAAGGCCTGCAATCTTGCCCGCGTCCTTAGTGGCCTGGCGCTGGGCGTCGGTGAAGTATGCCGGCACGGTGATAACCGCGCTGGTAACTGTATCGCCAAGATAAGCCTCCGCGTCGGCTTTCAGCTTCTGCAGGACCATTGCGCTTATCTCCTGGGGGGTGTAATTCTTATCGTCAATGCTCACCTTATAGGCGGAGCCCATTTCGCGCTTGATAGAGGAGATAGTGCGGTCCGGGTTGGTGATGGCCTGGCGCTTTGCCACCTGGCCTACCATGCGCTCGCCTGTCTTGCTGAACGCTACCACAGAGGGAGTCGTCCGCGCGCCCTCGGCGTTTGCGATAACAACGGGCTCGCCGCCCTCGATAACTGCAACACAAGAGTTGGTAGTGCCCAAGTCGATGCCAATAGTCTTTGCCATAATAAATTACCTCTCTTATAATAATAGTTTTAGTATATGCTATATGTCATGCTTTCACATGAAAATCTTTAGTTTGCCACCTGCACCACCGCGTGGCGCACCACCCTGTCACCCAGCATATAGCCCTTCTGATATACCTGGGAGATAACATTTTCCCCCATGTTCTCGTCCTCAACATGTGCAATGGCGTTACAGAGATTCGGGTCAAAGCTATCGCCTATCTGCCCGACAGAGGTTATGCCCAGCTTCTCAAACGCCGCGTCAATTTGGGTCTGTATCATCTCCACGCCCTTGCGCATATCGTCGCCAGAGGCGTTCTCCTGGCTCAATGCCAGGCCGATATTGTCCGCGATAGGCAGGATAGCCTGGACAGTGTCTGAGACGGCATTATTATAGATAGCGCTCTTTTCGTTGGCCGTGCGCTTTCTAAAGTTGTCGTACTCTGCAAGTACCCGGAGATACTGCTGCTTGTGCTCGTCCAGCTCATGCCTGAGCTTTTCCAGCTTTTCCTCAAGATTAGGGGTCTCCTCAGTCTCAGGCGGAGCCTCGGCTTCCGGAGGCATTTTTTCCTCTTTTTCCTTCATAAAAGGTAACTCCTTTCCACTCGTGTATTTTTATTATAATTTTAAAATGTCGTTTGCTAATCCTCGCCGGCCAGCAGCGTCAGCTGGCTGCTAAGCCGTTCCGTCAGGTAGTCCAGCACGGCTGTAAGCTTCGGATAATCTATACGCACAGGACCTATCACCGCAATAGCGCCGGCATCCTGTCCGTCTATAGCGTACCTTGACACCAGCATGGACGCGGCGTCCAGCTCCGGCCTGCCGCACTCCCGGCCTATCAGTATTGTGACCCTTCCCGGCTTCTGTCTCAAAAGCACGGACAGCTCTTCCTTGTTCTCCAGCAGGTCCAATATGCTCCTGGCCGCGCCCGGCTCCAGCTCCGGGTAAAAAAGCAGGTTCATCTGGCCTCCCAGCATGGTCTCAGTGTGGGATGTGTCCCTTGCCGTGCCCAAAAGCGCCCCCAGCGGCGCTCCCACCAGGGCGTACATTTCGCCAAGAGAGGCCCCAAGGTTCTGCAAAAATGCCGGTGTGATATCTGAAACTCTCTTTCCAGTCACTTCCTTGTTGAACACCCGAAAGAACACTCTCAGAATGTCCGTGGTCAAGTCATAATCACAGCGGAACATCCGGCTTTTCATGGTTCCTGCCGTAGTCATCATCAGCAGCATGCCTGTTCGGCGGCTGGTCTGCACCAGCTGTACAGCCTTGACTCTGGTGCCCGCGCCGCCCGGGGTAGTCGCGGCTGACGCGCAATGGCTTACAGACGCTGCCAGGTCCACCGCCCGCATAAGCAGCTCCTCCGCGTCATACAGCGCCGGGGCGAGCCTCGCGTCTATCCAGCGTCTCTCACCGGCAGCCAGCTCCGGCACCTCCATCAGCCGGTCTACAAACTCCCTGTACCCGCGCTGGGAGGGTATCCTCCCGGACGATGTGTGAGGCTGCTCCAAAAGCCCCATTTCCGTAAGGCTTGCCATCTCATTGCGCACAGTGGCTGAGGAAACCCCTATCTCCTCGGCAATAGCCTTGCTTCCCACAGGCTCTCCGCTTCTGACAAAGCTTTCAACCACCGAGCTCAGTATCTTTTCTTTCCGCAGGGTAAGCTCCATGGGACAGCCCTCCTTTCTACCGGGCCACGCTCTGTTCTCCTGCTTAGTTTAGCACTCATAGAGTCCGAGTGCTAAACTGTATTTATAATGTACCACGATGGTCAGAAAAAGTCAATACGATAATTTGTAAATTGTTTATGAATTGCCATTTTGTACAAAAAACAGCCGTGGAGCAGAAAGACGACTTCCTTTCCACTCCCGGCTGCTTCTATTCAGCTTGCGGAGCCGGCATTTTTTTCTCAAAGCGGCCTGCCAGACGGTTCACTCCCAGAAAGCTCCCCATGAAGGCGGCTCCTGATATTGCCGTCTGGACAAAAACCTTTACAAATCCGTTTGATATCATCATATGCTGCGTCAGCAGACGGCCTATGCTCACTGCCAAAACCGCGCAAGCCAGCGGAATTATGATATGCGGCCCTATTTGTATTTGCAGGCGGCTCACCTTCATCAGCCGGTGCAGGCTCATGGAGGCGTTGAATATGGTGCTGAAAAATAGGATGCACACATAGCTCTCCATACCGAAGAACCGCAGAAAGCAGAGCACAAGCACTACGCGTATGAGGGAGTCCGTAAAGTTATACTTCATTGAGTTGAACTGTTCGTCCAGGCCCTTCAGCAGATTATCCACCACCACGTCAAGATATGTCAGCGGCACAAGGGGAGCCAGCACCCGAAGGTACTCTCCCGCGCTGCCGCTTCCGTAAAACGCCTGGCCCCAGCTGTCCCCGAAGGCCATGAACAGAGCCGCAAAGAACATGCCGAAAGCCAGCGCCGCCTGCACCGCCCGGCCAGATATGTACGCCACGGCGTTTTTATGGCTCAGCTCCCGCTCCTTGGCAATTTTAGGTATCAGCAGCGAGGCAAAGGACGTAAGGAAAGACGACGGAAAATACAGCATTGGCATTGCCATCCCCTGCAAAAGCCCATACTGGGACAGAGACGCCGAATAGCCCAGGCCGTATTTTTGCAGCTCCCGGGGTATAAGCAGGTTTTCGCCTGTATTCAGCAGGCTTTTGGCGGTAGAGCTGAGAGTGCACGGCAGTGCGATATGCCCAAGTCCGCGGAGAACTCCCTCGCTCTTCTCCCGCTTGCGGGGAGTGTGCCTGCTTATGCTCCGGCGGTAAGCGCACCAGCTCGCTGTGAATGATACGGCCTCTCCAAGAGTTGAGGCGGCCATAGCAGCCAGGCACGCGGCTTCAATACTCTGCGGGGCGAACTTCCAGAAGAAAAACACCGTTGCCCCGATGGTGAGTATCTGTTCCAGGGCATCGGAGACCGCCGTGGAGAGGGACTCGTCTACGGCCAGGAAATAGCCCTTCATACAGGTGCACATGGACATAAACGGCAGCCCAAGCCCCAGTATCCTCAGGCAGGGAGCGGCAGAGGCGTCCCCCAGGAATATCCCTGCCGCAAAGTCTGCTGTAAGAAACAGGGTGAGGGCTATGCAGACGCTTATAGAGAGGCAGAATCCAAAGCATTTTGCCACCACCGAGCGCACCGTCTCCCCCCTGCCCTTTGCAAGGGCCGCTGTCACCATTCTTGTTACCGCAAGGCTTATCCCCGAGGTGGACAGCGTGACGGTGAGCATGAATATTGAGAAGATAAGCTGATACAGGCCCATGCCCTCAGAGCCTATCCGCTGGGATAAATAGGAGCGGTACCCCATATTCGTGACCCTGAGAAAAAGGGACACAAGGGTGAGCAGGGCTCCCTGCAGGAAAAACTTTTTCTTTGTCATGGGGCTACTCCCTCCAGGCAGTATATACGGTAAAGATTTGAGAAAAAGATTGACAAAAAAACACGCCGGGTATAAAATAGCTATCAAACTAAAGGAAAAAAACAGCAGAAAAGAGTGGAGCGTATGAGCGAAAGCTGGACCGAGATAAAAATAACAGTGCCTTCGGAAAAGGCAGACCTCGCCGGAGACATCGCCAATATGACGGTGCCTCATGGTATCTATATTGAGGATTACTCCGATTTAGAAGAAAAAGCCATGGAAATAGCCCATATAGACCTGATAGACGAGGAACTGCTGGCAAAAGACCGCACGAAGGCCATAGTGCACGTTTATATCAGCCCTGAGGACAATCCCGCCGAGGCCGTCTCTTTCCTCCAAGAACGCCTGGGCTCATGCGGCGTAGAATATAGCATTGACCGTGAGTCCTGTGCCATGGACGACTGGCTCAATAACTGGAAGAAATATTTTAAGCCTATCCCTGTGGGTAATAAGCTGATGATTCGGCCCGTCTGGGAGGAGGACTTCGACAGCATGGGCCGCGCCGTTCTCAACCTGGAACCGGGACTTGCCTTCGGCACCGGGACCCATGAGACCACCCGCCTGTGTATGGAACTGATTGAAGAATACCTGCCCGCCGGCGCCGATTTCCTTGACGTAGGCTGCGGCAGCGGCATACTTTCCGTGGCGGCGCTGCTGCTGGGCGCTGATTCCGCTGTTGGCGTGGATATTGACCCGCTGGCAGTTAAAACAGCTGTCGAAAATGCCCGGCTGAACGGAGTAGAGGACAGGTTTACCGGTATCTGCGGCAATCTTGCGGACAAGGTGTCCGGAAAATATCAGGTGATAGCCGCAAATATCGTAGCCGACATAGTAATAGAGCTGAGCCGCTCTATGCCGGAGTTTCTGGCGTCGGACGGAGTTTATATTATCAGCGGCATTATAGACACCCGCGAGCAGGATGTTCTTGACGCTCTCGAGGGCAGATTTACCGTCATTGAGCGCAGGACAGAGCGCGGCTGGATAGCTATGGCTCTAAAACTCAAAAAGGAGTAAAGCATATGGAATTTATCGGCAGAGACAGTATCACCTCCCTGAGCAACCCGGGCGTTGTGTCACGCCAGCTGCTCAATCCCGACAATTCATCAAGCGCCCGGGTCACCGTTACAGAGGTACATTTGGAGCCGGGAGCATTTCAGCCAAGGCATATCCATGAACATTCGGAGCAGATATGGTACGCCCTGCAGGGCTCCAGCAGGCTGCTGCTTGATGGCGGCACTGAGCGGGAGTTTCAGGCCGGGGATGTGGTCCGTTTTGAGGACGGCGATGTCCACGGACTGCAAAACGGCGGTGAAGGGGAATTTGTCTACCTGTCCGTCACCGCGCCGCCCATACACTTTGGGTACGCATATCAGGACAAAAAACAGTAAAAAAGGAGTGTAGAAACCGTGAAAGTCACACTGGAAACAGACCGTCTGCGTCTGCGCACCTGGACCATGGACGACCTGCAAGACTTCTATAACTACGCGAGAAACCCGGACGTGGGCCCATGGGCGGGCTGGGAGCCACATAAGAGCATTGAGGTTTCCCGGGAAATACTCAGCCGCTGGGTCAATAATACTGACGGGAATGACCTTGAACTGGCCTTGGAGGACAAGGCCAGCGGCAGGGTAATCGGCTCTATCGGCATTGAGTCCGACGGACATAGGCCTAATGTTGAAAGCTGCCGGAACCTGGGGTATATCCTTGGCAAGGATTATTGGGGGCAGGGCCTCATGACCGAGGCGGTCCGCGCCGCCGTAGACTATGCCTTCCGGGTGCTGAAGCTGCGCCTGCTGACTGTAAACCATTACACAATAAATGAGCGCTCCCGCCGGGTGATAGAGAAATCCGGCTTTGTGTATGAAGGCACTTTACGCTCCGGGAGCGTAATCTATAACGGCGAGGAACGCGACCTGTGCTGCTACTCCATGCGCGCCTGGGAGTACTGGGCTATACGTGCAAAAGAGGCCGGATTCTCATTGGAGCTTCCGGAGGATATCGAACGCGATGAGCTTGAGGCTATGCAGAAGGAATTTGTTGATATTGACAAGGACGTTACCCCCTTTGGCCTGGACCCAAAGGATATGAGCTTTGAGCGCTGGATGGAGCGCAATATTGCCTGGCGCGTCTTTGTGCCGAAGCCAGCCTATGCAAAGGCCACGCTGTACATCCTCACCAGCTCTCAGACCGGCCCTGCAGGAGCCCTTGACCTGAGGCATTACCTCACCGAGCGGCTTCTGAATGGCGGCGGCAACATAGGCTACGGCATACGCCCATGCCAGCGGAGAAAGGGTTTCGCGCCGTATATGCTTGGCCTTGGTATAGAGAAAGCTAAGGCTATGGGGCTTGATAAAGTTCTGATTTGCTGCGACGACGACAACCCCGCTTCTGCTTACACCATTGAGGACTGCGGCGGCAGGCTGGAAAACGTGATTGACGGCCTTCGGCGCTATTGGGTAACGATATAAAACAAAATGTCCTGGGAGCTGTTAAACTCCCAGGACATTTTTAGTAAAGTCAAATATTTTTCAGATACCAGTCATGTACAATTTCGCCGTCGCCATCACCCATAAACGCATGCTCGCTTCCCGGCGCTACCGTCAAATCACATCCAAAGGTCTTTGAAAACCTCTGCATAACATCCTCAGACTGAAACCAGTCTTTCCCGCCACACAGAATGGCGGTTGGAATGTTCCACTCTGTAATGGGGTTTTCCTTTACAAACTGATAATAGTCCCAGCGCAAAGGGTCAATCGGGTTTGAAACTTCGCCTTTCTCACGAAGTTCCTCCTCGGTTACAGAGAACTGTGCCATCATTTTCCTGACCAAATGCTCCATATCAACGATTGGAGACTGGAAAAGACACTTTTTGATAGGCAGCTTCTTGTAGGCGTGAAGACTAAAGAAAGCGCCTAAGCTAGAACTGTAAAGGCATACTGCTTTCCAGCGCTTAAAGGCATATCCTGCAATAAGCTTTAGGTCTTTTACTCCATTCCAAATGTCACAGCGGTACTCATAATTTTCTGAACGCTCGCCGTGCTCCGGGAGGTCAAAACTCAGGGTTTGATATCCCTTCGTCTCCGCGGTAGCCGCGAAGTCCTCGGCAAACTCTTTGCGAGACATCTTACCATGAACATGAATATAAACTTTATCTGACTCTTTCCCCCAAATGATAGAGGGAATACTGCAAATTTTTATATCTTGTCTCTCCATAACCCTTCTATTTTCCTGGCTTAAAGCCATCCTTAAGCTTTACCGAGCGGTTGAATACCAGGTTCCCAGGCTTGCTGTCCCTGCTGTCAGCACAAAAGTAGCCCTGACGCATGAACTGATAGCTCTCTCCCGGCTTGGCGCCGGCCAATGAAGCCTCCGCTTTACAGCCGGTGAGCACCTCTAAGGAATCCGGGTTCAGATAGTCCAGAAAATCCCCTTCATCCGGGTTTTCTGCTGTGAACAGATTTTCATAAATTCGCACCTCAGCGTCAACTGCGGTTTTGGCATCCACCCAGTGTAAAGTTGCCCCCTTTACCTTGCGTCCGTCCGCCGGGTCTCCGCCGCGGCTGTCGGGGTCATATTCAGCGGTTATTTCTGTAATATTGCCGTTTTCGCCAGCTGTAAAGCCTGTACACTTTACAATATAAGCCCCTTTGAGACGGCATTCCGGCCCATCAGGGTACAGGCGCTTATACTTAGGCATTGGTTCCGGAAGGAAGTCCTCGGCCTCTATCCACAGCTCCCGGGAGAAGCTTATCTCCCGGCTGCCATCCTCCGGACGGTTGGGATTGTTCTCAACTGTAAAGGTCTCTGCCTTGTCAGCTGGATAGTTTGTAATCACCAGCTTCACCGGGTGCAGAACTGCCATCACTCGCTGGGCTGTCATGTTTAAATCCTCACGCAGGCAGTACTCCAGGAAAGCATATTCAACAGTAGAAGCGGCCTTAGACACGCCGTTCCGCTCAGAAAAGCTTCGTATGGCCCTGGGGGTATATCCACGGCGGCGCAGACCGCAGATTGTGGGCATACGCGGGTCGTCCCAGCCATCTACATAATTTCCCTCTACCAGCGCTCTGAGCTTGCGCTTACTCATGACTGTATGGTCTATGCCCAAACGCGCAAACTCAATCTGACGGGGCTTTGAAGGCAGCGTTACATTCTCAATCACCCAGTTATAGAAGGGCCTATGGTCCTCAAACTCCAAGGAGCATAAGGAGTGGGTAATATTCTCCATTGCGTCCTCGAATGGGTGGGCATAGTCGTACATGGGGTAGATACACCACTTATCGCCGGTCCTATGGTGCGCGGTATGGTTAATGCGGTATATCACCGGGTCGCGCATGTTGAAGTTGCCTGAGGCCAAATCTATCTTTGCCCTCAGGGTCATGCGCCCGTCCTCAAACTCGCCGGCACGCATACGCTTGAACAAATCAAGGCTCTCCTCCCTGGGGCGGTCGCGATACGGGCTTTTGGCAGGGGTAGTCAAATCCCCGCGCATCTCACGCATCTGCTCCTGTGAAAGCTCGCAAACGTAGGCAAGCCCTTTCTCTATCAGCTCAACTGCCCCCCGGTACATCTCCTCGAAGTAATCCGAGCCGTAATAGAAGCGGTCTCCCCAGTCATATCCCAGCCAGTGGATGTCCTCCTTTATGGCGTTCACATATTCAGTATCCTCTTTCGCAGGGTTGGTGTCGTCCATGCGAAGGTTGCAGATACCGCCGAAACGCTCCGCCGTGCCGAAGTCTACATAAATTGCCTTAGCGTGGCCGATATGCAGGTAGCCGTTCGGCTCGGGAGGGAACCTGGTGTGCACTTGCATTCCCTCCGTGCGCCCGCCGGGCCCGATATCTTCCTTAATAAATTCATCTATGAAATTTGTGCTGACGACCTCTGTATTCTCGCTTTTATATTCCTCACTCATATTATTTCCTTCTTTACACATATATTTTTTATCAAATCACGCCAGCTTATCAAGCCCTGCCCTGAGCCTGCACAGAGCCTCTTCCCTGCCCAGCAGCGTCAATATCTCCATAGCCCCTCCGGGCGTCACAAGGGTGCCCGCTGCCGCAATACGCACCGGCCACAGCAATGTGCCGTTTTTGACCTCCAGCCTTTGGGCCAGGCTTATCATCGCCTCGTGAATGGTTTCAAGCTCCCAGCTTGACAGCTGTTCCAGCACATCTATTGCCGCCTCTATCATCTTCGGCGAATTGTAGAGGTTAGTCTTTGACTTCTTATTTATAAAGAAATCTGCGGGATATCCAGGCAGCTCTTTAAAGAAGCCCAGAAGGCCGGGTATTTCGTTGAACTTCGTCAGCCTCGCCCTAAGTATGGAATCCAGCACATCCCAGGGCTTTTCCTCGTCCCCAAATACCTCCTTATAGTACGGCATGGCATGAGCAAGGAAATCCTCGGCGCTCATGGCCTTGATATACTCGCTGTTGAACCAGTTGAGCTTATCATAATCGAACACCGCTGGGGACTTGCTTATGCGGTCCACGGAGAAATTCTCTACCAGCCCTTGGAGGCTGAATATCTCCTGGTTATCCTTTGGGGCCCAGCCAAGCAGGGCTATATAGTTTGTGATGACCTCAGGCAGGTAGCCGTCCTGCACAAGCCCCTCGAAGCTGGTGGAGCCGTGGCGCTTTGCCAGCTTTGACGTACTGCCGTCCTCATTGCGGCCCATTATCAGGGGCAGGTGGATATAGGTGGGCGGCTGCCAGCCGAAGGCCTCGTAAAGCAGCTGGTACTTGGGGGTTGAGGTCAGGAACTCACTGCCCCGCACCACGTGGGTGATGCCCATCAGGTGGTCGTCTATCACATTAGCAAAATTATAGGTGGGGAAGCCGTCGGCCTTTAAAAGCACCTGATCCTCGATCTCCTTGTTCTCAATGGAGATCTCCCCAAACACCGTGTCCTGAAAGCTGGTGGCCCCGGTAAGCGGCACCTTCTGCCGAATGACATAGGGCACACCCGCGTCTAAAAGCCGCTGGACTTCCTCCTGGGGGATATCCCGGCAGTGGCGGTCGTAGCCGCCGAAGCCGTCCGCGCTTTTCAGGCTCTCCAGACGTTCCTTGGTGCAGAAACAGTAGTAAGCCTTTCCCTCTTTCACCAGCTGCTCCGCATAGGGGCGGTAGGTGTCAAGGCGCTGGCTCTGCACATATGGCGCATACGCCCCGCCGATATCCGGGCCCTCGTCGTGCTTCAGTCCGACCCGCTCCAGGGTGCGGTAGATAACGTCTACGGCTCCTTCAACAAGGCGCTCCTGATCCGTGTCCTCGATGCGCAGGATAAACTGTCCCCCTTGGCTTTTCGCGGTCAGATAGGCGTACAGTGCCGTGCGCAGGTTGCCCACATGCATGAACCCCGTGGGGCTTGGGGCAAATCTCGTCCTAACATTGCTCATGGTCTTCCCTCTTTCCACTTCATTAGCTTTTCCTTTTATCATACAATAAACCGGCGCGATTGGCAAGATAAATTTAGCCGTCCCGGGTAAAATTTTACCACAAGACGGCTGTTTACAAAGTTTTTGAGCTTATTACGTGACCCCCTGCTCCTTCAGATACTGGACATACTCCTCAAGACACATATTTAGTTCGTTCATCTGCCTGGCGTTTTCAACGCCCACATAGCGGTAATGCCAGCTCTCATTGTCTATGCCGGTGATATCGACTTTATCCGAGCGGTATCGCTGTACAAAGCCATAGTCCTCAGCGTGTTCACACAGCCACCTATACGTGTCTGTCTCCTCAAACGCGTCGTCCACATCGTTTAAGTCCACCACGAAGCCCGTATGGTGCTCGCTGTGCCCCGGGCGGGCTATGGTGCGAAGGGCCAGCTCCCTTGCCTCATCCTCAGACATGCCGTTATTCATGTGCAGCTTTATGTCTCTGTCCAGTATTATCTCCTGCTCCTCAACGCTTCTGTAGCCTGAGCATATCCAAAGGCTCACACCATCTTCCTCAGCGGCAAGCATCATGGAGTTCAGCTGGTCATATATTCGGATATCAACTGTTTCCTCGCCAATAAAGCTTGGGGTCACCTCCCAGTTATCCGGAAGCGGGACCTCGTCGTTCACCAGCACCAGGAACGGGTCGGAAAGCTGCCGGAAGCTGCTCCCCTGAGTTTCGCCTGCCTGTCCGGCCTGAGCAGTCTGCTGGGCGCCGCTCTCCACCCGGATAGGCGTACCGGCAGCCTGCCGGGCGGGTATTTCAACGCCGCTGCCCGCAAAGCTCAGGGATATGACCACAGCCGCCATGCAGACGAGCATTGCAACAATAACTACAAGCGCCGCTATAGTTTCCTTAGACCGCCGCCTCTGCCGTCTTGAGCGCCGGGAAATATTATTTTCTGCCATATAAGCCATCACCTCTATAATCTTCGCAAGAAGAATATTCTTGACAGAAAAAGACTGCCGGCTGTACAATATAATCATACATCTTTTCTGCCGTACAAAGGTTAGACAGAAAATGCGTAGAAAAGGTAAGCAAAACTTTTCTGTTTCAAAGCATATTATAATGTGTAAACGCCCGCAAGTCAACTGCTGCTCTGTAAACTTTCCTGCATATGCAAAATAATCGTTCTACAAAATACGACTGTTATTTACAGGGCGGCACAATATGCTGCAATTTAATCATTTATTTTTACAAAGGAGCGATACATATGAAAAAAATATTTATCTACGGCGAACGTGAGAAACGGCTGAATTATGTCGAGGCTTTAGAGGCATGCGGCGCGCAGGCTCTGGTGTCCATGGATGTACGCGATGCAGACGTCTGTGACGCCCTGCTCCTGCCGGGAGGCGCCGACATGGACCCCAGTCTCTACGGCGAGGATAACCTTGGCAGCCGCGGAATAGACCGCGGCCTGGACTTAACCGAGCTTGATTTAATCAAGGCTTTCGACGGCTGCCCTATACTCGGCATTTGCCGGGGAATGCAGGTGCTTAATGTGGCCTTCGGCGGCACCCTAATACAGGACCTTCCTACTGCCGCTGCCCACCGCTGGCAGGAGCCTGAGGGGGACCAGGTACATATGGTTTTTGTGCCAAAGGACAGCTTTCTTTTCGGGCTGTACGGCGAGGGCTTTTCTGTCAACAGCGCCCACCATCAGGGGGTGGCAAGGCTTGGCGGCGGCTTCAAAGCAGCAGCCATAGCTGAAGACGGCGGTATCGAGGCTATACAGTGGCCTGAGAAGCGTATATATGCCGTCCAGTGGCACCCTGAACGCCTTACACAGAGGCATAAGCGCGCGGACGCTGTGGATGGCGAGGCAGTGTTCAGGTTCTTTCTGAGGCAGTAAATAATCAAACACAAAGACAAGCAGCGGACATTCCTGTAGTCCGCTGCTTGTCTTGCTTACTAAGCTTTATAGATAGAGCTCCATGGGATATGCCATATACCCGCTTGGCTCCAGCTGGTCGGCCGTTACATACCCTGCAGGAGCATGCAGCAGCGACGGGAGGCGGTTGACTACCGTTGCGCAGGTGTGCTCCACTGTAGCAGGCTTTATAACGTGGTACTCTGTGTTTGGCTCGCCTGTGAACCACCAATCACACATATCGCCGTCCTCCGGGCCGTAGACCTTCCCTATCGTCTCCTCCTCAACGGTTATGCCCTGCAGGGTCTCGATAGTCACCACAGCCGACATGCCAATACATCTGCCGGCCTCAATAGTGCTGCCGAGAGTCTCTGAATAGATATCCCCGCCGATTATGCAGGGCACGTGCTTCTGAGTTATGGATTTCACAGTGAGCCCAAGCTTATTGCAGATTGCCTCGGCGGCGTTCCAGGCATATGATGGCTCAAACTCGGCCGGGTGAGCTATCTCCTTTTCAAACTCCTCAGGGGTCAGCCCGCAGCCGTGGGCTTTTGCCAGGGCCAAGCCATATTCGTCCACGTTGTAGCTGTACGCTCCCTTGATTTTGTCTATCCTATGGCAGCCCCCGGCAGCCATAGCCACCATGTTAATCCAGAAGATATCCTGCATACCGGAACCGGTGATTGTACAGCCGGTCTCTTTTGCAAGCGCGTCCAGCCTGTTTATCCGGGCCGCAGCTGTAGTCCAGGGGTATATGGCCTCCTCGCAGGTGGTTATTACGTTTATACCCCTTTGCACGCACTTCTCCACATGGTCGTATATGTCGCCGATAAAGCTGAACAGCGTAACTATAGCCACGTCGGCGTCGCACTCGTCCAAAACCTTGTCCGCATCGCCGGAGATAGTGATGCCTGTCTTTACCCCCAGCTCCGCAAAGTCGCCCACATCCATGCCTATCACTTTTGGGTCAACATCAATTGCCCCTACGATTTGCGCGCCCTTTTCATAGAGATAGCGCAGGGTGTACTTTGCCATTTTTCCGCAGCCATACTGCACGACCCGAATCTTGTCCATACAAAAATGCCTCCAATCGCTGTGATTATGGTTCACAGTATAGTATACCCATCGGAGGCATTCTTTATTACATGTATCAAGCTGCCATGCCATACACTATCACATTATAGACATTGATACCAATTATCACTAGCATAAGCCCCAAAAGCAGGCGTTCAACAGCCCTGTTGTCCATCTTTTTGCTGAGCGCCGACCCAATCAGTGCCCCGCCTATCCCACCTGCCGCCATCAGCGCCAGGTGATACCAGACAAATTCAGGTACATTTTGTTGTGTAACGGCGCTTAGAAGGCTTGCTGTCTGGGAGAACAGGATAATGAAAATTGAATTTTTCGCCGCATCCTTCGCGTCCATTGAGAAGAAAAAGAACAGCAGCGCTACATTCAGCGGACCTCCTCCAATGCCCAGAAAAGATGAAACCACCCCCAGCGCCAGGCCTACGGCCGCGCATACTGTTATGTTCTCAAGGTGATATGAGGGCAGACTGTCCTTTTTCAGAGTGTATATCCAGACCAGCACTGTTGTCACCAGCAGGAGCAGAGACTGTGTAAAGCCCAGCACATTTTCATCCGCGCCGGACTTAACCAGCTCAAACAGCCACTTCCCCAAAAGCCCGCCGGCTGCCGCTCCAATCGCCAGCGGCGTAGTGGTGCGCAGCCGCAGCATAACGCCGCTGCCCCTGCTTTTCAGCAGCGACACCACCGACATTGCCAGGACCGTACAGCCTGAGAGAAAGCTGATAGTTGATACCGGCAGGATATGCAGCGCGTCCAGCACCGGCTTAATAATAACTCCGCCGCCATACCCGGCTATTGAGCCTACCCCGGAGGCCGCCAGGCACACAATAAACATAATAACCGCGGTCATCTACCCTGCCCCTTCCCTAAGCCTCCAGCCTTTTGGACATAAGCTCATAGTTTGCACAGTATACAAGCGCTGTCTCCCTTGTGATTTTCCCCTGCCGATACAGCTGCAGCAGGCTGCCGTCCATTGTGCACATGCCCTCTCTTGCGCCGGACATCATCACTGAATCCAGCTGGTGGAGCTTATCCTCACGAATCATATTCTGCACGGCGTTATTCGACTTCATTATCTCAAATACCGGTATCAGCCTTCCGTCAACCCCGGGCACAAGCTGCTGGCAGACAACTCCCCTGAGAAGCTGGGCCAGCTGTATCTTTACCTGCTGCTGCTGGCTTGCGGGGAATACGTCGATTATCCTGGTGATTGTGTTGGCAACGCTGCCCGTATGCAAGGTGCTGAACATCAAAAGGCCGGTCTCTGTAGCCGTGATAGCAGCTGAAATAGTGTCGTAATCCCGCATTTCTCCCAGCAGGATAACGTCCGGGCTCTCCCTTAGCGCAGAGCGGAGAGCGTCAGGGTACCCCGGCGTGTCAATAGATATCTCCCGCTGGGTGACAATGGCCTTCTCATGCCTGTGGACATATTCTATGGGGTCTTCCATGGTAATAATATGACAGTCTCTGCTCTGGTTTATGCGGTGTATCATACACGCCAAGGTGGTGGATTTTCCTGTGCCCACCGCTCCTGTCACCAGGACCATGCCCTTCTGGTTCTCCGTCAGCGACAGGACTTCCTCCGGTATGTTCAGCTGCTCCGGGTCCGGCAGGCCGAACCTTATGAGCCTGATGACCGCCGCCATTGAGCCGCGCTGCCTGAACACATTCACGCGGAACCGCCCCATGCCCCGCACGGCAAAGGAAAAATCATCGTCCTTTCCCTGGACAAGGCGGGTCTTCTCTCGGCCGCTGAAACGATATATCTGGTCTATCAGCGATTGTGTGTGCTCCGGCATCAGAATACCCTCGCCTATTCTCTGCTGGCGCCCCTTGCACTTTAGTGTGACAGGAAGTCCTGCCACCAGAAAGATATCAGACGCGCTCCACTCCATCGCCCGTACCAAAACATCCTGAATATCCATTTTATTGACCTCTCTCCTTTGGTTACTCGCCGCTCCACAGGCCGCCAATCTCCTCTTGCGGCTCCCAGTTCTCCTGAATAAACTGCCAGCTCACTATCTCGTACTTGCCTCTCCTTTGAATTATCCCGATATGAAGACTTAATCCGTCCTCTCGCAGAACTTTCCTGCCAACGCCTTCTTCGTCTCTGTCCAAATCATCCCAGACAGAGGGCTCCTGCGTAATCTGCTGCAAAAAGGCCTGGCCCTGGGTTTCCAAAGCATACCTGGCTTCAACTGAGTCGGCATACCGCCTTGCCATGCTCAAATCACCCCTGGCGGTGGTAACTGCCAGCAGGCCAAGCACCGTCATACATATAACTATTACGGTCAGCAGCAGGGCCAGCGGGCCCAGACGTACAGATACCTGTCTCATTCAGCCTCCCCCTTGCCCAGAAAAAACAGCTGTCTTCAGGCTGTAGACCGGCTCGCCGTCCTGCCAGGCCACGCTGATGTCATAGCTTAATAATCCCTCACGCTCTGTCCATGTAATCACCATAGTATATCCCCCGTCAGGGTCCGGCTCCATACTGCTGTTATACCTTGCTACCATTTTCTGCATTTCCAGGTGGCACGCCGCGCTGTCGCCGCCCAGCAGGTCCACCATTTCGCCCCGGTCGCTGGTTCCCGCCACTATCTCCGCAGCGTTTTCAGCAAGGCGTACCGCCGTAGTCAGAGTTTTGGCTTGGGAGCTCTGTTCCTTCGCTGTCGTGAACACATCTGCAAGCACCAAAACAACGCCGGTAAGCACCGCCACCAGCAGTATCATCTCCATATAAAACGCCGTTGTTCTATGCCTATCCCTCATATTCCGCCCCCGATTTTAGGGTAAAGACTACGCTGCCCGCGTCAGTATAAACTATGAATGTGCGTTTCCCGTTCTTTTTGACCCGGAAAATATCAGTATCACCAATCACTGCCGCACTGCCGGGGGCCAGCGGTGAATCCGCGGGAGCATAATCCTCCAGCAGCTTTCCGTCCCTCTGGTACACCCGCACTGCATAGCCGCTTTCAGCGTCCGCGAAGCTCAGCACCTGGCCCGCATCGTCCTCATACAGCGTGACCGCGTCCTTGACGTCAGCATTCTTCGCCCTGGTTGAAAAATAGCTCAGCAGCAGCCGGTTCTGTCCGTTTGCCGCCTGGACCTCCACGGCCTCACAGTATATCCCCGCGCCAAATATTGTCAGAAAGAGAAACGCTATCAAAAACAGCGCCTCCACCGCAAGAGTAAAAAGCATAACCGGCAGACGCCTGCTCTTCAAAAGAACCTCCCCCTTATCCCGGCTTCCTGATAACCGTCACATCAGGCGGCAGATTGGAAGCAAACACCTCATAGGTCACGTAGTAATCATCACTGTTTATTTGCAGCCCATAATTTTCCTCAAGATACGCAAGCCCGGGCGGGTACATGCCCTCCACAACATAGCACTGCAAGGCGGCATTCTGTACTGCCGCTCTAAGCGCCCGGGCGCCATCCTTCGCCGAATTTCGCCCGGAGCCTCCGGCAGCGAGCCAGAATCCATATACAAGCAGTACCGCTGTCAGTATGGCGGCCAGGAAAACAGGCCAGCGCCGCCCATGCTTTTTATCAGTATACATTCTGCACCCCTAACCGATAGAGTTCATTATGCCGAGCAGGGGCAGCATAACGCTGAGCAGGGAAACGCCCACAGTCAGAAGAAGCACCCCCGAAAGCAATGGGTCCACGATACCTACAAGCCGGTCTGTAAGCGTGGTGCAGTGCTCCTCCAGCAGGTCCGTCATCCTCCGGAGCACAGCCTCAGTCCTTCCGCTTCGCTCCCCGGCCAGCAGTATGCGCCCGTATACCGGCTCAAACAGGCCTTCGTCATATGCAGCATGGGCAAAGCTGTGTCCTGCCCTCAGATGGGCCATGCAGCGGAGCAGCTTCTCCTCGACCGGCCTGCAGCCCGCCATTTTTATGCTCTCCTCCATTGCGGCGTCCTGTACGGCTCCACTGGACAGATATGTCACGAACGCGCCCATAAAGCGGTAGAGGCCCAGCTCCCTCAGTATGTCTCCGCACAGCGGCAGCCTCTGAAGCAGATTTTCCAGCGCCGGCCTGTGGCTGCTTTTCCATAAAATTCTGCCAATCACCAAAACCAGAGCCAGCAGTAGCATGAGCCCAAGAGCTGCCCAGCAGAAGCCATAGGCCCAGCTTATGTACCCATATGAGGACGCCGCAAGGCTCCCCGTCACCCTCTCATAGACCTCTGTAAATGCCGGGAGCACCAGCGCCAGCATAAGGGCCAGCACCGCGATTATCATTGCCAGCATTACCGCCGGGTAGGTGAGCGCGCTCCTCAGCTTATCGCCCATGGTCTCCTCATTGAGATAGTATTTGCTCAGACGGAACAGCACCGCTTCCAGGCGCCCGGACTCTTCGCCGGCAGCTATCATATTTACCGCATACGCCGGGAAAGCCCCGCAGGACTTCATGGCTTCGGCAAGCCTTTGTCCCAAGTCCAGCTCCGCCTGCATTGCCGTAAGAGCGTCTTCCAGAACCCCGCCCTTGCCGTCGCTCTGCCTCAATAGGGATACCGCTTCATCAGGCTGTATGCCCGACTGTATCATCATCGCCATGCTCTCGCAAAAGGCGCTGACCCCAAGAGCGTCCAGCCTTCGGCCTCTGTTTTTTTCCATATCTCCACCCGCCTTCAGTAAAAATACAAATCTGTATAGTTCGTTCCGTCTCCTATAAACTGTGAATCCGCGCCGTTTGCGGCAAAAGTCATGTCAAGGCGGCTCCAGCTGTTGGACTCAACCTCATACTCTACAGTTACCCATCCGCTCTCCTTTGTGTAAAACATGTTCCAGGCGTGATAGAGGCCGCCCGGCTGTACATTGCCTAAAACCATCTTGGTGGGTATTCCCTGGCTTCTGAGCATAGCCGCCGCAAGACTAGCGTAGTCAAAGCAGATACCCTTTCCGGTGGAGAGCGTATCGTCCGGCCGGGGCAGGTAGCCTTTTTTCACCGTGACAGCCTTCTCCTTGTCGTAGGACACGTTCGCACAGATATAGTCAAACACCGACTCCACCACCCCCAGCTCGTCCGGTTGCCTGGACGCAAGCTCCCCCGCCAGCTTCACGCACTGGGAGTCTTCGTTATAGTCCACGTACTGGCTTGGGCGAAGAAAGGGCTGGAACTCGTCTTCCAGCTGGACCGAGGCCTCCGTGGAGTAGAGCTCGGCATATTTTTGCCCCGCCGTATTTTTCAGAGCGCGGAATACATAGGTCCCGTCTCCGCATTGCAGCGGATATATTGCGGGGGTGCCGTCTGAGGGGAGGTCATAGTTATATATCTGCTCACCCATTTCAACGCGAAACTTCATGCGGCTGTCACTGTTTGCAGCCGCCGCCACATAGCCTTTGCTCAGGCCTGACAAATCAATCAGCACACCGTTTTCACCCTGGGCGGCGCTTGGGTCAAAATCAGCCCGGGCGAACTCAGGGGCCTGATAAGGCGTAAAGTCAGCCGGGACCGGCGAGGGCGCCGGGGTGCTCGTCTCCGATTGGGATGAGTACGCACTCGAGAAATCCGCTTTGCTTGAGGGAGGCGGCGTCTCCTCTATGGGAATATCCGTGTGGCCCTGTATGCAGCCTCCAAGGCATAACAGCAGAAACAGGGTGGACCACAGCTTTATAATACGTGCCATGACGCCGCCCTCCCTACTGCATATCCACTTGTTCCAGTCTGCCGTGCAAGACATACCTGGCCTCTTCAAAATCATAGGCACAGGTGGAAAGCACGACGTAACGCCCATCCGCCTCTAAAATTTCATCGGAGGTAAAGTCAGAGCTTTTCTGACACCTGTCAAGATAGGCGGTAAACTCATCGCCGGGCCCGCGGAATATAGTATATGTCTCCGAATAGGCCGAGGTGGTATAGCCGCTGAACAGCCTGATTCTGAAATCCGCCTCCGGCGTCAGCAGCCACATCACCGGGTGTTCCTCATAGAACTCCTGGCTCTTCCATGACTCCAGCCCGCCAAACATGGAGCCGTCCCTCATGCTGTGGCCGTAAATAATAAAATTATAATCAGCAAAGCCCGGAGTACACTGAGCGTCTACGAAAATCGCGCCGCTCTGGTCCTCCGCGCCGGTATATGAGTGGTGCAGATAGAAGTCATTGTCGCTCCCCTGCATCACCGGGTAATCTATGGACGTTCCCTCGCAATAGAGCCAGGCAGCTGCTTGGGGATTATCCTCCTGCAGCTGCTCAAAGTCTACAGATATAGGCGGCCGCTCCGATATGTCTCCCGGAGCTTCACCCAAAACCACAGCCTCAGAGCTGCCTGTACCGCTGCTTTCCTGCTTCTGCGTATACTCTGCCGCGGCCTCTGCATATCCCTGCCTGCTGGCTCTGTAGTTTCCCTGAATAGCCAGCACCGCTCCTCCTGAACCTAAAAACACAAGCAGCGCCGCCGCCATAATGATAAGCCTGACCTTTTTTCCCATGGGGCCCCCTTCTGCCTACCGCCGCCCGTACCCTATGTACCGGCGATAAAAATATCGTCGTCGTCCCTCCGGCTTCTTATTCTGCCGGCCAGGATGTTAAGCATTGCCCCGCACGCCGCGAAGCATATCATGTATATTTTACCAATATTGGTGGTAAAAATCAACATGTATTGCCCCATATACGGAAAATGTTTTTCAACGCGGCCGATAAGCCCCTGATAAGGCACCGGATTGACGTCCTCCTTTTCGTTGGCGTCCCCCTTGGTGATAATCTCGCCCTCAAGCTTCTTATTCTGCACGACCCGGTGGGTCACCACCGAGTCGCCGCTCTGGAAAGCGATAATCTCTCCCTCTGCAACATCCTCCGGCTGGGCCGGCCCCACGACAATAAGGCTTCCCACAGGTATCTCAGGCTCCATGCTGCCGCTGACCACATTGTACATCTCATATCCGAACAGCTTCGGCACTGTCAATATAAGGCTCATGCCAATAACTGCCAGCAGGATAAGCACGCCAAAGATATTGCATAACGCCGCAGCCAGCCTTCTCATCTGTCTTCCTTCCTTGTTCTACGGAAAATAAGAAACCAAAGCGCTGCGGAGAATGCACCCAGCATAACCACCCCTCCGGCTATCTTTGCCGCGAGAGGGATATTGTTCCAGAATATCTCCCCCTCAGATGATAGAACAGTCTCCTTATCATCACCAGTTATGCCCAGGTCATCAAAGTCCGCGAGAGGCACATCGCCATCGTCAAGGTTCCACTCCTCCCTCGGCCGCCGGCTTGGAGGCTCCGTGGCAGCAGGCGCAGGGCTGGCTCCCGGAACATTATTGTCAGATATATTCTCGTTCGGCGGCGGAGAAGCAGCGGTACTGCTCTCCCCAGCCCCATCGGACACCGGCGGCGTAGTACCGGACGGCCCGGCCTCTGAAACTATAGTTGTGGTGGTATTTGTGTAAACAGTGTTCTCCGGCAGGGGAGTGTAAATAAACGTAAACATATTCTCCTCCGGATTTGCGGAGAGAGTCTTTGTCAGGTTATATGCCTGAGGCTGATAGCCCTCGATATACTGGTAGGCAATGACCGGCCTGTCGCCGACATTGCCATAGTACGTCTCGCTTGGAGCCAGCTCCCGCCCGGAGGCGTTGTGATATCTTATCGTATACTGTACCGGCTCAGTCAGCACGCCGTAGGCCACCACAAAATCCTGGTCCTTAGTGACAGTAAAGGAGGCCGTGCGCTTGCTGCTGCCGGTTTCCGATATCTCCTCAGTACCCTTCCCGCTCTGTCTTATGCCCTTAATATAATACTTGCTTCCGTCTTTCAGCGAAACCATATTATTATGGAAATCGATACGGTCATTATAGGAAAGCCCTTCCAGGACCAGTGCGTCCCCCTGGCCTATTATCTTTCCTGTGCCGCCGACTATGGTCCCCTGCTGCCCGGCATATATCCTCACAGTATAGGTATACGCCCTCGCCGCCTGAGGTACCGCTGCCACTAAAGCCACACTAACCGCAAGCACAGCACCCAGCATACGTTTAAGCAGTTTCACCACTTATCACCCCTTCTTCTCCTGTCTTTCCGAAAGCTGTATATGCCCAGAACAAGCAGAATAAGCCCGCTTAAAGCCATTGCCGCATAGAGCGGCAGAAGCTCCGTCTCATCCCCGGTGCGCACAACCTGGGTGCGGTTGCCGGTCTGATTATTGTTTGCCCCAAGCTCCACTGCAAAATTCATCTGCAAATCGGCCAGAGTATTTTGATAGTCATTTATGTGTGACTCTCCGTCAAAGGCCACCTCAAGAGTAACCGCCCCGGACTGATTTGTGGCCAGAGTATCGAGATAGAAGAAATCCTTCAGCGCTCCTGTGGCCCCATGAAGTCCTTCGCCAATCGTTCCGCTGTTGTCGCCGCCCACGGTCTCGCTGTCGAAGAGTATTTTATCCCTGCCGTTCTTATCTTTATATGTGAGCTTATAGGTATACGCGCCTCCCTCAGCTACAGAGCTGCTGTCCTCCAGTGAAGTTATTACATTGTTACGCATATACCAATCTGTAGATTTTACATTGGAGTTTACGAGCTTTATCGTGACAACAGCCTTGTCGCCCGGCTGAAGCCCGCGAAACACGTCGGTTATCTCCCCGGAGTCAAAGTTTTCTTCCAGCTTATCGGTAAAAGTCACCTGCCAGCTGGAGTCGCCGTAATAGGTGTCGGCAAGAGCAGCAGGCCCGCCAAAAATCAGGACAGCCCCCGCCAGAAAATATAGGCATAGCTTCTTCAACTTTCCTATCATTCACCCGCCTCCTTTATCCAAGGCTCAGCTTTTTGTCAGAGGATATCTGTACCTCGCGGCCCCATGTGCTCCAAATAGCGTCCTTCGCGTTATGCGTCTGCACGGCATTTACCTCGACCTCAAGACGGAACTCAACGCCATTATAGTCGTAGGTTGTGGTTATCACCATGTATCCGTCGCTGTTCTTTGTGGTAGTCTGAGTCACATGGTCCGCGGCCAGCCCATCCACCTTTAGCGTATCGCTAAACAGCGGAGTCGTCTCACCGGACGGAAGAATGCTGTCATAATACAGCACTATGCGCTCCGGTGTAGTTGACTCATCATCCAGAAGCCAGCGGCCGGTGTTCACAAGATTCAGGTCAATAAGGTCCGGTGAAAGGTCACGGAGCTTTTCCTCCCGGCCGTCTTCGCCGACCCTCACCCAGTAACGGTATATGTTCACACGCACATACTGGTCAATATTGCCGCTGTTATGCACTGCCAGCTCTTCATTATAGACCTTCCCCATCAGGAAATTCTCATTTTCATCCAGCAGATTCTGGAAAAGCCTCTGGTCCACCGGCACCGAGTTCACGTCCCAGCTGCCGTCGGCCGTCTTTTTGTCATAATCCCGCCACGCAATAAACGAGCCGTTTTCCACAAGGCTTACGCCGATATTCAGCGTCTGAACGCGGGATGTATAGGTTTTTGAAAAGAAGGTCAGGGCTGCCCTGGCGCTGCCTATGCTGCTGCTGACAAGCAGTATCGCCGCCACCGCAAAGAGAGCCAGGTTGCCCAAGGTCATCCCCTTGATTCTGCGCTTTTTATCCATCACTCAGCGCTCCTTTCCCGGGCCTTCAGTTTCCTGTCCCAATCGGCATACGGATTGCCGGCCTCGTCATATCGTACCGGTGTGCTCTCATAGACTACAACGACATTAAATTCCTGCCCCTCAACTGGATTTTCAGGGGGATTCTCAATCTTTACCAGCAGTTCAGGAGTCTCCTGCCCCGGCTTTAGAATGTCATTATAGTAATAAAAGCCATCATTTCCTGCCGTCCAATTACCGCCTGTAGTATAAGTCAGCTTATATTCGCTCCCTGCAAAAGCTCTTGCGCGTATATACAGTGCCTCCTCGCCAGTATTGGAAATAACCACGCGCTTTGTCCAGTCTGATACGTCTTCCTTTATCTCTGTATCAGTCTCCCTCGGCTGCAGACGGACGCCTCCTTTAGCCTCGGTATATGTGGAGAAATAGCCCCAGGCTAAAGGAAGGTTTGCAGCTAAAATCAGTATAATTGCTATAGCGGCAAAAACCAGCGGCCTCTTTTTCAAAACTCCCTCGCCTCCTTACTCCTCTGTGCTGTCAACCTGCTGTGTAACATGCCATTCGTCGTCTGTGAAGCTAAACTTATTCGTTATAGTCCCGCCGCCGTTAGGCGGGCTCTCATTGTCATAATCATTCACAAATTCAACCCGGGCTGTTTTATCGGCTTCAATCACCGCCGTACCGGAAGCGCTGCCCACTACCACATATTTGGCTCCTGAGTAAACTTCCGTAACTGTCACCTCTGCTCCAACCGGCAGCTCAACCAAGAGCACCTGCTTTCCGGAAGATGAAAAGGTTATAGTGCGCACATCGCTGTGGTGCCTGCCGTTTTCCTCCCAGTCAATCTGAAACACGAAGGTCGCCGGCCCATAGGCTGTGTCAAAGGTTTTCAGAGTCTTAACAATCTCCAGATTCCCCTTTAGCTCGCTGAGCTCCGGCTTCAGGCTGACCACCAAATCATATATCCAGTCTCCCGGATTAGCTGTATTTATTATATCGTTCTCCGGAAGCTTGCTGGGCAGTGACACCAGCTCCGGGGCAAAATTATAGAGGTTCTTCTCAGTTCGTACCTGGGTAACTATTCTGCTGTTTCCTTTATCATCGGTCACGGTCTTAACATAATCCGTGTCGCCCCTCTTATGGGCAGCCAGGAGATAGAGTCCGGATTTCATCTTGACCTCAGAGCCCATGGCAACGTCTTTCATTGTGGCTCCACGGACGCTGGGGGTCAAAACTGTCCCGGCAGCCAGCTGGGCTACCTCAGCCCACTTGTCATTGGTTATGTCCCGGGGAATATTGAGCAGCTTAAAGGGCTCAACCGTTTCAAAGGAATAGCTGTTCTGTTCGGCCTTGATATCAGCTACCCGGTACAGGTCCACAACAAGGTCTACTGTGGACAAATCCTCGGCAATCTCCTTATTGTCACTCGGATTCACTTTCAGGCTGCACTCCCGTGTCAGGTCCAAAGGCTCATTGGCTGCAGCCGCCCATATCTGGGCCGCAAGCAGCACCGAAAGCGTGACAGCCAGCAGCACTGCCGGCAAACGCCTGCTCTTCATGGCAATTCCTCCTTTAAAAAGCTACTTCTTCTTGAATATGTCATGCAGGTCTTCCGGGGTAATCCTGGGCTTGCGGCGGCGGAAGTACACCAGAGCCACAACCAGCAGCAGGAACAGTATCGGTATGCCCACGGCGGGTATCACAACATAGTTCGGCACCCTCACCGCCTCTGACGCGGCAACCAGAGTCCCGCCCACGTCCTCAATGCGCCGCCCACGAAGCAGCAGCCGGTGGCTGTTCACTCCGTACGGCGTGCAGGTCTGGAGCGTGCACAGGTCCTCCCCCTGATAGAGGTTCATCTGAGAGATATCCTCCGGTACCACAGTCACTATCTGCTCTATCTGATAGGTATAAACCTCGTTTAGCACGGAAATAGTAAACACATCGCCCACTTTCAGCTGGTCCAGGTCCGTGAAAAGCCGCGCGGACGGCAGGCCCCTATGTCCCGAGACCGCGGCATGGGTGCCCGGCCCTCCCACCGGCAGCGACGTGCCCGACAGGTGTCCGCTCGCTATCTGCAATACCGCCTCGTCGGTGCCGTGATAAATCGGCAGGTTCACCCCTATCAGCGGGATGTTGATATACCCCATGATTCCCGTGCCGCTCACATCCAGAAGGCTGTTATACTCAGCCTCCTCCTCCTCCGAGAGCACCCAGCGGTTCGGCTTTGTCCACATCCGCTCGTTATACTCCCTGGCAGCTGTGAGAATTTCGTCAATCTCCTCCTGCGACATAGCGTCCACGGTCTCCACATAGGCCGCTATCGCCCTTGACTGGTGCATGGAGTTCCACCAGTCTGAGAAGGAAGGGTACAGCAATAAGCAGAGCCCTGCCAGCACAATGACAATTAAAAGTATATTCGTCCAATTCTTTTTCAGCCATTTCGCCATAAAACAAGGCTCTCCTTACTAATGTCCCCCCGAAGGGGATACCCGCCGCCGTTTAGCAGCGGGTATAAATTCAGAACTACGAACTTAGAACTAACTTAAAACTTTCAGCTAAATTATCCGTGCATGCGCTTCTTGGTGAACAGCAGCACGCCTGCTCCGACTACCAGGACTCCGCCTACGATGTAGAGGATGGTGGTGCCCATGCCGCCGGTGCTGGGGAGGTTGGTGCCCTTGTTGTTGACAACATCGAATATTGGCTGTCCTTCTGTCTCAGTAGGGGTAATATCTTTATCGCCTTGTTTTGCAGTCTGAGTTGCAGTCAAGGTCTTGCCGTCTTCAGATTCAGTTGCCGAAATAGTAATAACCATATTGCTCATAGTATTATAGCCAGCAGGAGTTGTAGTCTCAACTAAAACATACTTACCTTCCTCAAGACCTTCAAAGCCAAAATCGCCACTTTCGGTAGTAACTATTTCAGTACCTTCACCGCCTTCAGGCGTTTCAGCTTTCACATACCTATTACCAACTTGATTGAAAGTCAAAGGTTCTCCAAGATTATCATCAGCCGTCTCACTGTACTTATAAAGTTTAAATCCAGCACCTGCAAGAGGAGTTTTGTTATCCGCACCATCAACCTTCACACCGTTGATTTTGAACGTATAAACATAAACTTCCTTGTCACCGGTATTACCTGTTGCGTCGGTGTAGGGGTCGCGGCGGAACTCTAAAGATGCTTTGTTCCAATTTGGCTTGCCGTCAGCACCAATTGCAGGATAGATAACTGCATTTTCATTAAGCTTTGCAGTATAAATGAGTTCAACTACAATGTTGCCATTTTCATCAACCGGCCACGGAGCATCTTCTGTGCTCTCACTTCCGATTACCTGAAACAAATCAAATGACACCTCAAAATTCTGCCCAGTTACTTCCGGTAATTCATAACCTGATATTGCATCAGCAATAGGAATATCATCCTCGTCGCCAATACCTTTTACAACAAAGCTATCAAACTTAACAAAAGTAAGGCCCTCAGACATAGTATCAGTAAACTTCATTGTGTAGTCCTGAGGATTGCCAGTAGCATACTGAGGCAGATTGGCCGCAGGAACTTTTGCTTCAAGCTTAAACTGGAATTCATCATCGATATCATAATCGGCAACTAAACCCCAGCCTCCTTCTTTATCAGCATTTGCAACACTCTTTTCGAGTGTAGTATCTGTGGTTTTAGGTTCAAGAGTAGTATCACCCAAAATCTGCACCATATATGCTGAAAGAACAGCTTCTGAACCATCAACACCTTTATCTACAATAAGATAATATCCAGATTCCTGATTTGGTAAACTATAATTGTTACCAGTCTCACTCGCAGCTAAAGTACCAACTCTTGAACCCAAAGCGCCTTTTGTTCCAGCAATCACTTCTTGAGCAAAAGCTTCTGCATCAGTAATCTCGTTCAAAAAAGCTGTGGGAACATCATCTCCGGTGGTATAGTTCTTCGCATTATCACCTTCACCCAAAGTGAAGCTATAGCTAGAACCAACTTTGACATTGGAGAGGTTTAACACATTTTTCCCATCAACAGTCTCCGAAGCCACTTTTCCTGTAAAAATCTGATACACATCATAAGTGTGTCCCGCCGCCTTCGTTGCATCAATAGAAATAGTGACTTTTTCTGCTCCTTGAGTAAAACCATTAACTTCATTTGCCATCGCCGGAATAGCAAACGCCGCGCAAATGGCTAAGGCCAATACCAGAGCCAAAAGCTTTTTGATGTTTTTCATTCTCTCATATCCTTTCAAAATATAATTTTATATCCGACCCAACCCCCGGCTCACTTCACGCCGCCGATAGCCGTAACCGGCCACACGCGGAACAGGAGCTTGCCGACGATAAGGTCTTGTGTAACCGCGCCGAGGGCCGTGTTTCGGCTGTCCACGGACTGGGCGCGGTTGTCACCCAGTACAAAAAATTCATCCTTTGGAACACTGTAGGGAAGCGTCACGGTGCAGTCGCCGCGGGTCTTTTCGGCAACGTAGGGCTCGGAAATGGGCTGGCCGTTTACGGTCACGCTGCCGTCCTCGCCGATGTCGACCTCGTCCCCCCCTTTGGCGATAATGCGCTTTACAAGGAGCGTATTGTTGTAGTAAAAGGCAATGATGTCGCCCCGCTCGTATTCCTGGGCCTTGCCCGTCACTATAAAGTCGCCGTTTCTGAGGGTCGTCGTCATGGCGTCTCCCTTTATTTCCAGCACCGGGAACATGAGGACCGCCACTATGACCGCCGCGGCTGTCACCACCAGAAGCACAAATATCGTGCTCCTGAGCACCCGGTTGTACTCTTTCTTGCTGTTTTCCTTGTTAAGCTCAGCCTCAATCTGCTCAACGGTTGGTAACTCGATTTCCTTTCCTTTCATCAAAGCCTCGTCAGCGCTTGGGCCTCATTATCTGGCTCTGGGACACCGGCCTGCCGTCGACAATCTCCACAGCATTCAGCATTTGCATACTGTTCTCCGGAGGGGTATCCGGGACCGGGATAAATTCATCCGGGCTTTGGGGCGGGTACGCCGGGTATGATGGTTCCGGCGCAGTTTGAGCAGGCCGAGGCTGTGGCTCACTGGCATATGCAGGATATCTGTATTGGGGCTCATTGTAGTAAGCCCGCGGCGGCTCCCTCATGTACGGAGGCGGCCCCCACTGACCATACTGTGCCCCCTGGTCGGCAGGCCTCGGCTGCTCCCTTGGCGGCAGCGGTTCCCTGAAGTGCTGGGGCTCCCGGTAAGGAGCGGGCTCTCTGTAGGCCTGCGGCTCCCGGTAGGTCTGGGGCGGGGGCGGGCTCTGAGGCCTGGGACGCTCTTTTCGCTGCTGCTGAACAGCCTGGCCCTGGTTCTGCACAGGCCCGAACAGGTAGTCATAGTACTCCTGCTCCTTGCGGGTGTGCCTTCCGACAGAAGGTGGCGCTTCCAATGCAGGCTGGCTGGTCTGAGCGTGCCGAGGCTGAGGCGCCGCTGCCGGACGGACAGGCTGCTGTACAGGAGGCTGTGCCTGCTGCTGGACCGGAGCCGGCTGCTGCACAGGCGGAGGAGCATAGTAATCATCGGGTACCGGCACAGCGGACACTGCAGCTCCCCCGCTGTCCATCCCGCTGATACCGCCCTGGGCGGACTGGAGTGCCGCACGCAATTTATGTATCTGCGTGTCCTTATCATCCAGCCGGCGCTTGAGCCGCTCATACCCCTCCTCAAGCTGCTGCATTTTTTCCAGCGCCTCCGAAAGCTCCTGCTTTGCCTTCTCAGCCTCCCGGCCCTGGGCCAGCATAAGCTGCAGAAGCTCCCTTCGCCCGAGCTTGTGAAGTTCCTTATCAGTCAATAGGGCATCCCCCCTTTCTGCTAATCTTCTGAATCTGCTTACCGCCTACACTTTCGCCGCGCCAGGCACGCCGCCGCCAGAAGCGCCAGTGCTCCCGCGCCAGTAAAGCCCCAGGTGCCCGCGCCGCCGGTTTTGGGGAGGTGGAACTCCTTGAAGGTGTTGATAAACTTTAGGTTAGCTGTCGCATTTTCATTTATCACACCTGAGTAAGTTCTATCCGTCAGCACACCTCCTGGTTCAGCGGTAACCTCATAGTCGTACTTCTGCTTATCCTTGTCCTTTACAATATATTTTATCTCAGTATCAGTTTTTTCTATTTTGTCGAATACTCCGCACTCTTCAATAGTATACTTTGTCCCAACAGGCAGATACTGTATTTCAATCTTCTGCCCTCTTGCTAAAACAAAATATGCGCCATTAAACAACACCCTGCTGTCAAGATAGCCATCGTTATAGCCATCGTCAGCGGAATCAATTACACCCCCATGTGCATCGTACTTTACATACCTGAAGTTATTGAGCACCTCCTTATCATTCCCATCTGTCAGAGTAAGCTTAAAGAGGAACTTCTCGCCGGTATCAAACCCCTCTGTTCCAGATGAAAGCCCGCCGTCAACAGTCTGCTTATTAACCTCTTTGCCGAAAGATAACGTGCGGTAATCATTCTCTGTCTTAGTTTCATCAATTCCGCGCACAGACGGCAGTGTGTACTGCATCCAGCAGGTAGAACCGGAGGCGCCGCGCTCAGTGTAGTAAAAATCAAGGCGATACTTCTGGTCCGTTCCATATCCTGTGTTCTGGTCTATTGTAACATAATCCCACACATTTACCATCTCACCGACGGAAGAATGAACACCGCCTATATCACAGATAAGCTTAGAATCACCATATGACGGATTACCATTACCATCTATCGGCGTGAGGAACACCCACATATCGTCATCTCCGAAGAAGATATACTCCAACGGGCCTCTGTACGACTCTGTAAGCTCAAATTCTACGGCAAAATGCATACCAAAATAGCTGTTATGGTCTAGGCCGTCATCGCTGGGTGGAAGCTCTCCAGCCACTTTACCTTGGAATTTTTGTTTACTTGGGTTGGAACCAAACTCAAAGTCTTTACCTCCTGTCCCATTGTCCATCGGCCAGAAATGGTTGGTCCAAATCTTTATTTTTTTATCATTATTTATTCCATCGTATATACCAGGATGTCCAAATTTTTCCATACCTGAAACTGTTGACGCTCCAGTAACTGACGCTATAGAAAGGGTATGGGTATCACCCACTTTATTAAACGTCAAGTTTCCTGAATAATCAGTTTTGCCATTTACTGCTGTTTCACCGAAAATATTCGGTGCCTTTACACCATCAGCAAACGTTGGTGTGGGGCGCTTTGCCCCCTCAAGAACTTTTAACCCATTCACCAAGCCAAAAGTACATCCGGCATGCCCAATAGGTTTATTGGTCATATTCAGCTTATTTCCGTTCCAATCTCTTTCACCATAATCGGTGCCTGTATTTTTATTACCAAACGCATATTCTGCTCCACTTCCAGAAGGATAATTACCAGGAGTATTTATGCCATTGTGCGCCGTATTCATGGTCTTGACATCGCTGTTTGGCGTATACCCATCGCTGATATCATAATCAAAGAAACTGGCTTTTACATCGATAGTCTCGTCTCTCTTCGGCTCATATACCAGCCTGATTACATCATTAGAAGTAATACATAAGTAATTAGGATGTGCATCCGCTGTTTCCTGCCTGTTGGTGAAATCCATGTCGCTTGCATTTATATTAGAATGTTCTGGTGTAAAAATGTTACTGCCTTCGCCGCAAGCTGCACCATAGGTTTCCCAATAAGTTTTGATAGCATTACCAGTGGCATTATTAACAGTATTTCTAAAATCTTCATCTGCCTTATACTGTTCTCTAAACTCTTTCCTCAACACCCATATCTGCTTGATGTCATAGTTATCTGCCGCGCTCCCCTTTGGCGCAAAATAGTCCAGGCTCGGCCGCTCAAAATAGTGCGTCGGTTCATCCTCATAAATCTGCGTCATTGTCTTATCAATCGCAACACTTCCGTCACCGTTAAGGGTGAGCTTCTTAGTTTCTGGTGTAGTGCCATTTTGGGGAAGCCCATTGCCGTCAGTGTCAATTATGTCCAGCGTCCCGGTATCTCCAATCTTTGCCTTATCCAGCCAGGCATAGTACTGCACTGTAAAGCTCGGGTTCTCCGCCGAAACGACTGTCATGCCAAACGACGGCCTGCCGTCTCCGTCAATCCCACGGGCCTTTATAACAGTACTGACAACACCACCACTTTCATCCACTGTGGCGGCAGCGCCGACGCTGACCTTGCTGTCTTCCTTTATCTGCTCCTTTACAAAATCTATGGCTTCTGTCTCATGGTGCGCCAAAGTGGAGTCGATATTTGCTCCGTCAATCGGCATGGAATATATCTCTTTTTCCTCTTCCGCCTCTTCATCCCCTGCATTCTGTATATCAGTGGTTACAAGCGCAGCCATGGCAACCTTGGTGCCGCCGGCTTCCTCGGGCGCTTCAGTATTCTGCTCTTCCAGCTCAAGGGCCGCGTCAATCAGCCGCTTCTTGGCGGTTACATCAAGCTCAACGGCACACTGCGTCAAATCCAGCTCAGAGCCCTTATAATACAAGGAATAAGATATCACCTTTAAATCAGGAAGGTCGTTTTCGCTGTTATCAGTCTTCACATTCTCAGCGTAAACCTCATACTCCGGTGTACCTTCCTGCGCCTGCTCAACCATCAGCCCCAGCGGATTCTCAGGGTCATCCAGCACATTTGCAGGCAGCACATCTCCCGAAATGGTAACAGTCTCCTCTGCCGGTTCATCGTCCCATACCGGCTGCGCTGTAGGCTCCGGTTCTGCCGTAGGTTCAGGAGTAGAAACCGGCGCGGCGGAGGCCTCACCCTCGTCATACTCAGGATACTCGGGCTGACCGGATGTGCCTGTATCTCCCATAAAGAACAGCCCTGAGTCAGCATTATCGTCAATGATATTGCTTTCCGCTGAGGACTCACCGTCTTCATCCTCAAGCTCACTTGATTCAGCAGAGCTCGGCTGCAGCTCATCACTCTGAGTATCTAAAGCCTCAGATTGACTCTCCTCTGGTTCCGGCGTTTCCTCAGGCTGCGGCGCCGCCTCCTTTGTATGCGCAACACCGCTGATGTGGAAGACCATCATATAGTCCTCATCCTCATACTCAAAATCCTGAGAGATATTGAGCACAGTTTTTATTTCAGCATTGCCCGCATTCTGCCCCTGATTGCTGTCAGTCTCCTTATCATCATTCGTACCGTCACTGCTGCCGCTATTGTCATCTTCCGCTTCCGGACGCACAGCAAAGCCGGCCACCACCCCCGGAGACACCTCGGTGACAGCAGCGTTACCCTCCTGTCCGTCTACTTCCAGAAGCCTGACTTCTTCCTCACTCTTCACGTATATCCCCTGAGCCTCAAGGTCACTGCCGCCATTATACCAGGCTGCCGCAATAACTTCACCCTGCTCGGCAGGCTCGATAGTCAGTCGGATAGGCTCAGATAAAGCCGTCGTGTCGTCAACACCCGAAACGGTAACCTTTAACAGCGCTTTAAGCTTAATCTCGTCGTCCTGCATAAGCGCACTGAACTGCTCCTGCTTCTCTGGAAGCCTCTCGCTTTCGTCCACGCGCTCTACATTGATTCTCGCATTCTCCGGGAAATCCGCGCCGTTATATATCGCTGTAGCTCTAAGGGTCCCATCCTGATATGTGGCCGTCCTCTGCCCCGGCATGTCCGCACCCTCGCTGCCGCTCTCCAGCCCGGACAGCATGTCGCCCTCAACGCCGACTGCCCTGTAGCAGTCCTCTCCATGGACATGCTCCAAAACCTGTATCTGACCGCACTTGAGTATGGGCATTCCATCCGCAGCCCTTATGCGATTCTCCTCAGCCGGAGCGTCCTGTGAGTCAGCAAAAGTGATTTGTGCTGTATCTATCCCTTTAGCAGACAACTCCTGCGTCTGCACTTCATCCGGGTGGTCAACCGTGTGCAGATAACATTCCTCGGTATGTGTATGCAGATGGACATCATTCTTGCCGCAGGCAAGAATGTCCTCCGTGCTATAGCACGCGTCTGAGTGTATATGTGCTCCGTCGCCTTCTTCCAGGCCACAGTTCAATTTCTTTGGATAGCAGTTATCATCATGTATATGTGCCGCAGTTTCTTCAAGTTCGCAGACAAGCTGTCCGTCATCGTCATAGCAGGTCTCAGTATCATGAATGTGACCCTCGCTCTCCTCCAAGCCGCAAACAGGCTCCCCCGAGTAGTCAGCCTCATAGCACTGGTCTGAGTGGACATGTCCGCCCTCCCCCTCCTGCATACCGCAGACCAGCACCTGCTGGCTCTGATAGCATTCCGCTGTGTGGATATGTTCCTCAATTTCCGGCAGCATACATACCAGGTTACCGTTCTTATCGCGGCAGTTCTCCTGGTCATGCTTATGCACCACAAAATCCGCCATACCGCACACAAGGGTCTTTTGCCCTCCGTCCCCGGGTGGTGTATAATAACAGGCCTCACTGTGCTGATGCGGCAGGTCGTGGGTCAGTACACAGTCCAGCACCATATTGTTCATAGCCCGGCCGCTCATGCGCAGGGCCATTACCGTGCCAACCACCACAACGCCTGCCATACACAGAAACGCCACTATTCTCTTTTTACGCTTCCTCTGCTCCCGCAGTAACTTGACCGCCTGCCTGTTGGGAGATTCCATAATGCCGCCTCCTTATATCCTAAAAATCCGTGCCCTTATCCCTATTCGGGCCTCTGCACTGGTATCATTTGGCCTCGTCTATAAGCAGTCCCGCCCGGTTCAGCGGCCATATTCGGCACGCCACCCGGCCCAGCACCATGTCCACTCCAACACACCCTACAGCGGCATGGCGGCTGTCTATGCTTGCGGAGCGATGGTCGCCCAGCACAAAATACTGGTCTATAGGCACCTGGTATGGCAGCGGTATATCACAGCTGCCTTTAGCCTTTTCCTCAAGATAAGGCTCCTCCAGTGGCACATCATTAACATAAACTATGCCGTCGCTGTCGATATTGACCGTATCGCCCCCAACGGCAACTACTCTCTTGACAAAAATCGTGTTGTTATGATAAAAGGCTATGATGTCTCCGGACGAAATCTTCACCCCGCTCACAGAGACTATCACATCCCCATTCTGCAGCGTGGGCGCCATAGAAGTGCCCTCAAGCTGTACCACCGGGAACATGAAGACTACGAGTATGACCACCGCTGCCGACACGACCGACAGGAAAAACAGCGTGTTCCGTGCCACTCCGGTCCAGAAATGCTTTTTTTGCTCAAACTTCAGCTCCCGCTCCAGCTGCTCAAGTGTGGGCTTTTCCTCCACAACATCTTCAGCTTCTTCAGCTGCAAGCCTCAAGCTGGCGTCATTCCGGTGTGGCGCTTCGTTCATCGTCCATCTCCCCTCAACCAGATATTATACTCTGTTTTCCGGCTGATTTCAAGACCCTTTTCACAAAAAATATATTTGATTACTGATTTGTTTGCCTACACCAAAGCGGAAAATCACACTATAACAGTCGCCAGGAGGTGTAAAGCCGCGAACTTGACAGTTTGGCTCGGAAAATCATTTATAAAATCATATACTATATTGCTTACTTTAAGCTCCGTAAAGTCCTGTAAAGCTTGACAATATCCACCGGCTTTGCCAAGTGCTCGTTCATCCCTGAACCCAGGGCCTTCTGCACATCCTCTTCCGATGAGTCCGACGACAGGGCAATAATGGGTACGGTCCCGGCGTCCGCTCTTTTCATGCCCCGGATTGCCCTGGCCGCCTCAAATCCCGACATGACCGGCATACTCAAGTCCATCAGCACACAGTCAAAAGCGTCCCTCTCTGACGCCGCGAAAGCTTCCGTCCCAATCCTTCCATTGCCTGCCAGCGTTACCGAGGCCCCGGCTTTCTCCAGAACAAGCTTCACTATCTCCCGGTTTATCTCATTGTCTTCTACCACCAGGATGTTCATCCCAAAGAGGTCCCCGTATGCTTTTCTCTCCCCGCCTTCTTCCAGTATCTCCCGGACTTCATCCGGCTCTATACTCAGGACTTCGGTTTCAGAGCACTCCAGAACCTCCTTTATATCAGGGCCCTCCATATGCATCCCTCTGCTCATCCCTTTCCATCTTAGCAAGCCTATAGTACAATATATTGAGCTGATATGCAAGAGGTTTCTACCAAGTGGGCAGGAATTTGACCTAACTGGGAAATCGAAAACGCTTGACACCACCCGCCTTCACTGCTATTATAGCATATAAGATAGAAGTATAATTACAGCATAGGCGCGAAGTGAAGATGTCCCGCCCTGTAATGCAAAAGGAGCATAGTTCATGTCTTTGTTAAGGGATATATCTTTCCTCCTGTCCATGCTACATGTTATCATATTGTTTCTGCTGCTGTTTGAGCCAAAGTACTCCTGGAAGACGACTCTTGCCATAAGCTTCGGCGGAAGCGCTGCAATCGTGGCTGCAAACACGCTTCTCATGGTATGGCAGGGACCGTCCATTATCATGGGTGCGGCGTTCTTTACCTGCACCATCCCCTCGGCGATAATGTTCTTGTTATTATCAAAGTACCGGGGCGGGCGCTTTTTCTTCCTGTTCTGCCTGACCGACACATCGTCATTCTGGCTGCTGCAGGTCACAAACTTTATGGACCGGCTGGCCGGCGATACCCATGCTGCCCTGCTTATATCCCGGCTTGTCCTGTTCCCGATATTTGAATGGCTCATCTGGCAGTACCTCCGCAAGCCATACCTGGAACTGCAGAGGAATCTTGATAAGGGCTGGTGGCTGTTCGCCGCTATCGGCAGCGTCTACTATCTGCTTTTGATGACTGCCTCTGTGCCGGTCGACGCGCCTGTGCCAGATACAACAGGCCTGGTGCGTATTATCCTGGTGCTCATACTTATGCCTCTGACATACCTGACAATATTGCGCTCCTTATGGCACCAGATGGTAGACGGCCGCACCCGGACTGAGATGGCCGTCCTCTCCACCCGGAGCCAGCTTGCCCTTGAAAACCTTCGCATAGTGCAGGACAGCGGCGCTGCCCTTATCCAGGTTCGGCACGATATGCTGGGTAACCTGGGCATTCTTCAGTCCCTAAGCCAAAAGAAGGATTACGAGAGACTGGACAAGTATCTTGCCGTGCTTACCCGCAAGACCGAGCAGATAGTGCCTATAAAGATTTCAAGCCACCCTATAGTCAACGCCATCCTGGCCCAGGGCGCCGAGCGCGCCAAAGCCTCCGGAACTGACTTCCGCTGTAAAGTATCCCTGCCTGAAACTGTCGCCGTACCGGATGAGGACCTGGCAGCGTACCTTATGAATCTGGTTAGCAACGCTCTGGACGCTGTGGAGCTGTTAGAGCCGAATCATCAGAAGTGGGTGGAGATAACCATGCATATCCGCGGCAAATACCTGTTCATCGAGGGCAGAAACCCCTACTCCCTGGCCCCGGCCCCCGGCGGAAACAGCGGGCGCTTCCTCTCCCATAAAGGGGACGGACATGGCTATGGTCTATGGATAATGGAAAAGGTTGCCCACCGGTATCAGAGCGAACTCTATACAGAGGCCAAGGACGGCGTCTTTCTCGCTCGCACGGCGCTGCTCATGCCAGAAAACACATAGAAATACCGCCGTCCTTCACTGCGAAGGGCGGCGGTCAATTTTTCAGGAACTCCATGTACTGCTCTATAGCCGGTTTATAAAAGCGCTTGCTGATTGGGACGACAGTGCCGTTATCCATCTTAGCCTGATAGCGCACCAGCTCTGTAACATGGGAGAAATTGATTATATAGCTGTTATGGCACCGGCAGAAGCACCACCCGGGCAGGTCCTGCGCCAGGGTACGAAGAGTGCCAGACCACTCCTCCATGCTGTTCCTCAGGTGGAAAATCACCCTGTGCTGTGCGGCCTCTACGGCGTAAATATCACGGTATTCAATAGATATATGCCTGCTTCCTGCCATCAGATGAACTCTCGCGTCCATATACCGGCGGCGGTAGTCTTCTCTGATAAGCGCGGCCAGCTTATCTTTGTCCACAGGCTTCAGAAGGTAGTGCAGCGGCTGGGTATCAAAGCTTTCAAATACATAGTCGCGGTAGCTGGTAATATAGATAAGGCGGAATACCGCGTCAGTTTCCCTAAGGGACGCCGCCACATTCAAACCGCTGACGCCTCCAAACTCCACATCCAGGAGCAGGAGCTGGCAGCGGTTTTTGCCATTTTCAAGAGCCGCCGCGAGCTTATCCGCCTCGGAGTAGCATTCTATTTCAAAGTCCATGCCCCGGACCAAGCCATCGGCCGCCAGGCACTCCGACACTATGCCCTCGGCCTCTTCCAGAAACATCCGGTCATCGTCACCGATTGCAACAAAATACACCTGCACACCTCCCCTGTGAACAACTCGGTTTTATCATTATACCACAGCACCATGCTCAAGTAAAGCCTTAAATTAGCTGTCTATCATGTAAAAAGGCCCTTACAGTACATTCGATACTGTAAGGGCCTTAACTGTGGTGCAGGTAACAGGAGTTGAACCTGCAAGAGCTTGCGCTCATATGGACCTGAACCATACGCGTCTGCCAATTCCGCCATACCTGCTCACGCCGCCGAAGCTATCGCCTCAACGCTCACTTATTATAGCACCGGCAATATGCTTTGTCAAGACCTTTTTTGCGTTTTTTCTCAAAATACCCTCACCGTTTCTCCGCCCGCACCAGAAGCATCATCGGCCTGCGCAGCTCATCAGACATGCCCGGCTGGCTGAGCATATCCTCAGAGGGCTGTGCCTCCTCAACGGCAGTAATAACAAAACCACAGCTGATAAGGCCGTTAAGTATCTGCGTAAGGGTGTGGTGCTGCTTTTTTACTTTACACCCAAGAAAATTTGTTACCCGCTCGCCCGTGGTAAAGTAGCCGTCCACAGGCCAGTACAGAGGCGAGCCGTCAGGGGCGTACACCCAGTCCTGGCCCACCCCGGCAGTAAACACCGGGTGCTCAATATTGAACAGGAAAACGCCCCCGGGCCTCAGCGTTTTGAACACCTTGCGGTATACCGCGCCAAGGTCTTCAATATAATGCAGCGCAAGATTTGAGACCACCAGGTCCCATTCTTCCCCCGGATACTCATAATTCTCAATGCCGCACAGCCTGTAAGCAACAGTCTCTCCCTCGCTGCTTTTTGCCTCACTTAGCATTTTTTCGCTGATATCAAGGCCCAGCACTCTGACAGCGCCCCGCTCCACAGCATACCGGCAGTGCCACCCATATCCGCACCCCAAGTCCAGCACAGAGCCCCCGGACACGTCGGGAAACAGTTTCTTTAGCTGGCGCCACTCACCGGCGGCCTCAAGCCCCTGTTTACTTCTGGACATTTGGGAATACTGTTCGAAAAATTTTGGGTTGTCATACTCGTTTGCCATTCTATCCCCTCCTCAGGGTGTTATTATAGCGCATATACGAGGGCTTTGCAAGAGCTCACTTTATTCTGGGCCGGCGGCGTATATACATCACAACGCGCTCTGCCAGAGCAAATATTGCCGCAAAAAACGCGCCAAAAAATCCGAAAAGAATAGGCCGGGCTATCACCATATTCTTTGCCGCTACTATTTCCTGACCGGCAATGGATTCAGGCAGGGACGGTTTCAGCTCTCCCGTTGCAGCGGCCGGAGGGGCAAAGCTCTTCAGTGCTCCGAAAAACTCATCTATAGCTCTTGTGATAGTCCCAAAATCCGTAATGCGCTCCCTGGGCAGCAGTGACGACGGCAGGTCCACTGTGTTCAGCACCAGCGGTACGCATGCCAGCAGCAGCACTCCCAGCGCCAGGTTCACGCACAGGTACCAGCGGTTGCGGCGGGCCTCCTTTGAGTATACACACGAGAATGCCCATATAACCAGCACCGCTGTGAATATTCCCAGCAGCAGCCCAAAGGCCGTGAAATTATCCAGCAGCTGGTTCATATCATTAAAGCTGTAGACCGTGGCCCCGGCGAGGTATGGCACCCGGCTTTTTGCCCGGCTCGCCATAAACGGAACGGTGTCGTCCTCAACATAAAGCTGCACGGCCCTTTGGCCCCATTCCTCAGCGGTTACGCCGCCCGGAAGGTCAGCGTCATCCCAAGCCAGCTCCAATTCCAGGCCCTCGGGGAATACCGCCAGCCAGTGGTCCTCAGTTTTGCTGCCGCCGCGGACTACCTCCACCAGCTCCCCTTCTCTCAGGGGCTTGGAGCTGTACTGCACAAAATCTCCCCAGGAGGAGTTTCCCAGTATCAGCTTATCCTCTCCCAGCAGCCACCCCTGTTCCTCCGTTGCCCGGGTGCCTGCCTCCCAGCCTGTGCCCTCATATAGTTTATATAGGTGCAGGCCGTTCTCATCCTCAATAAGGCAGTCGGCGGGAAGTGATGAGTCTCTGTCCCAGCCGCCGTCGGGCTCAACGGCAGTCACCTGCGGTATCATCTGCTCCTCAACTTTTATTGAAAGGAACGTGCAGGCCCCTACTATCCAGAATATCAGTGTAAAAATAAGCAGCGCTTTCTTTTTCATATTATTTCACCTCCGCGAGTACAATGCCCTCTACAAGCTCCTGATTGAAATAGGTGAACAGGAACAGCGGGGGCAGCACCACAAGTATACAGCATACCAGCTGCAGGGTCGGGTCGGCAGGCGGCACATAGGCAAGGGCCACAGATATGGGATACCGCAGAAAATCCTTGATGTACGCTATAGGCTGTTCGACCATGTTCCAGCCATCTAAGAATGACAGCAGCGTGACACAGACCAAGCCACTTGTATTCATTGGCAGCACTATTTTTGTAAGCATCCTGAACAGCCCGCATCCGTCAAGCTTCGCCGCGTCGATAATGTCCTCGCTTACCGACTTAAAGCTCTGCGTCAAAATAAATGTACCCAGCGGGATAAAAATTGACGGTAATATCAGGGCATAGTAAGTGTCAAGCAGTCCCAGCTTGTCAAGCATTATATAGTTTGGCGCCAGAGTGACCTGCAGAGGCAGCACCATCAGAATCATCAGTATGAATAAAAGTACATTTTTGCCCGGGAAGTCACATTTCGCAAAGCCATAGCCGGCTAAAATTGAGACTAACAGCTGCCCCACAACTATCACCAGACAGATAAGCAGGCTCTTCCAGAAACGCAAGAGATACTGGGACGAGCCCAGGAACACGTCATAATAGTACTTGAAGGTTATGCCGCCCGGGGTCAGAAAGCTCAGTGCGAGCACATAGAC
Organism: Clostridiaceae bacterium; assembly: GCA_021769555.1. Lineage (GTDB taxonomy): Bacteria > Bacillota > Clostridia > Oscillospirales > Acutalibacteraceae > Acutalibacter. Next base: position 64,325 of record JAETSR010000010.1, read on the forward strand.
GAACGGCGCTATGGAGATAAAGGCAAATACCCACGCAAAGATATTGCCGGTTATTGAAGTCCTGGTTTTCATGCCCGGAACGCCTCCTTCCTGCGGACAAATATATAGAATACGGCAAACACGATGAGCACAACTATCAGCAGCAATACCGAGGCAACGGACAGCTTCGCGTAGTTCAGGTTCTCGAAGCTGTTATTCAGAAAGTGCTGCAGCATATAGATGTTCTCGTTGGGATGGGTGCCGCCTATCAGAAAAATCTCCCTAAAGCACTTAAAGGCGTTTATAAGCGAGAAAATTATCGCGAAGAACACCGAGTACCACATCTGGGGCGTGGTGATATAGAAAAACTTCTGCCAGCCGGACGCGCCGTCCAAATCGGCGGCTGAATACTGTTCCTCGGGGATAGTCACAAGGCCCGCCAGCAGCAGGATAACGCTGTAGCCCGTATTCTTCCAGAGGTACAGGAGCAGCACCACCCCAAAGGCCGCCGGGCCTCCCAGCCAGTCCACAAAGGGCAGTCCCAGTGCGTTTGCTATATTGGGCACAAGCCCCGCCTCGGCAAAGAGCAGCTCCACCAATATGACCGCCCCTACCACAGGCATGATGTACGGAAACAGGAACACGGATTTCAACAGCTTGTGCTTATCCGCGTGCTTTTGCATAAGCAGGGCAATGAGATACGCGAGCACCATGATAAGCGGCAGCGCCGCCGCCAGAAAACGCATGGTGTTCCCGAAGGCCAGGGTAAACATGCGGTTCGTGCTCACTTCCCGGTAGTTGATGAAGCCTATGAAATACAGCGCGTCCCCGCTGCCGGTGCTGAGGGAGTACTGCACCACCAGCACAAACGGTATGGCGTAGAACAAGAGGCACCCTATCATAAGCGGCGCTATCAGCAGGTAGCCCTGCAATGCGGATTTTGAACGTTTCATTTTATCACTCCCAGTCTTTATTTTAGCTTTCGGCAAGCAGCATTTCCATATAAACATACTGCTCATGGACACTATTTTCCAGCTCCTCTATCGTTGACGCGAATATACTCCACACAGCCTCGTCCACCGGACCAGGAAACTTCACCTCGCTTATCTCTGCTCTAGCGGCACAGAACTCCTTGAAGTTGACCTCGTTCATGTACCAGCCGTCATCCATGGGAAGCTCCTTTGTGCCCACATCCATATGCACCGGCATGCCGCCCATCAACCGCTCTTTGAAAAGGCTGCTTTTCTGCTGGTTCCGGGTTCTCATTATGTAGTCGATTATGTTAAAGGCGATGTCCGGATACCTGGCGTTACGGTTGATTGCGGCGAAAGCGGCTACACTCGCCGTGACCCCGCCCTTATGGTTGCGTCCGGGGAGTATACTGTATTCCGGGCTGTCAAGGCCCATGGGGATAGGTTCGCCCATTGTGAGCTCAAGTCCAACTTTTGTGCGGAAGAACGCGCCCTGATGCGCTGCCTCATCTTCGAGCAGTGCGTCATAATCCGAACGGCTTACCATTCTCGTCATTTCATAATCCTCCTGCATATATTCCAGCAGTTCCTCCTCCGAGAACATTGGCTCGTCAGCGCCGGGCTCCATTATCCGCCCCACAAAGTCCGGAGTCCGCAGAGAGCTTGCGACTCTCACCGCAGCGTTGCCGCTCTGCGCCATCTCTATGCGGGTCTTTGGGTACACAAAATCTTCAAGGCCATACTTCTCCTTCTCCACAATCGTCACCGGGAAGAAGTAGGCCATGGGTATAATCTGCTGACCCTCATCGTTTCGCCCGGCCTCCATCACCACAGGCAGAAATTTGTCCCACTCCATGTATTCAGCTTTTTCTATGTAGTCGTCCAGCGGAAGGAATATTCTGTTCTTCATGGCCTTTTCTGGAAATTTGAAGAATGGGTCGTCCATACCGGCATAGGTCATTCCACTGACTCCATAGGTATCCTGTCCGCACAGAAACAGGTCCGGGCCCTTTCCTGCCATTATCTCGGTCTTAATTCGGGTCATCTTGTTATCCCGGTCCGGGCTTTCGCCCAGCATGGACTCCACATACAGAGTAAACTCCTTGCCGTACCCCGGCAGTCCCTGAAGAGCGTCCATAAGCTGCCCGTCCTTGATTCCAATCTCGGCATTTGGCAGGTCCAGCAGCACCCTCACTACCTTCATCTCCAGCTTCTCCTCCATCTCCTCGGCGGTGAGGCTCTTTCTCTCTGAACTGTTCTCTTGGGGCCTACCCCTGCAGCACGAAAGGGTCAGAAGGCATATAACCACAATAATCAAAGCTGCAAATTTATTCATTCCCAGTTCCTCCTCTACTAATTATATATTGCTTTTTAACTCTCAGCCAGCATCATAAGCATCTTCATGCAGTGCTCATGCGCTATATCAGCCCAATCACCTCCGTTATTGTAATAATCCGGGTATATCTCAAAAAACTCCTGCTCCACCGGCGTGGTGTATCGCACCGCGTTAATCTGCCCGAGCAGAGACTGATACTGTTCGGCGTTCCACTCGTTCATGCTCCATCCCGGGCCGTTCTGGCCGTCAAAGCCCACGTCCATATGTACCGGCATACCTGTCAGTTCTCCCATAAAGCCGCTTTTCTGGCCCCGGTACGACATCAGCATGTCCAGGACTCTGAAGCTCTCCTTCGGGAGCTTGGTATTGCGGTTGATGGCGGCGAAGGCCTCCACATTGGCGGTAATCCCGCCCTCGGTGTTATACTTTGGCACCAGCCAGTATTCGTTCTCACCGCCCAGGCTGAAATCGTGCTTCAGCCAGTAGCTGCCCAGCTCAAGCCAGTATATTTTACTTGTGTCATGAATCATAGTGTATTTTTCAATTTCCTCGTTCCACTCCGTAAAATCCGGGAAAGCGCCTTCGTCTTCCTCCTGATTGAGGTCCCACGCCTGTTCCATGCGAAGGGCAATGTCCTCCTCGGTGACAGTCATAGTATCTCTCTCCAAATCGGCCACAATGCCGAAGAAATCTCTATACCCTCCCCGAGCGGCGGCATAGCGCACTATGGGGTCTCCGCTGGTGACAGCCTCGTCCCAGGTAACAGGCAGCTCCTCCTTCAGGGTGAACAGCTCCTTATTATAGGCCGTCACACTAAAATTGAAGGCGACGGGCAGTACCTGCTGGCCCTCCTCATTTTTCCCCGCCTCCATTATCATGGGCATAAGCCTGTCGGCCTCCATGAACTCCGCGTTCTCGATATAGTCGTCCAGAGGCAGGAGAAGGTGGTTCTTCATAGCCTTTTGCGGGAAGGGAAACAGTCCTTGGCCAATCTCGCGCGTGTATGGGTTCTCACAGATGAACACGTCAGGCCCCTTGCCTGCCATTATCTCCGTCTTTATGCGGGTCATGAACGCGTCACGCTCCTGGAAGTCGAAGGGCGAGCTCTCCGTCAGCGCCATAAACTCCGTTCCGTAGCCCGGGATTGAGTACAGCAGGTTCGTGACATGGTTGGAGCTGGGCCTTGAACGTACCAAATCCAGCATAATGTTTATGGTCGCTATCTCCTGCTGCTGTTCCGAGGCCTCTGAGCTCTCCGGTATATCGGGGCTTTCGGGATTACTGCCGTTTTCGCACCCGGACAGCAGGGTGCACAGCAGTGTGAGAGTCAGCAGTGCCGCTGCAATTTTCCTCATTCATAACCACTCCTTTTACTTATTATACAATACTTTTCAGCTCTCGGCCAGCAGCATCTGTATGAGCACATACTGTTCATGCACACTCTTCTTAGTCACATCCGGGTCATAGTTCTCAATCATCCAGACCGCCTCATCCACGGGCCCCAGGAACCTGGCCTCGGTTATCTCAGAGCGTGCGGCCTCGTACTCTTTGAAGTTGGCTTCGCTCATGTACCAGCCGTCTTCCATGGGGAACTCCTCGCTCCCCACGTCCATGTGCACCGGCATACCGCAGAATACGCGCTCGGAGAAGAGGGTGTTCTTTTGCTGGCTCCCGGTCCGCATTATGTAGTCTATTATCTTGAAGGCAATGTCCGGGTACCTGGCGTTGCGGTTGACAGCGGCGAAGGCGGCTATGTTTGCGGTGACCCCGTCATTCCTGTTGCGCACAGGGATAATGCTGTACTCAACGTCCTCCTGGTTCAAATGCAGGGGGTCTTCGGCCCAGGCGGTCTTTTTGCGGAATAGCTGGCCCTGCCAGGCTGCCTCGTCACCGGACAACGCCTCCCTGTCGGAGGGCTGTACAGGCTTTCTCATCTCCCAATCGGCCTTTGCAAACTCCAGCAGCTCCTCCTCAGTGAACATTGGCTCGTCCGCCCCGGGCTCCATCACCCGGCCTATATAGTCCGGCATCCGCTCCTCGCTGGCGGCCCTGATAGCAGGATTATCGCTCTCTGCCATCTCCATGCGGGTTTTCGGGTACTCCACGCCCGAAAGGCCGTACTTCTCCTTCTCAACTATCGTCACCGGGAAGAAGAAGGCCATGGGTATTATCTGCTGGCCCTCCTCGTTCCTCCCGGCTTCCATCACCACCGGCAGGAATTTATCCCACTCCATGTATTCCGCTTTCTCTATGTACTCGTCCAGGGGCAGGAACATGCGGTTCTTCATGGCCTTTTCGGGGAAGTTGAAGAATGGAACTCCTCCACCGTCATAGCTTACGCCGCTGACGCCGTAGGCGTTCTGGTCGCATATGAACAGGTCCGGGCCCTTGCCCGCCATCAGCTCGGTCTTTATCCGGGTCAGAAAATTACTCCGTTCGGGGTCCTCCCTGGGCACGGACTCCAGGTACATCGTGAAGTCTGTGTTGTACCCTGGCAGGCTCGCCACCGCTTCCGTAAGCTGGTCGCTCTTTACCCCCTCATTGGGCAGGTCCATGAGCACCCGCACTACCTTCTTCTCCAGCTTCTCCTCCATATCCTCGGCAGTGAGCTCCCTGCTTCCGTCAGACAAGGAGCTTTCCCCGGTCCTTCCCTTGCAGCATGTAAGGGCCAGCAGACAGAGGGCCGCTAAAATCAGCGCTAAGATTTTCTTCATTGTAAAGCTCTCCTTTTGCTAATTATACTAATTATACAATATTTTTCAGCTTTCTGCAAGCAGCATTTGTATTAACATATACTGTTCATGTATTATTATTACAGTTTCTATGACTCTCCCAATCCCATCTCCATCTCACTGTACGTCTTGTTCACTATATCCTCAAGCCTATGGGGCGACAGCATACATTTTGCAAATCCCATCGTCAAGTATTCCTCTGTATTTGAGAAAAGCTTTGCCTCGGTTATAAGCTCTTTTGCTCTATTTACTGCACTGTAATTATTTTCGCCGACAGACCAGCTCTCGTCAGGCCGCCAAAAGTGGTATACCGGCTCGCCCTCGCTCATAAGCCCCTCATGCACCGGGAACGCGTTCAGGCCCATTATACAGCTGAATTTGGAGTGCTGCTGGATATCCTTACACATCAGCAGGTCCAGCAGCCTGAATGCGGTGTCTTTGTATGATGAGTTTGAATTGACAGCGCAGTAAGAGGTGACTGTTGCCGTGACTCCGCCGTTTATGCTGCACAGCGGCAGCACATCCATGTCCCAGCCGGATATATCTTCACATCCAAACGCAAAATCCGGGTCGTCGAAGCCTCTGCCCATATCAAACCTGCAATTTTGCGGAACTCCATAATCCGCCTGTTCAATTTTCGGTTCACCGGACGTAATCAGGTTTGGCATCTGCTCAGCGTTTTGCTCTAATGCTCTTTCAAATATGTCATGCAGCTCATCCTTCTGAAAGGTCAGCGCCTCATGACCGTCATCAGTGGGGCCAAACACGCTCGCCACTCTGTTCAAGCTCTGACTGTTGAACAGTATCGCCCCATGGCGTATCACCGGCTCCTCAGACTCCAGCATGTCCTGCCAAGTGGTAGTCTTATCCAGCATACCTATATAGTCCTTCTCCCCCTCTTCCCCCGCTAAGTTATAAACTGTAGCCGGAAAGGTGTAGGAAAGCGGCAGGATATACTGGCTCCCCTCGTATTTCCCCGCGTCCATAATAACAGGGTTAAATGCCTCCCAATCCATATACTGCACACCCTCAATATACTCATCCAGCTCCATAAACCGCTTCTGAGCCATGACGCCGTTAGGATATTGAAAAAGGTTTTCATAGGGGGTATCATAAATATTTGTGCCGGTGCCGATTATAAATATATCCGGCCCGCCCCCTGAAAAAATTTCTGTGCGAACTCTGGTAATCTCGCCGTTCCTGGCCTCAACATTCAAGCCGTCGTTAGGCATAATCTCAATCTCCACATCGTCCACAGAGTCAATTATCCCCTCGTCAACCGCCTTCGAGAGTATCTCCTTAAATTCATGCTCCATCTCCGGATACAGGCTGTGGTTGGGCTGGTCCAAGAGGACGCGCAGCTTTTCCTTTCCCCCGCTTTTGCAGCCGGGCATGAATGCGGTTAGCAAACATACTATAATAAGCAACACTGTGATTTTCTTTTTCATGATTTCATCCTCCTGAAAATAAATTTTTATGACTCAGCCAGCATCATCTGCATCTTCATATAGTGCTCGTGAACAATGTCTGCAAGCGGCCTGTCCTCGTTCTCCGGGGAATTGACGCTGTCCATCAGTCTGTCAAACTCCTGCTCCACCGGTGTTCGGAACACCGCGGCGTTTATCTGCTCCAAAAGGGCGGCAAACTGGCTGTCGTTCCACTCGCTTGAGCCCCAGCCAGCGCAGGGTACGTCCATATGCACCGGCTGACCGTTTAGCTGCTTTAAGAGCTCACTCTTCTGCCCATTGACGGTAAAAAGATTCTCAACCACCTTAAAGCTCTGCTCGGGCAGCTTTGTGCTGCGGTTTATGGCGGCGAAAGCGCCAATAGTGGCGGTTATGCCGCCCTCGGTATTGTATCTTGGCACTAGCCAGTAGTCCACTCCCCCGCTCATGCTCATTGGAGAATAACCTCCTATGGAATAGCTGCCGCATGTCTCCCTGTCATTCACAGGGTCCTCCACACGGAACTGGGGGAAGTCCTCGCGCCCTGTTTTCGCCCCTGCTCAATGCGGCTCACAATATCCTCCTCAGAGATAAGCATTTCGTCGTGCTCATAGTCCTCTATCTGCCCGAAAATTGTGCGCAGGATTCTTAAACCACAAGTATAGCGCACCATTGGGTCTGGGCTTTCAAACATTTCATCAAAGGTCATCGGCTGCTCTGCCTCCAGAGTAAACTTCTCCTTATTGAACGCCATAACGTCGAAGCCATAGGTCAGTGGAAGTATCTGCTGCCCCTCGTCGTTTTTACCTGCCTCCATAATGTTCGGAGTGAGCTTCTCCCACTCCATGCGCTCAGCGCTCTCTATGTACTCGTCCAGAGGCAGAAACAGGCGATTGTCCATGGCCTGCCTTGGAAACTGGAACACTGCCGAGCCCCTGTTGCTGTTCTGCATTATAGGGTTCTCACAGAGGAATATGTCCGGGCCATTGTCCGCAAATATCTCTGTCCTCACCCGTGTAAGTGCCGCGTCCCGTTGCTGCTGTTGCTCGTCCGTCCAAATATTGGGAACAGTTTCGGTAATAATCATGAACTCCGAGCCATATCCTGGAGTTGAGTTCACCAAATCACCCACGGCGTTAGCGGAAAGATTGGACTGACTCATGTCCACCAGTACGGTGACCGTCGGCAGCTCCTTTATGCCATCCTCAGTGACTGCCTTCATTGTGGTGATAGACTCATCCTTGGTCTTACAGGCGGTGAATGCTGTGCAGAGCAGACACACAATGGTAAGTATCAATGCGATTGATTTTTTCATAATTACGTCCTCCGAAATTAACTATTTTTGGCCGCAGTACCGCCAGTTAATTGCTTATATATATTAAGAAGTACGTTTTTTCATATTTGGTTGCATAAAAATCAAAATATTTTTAGAAATATCTCAAACCAAATAAAAAACGATTCGAGCTCATCTTTTGGCAAAAGATTTAGCCCAAATCGCTATTATGTTATACATTATTTTAGTATGCAAAAAGAGCGGCATTTCTTTAAAGAAATCACCGCTCTCTTCTCCTGGTGCGCGAGACGGGACTTGAACCCGTACGCCATAAGCACACGCACCTCAAACGTGCCTGTCTGCCAGTTCCAGCACTCGCGCAACTACGAGAATTATTATAGCACTTCTCCGGCGGGTTGTCAATCAAAATTTGCGATATTATTTCAAAATTTTCAAATCATTTCCGTATGGGCAAAACCATGTTGACAAACCTACCCTTCAAGTGTAAAATAAATAAGGTTTTGCCATTATCCCGGCTCTCCGCCGGGTCTATCTATTATGAAAGAGGGACTGCTCAAATGATTATGCTCTTATGTATCTCCGTAGCGCTGGTGGCCGGGCTGATGATGACCCGGCTTTTCAAGCGCTTCCACCTTCCAGACGTCACCTCGTATCTTATAGCCGGAGTACTCCTTGGCCCCTGCATTATCGGACGGCTGGGCATACCCGGGGTCGGGTTTACCAGCTTTGAGCTTGTTGACTCCCTGCAGCCCATCTGTGACGTGGCCCTCGGCTTCATAGCCTTTGCAATCGGCAGCGAGTTCAGGCTCTCCTCCCTTCGTACTACCGGCCGGGCCGCCGTTATAGTCGGTATCTTCCAGGCCTTCGCGGCAACCCTCCTGGTGGACGCCGCGCTGCTGGTGCTGCATATTTTCCTTGGAGACAAGCTGCCCGTCTCCGCGGCTATTACCCTTGGAGCAATCGCCGCGGCTACAGCGCCCGCCGCCACGCTGATGGTTGTACGGCAGTACAAGGCCAAGGGCCCGGTAACCGACATCCTGCTGCCAGTCGTCGCCCTGGACGACGCTGTGGGCCTTGTGATATTTGCCGTGTCCTTCGGCGCGGCACAGGCTATGGAGACAAACAACGCAAACATTGCGTCAATCATATTTGAGCCCCTGCTGGAAATCGTTCTGTCCCTGGCCCTGGGCGCACTGCTGGGCTGGGTGCTCACCTTTATGGAGCGCTGGTTTCAGTCCAACCGCAACCGTGTGGCAATGATAGCCGGGTTCATAATTCTGGCGGTTGCCATGTCCATGCTCTCCTTCGAGATTGGAAATGTACATGTAAAGTTTTCCTCCCTGCTGGTGTGCATGATGCTTGGCACGGTGTTCTGCAACACATGCGGCAGCTCAGAGGATTTAATGGGCCGGGCCGACAAGTGGTCAGCCCCACTGCTCACCCTGTTCTTTGTGCTCAGCGGCGCGGAACTGCACCTGGATGTATTCACTGACCTGGCTATTGTGGGTATAGGACTGATGTACATCGTTTCCCGCTCCCTGGGCAAATACCTGGGCGCAATGTTCAGCAGCAGATTTGCCGGCTGCTCGCCGGAGATACAGAAATATCTGGGAATAACCCTGCTGCCCCAGGCAGGTGTAGCCTTGGGCATGGCCTCACAGGTTGGGGCGCTGGGCGAAATAGGCTCAACCATACGCAGCATTGTGCTGTTTGGCGTGCTGGTATATGAGCTTGTGGGCCCAACGCTTACAAAGATGGCCCTCACCGCCGCTGGGGATATCAAGCCTAAAGAATCAAAGCCCGCAGCTGTATCGACCAGATAAAATATATGCAGATACTAAAAGCACACTCCCAAGTTTGGAGTGTGCTTTCTTTATGCAGATACTGTGTGCGGACATTTTATATGCAGATACTTCTTAACTCAGGATGGCAGCTGCGCCTGGTCGTTGGCCTCCAGGCCGTTTATGTAGTCTGCCCTCAGAATCGAGTAGCATACGTCGTCACATATCCTGCCGTCAAAGCGCTTACAGGCCCACGGGACTACTCCCTCCAGCCTGAAACCGCACTTTTCAATTACCCTCCTGGACCGCTCGTTGTCCGCATAGTGGCTGACAGCCAGCACATCCACCTTTTTCTTTTCAAATGCACAGGTTATCATTGCGGCCAGGGCCTCTGTCATATAGCCTCTGCCCCACTGGTCACGGCGCAGCTCATAGCCTACAGAAAGGCTGTTCACATGGAACCTTCTCAGGTCGCTCTGGAATTTGAAGCGGCCTATCACCTCGTCTGTTCCGCGCAGCACGATGGCATAGCACAAATCGTTTCTCAGGTCCCTGTAGAACATCGCCGAGGCCGCCTCCATGCTGCTCGCAGGCTGGCAGCCCGCCGGCACCATGACCTCCGGGTCGGAAACTATATGCACATAGTCCCTGAAATCCTTGTGCTCCCACCGGCGCATAAGCAGCCGCTGAGTCTCGACGCCTCCCCTGAGCCGTTGGAAAAGCTTCATCTGTTACCCTCTTATCCTTATCCCTTAAGTTGCTTTATAGTACTGATAAAACTGGCAGCGAATCATGCCATTATAGAGCTTGCGGCGTTTGTCCGCCTTACGCCCGAACAGGTTCTCAAAATCATCGTCCGGGGTTATAATGCCGTAGCTCCAGCCTCTTTGCGGCACAAATACCCGCCCCAGCTGCCGGTAGATATCCTGAGCGGCTTTCTGGTCCATCAGTCTCTGCCCATACGGCGGGTTGCAGACCACACACCCGTATTCTGTAGCGCGCTCAAAATCTCTGATATCACGGACGCCGGCGCTGACGCTTACCCCGGCCCTTCTTGCGTTCTCCCTGGTAAGCTCAACGGCGGCAGGGTCGATATCATAGCCCGCAGCCGTAAAGCCGGTATCTCTGTGCTCCATGGACCGGGCGCGTTCCCTCTCACGGTCCCATATACCCTCCGGAGTCTGGCCCCAGACCTCCGCCTGGAAACGCCGCCCAATGCCCGGCGCAATATTCTGAGCCATATATGCTGCCTCTATCAGCAGTGTCCCGGACCCACAGAATGGGTCATAGAATGTGGCGTCCGGACGGAGCCGCATAAGCTTCAAAAGAGCCGCCGCCAGCGTCTCCTTGATAGGCGCGGCGTTGGAAGCAGGCCTATAACCCCGCTTATGCAGCCCGGCGCCGCTTGTATCGACAGCCACGCTCACCTGGTCCTTCATAATCCGGAACCTGATACGGTGGGCCGGCCCTTCTTCGGTGAACCAATCCCGGCGATAACTCCCTTTGAGGCGTTCCACTACAGCCTTTTTGATTATTGCCTGGCAGTCCGGTACACTGTGCAGCTGGCTGTTCAGGCTGCTTCCCGACACCGGAAAAGCGTCGTCCCTGCCGAGAAATTCCTCCCAGGGCAGGGACTTCACCCCCTGGAACAGCTCCTCAAAGCTCCTGGCCTGAAAATCACCCATCTGTATGCCAACACGCTCGGCAAACCGGCTGCCGATATTGGCGCGGGCCAGAACGTCCCAGCCGCCGGAAAACAACACTCTGCCGTTCTCAGCCCGAACGTCCTCACATCCCATGTCGCGCAATTCCTGAGCCAGCAGCCCCTCCACACCCAGCAGGCATGTCGCGGAATAGGTCATTTCTCGTCAGGCACCAGCAGTCCGTAATCGCCGTTCCTGCGGCGGTAGACTACGTTTATCTCTCCGGAGGTATCGTCCCGGAACATGAAGAACTCGTGGTCCAGCATGTTCATCTGCATAATAGCCTCCTCGGTCGTCATCACCTTAACGGCGAATCGCTTGGTGCGCACGACCTGCAGCTCCTCCTCAGGCTCGTCGTAGTACGCGTCGGCAAACTCCATGCCAGGGTCAACCTTCTTGGCCTTTTCCAGGCGGGTCTTGTTTCGGCGCATTTGACGGCCCAAAGCGGAAACCACATGGTCCAGGGCCTCGTTCATATCCAAAGCGGTATCCTCCGCGCGGAATATTGCCCCCCGCTGACGGATGGTGATTTCAACAGTCTGGCGGTTGCGCTCCACGGTAACAGTCACGACCGCCTCGGCGTCCTCGTCAAAGATACGGTCAAACTTAGCCAGCTTCTTCTCTGCCAGCTCCTTAAAGTTGTTGCGAAGGTTGACTTTCCGTCCGATAATAGTAATCTTCATATCTGTTTCCTCCTTCATATATGCGAGAGCAGGCACAATAGCCCTTGCCCTCTATCCAACTATAGAATAGCACATTTTATATAAAATAGCAAGAGAAATTTTATTAAATCGTTACAGATTTGTGTCTGGTTACATGACATCCAACATTGACTGCCACCGGCAGTCCTGCAATATGTGTGGGATATGCCTCAATATTCACAGCCAGCGCCGTCACATCCCCTCCAAAGCCCTGGGGACCCACCCCGGTCCTGTTTACTGCATCCAGCATGTCCTGTTCAAGCTCAGCATAGTACGGGTCCTCATTACGTATGGAAACATCCCGGCAGAGGGCCTCCTTGGCAAGCTTCGCACAGAGCTCGAAGTCCCCTCCAATGCCAACTCCCAGCACCACCGGCGGGCAGGGGTTTCCCCCGGCTTCCATTACCGTATCCGCCACAAATCTAATAATATCCTCCCTGCCGGCAGCGGGAGTAAACATCTTCAGCCTGCTCATGTTCTCGCTGCCAAAGCCCTTCGGCGCGACCGTAAGCTTTATTTTGTCCCCCGGCACGAGGCTCACATGCAGTATTGCAGGGGTATTATCCCCTGTGTTCCCCCGTCGTATCGGGTCTGCCACCACCGAGCAGCGCAAGAGGCCGTCTACATATCCCCGGCGCACCCCTTCGTTCACTGCTTCAGTGAAGCCGCCGTCTATATGCACATCCTGCCCTATCTCAGCGAATACCACCGCCATACCTGTATCCTGGCATATGGGCAGCGCCAGCTCCCTTGCCGCGTCCAGGTTGCTGCACAGGTCCTCCATCACCGGCCCTGAAACTGGGCTTGTCTCCCCGGCGTTTCTGATACGGCTCTCAAGGCTTTCCGGAAGCACACGGTTCGCCTCTACGCAAAGCCGCGCAACAGCCTCCGCTATTCTCTCAGCTTTTATCTCTCTCATGTTTTCCTCCATGACAAAAAGCCCCGCCAGAATTTGGTGAGGCTGAATTTTTTGTTCTTATCGGTCAGTAGCCGCCCCTCTGCCCGCGGCGGGAATAGCCCCTTCGCGGCTCGTTTCCCCGCTTTAGGTCTGACATCTTCTCGTCGCTGGTCTGCTTGAACCGGGACATCATGTCCTCAAAGCTCCCGCTGTCGTTTCGGCGGCTCTGCCATTCAAAGTCCCCGGGCCGTCCCGGACCCGGCTGCGGCTCAGGCCGTGGAGCTCTGGGAGGTCTCGGTCCCGCAGGCCTCTTGCCTCCCGAAGGCTGACCCTGCCTCCGGGGCTTATGCTGTTCCTCCGGCGGCAGCGCCTTTTTAATTGAGAGGCTGATTTTCCCCTCATCGCTTACGGACAGCACCTTCACGCGCACCACCTGTCCCTCGGAGACGAAATCCTTTATCTCGCTCACGAAGGTTGGCGCAATCTCCGAGATATGCACCATCCCGGTCTGCCCGCCTTCAAAGCTGACAAACGCGCCAAACTTTGTTATGCCTGTCACCTTTCCCTCGTATATCTCTCCAACCTCAAGCCCCATGTTGTCCCATTATCCTCCTCGATTATCCTTTCTCATATCAAAGCCGGTCAATCGCCGCCGTCCATGAACACCCGCTCATTGGGCCGGACATAGTCCAAATCCTCCCTGGCGCGCTTCTCAGCGTAGCGGCGTAAGCCCTCCTCGTCATTCATGGCCTCTCGAAGCTCCTGATTCTGCAGGTTCTGCTGCTCCAGCTGGGCCTCCAGTTGCTGCAGCTGCTCCTGTCTCTCAGATATCTGCACCTGGCGCTCCACCAGGGACAGCACCACAACGGCGGTCAGGCAGAATATTGCCAGCTTCAGAAGGAGGCCGCCGGGCATTTTCTTTTTTGGCTTTTCTTCGCCCATTGGCAGCCCCTCCCTTCCGCGGCAATTTGTGTTAAACTAATTATACACCGGTTTACGTAAGTTTTTCAAGGGGGTTTTTCGATTTTTTCTGTTTTGAGGCATATATTTTACGTTTTGCCGGCCTCTTTCTATATCTTGGCCCATCTTTCCTGCCCGGAGGCCTGCCTCTTGCCTGCAGCTTCTTCTTTTTCCTGGCCTTCCTCCTTTGGATACGCCTTTCCTTCACGGCGGCGCACCTGGCCTTCCACCGTTTTGCAAGGAACTGCACCGGGCGGCTTATCCATCTCCTGATACGCCTTCCAGCACGGCGCACAAGCCTGGTCACGCCGTTTACAAACGGGTCCAGGGCTGATATTACCCCCCATGCCCCCAGGCCCTGCAGCAGCATTTGGAACATTCTCAGCCGTCCCTTATCTATCACCAATGCGCAGAGGAAAGCCGTCAGCGCCCATATCAGGCAGAACAGCACATCCAGCACTGCCGCACAGAGCTTTCCCCCATACAGCAGGCCGCGCACCAGCTTGAACCCTAAAAACAGCCCGCCCAGCATGGCCCCTGTCATAAGGCAGAGGCATGCGGCGGGCAGGGTCAGGCCGGTCATTTGAACAGCCTGCCGAAAAACGACAGGGCCGGGCTGCTCTCAGTATAGGATACCGCCCCCACCCGGCCCTTCACCAGCATGTCGCCGGTGTCCGAGTTGAGGCTCTCGATATGCAGGCCCTCCCCCTTGATATTCAGCTGCCCCAGGTCTGTCTGGGCGGTTATGAGCTCGTCGCTGAAAAAGTCCACCCGCCTTATGCCTGTGGCTGTGAGCCTATCCCGGCCTGTTATGCTTAAGTCATGCTTTTTTACCTGCTGCTCTGGCATATTACAACGCCCCTTCCATGGGAATGTATATGCCGTCAAGCCCCGTTATTATTCCTCAAGCATTTTATAAAGCCCGGAGGCCTCCTCCTTTTTTGCGTACTCCGCAACGGAGAGCACCTGCGCCTTCAACACCCGCTCGCCCAGGTGTATCTCCAGCACATCGCCCTCCTTCACATTGTAGGAGGCCCTCGCCTCCTTACCGTTTACAAGTACGCGCCCGGCGTCGCAGGCCTCATTTGCAACAGTGCGCCGCTTTATCAGGCGCGATATTTTAAGATACTTGTCAAGCCTCATGCTGTCACCTCGCTCTAATTTACATAAGATAAAAATCGGGCCCGCCAAATAAGCAGGCCCGAAAGGGAGAATATTTCCTGCCGTTTACTTGTTCACGGCGTCCTTCAGAGCCTGACCCGCCTTGAAAGCAGGGGCCTTGGAGGCAGCTATCTCCATAGTGCCGCCTGTGCGGGGGTTACGGCCGACGCGCGCCGCGTGCTCGCGTACCTCGAAGGTGCCAAAGCCGACCAGCTGGACCTTATCGCCCTTAGCCAGAGCCTCTGTTACACTGTCGACTATAGCCTTCACTGCAGCCTCGGCGTCCCGCTTGGTGAGCCCCGCCTTTTCTGATACTTCTGCAACCAGTTCTGTTTTGTTCATACTATTGCTACCTCCCAGAGTAATGTTCCGCGTGCCTGTTTACAGCCCGCACTATTGTCCACGAATCAAGTGACAGTAGCAATAATATCACATCCACCCTCGTTTTTCAAGGGTTTTCGCAATTTTTTGTCCCTTCGGCAGCATAATCAGGTCTTTTTTTGCAATTCCCCTGGTAAGAAGCAGCCCCAGGAGATATATTGCGCCGCCGCACCCGATTGAAGCCCCAACAGCAATGCCGCCTCCAAGGCCCAGCGCCATCAGCCCGCGGCAGGTTCCCCAAGCCCCAACTCCGCATAATATTCCGCAAATCAGCGGTTTCAAGAAGAGCCGCCTGAATGTCAGCCGCACGCCGGTCACACGCCTCAGACAGTACAGCTGGGCCGCAGCCAGAAACAGATAGCATACCAGCGTGCCCACGCCCGCTCCCCGGATGTTCACCTCCGGGACGGCACATAAATACCAGTTCACGCCGATTTTCAGCGCCATTGCAACGGCCAGCAGCTTCACCGGCAGGTCCGCCCGGCCCGAGGCCTGGAGCATACTGGATACCGGCGTATTCATTGCGGCAAACAGTGAGGCCGGTCCCAGGGTAAGCAGCACGCCGGCAGTGATTGGGGCGGAGCTGCCGCCGTACAGCAGAGAGGCTATAGGCTCAGCTATGGCCGTGAGCCCAAGACCTGCCGGGATACATACCAGGGCTGTCACACTCAGCACCGACTCCATCCGCTCCTTCAGCTGGGGCTTGTCGCCCCTGGCCCAGGCCTCGGTGACGGCTGGCAGCGCGCTCATGCCTATTGCCTGTGTCAGGGCTGGGACTAGCAGGTAGAGAGTCATTGCCAGGGTGTAGCAGCCATACAGGAAGGTGGGCAGAGTCTCCGGGTGCTCAAGGTACATGGCCGGTATCATGCCCTCATAGGCCGCCAGAAGCCGTTCAGGCGCCGACTCCATTATGTACGCTATACGGCTCTGGAGAAAGGTTGCGTCAATGAGCCCGGCAGCGTTCATGGCGATGGAGCCGGCGGCCACAGGCCCGGTTATCTTCAGCAGAGCCTTTGCGGTCTCCCCCCATTTGCGCGCCGGAGGAGCCTTTCTTCTGGCTCTCAGGCCGATTCCGTCGCCGCTTGCCTTCCAGCGCACCGAGAGGTACAGCGCTGCCCCAAAGGAGCCTGCGGTCACCCCCAGCACGGCCCCTGCCGCGGCCAGGGCCAGGGTCAATAGGCCGGCCTGGTCCTCTCCCCCTGCCAGCAGGCCGAAAACCGTGCCGCTCTCCCTGTACTCGGCCATGCCACGGTTCATAACAAAGTACGCCAGGCCCAGCCCAAGGCAGAGCTTGACTGCCGCCTCGATTATCTCCGACACGGCGGTGGGGCCCATATTTCTGAGGCCCTCGTAATAGCCCCGGTATGAAGCTCCCCAGCAGGCGAAGAGTATGGCCGGGACCAGCGCCAGCATTGGAAAGATGGCGTGCTCCGTGCCGATTATCCTCTCACA
>JAETSR010000055.1 GCA_021769555.1 Clostridiaceae bacterium
GGAGGGCCGAACCCACATCCGTTGAAAAGGGTGGGGATGAGGTGTGGATAGGGGAGAAATTCCAATCGAACCCGGAGATAGCTGGTTCTCCTCGAAATAGCTTTAGGGCTAGCCTCGTGACAATATAGCGGAGGTAGAGCACTGAATATCCTAGGGGGCGTCAAAGCTTACCGAAGATTATCAAACTCCGAATGCCGCATATATGGTTCACGGGAGTCAGACTGTACGAGATAAGTTGGACAGTCAAAAGGGAAAGAGCCCAGACCTGCAGCTAAGGTCCCAAAGTGCGTGTTAAGTGGAAAAGGATGTGGGATTTCGAAGACAACTAGGATGTTGGCTCAGAAGCAGCCACACATTGAAAGAGTGCGTAATAGCTCACTAGTCGAGAGGTCCTGCGCCGAAAATGTCCGGGGCTGAAACACGACACCGAAGCTCAGGAATGTATGCAAATACATTGGTAGAGGAGCATTGACATAACGAAGAAGCTGTACTGTAAGGAGCAGTGGAGATATGTGAAGAGAGAATGCCGGAATGAGTAGCGAGAAAGAGGTGGGAATCCTCTTGGCCGAATATCCAAGGATTCCAGGGTAAAGCTGATCTGCCCTGGGTAAGTCGGGGCCTAAGGCGAGGCTGAGAAGCGTAGCCGATGGACAACAGGTGGAGATTCCTGTACTATGATATGACAGAAATGTGGGGACACGGAAGGAAAGCGGAGCCGGGGAGAGGAAAGACCCGGGTAAGCGCAGGAGGGGTGCAGTCGGCAAATCCGCTGCACAACCCGAAGGCGTGATACGGAGCGAACTAGAGTAGCGAAGTCCGCAGGCCGGCCGTCGAGAAAAGCCGCTATTGTTCATACCATACCCGTACCGTAAACCGACACAGGTGGATGAGGAGAGAATCCTAAGGCCGGCGGGAGAAGCATTGTTAAGGAACTCGGCAAAATGACCCCGTAACTTCGGGAGAAGGGGTGCCCGTGTAAAAGCGGGCCGCAGAGAATAGGCTCAAGCAACTGTTTAGCAAAAACACAGGTCTATGCAAAACCGGAAGGTGAGGTATATGGGCTGACGCCTGCCCGGTGCTGGAAGGTTAAGAGGAGGAGTCAGGAAACGAAGCTCTGAATTTAAGCCCCAGTAAACGGCGGCCGTAACTATAACGGTCCTAAGGTAGCGAAATTCCTTGTCGGGTAAGTTCCGACCCGCACGAAAGGCGTAATGATTTGAGCGCTGTCTCG
>JAETSR010000011.1 GCA_021769555.1 Clostridiaceae bacterium
CAGTATCTATGGAAAAACCCCGGGCTGGATTTACAGAGGCTCCCGGCAGGAAGCGAGTACGACCCGAACTTCTACGGAGGCATTGATGAGCTGCTTCCCAATGACGTGCCCGAAACAATAGGAGGAAAAGAGCTCCCGGACCATGGGGAGCTCTGGACTATGGCCCTGAACTATGAGATTCGGGGAGAAAGCGTTATATTGTCCGGGACACTGCCTGTTTGCGGGCTTCAATATGAGAGGGCCATAGAACTGAGTACAGACGGCCCGGAGCTTAAAATCAGGTACAGAATTACAAATCCAACTGACAAAAGTATAGACTTTCTCTGGAAATTCCACGCAGCGCTGAATATCAGGGAGGGAGACGAAATCATCTGCCCGGCTGAAACTGCCGTGCCTGCCGGGGCCGAATGGTCCAGGTGGAAAGAAGTCAGGCCGTTCAAGTGGCCGAAGACAGAGGGACAGAGAGCCGATATCATACCGCCAAAGGGCTCGTATATGGATTTTCTCTATCTATATGATTTGAGGGCCGGGTATATGGGCTGGCAGAGGCCGGGTGCGGACCTGGCATTCATGTACAGCTTTGACAGAAACATATTCCCATACTGCTGGTACTTTGCCTCCTACGGCGGCTTCTTCGGGCACTATACAGCCGTGCTTGAGCCTTGTACCGCAATGCCCTGCTCCCTTAAAGAGGCCTCTGCCGCCGGGCAGTGCTCGGTGCTGAAGGCGGGGGAAACGGTGGAGACCACCGTGCGGGTCTATGCGGGAACAAGGAGCGGACTTGAACTATAACACCCGCTCAAGGCGCTGCTTGGCGTCCAGAAGGGGCTGCTTCATCTGCTCAAGCTCTGCTTGGGTGCGCATTGCCGGCACAGAGAGGCTCAGCCCCAGATAGACGCTGCCGGAACGCTCCATAACCGGGACGGCTATGCACCGAATGCCCAGGGAGGACTCCTCGCACTCATACGCAAAGCCCTGGGCGCGGACCTCATGCAGCTGAGACAGAAGGAGCTCCGGGTCGGTAATAGTGCGGGGGGTCAGCTGCTGCATACCGCCCGGAGGAAAAAGCCCGCGTATCTCTTCGTCGGACATTCCCGACAGCAGGGCTTTGCCCAGCGCCGTAGCATGGGCTGGCAGGCGCTTGCCAATGCTTGAGGACATAGGGACCAGCGGGGCGCTGCCGCATTTGCTCAGGTACACGACATCCGAGCCGTCCAAAACGGCCAGATGTGAGGTCTCCTTAACAGTATCGGCCAGCTCCTTGAGCACATCCTGGGAGTACAGGAAGAAGTCGCTGTTTTCAATGAATCTGGAGCCTATCTCAAAGGGCCTCATGCCGATGACGAACCGGCCGTTCGCCCCGCGCTTTACGTAGTTCATATTCACAAAGGTCATAAGCAGGGAATAGGCGCTGCTTTTCGCCATCTGCATATGAGCGCATATTTCAGGAAGGGTAACCCCTTCGGGCTGCTCCGAGATATATTCCAGTATGAGAAGGGCCTTTTCCAACATCCGGTGATTTTTAATCTCCATGCTTTTCCACCTTTTCATGAGAGGCTGATAGAGCCAAAATATATTCTTTTCTCTCATTATACTGAAAAAACGGAAAAAATCAACTAAAACTAATGTTATGATTGGAGGAACGGTATGAAAGCGGCAGTTTGGACAGATATCGGCAAGATAGAGATTAGGGAAGTGCCGGTCCCGGAGCCTGGGCCGGGGGAGGTGCTGGTAAAGGTGCGTTCCGCGGGAGTATGCCGGACCGACCTTGAGGTTATCACAGGTAAGTTCAAGTACGGACGCCCGCCCCATATCCTGGGCCATGAGATTGCAGGGGAGGTAGCAGTGCTGGGCAGCGGCGTAAGGCGCGCAAAGCCGGGGGACCGTGTGGTTATTGAGACCTCCATCGGGTGCGGCGTCTGCCCGGAGTGCAGGAGAGGGGACAGGCACCTTTGCAGCAAAATGGAGGAAATAGGCACAGCGCCCCACCAGGGAGGGTACGCACAGTACGTCAAGGCCCCTGAGGATAATCTGGTGCCCATCCCGGACAATGTGGGCTTTGACGAGGCCGGGATAGTGGAGAGCGTTGTATGCCCCATAGGCGGCCTGATGCGCCTGGGCGTAGGCTTCGGCGAGACTGTATTGGTATACGGAGTAGGTCCCGCCGGTATCGCTTTTATCCAAGGGGCGAAAGCCATGGGCGCGGGGGAGGTAATAGCCGTGGCGCGGAACCGGGAACGCCTGGAGCGGGCCGGAAGGATGGGCGCGGACAGGCTGATTTGCTCTGGAACCGAAAATGTTCTGGACAAGGTAATGGAGTACACAGGGGGCCGAGGCGCCGACACGGTATGTGAGGCGGCGGGCAGCGGGGCCACCACCCGCTCGGCCTTTGAGTGTGTGAAGCGTGCGGGGCGCGTACTGCTGTACGGACTGCCCCCCGAGGAGCAGTCGAGGGAGTTTTCGAGCCTGGACATTATCATGAAGCAGCTTGAGGTCCACGGAATACTTGGCAATCCCCATGTCTGGGAGCCGCTTCTGTCCCTGGTTTCCCAGGGGAGGATACGCCTCAGGGAGATGGTGGACGCGGTGCTGCCGCTGGACGAGCTGAAGGAGGCCTTCAGGCTGATGGACGACCCGGTTAAAAAACCATTGAAAATCGTAGTCCATCCATGGGATGAGTAAGACACTGGATTTATGGAGAAAGGAAAACGCATATGATAATAACGGATGTTGAGGCAGTTATAGTCAGACAGCATAGTGAAATCGAGATGATTGGAGACGGCAGCCAGGACACGGTGGTGATTCTGGTGCACACGGAGGACGGAATAACCGGCGTTGCAGAGGTGGACTCCTCGCCCTATGGGGTGAAGACGGTCATCGAGATGCCGGACTCGCATATGGTCTGCCGGGGGCTCAGGGAAATCGTAGTAGGAGAGGACACCTTCGAGGTGGAAAAAATATGGAGAAAGATGTATGAAATGAGCCTTTACCACGGCAGGCGGGGCCTTGTGATACACGCCATGAGCGGGATAGACATGGCCATTTGGGACGCCATCGGGAAAAAGCTCTCCCTGCCCGTGTCAAAGCTGCTTGGCGGCACATATAGAAATAAAATACAGGCATATTGCAGCGTCCTTATGCCTGAAACGGAAAAGGAGATATATGAGCTTGTAGAGCGGCATATGCAAAAGGGATACCGGGGCATGAAGCTGGGCTGGGGCGCTTTAGGACAGAGCTTTGAGAAGGACCTGCAGCTGGTGAAATGGGCAAGGAAGGCCCTGGGAGACGATAAATACCTGATGATAGACATAGGAATGAAGTGGAGGGACGTAAAGGGCGCTGTCAAGACCGCCAAGGCCATGGAGAAGTACGGCGTGCACTGGATAGAGGAGCCCTTCCACCCCGACGACCTGGACGCCTACGCAAGGCTTGCCGCCTCCACGTCCATCCATATAGCGGGCGGCGAGGAGGTGGGGACCATCCATGAGTATATAGAGCTCCTTGAGAAAAACTGTGTGGACATCGTTCAGCCGGACCTCAGCCGGTGCGGCGGGCTGACAGTGGCGAGAAAGCTTGCGGATATCTGTGAGCGAAAAAGGGTGACTGTAATACCCCATGCCTTCAAGACCCACCTGCTCATGGCCGCAACCCTGCAGTTTATCGCCAGCCTGCCTGACGCCTGGTATTTGGAGTTCTGCGAGCAGGACACGGTGCTCAGGAGGGAGCTGACATCGTCGATGTTCCGGGTGGATGACGAGGGCTTTGTGGATATCCCTCAGGCTCCTGGATTTGGGATAGAGCTTGATTTTGACGCCCTTGAGCGCTATAGGGCGGACTAACATAAGGGGGGATTGCTTTGAAGGGAAAAGACAGACGATTTCAGGGGCCGTACGGTATTGTCCCCACGCCGTTTATGCAGGATGGACGAGTTGATTACCGGCAAATCGAGGGCATGGTGGACGGGCTCTGCGGCACGGAGCTGGCGGGGATAGTGGTATGCGGCTCCACAAGCGAATTTGTCATGCTCTCCGCAGAGGAGAACAAGGAGATAATGCGCATAGCGTCCGAAACCATAAACGGGCGTAAGCCACTGATATGCGGAGCAACAGGCCCGGATGGGCGGGCCTGCCGGGATTATCTTCTGCACATGTCAAAGCTCGGGGCACAGGGGGCGCTTATCGCCCCGCCCTACTATTTCAAGTACGGCGGCGAAGAGGTCGTGGAATTTTACCGAAGCCTGGGCGGGGCTGACTGCGGCGCCGCGGTGATAGCGTATCAGATACCGGACTTCTCTTCGCCTATACCCCTGGATAAAATGCAGGAGCTTATGAGCCTGCCCTGGGTTTGCGGGCTGAAGAACAGCAGCGCCAATATAAAGCAGATAATGCACCAAATAGATATGCGCAATGAGTTAAGGGAGGATTTCTCCATACTGACCGGTACGGACGACGCTCTGACAGCTTGTCTTTTCGGCGGCTGTGACGGCAGCTTCACAGCTCTGGCGGCGCTGTTTCCTAAGACCATTGTGGAGATATACAAGGCCGTCCGGCTGGGGGACAGAGAGGAGGCGGCACGCCTTCAGAGCCGTCTGCTGCATGTGACGAGGCTTGCGGACCTTCTGCCATTCCCTGTGGGATATAAGCTCCTTGCGGAGGCAGCGGCAGGTATGAAAACCTCATACCGCCAGCCGGTGGGAGAACAGGGGAAGAAGCGGATGGGAGAAATCAAAAGGGAGATGGAGGCGCTTTTGCGCGAGAGCGGGATATGCTGAGCGGAGAACAGGAGAGAAGGCCAAAAAGGCCGGTGCTCACTGGGATAACCAGAAGGATGTTTTTGTCTATAATAATATTCAGCACGGTGATAACGCTGCTCAGTACAGCGGTGCTGACCGTTATCAGCAGCCGCTACCTGTCCCAAAGCCTCAGGGAGCAGCTGGACGACCAGACCCAGCAGATTATCAATATCTATGACCAGCAGATGGGCGCGCTGAGCTCCGCTGTATTGACGGCCAACAATCATAGCGGGGTGAAGGCGCTTGTAAGCGGCTCATACTCGGGCTATGAGGCGTATACGGTTTCCCGGGATTCCTATAATTATATCTGCTCTGTAAGCAATATGAACAGGTTTATGAATATGTATCTGTTCATACCCGGCCAAAACTATGTGATGGGCTCATCCAGGGACGACGTGTCAAGCAGCTTTGACATTGCCGCCTCGCCGAACACGGCCCGATGGTATGCTGAAATCCTTGATAATCACTCTGTGGTGAATATAAGGTCTGATTTTATAAGGCCGGTTTCAGGCGGGGAGAGCTGCTTTGCCTATATCATGACACTATACGCTACCTCCGACTGGACTATAAAGGGCTTCATCGCGGCGACGCTTGAAAAGGATTTTCTGGACGGCCTTCTCCAGGACACCTTTCTTGAGGACAGCGGATTCCTCCTTATTATGGACAAGGAGGGCGGCATTGCCTACGCTTCAAGTCAGGAGCTGGTGGACAGGAACTCAGATATCATACCGCCGCCTGAATATTTTGAGGACAGGCCCGGGATGGTGAGAAACACCGGCCTCAGTCAATATTACATGGTCTCGAACGTGTCGGAATACGGAGGGCTCAGGTTTATTGCCTTTGCGGACAGAAGCGAGCTCAATGCCGCCGTCACAAAGCTCCTGCTTGTGACGCTGATTTTCTCCTGGCTTATACTTCTGCTTGTGTTCACCGGGGCCTATGTGATTTCAAAAAATATCTCCAGGCCAATACGGGAGATAACGGCGTTTATCCACCATCTTGAGCAGAACAGCTTTAACGGCAGGCTGTCTATAAACAGGAACGACGAGATAGGAGAGCTGGCAGCTTCCTTTAACGCCATGCTGGACTCCGTGCAGGAAAATCAAATCCTCCGCCGCCAGGCCCAGCTGAACGCCCTGCAAAAGCAGATAGACCCCCATTTCCTTTTCAACACGCTTGAGGCCGTCAAGGCGCTGGCAATACGGCAGGACACTCAGGCGGCCTGCTCCGCGCTGCAGAGCCTTGGGGACATGTTCAGGTATAATACCAATAGGGATAACAGCTCCGTCACAACGCTGCAAAGCGAGCTGAGGCATGTGCAGAACTATCTGCTTATTCAGAGGCTGAGATTTGGCGAGAGGCTCCGCTATGAAATCGACGCTGACCCGGAGCTGCTGGAATGTGAGACGCTGAAGTTTATTCTGCAGCCCATTGTGGAGAACTCCATACGCTACGCAATGGAGCCTATGGAATGCTCGTATCTCCTTAGGATAAGCATTCGGGCACAGGGGGAAGACGTCCTCATCGAGGTCGCCGACAACGGCCCGGGGATAGAGAAGGACAGGCTTTCCCGGCTTCAAAGCTTTTTGGAAAACGAAGGGGAGCAGGGAGATTTCGGCATTGGAATGAAAAATATAGCCCAAAGGCTCCGGCTGCACTTCCCAGGGCCATACGGCCTGAGGATATCCAGTGTGGAGGGGCAGGGCACAACGGTGCGTATACTGCTTCCGAAAAGGGTGAAATAAGTATGTTCAGAGTGCTGCTTGTGGATGATGAAGAGCTGGTGCGGGTCAGTATAGGGTTTTCTGTCCGCGGGGCTATGGATAATGTGGGCGTTGTGGGAGAGGCCGCAAACGGGCTTGAGGGGCTGAAGCTCATAAGGGAGAGCCGCCCGGACATCGTAATTACAGATATCCGTATGCCAAAGCTGGACGGCCTGGAAATGATACGCATGATTCGGGAAGAAAATCTGGATGTGGAGGTCGTGGTGCTCAGCGGCTATGCCGATTTTGAATACGCAAGGCAGGCGATGAAATACGGCGTGACAGATTATCTCTTAAAGCCTGTAGAGACAGAAAGCCTCAGGGAGACCCTGGGGGTCTGCATAGAGCGTATAGCAAAGAGGCGGAACCTTGTGCAGGAGGAGAAGCTTTCAAAGCGGGTGATAGCGTATATCGACGGCCATTATCAGGAGGATATCTTCCTGGACAAGCTGGCGGAGGAATTTGGCTCCAGCAGCAAGTACCTCTCGTCGCTTATCAAGAATGAGACCGGTAAGAAGTTTTCCGTCTACCTTACGGAGCTCAGGATAAGGCGGGCGGAGGACCTGCTGCTGCATACTGAGCTTGGCGTAAAAGAGATAGCGGCTTCTGTGGGCTATAGTGACCAGCGGTATTTTAACCGGATATTCAAAAAGCTGACGGGGAAAACGCCGACTCAGTACCGGGAGTGAGCCGGGAACTCGCATTTTATACAAAAATAGGAGAAAAAGGACTCCAATATGGATTTTATCCACATTGGAGTCCTTTTTGTCTAATTGAAAATCACCAAGCGGAGTGTATAATTATATTTAGAAGATGTACAAACAGACTGAACAGGGGATGATAAACATGCAAAGGACAGCGGTGCAAAAGGCCGCGGCACATAGGGAGCGCCGGCGGCTTATAAAAAAATACAGGTGGCTGTACCTGTTTGCCCTCCCGGGAGTGGTGGTGCTCATACTGTTTGCCTATCTGCCCATGGTGGGGCTGGTGATGGCCTTCCAGCAGTATGACCCGGTTTCGGGATTTCTGGGAAGCCCGTGGGTGGGCCTCTACAACTTCCAGAGGCTGTTCAATACCCCGACCTTCGGAAGGGCTTTCCGAAATACCCTGATTATCAGCACGCTGAAACTGGTTATCTGCTTCCCAATGCCAATACTGGTGTCACTGCTGATAAATGAGATACGAAGGTCGCGCATTAAGAAGACCATACAGACGGTGGTGTACATACCGAACTTTGTTTCCTGGGTAATAGCGGCCGGACTCTGGTACTCGCTTCTTGGAAATTCCGGCGTGGTGAACAATGTGCTGACGAGCCTGGGAATAATAGAAGAGCCGGTGCTCTTTATGCAGAGCCTGGGGTGGTTCTACCCGGTCATACTCTTCACCGAGCTTTGGAAGACGCTGGGATATAACACGATATTCTATATGTCCGCAATGTCCGGTATCTCCACAGAGCAGTACGAGGCGGCCATGATGGACGGCGCCGGGCGGTTCAAGCAGGCAATATACATCACTCTGCCGTCTATTTCAAAAACCATAGTGCTCATGTTCATTCTGCAGGTGGGAAGCCTTATGAGCGCGGGGTTTGACCAGATGTGGACCATGTCGAACCTGGCGACAAGGGAGCTTTCCGATATCCTTGACACGGCAGTGCTCCGCACCCTGACAAGCGGCACGATAAACGACCTGTCTGTAGGCGCCGCAATGGGGCTGTTTAAATCAGTGATATCCCTTGGCCTGTTTATGGTGACTAATTTTCTGGCTGATAAGTTTGACCAGGGCTCGCTGGTCTGAGGAAAGGAGAGATAGACTTGGACAAGATGAAACGCTCGGCAGGGGAGAGGGCCTTCGACATAATCAATCTGGTTTTGCTCTGCCTGTTCGCATTTGTCTGCCTGTACCCCTTTATCTACATTTTAGCCCTGTCGTTTAACGACGGCGTAGACGCGATGAAGGGCGGGATATATTTCTTCCCGCGAAAGTTCACAATAGACAATTACCAGACGATTTTTAAGGATAAACGCCTGATAAACAGCCTGGGCGTCACTGTGTTCCGCACAGTTGCAGGCACTGTCCTTGGAGTAATCTGCAACACGCTGTACGCCTATGCCATCAGCAAGACGGACCTGCCGTACCGCAAGGTGCTCAACTGGCTGATAGTTATACCCATGTACTTTGGCAGCAGCCTGATTCCGTACTACATCATATGCCAGCACCTAAATCTTATAAACAATATCTGGGTGTACATTATTCCCTGGGCTGTCACGCCGTTCCATATCATGCTGCTGAGGATTGCCATAAAGGAGCTCCCGCCATCACTGGAGGAGAGCGCGGAGCTGGACGGGGCCAGCTATCCGATGATATTCACCAGGATAATCCTTCCGCTCATCGTGCCGGCCATTGCCACAGTGGCGCTGCTGTCCGGGCTGTTCCACTGGAACGACTGGTTTGACGGAACGGTAATGACGAATAAATCCACCCTATGGCCCTTGCAGACCCTGCTGCTCAATATAATACAGGGCGCGGACATGAGCAGCTTTATGAAGACCGGGCATACTCTGCGCAAGGTCTCCATTACAACAGAGTCGGTGAAAATGGCAATGCTCGTTTTCACTGTGCTGCCAATCTTCATGATATATCCGTTTGCACAAAAGTACTTTATTCGCGGCATGATGGTCGGTTCCGTAAAGGAATAACGGCTTCGTGAGATAAAATGAAAGGAAGTATCAACATGAAAAAGCAATTTATTAGGGCAGCGTCGCTGCTGATGGCTCTCCTTATGCTCCTGTGCGCCTGTGCAGGATGCGGCACAGAGAGCGGGAGTGACAGCAGCTCCGCCTCCGGCCAGAGCAGCTCCTCCGGTTCAGCTGAGGAGTCATCCGCCGGAACGGAGAACGGCTTAACAGCCACATACCCGGAGTTTGCAAACCATGATGAAATCAACATCACATGGTTCGAGCAGGGCTGGACCGGTCCGGAGGAGGACAAGGACTTGATTGCTCCCAAAATCGAGGAAATCACAAATCTGAAGCTGGGCTATACGCCCATGACGACCCCAACGGACGATGAATACACCCAGCAGCTGAACCTTATGATTGCCGGCGGCGAAATTCCCGAGGCCTTCTTCGGCGGCATTACCGCCTATACCCGGGAAATCTACCAGAAGCTGGGCGAGTCCGGGCAGATATGGGACCTGACGGAGATGGTTACAGAGGAGGCCTACCCTAATCTCTACGCGCTTATCCACCCGGAGATGGAGCTGTATGCCACAGATAAGGGCCAGAGCTGGTTTCTGCCCACCCAGACCGGGCGCGGCTATGAGAACCTGAACGAGCCGCCCCATGGTATCCATGTTTCCACTGACTATATGGAGCAGCTGGATGTGGATTTCCCCACAACTGCCGATGAATTTTACGACTTTGTATACCGCTCTGTAAATGAGCTCGGGGCCAAGGGCCTGCTCTTGGGCGAGAACCTGGGTGGTATCAACCAGCTTTATGAGATGTTTTTCCCATATGTCGGTTCCCACGATTCCTACGAGCTGCCCTTTGATATAGAGAACGACTATAAGGTGTGCAATTACATCTACTCCGATTCGGACGAGATGATGGCCGCTGCTAAGTACATCTGGAAGTTCGCATCAAACGGTCTGCTGGACCCGGAGGCTTTAACACTAAAAACCACACAGTTCCAGGAGAAGGCTACTCAGGGGGATTATGCGGCGCTGACCGCCTCCTGGTGGGATATAGACACCTCTAACGACGCCATCGGCCACTATAACTATATTGCACCCCCGCCGATGTACGCTTCGGATGATGTTAAAAAGGCAAGAGAAATAACCTGGACAGACTGGGTAGGCTGCTGGTCGTCCCTGATAATCAATAAGAATGTGGATGAGCAGACGGTAAAGCACCTGCTGGCAGCTATGGACTGGATGGCTACCGAGGAAGGCCAGCTGCTGCTGAACGCCGGGATAGAGGGCGAGACCTTTGAGTTCCTTGAGGACGGCACTTATGCCTATACCGAGCAGTTCAAGGCCGACTCCAACGATTTGGACTGGAATACAGCAGCTGCATACGGCGTGTTCTACTATGCCCAGCTGGTACAGAATGCTCCGGCTATCTCCGAGTTCCAGGAGACTCCCTCAGCCCTGATACGCGAGGACAATAAAAAGAGCTGGGACAGCCGCGCGGAAGAGCGGGCCAGGTACGACAGGGAGTGGGAGCCCACCTATGATTATTACTTCCTAAAGGGCGACAAGGAGAACGAGCTGATGCCCGCCATAAATGACGCCAGGACAGAGTTTTTGGCGAAGGTCGTCAGCGCGAAGTCTGAGGACGAGGTGGAGCAGCTTGTCCACGAGTGGAACCAGACCTGTATCAACCTGGGCATAGACCAGGTAGTCGAAGAGCGCCAGACCGCCATCGACCATATCATCGAGAGAATGTCAGAGTAAGCAATCCCTGGAAAGGGGCGGGGAGAAACCCGCTCCTTTCTTATAGTCTATAAGGAGAGCAAAAATGAAATTTGCATATGCGATTACATTGAACGGGACAGAAATACTACAGGAATGCACTTACCACACCACCGAGCTGCTTGAAAACGGCATAAAGAGGCTGGCCTTCCCCAGGGGGCATTACGACGGAGGAATGATATCCCTTGAGCTGATATGTGACCAGGACGCCGAAAATGAGGTGTACCGCTGCAGCCTGAGGGTCAATAATACAGGCGGAAATACCGTGAGGGTGAGCCGCGCTGATGTGGGGATATCCTTCGATACCGAAGCGCTGCAGCTGCACTATTTCCACTCGGACTGGGGAGCGGAGTACAGCCCTCGAAGCCATAAGGTAGAGCGGGAGTTTTCCTTTGGATGCGTTTCCGGGCGCTCTTGCAAGGGCTTTACGCCATATGTGGAGTGCGATACCAGGGACGGATACTATGCCATGGCCCTGGCCTGGTCCGGAAACTGGACGTGCACGGCCTTTCCCTGGGCCGAGTCGTACTGCGACACAAGGCCCTGGACCTACTGCTGCGTTATGGGCCTGACGGACGGCGAGTTTTACCACGACATCCTCCCGGGAGAGAGCTTCACAACCCCTGAGGTCTATGTCTCAAGGGGAGCGGGCCGCGAGGAGGCCTGCCTGGCGCTGCGCCGGTACTATAAGAAGCGCCTGAGCGTCATGGACGAGGAAATGTTTACGCCCATGCCGCTGGAATACAATACCTGGTGGCCTTATGAGGACTCGCTGATAAACGAGGAGGTTTTTCAGGCCAACGCGGAAATTGCCAAGGGCCTGGGCTTCCGGTATGCTATGATGGACGCCGGATGGTTTGGCGATGAAACGGACGGACAGACCTGGTATGAGAAGCGCGGGGACTGGGACAAGGTGAACCGCGAGCGCTTCCCCTCTGGCATGAAGGCCATGTGCGATAAGGCGAAGAGCATTGAGATTGCCCCCGGTATCTGGTGCGAGATAGAGGCGGTTGGCAGGGACGCTGAGCTGAACAGGACCCATGACGATATTATAGCCAAGCGCGGAGGACGTTCTCTGGGCTATGTATGCTTTGGCAGCAAAGCCGGCAGGGAGTGGGCCATGGGGATAGTGGACCGCATTTTGGGGGAATACGGTGCAAAATGGATTAAGTTCGACTTTAACCTCGACCCGGGCTTTGGCTGCAGCCGCACGGACCATGAGCACGGCGCCGGCGACGGCCTATACGCCCACTATATAGGCTATTACCAGTTCCTGGATGAGCTTCGTCAAAAATACCCGGATGTAGTGGTGGAGAACTGCTCCTCAGGCGGGCTGCGGGGGGATATCGGCATGATGTCCCACTGTACGGTGGGCTTCCTCTCCGACCCCGACCATACAGAATTTCATTTACAGCTTTTCTGGGGCGCCCTTTCATTCCTGCACCAGTGCAGCCTGCTCCACTTCACATGGTCCGATGTGATGCAGACGCATAACTGCGGCGTCCGCTGTCCAATCTATGAGGACATGCCCCGTCATAAGCTGGACTATATGGTAAGGGCGGCAATGATGGGCATACCGGGATTTTCCTATAAGCTTCCGGAGCTGCCCGGATGGGTGCTGGAACGAATAAAGGAGCTGGGGAGCTTCTATACAAAACACTCTGCTGATTTCATCCTCAAGGGCGACGCGTACCGCCTGACAGAGCAGCCCCTCAGCGGCGGCAAGGGAGAGCGTTTCCCGGCGTTTGAGTTTACCGACGATAAAAAGCGTGCCCTGGTATTTGCCTTTCGGCTGACCGGAGCTCCGGAATCCCAGCGCGTCAGTCTCTGCGGATTGGATGGGAACCGGGAGTACACCGTTTCTTGGGTCGATGGGGAGAAGGAGGAGAAAATGACCGGAACGGAGCTTATGGAGCAGGGAATCACATTCGACTGCCTTCCGGAAGAAGCCTCTGAAATCGTCACCGTGTTTTAACTGAGCCATTTCTGAGAAAGCCTGAAATATGAAAAGCCTCCGGTTTTGCCGGGGGTTTTTCTGTTGGGCGCGGGGTCTGCCAAATACTACCCAAGCCAGGGAGTGTACAATGCGCTATAAAACCTGTATAATATAATACGTCAAAAAGATTATTAGGCGGAAGGGGGAACTATGGAGCATTATATCACGCCAATATCCGCCCAAAGAAAGCTGAAGGCGGCGAAGACCCTTGGGCAGACCGCATATCTCTATGCCGCCACAGGCTATGGGAAGACCAGCTTTGTGGAGAACCATCTGGCCGCGCGCAAATACATATATCTCAACTGCTCGGACAGGAGGTGGAATGAGGAAGCCCTGCCAAGGGAGACAAAAACAGATGGCAGGAGAACCGTAGTCATTGACGACCTGCACCTCCTGGACGAGGACCGCCGTAAGCTGGTAAAAGACCTTGCGGCCCGCCCGGACGTTTGGCTGATTCTTGTAAGCCGCAGCCCGGTGCCATCCTGGCTCATGCCCGAGTATGTCAATATCGGCTTTATCGTTATCAGCGAGAAAGATATGCGCTTGGGGAAGAAAGAGATACGGGGCTATCTGGACAGCCTGGGCCTAAGCTATACCGAGGAGGGCCTTCAATATCTGACGGACACCGCCGAGGGAAACGGCTACATCGTGCGTCACGCGGCGCTGAAAATGGCCGAGGGGCTTGAGCCCGGGGAGAGAATGCGAAAGGAGATACACGACGCCTTCGCCCGGTATCTCGAGGAATACATCATGGTCCAGTGGGACAGCGAGCTGCTGGAATTTCTCATGCAGGTCAGCGTGGTGGAGGAGTTCACCCTCCCCTTAGCCGAGCTGATAACCGCTAACCGCCTGGCCTCCGTCATGGTGCATAAAGCGCTGGAAACAGGGAATTTCCTCTTTCAGGAGGACGGGGTGTACCGCCTGCGGGAGGTGCTTCTGCATGCTCTTAGGGAGCGGGCCGTGCAGGCCCTGGGGGAGGAGCAGGTGAAGACCTGCCGGAAGAACGCCGGGGTCTGGTATGAGATGAACGGCCAGATAGCTCTGGCGCTGGAAATGTACGAGCAGAGCGGCAGCCAGGGGCAGATACGCGAGCTTCTGGTGCGCAACGCCCGGGTGAACCCCGGCGTGGGCCACTACTACGAGCTTCGCCGGTATTACCTGAATATGGATGAGGAGGAGGCCGCCAAAAGCCCGGTGCTCATGGCAGGGCTCAGTATGCTCCACTCCATGCTCATGGACCCGGAAAAGAGCGAGTACTGGTATGATAAGCTCTCGGAGTTTGCAAAGACCGCCCAGGGCGGCGCCAAGCGTGAGGCCCAGAGCAGGCTCTGCTACCTGGACATCAGCCTGCCCCACCGGGGGAGCCGTGACGTGCTGAAGATAATGCTGAGGGCGCCCGCCATGCTCCTGGACCAGGGGGTCCAACTGCCGGAGTTCTCAGTCACCAGCAACGTGCCCAGCACCATGAACGGCGGCAAGGATTTCTGCCGGTGGAGCCGCTCGGACCGGGCTTTGGCCAGGACTGTGGGCCCCTTGGTGGAGCGGGTGCTGGGCCGGTACGGCAAGGGGCTCACGAAAATCGCCCTGGGCGAGAGCCTTTATGAGAAAGGAGGGGATTCCTTCGAGGTGCTGACCCTCTTATCCCGGGGGCAGGTGGAGACCGAGTGCGGCGGCAGGCAGGAAATCGCCTTTTCGGCGGTAGGCCAGCGGGTGCGCATGATGGTAATGCAGGGTGACCTTATGAACGCCCGGTCCATACTCGGCTCCTTCCGGGAGGCGGTTGAGAGGGAGCGCACATTTCAGCTCCTGCCCAATATCCGGGCCATGGAGTGCAGGCTCGCCCTGTACGGCGGGGACTCGGAGGCTGCGGACCGCTGGCTCAAAACCGCCCCGGACGAGGAAAGGGAGTTCATCACCATGGAGCGCTACAGGTATCTCACCAAGATACGCTGCTATCTCTATAATGGCAGCGATATGCAGGCCCTGGCGCTCTCAGAAAAGCTCTTGGAGTACGCCGCTCAGTGCCAGCGGACCATGGTGGGCATTGAGGCGGGCCTTCTCTCAGCCATAGCCCGGCACAGGCTTGGCGCCGGCTGGGAGCCCACTTTTGACGCCGCCCTCACTGAGGCCGAGAGCTACGGCTTCATAAGGAAGATAACGGAGCTGGGCCCCGCCGTCCTGCCAGTCCTGAGGGCCAGGCCGCGGGACGGCCCCTGGTACAAAAGGGTGCTCGAGGAGACAAAGCAGACGGCCCGGCGCTATCCCTCCTACCTCACCCCCAAGACCGCCGCGCCCCGCGGCTTCTCCAAAACAGCCGTCAGCGTCCTCAGGCTCCAAAGCGAGGGCTTCACGGCCACACAGATTGCCCAAAGGCTCAATATGAAGCCTGATAACGTTCGGTATCACATCAAAGAGAACTACCGCAAGCTCGGCGCTTCGGGGAAGGTTGACGCCATTGCCGCCGCGCGGAGCTTGGGGATAATATGATTTTTACGGAGGTGCGTTTATGAAAAGACTTTTATGTGTTTTGCTTGCGGTGCTGGTGCTCGGCTCATGCTGGGTGACGGCGGGGGCGAGCGAAGGGGATGTGGAGACACCGCCAGAACCTTCATATGTGGCACAGATTGGCGAAAACAAATATACATCTTTGCAGGAGGCTGTCGACTCTGTACAGAGTCCTGATAGTGGCAGCACTCCTGCCACTATCACACTCCTGGACGACGTGAATCTAGGGGAGAATACCCTTACCATTGCGAATGGTAAAGCTATCATTCTTGAGGGCGGTGAGTACAGTGTAATCGGTGATGGCAGAGCAACTGGCAGCACAACTATTACCGTGGAAAATGGTGGAACATTTATCCTGGAAAGCGGTACAGTGGTCGCCGAAAACAAAAACGCTATCACTGTTAAGGATGGCGGCACGCTGCATATTAAGAACGGCAAGGTAACAGCCTTTGACGTTAGCATTGTGTCCAGCGGTACAACCACCATTTCCGGAGGAACTGTTACCCCTTATAGCAGCCCCTTGACCACTAGCGTTAGCATTAACGGTGGTAAGACAGAGATTGCCGGAGGGACTATCGCCGGAATGCCCGCCGTCGGTGTTAGCGGAGGTGAGCTATTGGTTAAGTCCGGTACGCTACAATGCAGAACTGGCAATGGGCTGTCTATAAGTGGTAGTGGCACTGCAAAACTTTCAGGCGGTACAATTACAAATATAGGAAGCCACACTGCCATTAAGGATATTTTGGCCGAAGACTACATTATGATTAGGGACGGCATCCCCCTTACGGAGGAAGAGCTGAGCAAGACATCTGTCACGGGCACGGTGACGGTTGAGGCTGCTAAGAAGAGTATTGCTGAGGCGGCGGTGACGCTGGAAAATGAATCTCTGATTATTGGTGAAAGCGGGAGCGTTTCGGCTAATGTGACTAGCGTAAAATTAGGCGAAACGGAACTCACGGCAGGCACGGATTATAATGTCAGCGGAAATGGGCCTTATACTGTGCCCGGAAGATATACTGTGACCGTTACAGGGCTTGGAAATTATAGTGGGACGGTTACGGCAGTTGTACAGGTCATGGGCAAATTCCCGCTCGATAAGCCTGTTGATGCAAGTAAGTATGTTGAAATGCAAGAGGGATTAAATCTGCTTACTCCAACATCTGGCCCGGGTACATATACGGCTGATGAAGCTGAAAGAGATTTAGCGGCGCTGATGACCGGCATAGATAAAGATAATATTTTATATTTTGATGTGAAGCTGATGGAAACAACCGTTGGAGGAGGAGCAGGGAAAGAAGCCGAGGTCCCTCCCGGCGGTATAGACGTTACTCTGCCTTACCCAGATAATACTGGTGCGGATACTCATGATTTTATCGTGACCCATCTTCCATATGACAAAACCGAAAAGAAATACTTGCCTGCCGAGGCTATTACTCATACTAAAGGGGCAAACGGATTGAAATGCCATTTTAACAGTCTGTCCCCTGTCGCCATCGGCTACAAAATTGCAACTGTCACGCCCAATCCTCCCAGCGGAGGCGGCGGCTCAGGCGGCGGGAGCTGGATAACGTATTATAAGGTGAATGTTGAGCCGGGCGAGAACGGCAGTGTCAGCGCGGACAGGAAGACGGCGCCAAGAGGCGGGAAGGTTGTGCTGACGGTGGAGCCGGACGAGGGGTATGAGACGAAGGCTGTGACGGTCACGGATGAGCGCGGGGATGAGGTTGAGCTTATTGAAGAGGGAGAGAAGCTCAGGTTCATAATGCCCGCCGGGGACGTGACGGTTAAGGCTGAGTTTTCGCTGATACCGCCCCCGCCGCCGCCACCGTGGGAGAACCCCTTCCCGGACGTGATAGAGGGGCAGTGGTACTATGAGGCGGTGGAGTTCGTGCACGTAAGGGGCCTGATGGCGGGGTACGCCAACGGGCTG
Organism: Clostridiaceae bacterium; assembly: GCA_021769555.1. Classification (GTDB taxonomy): domain Bacteria; phylum Bacillota; class Clostridia; order Oscillospirales; family Acutalibacteraceae; genus Acutalibacter. Next base: position 17,461 of record JAETSR010000011.1, read on the forward strand.
TTCGGCACAAATGATACGGTGAGCAGGGCCCAGTTTGCCCAAATGCTGTATAATATGGCGGGAAAGCCCGAGGTATCGGCTGACGAAAGGTTCAGCGACGTAAGGCCCGGGAGCTGGTACGCAAGGGCAGTCTGCTGGGCGGCCCAAAAGGGGATAGTCAGCGGGTACAGCGACGGACGCTTCGGCCCGGGCGACCCCATCACCAGGGAGCAGCTGGCGTCAATGCTCTGGCGCTATGCCGGGAGCCCCGAGCCGTCAGCGGAGCTCAGCTTCACTGACGCGGATAAGGTCAAGAAGTACGCAAGGCCTGCCGTCCGCTGGGCGGTGGAGAAGGGTATCGTAAACGGCAAGCCCGGGAACAGGCTGGACCCGGAGGGCTGTGCCACAAGGGCCGAGGCGGCGATGATGGTGATGAAGTACCTGACACTCGGCGAGTAAGCTATTTGCCCAGAATTGGGGCGGCAGAAAAACTGCCGCCTCTTTTTTTTGAAAAAATCCGACACTTTGGCCTGTTTTGTTGTATTATAAGTGAAAGGGGGTTACAAAATGTCGGACTCTTTGTTGCGTACGGACGAAGAGATTGCGGATATATACCAGCGCCACAAGAAGACTGTCTACCAGGTCTGCTATGCCTACATGAAAAACCCCGCCGACACAGAGGACGCGGTGCAGGACACCTTTTTCAGGCTGATAAAGTCGGGCCCCGAGTTCGACAGCGCGGAGCATGAAAAGGCGTGGCTTATCAGGGTGGCGGCGAACGTCTGCAAGAACATGGTACGCCACTGGTGGCGCAGGCGGGAGAATATAGAGGAGCTCAGCGAGGTCCCCTGTTCGGAGGATATCGGGACAGACGAGGTCATCAGTGCCGTTCTCGACCTTCCCGACAGGTATAAGACGGCGGTGTATCTCTATTACTACGAGGGGTATACCAGCACAGAAATTGCAGGGCTTCTCAAGAAACCAAAATCAACTATCCGCAATTATTTACACGAGGCGCGCGCCATACTTCGGGAAAGGCTGGGTGAGGACTTTGATGAAGAATAGCAAAATAAAAGATTCATGGAGCAGAATTGAACCTGACGGCTCCGCTGACAGCCGCATACTGTCATCGGTTCTTGCGGAGAACCGCCGGGTCCGTGAAGAAAGGGAGGACAAAATGACTATAAACCAAAAGAAAGCAGGAAAGCGTGCGCTTACTTTTGCGCTTGCCGCCGCGCTGATTTTCACCCTGACGATAGGTGTGGGCGCCGCAGGAGGCCTCGGGAGGCTATTCAGCCTGATTACACAGAACGACGGCTCCGACGCTTATAATGGCGATAATCTCGAACTGATTGCAGAGCGCATGGAGCCGGTGACCGGCGAGATAACGTCAACGCAAAAGGGCAATCTGAAGTTCTCCGTCAAGGAAGCCTATTACGACGGTATGACTCTGTACTGTGCCAGCGAGATAGAGACGGATATAGACCCAAACGCGGAAGAAACGGACTGGAATTTTGATATTTACATCAATGGGGTAAAGCTGGATTTTGACTATACGTTAAATGCCAGAAGGTGGGTTAAATCAGAAGACGGAAAATATATCAGCGATTCCATGTCCACAAAAATCCCTGATGAGTTTCGCCCAAAGGGTACCGGGGATATCCGTGTAAAATATGTCGCCACCCATTACAGCTACGGCGGCGAGAACGGCAATGGGGACCTGGAAGCGGCAAGCTCTGAATTTACCGTTGCCTGCAGGGATGATGCGGTAAACATCGCCGAGACCGTTATGCAGAACGATGTAAAATTCCGTTATCTCCGTTCTTCCACGGCTACCACCGAGGTCTGCATGGACGTGCCGGTGGAGCTCTCCGAAAATAATCCGGACATATCTTGCGGTATCAGCCTGAGCACAGAGGACGGCAAATATATTTCGCTGAACACCGGGATAGAGGACTATAGCGATGAAGAACCTGAGAAATACAGTCAGCTGATATACTCAGGCGAGGCTGTACCCGAAGGAGTGACTACGCTGATTGCTCAATTAAACGCATATGATACGTCGGACAACAGTAATACCGTAGCGGCAAAATTCCGTATAGACCTTGTTGAAAAGAGCGTTGTTCCGATAGACTAAGGCAAAGCCTCCGAAACTCTCGTAAGTTTCGGAGGCTTTCATATATTCCGTACCTTTTGAACAATAACTTATGCTTTTTTCTTATAGGCCAGCACAATTACAATAGCCGCAGCAAGCACCAAAGCGCACGCTCCGGTCATAGCCAGCCCGCTCATATCCAATGGGGCAGCCTCGCCCGGCTCCTGCCGCGGCTCAAAATCCTCCTGCTGCCTTCCGGCCGGGAACCCGCCGCCCTCTTCCGTATTGGCAGGCATGTCCTGGCCTCTGCCGCCAAAGCCGTTGTTCATTGTGCCCATATCAGAGATATTGACACTTGAGCCGTCGATAAGTGTGGAGGAATCCTCATTCTGGCCGTTGGAATCAGCAGGTATTGAACCGTCCAGCTGTCCGCTGATGCTCTTTGCCCTCAGCAGGCAGAAATCCTTGAGCGCCGCCACACCCTTTTCAAAATCCTCATATGTGCAGAAGCTGGTGGGGCCTTTCTCAACATATGGGGCAATCAGCGCCCGGACACGCTCAAGCTCATCGGAAAACGCCCCGCTGTCAAAGAACTCTGAGATAAACTCTGAGAAATACTGGTGATAAAGCTGAGTGTATTCGTCGTTTGAGAATATCCAGGCAAGCATAGGACGGCTCTCAACCGTTCCGCCTGAAACAGGCGTGTCGATAGGATAGTTTATCAGGGCGGCCGCGTCCTGAGCACCCATGAATCCACCGAATGCCAGGTTGTAGTCCCACGGTATCATGGAGAGCCGTCCGTTGTCCTCATAAAGGTAATAATTGTGTATCATCGAGCCTGTGTAGCTGTCAAAATTACATACGAAGTTGTGCACCACAAAGTAACGTATCACGCTCTCTATGTCAACCGTATTCTCAATGTCTTCGCATAAATTCAGCTTTTTCAGCGATGAAATGAGGCGGTCTTTATCCTGGCTGGTGATATCTGTCTTGGCGTTGTCGAATATATTGCTGTAGCTTGAGTATTCGTCATCAGTATAGATAAGCGATACGTCGTCGTTCCCGGAGCCGCCAAAGCCGCCAAAATTCCCAAAGCCTCCGGGCCCGCTGAAATTCTCCATGTCAGGAGCACCCTCCATCTCCATGCCGCCCGCGGGCATATCAGGCATACTCATGCCGTTCATATCCGGCCGCTCGCCAAATTCCTTCTTTTCTTCCCGGCCGCCCATGCCGCCGAAGCTCTGGCTGTCAGGCTTGTACAGCTCACCATAGTCAGCGCCATAGTTTCGCTGTAAAAACGCTTCTTCCACCCCCTCAACGGCCAGGTACAATCCCCAGTCCTCGCCATTGACGCGTATATACACATAGCTGCAAAGGGGAGAGGCTGCCCCAAATTCGCCCATCATCCTGTAGGAGATATAGTCCTTCATATATGTGTTATCCTGAATGATATTGTTAAGGCTCAGCTTGTCAAGCCCATGATAGGTCTGGGCTTTCTCATAGTGGTCGAACTCAATTTTGAAGCTGTAGCGGTCATTGCCATAGCTCTCCACCTGGGTGAGCGAGGTGTTCCCCTTTGCCCGTATGCCAACATTCCCGAAGGATTCACTGTCCACAACAATGGAGCATGGAGAATACTCCTCATTGGTGCATGTGCTGATAAAGCTGTCCCAGTCGTCCATCACAATATCCAGCGTGTGCACCGTGCCGGTATCAAAAAGCCGGTCCTCATAGCCCATAGACTGAGGGGTATCTTCTGAGCTAATGCCTTTAGCGCTCACGAACAGGACTGTCAGAATGAGCGTTACAGCCAGTATGATACAGCATATCCTGTCAATATATCTGTGTGTTGACATGCCATGCCTCCTTTCTCAGCCCATATAGTCTCCGTTATAGCTTACCAGCACTGCGTCATTAACGCCGTTCATCTCGGAGAGGATGTTGACAATATCAGTACTGCTGTCCTTCATCCGGACCTCAAGGTTCAGCTCCACTGACCCTGCCTGTACCGTTTTGCTCTTTACCACACAGCGTTTCACCTGCCCCTGGATAAAGCCCACGGCCTGCATTTCACTTTCATGGTCCCGGCAGTGCAGGACCAGAATATATGGGTTCATATGTGGTTTGGTGTTGGCGAATACCAGAAGCACCGCGCCGATAGTGACGCTGCCGAACACGGCAAGAGGAATAAGCCCGGCTGCCAGTACTATGCCCGCGCCTATGGCCCAGAACAGGAATGCTATGTCAAGCGGCTCTTTTATGGCTGCCCTGAAGCGCACGATAGACAGCGCGCCTACCATGCCAAGGGACAGCACCACGTTGGACGTGACCGCAAGTATCACCAGTGTGGTTATCATAGTCATCGCAACAAGGGATACGCCAAAGCTTGAGGAGTACATTACCCCCGCAAATGTCTTTTTGTAGACGAGAAAAATGAACATGCCTATGCCAAAGGCCAAAACCAGAGCCAGGGCCATATCAAGAATGCTTACGCTTGAAATTTTCTCCAAAAAGCTGGACTTGAATATATCCTGAAGAGTCATAAAATTGCTCCTTTTAGTCGTATTTTTGCAGTTTAGCTGTATGTGCGGCAGGCCGCGTATTTTGAAAACGCCCCTGTACGGGTTCCGGGGGTCTGTACCAGGTCGCGGATGATGGAAGGCAGAAAGCTGTCCCACTTTACCTCAAGTATGGCTGTATCTCCGGGAATGGGTATTGTGCAGCAGTCCGGGTCAAGAAACCTGGCACAGTCTGCCCCTGTACGGATATGATAGTCGAGAGTAACACGCACATTGCCCGGCGCGTACACAAAAGGCTCCCTCGTATACCGGACGATGGCCTTTGGCTGAAGACCCTGCACAGCCATCTTTTGGTACAGCTCCAAAAGGAGCGGGGGACCGTTCTGCTCAAAGATACGGTACCGGCCCTGAGTCAGCGCCATAGCTTTTTCTTTCGGCAGGTTGGCCTGAAGCTTGGCACAGAGGCCATCTATCTTCAGCTTCTTTTCAAGCAGGACAGCAGACGCATCGCTATTGTAATACCTGAGCCGAAACTTCTCCCGGCGGCTTACGCCGTTGATTTTCTCTCTCAGAGCCCTGTCACTGGGAGTGTCAAAATACAGGCTGTTTACGGTATAGCTGCCGCCTGAGGCATGAAGGTCAGTACTCATTACCGCCTGCAGCCTTGACCGAAGGGAAAGGACGTCCCCCATAGATATTTCATGTTTCCATTCATGGCGGAAATCCATGCTGTTTCACCTCTTTCGTGTTTACTTCGGTAAAAGAATATCATCTGAACCTTAGAACTGATTTAGAAAAACATAAGCGCCCCGTGAACATTCCGGGGCGCTTATGTGAAAAGTGTGTGAACACAGCGGCTACTGCCTGAACTTTACAGTAAAGCAGACCGTATCCGGCTGGATATACCTGGCTGAAACAGCCGCGCGGCTGGCCTCAGCCAGGGAGCGTGCCACCGCAAGCCCAATGCCGTACCCGCCGCTTTTCTGCGTTCGGGCGGCGTCGGCACGGTAGAAGCGGTCGAAGAGCTTGTCAGGCGGCGCAGTTGGGAGCGCCGGGCAGGTGTTTTCCAGGCGGAGCGCCGCCCGGCCTTCGCTCTTTTCCAGGGACACGGCAATCCTGCCGCCGTCATTCGCATATTTAGCGGCGTTGTCAAGCAGAATTGAGAGGAGCCTGCGCACCTGCTCGCGGTCGGCATGTATCATGATACCGCTCTGTATATTGCTCTCAAGACGGATATTTTTGTCCTCCATAGGCTGGGAAAAGACCTCAAGCGAGCTCCCCAGCAGCTCGCTGAGCGAGAAGTCTACAGGCTCCGTCTGAATTGCGCCCTCGTCCATCCGGGCAAGCATGAGCATATCGTTGACCAGGCCGCTCAGCCTGACGGTCTGTTTCCGGATGTTACTGCTCCACTTGCTCTCGCCGTTGTAGAGCTCCATGGCCTCGGCATTGGACTGAATGATTGCAAGCGGAGTTTTTATCTCGTGCCCGGCGTTTGTCACAAACTGCTTTTGCCGCTCAATATTCTCAGCAATGGGGCGTATGGCCTTCCTTGACAGCAGCGCCACAAATGCCAGCATAAGCCCCCAGCCCCCGAGGCCTATGCCTGCGGACAGGAAAAGCACCCGCCAAAACGAGCCGCTTTCTCCCGATGTATCAAGGAATGCCGCCACAGTATCATGCCTTGGCCCCTCGCGGACAAGATAACGGAAATGCCCATATTCGCCGCGGCCGCTGTCTTTCTCAAGGGCCTCAAGGGCTAGTTCCAGGGCCTCCTCTTCGCTGACGGTGTAAGTTCGGCTCACATCTACGGATGACGGCTCGCCATTCGGGCCAAAGCGGACTATGAAAAAGCCTGAGGATATAAATGCTCCGTATTCATTCTCCGGGGGGAAATCGAAGGGAAAGGGCCTGCCGGAGGGCTTCTGCATAGGAGGAGGGCTGTGCATATCGCCGCCTGTGCTGCAGAGCAGCTCAAGAGTACGGTCCATGCGCTGGCTTATCATCATAAGATTAGCGGCGTTTATTGTCCCGAGGAGCAGGAGAATCAACCCGGTTATTGCGGTCATTGCAGCAATTACAAATCTCCTCTGCAGGGACTTTATCATTTAAGCACCTCCAGGGTATAGCCAACGCCTCTCTTTGCGGCTATGGCAATATCAGCTCCCAAAGCGGAAAGCCTCTTGCGCAAATAGGATATATATACCCACACAACCCCCAGCTCAGCTTCAGTGTCGTAGCCCCAGACCCGGCACAATATATCCTCTGTTGAGAGATAAATGCCCCTGTTCAGCATTAAAAGCTCCATCAGCTGATACTCAAGCTTGGGCAGCACAAAGGACTGTTCCCCGCGGGAGAGCTCACAGCTTTTCTGGTTCAGCGTGATATTGCCGCAGCTCAGGAGATTGGGCGTGTACTCGGCCCGCCGGCGAAGGAGCGCGCGCACCCGGGCCAGCAGCAGCTCCATGGGGAATGGCTTCGGAAGGTAGTCGTCCGCTCCGGAATCCAGCCCATGTATTTGGTCTTCCGTCTCAGACTTGGCGGTCAGCAGCAGTACAGGCGTCCTGCACCCGGCGCTTCTGAGCTTTTGCAGCACCTCAAGGCCGCTGAGCACGGGCATCATGATATCGAGAATTATACCGTCGTACTGCCCGCCGAGGGCATAGTCCAGGGTGGACTGACCGTCGTATACGGCGTCCACGCTGTATTTATGATATGTCAGAATATCTACTACGGCCTCGGACATTGCGGGCTCATCCTCCGCGTACAGGAGCTTCACAGGCATCACCTCAAACAGTATTATAGATAAGGGAGCTTAGTTTTACCTTAGCATATTCTATCAGATATTTGAATGTATTTCAACAAACAGTTGAAATGTACTAAGAGAACGTGTATAATATCGGGAGTATAAACCGATGGAGGTTCCAATGTACCGACTGATAAAAACCGAGGGCGCTGCCCGCCGGGGAGAGCTTGCCACTGTGCACGGCACGGTGCAGACCCCGGGCTTTATGAACGTTGCCACAGCCGGAGCCATAAAGGGCGCTGTGTCGGCATATGACCTTAAAGAGCTGGACTGCCAGGTGCAGCTCTGCAACACCTATCACCTGCACCTTCGCCCGGGAGACGAGACCGTGAGGAAGCTTGGGGGAATCCGGAAGTTCACCGGCTGGAACGGCCCGGTGCTCACGGACAGCGGAGGCTTTCAGGTGTTTTCCCTGGCAAAGCTCAGAAATATCAGGGAGGAGGGGGTCACCTTTGCCTCCCATATTGACGGGCACAGGATATTTATGGGGCCGGAGGAGAGTATGCGTATCCAGTCGAACCTGGGCTCCACCATTGCGATGGCCTTTGACGAATGTGTGGAAAACCCGGCGGAGTATGACTACGCAAAGCTGTCCTGCGCCAGGACCACACGGTGGCTTCAAAGGTGCAAGGCTGAGATGGGGAGGCTCAACGCCCTTGAAGACACTCTTAACCCAAGGCAAATGCTCTTTGGCATAAACCAGGGCTGTACCTATCCAGACCTTAGGATAGAGCATATGAAACAGATAGCGGACATGGACCTGGACGGCTACGGTATCGGCGGCCTGGCCGTTGGAGAGCCCGCAGAGGTGATGTACTCGGTTATCGAGGCCATAGAGCCGCATATGCCAAAGGACAAGATACGCTATTTAATGGGCGTCGGCACTCCTGCTAATATTCTTGAGGGCGTGCGCAGGGGAGTGGACCTGTTCGACTGCGTTATGCCCACCAGAAACGCCCGGCACGGCCACGCCTTTACAATGGAGGGCTGCAGGAATCTGCTGAACGCCAAGTACACCCTGGACGAGGCCCCGCTGGACGGGCAGTGCGGCTGCCCGGTCTGCCAAAGGTTCTCCAGGGCTTATATCCACCACCTGTTCAAGGCCGGGGAAATGCTCGCCATGCGCCTGACGGTCATGCATAACCTGTATTTTTACAATAACCTGCTCAAGAAAATTCGCGGAGCTCTGGACGAGGACCGTTTCGAGGCGTTCTACAGGGAGAATATCGAGGCGCTGAGCCGAAGGATATAGCCCTGAAAAATAAATGCTTGCAAGTTTGCGGTTTTCCTGATATAATCATTAGTAATCATTGGAAGGGATGTGTTCACAAACGATGTACAACCTTAATTTACTTGACGCTTCAGCGGCCCAGGGAAGCGGCGGAGGCATGAGCCTTATCGTGATGCTTTTGGTCTACGGCCTGTTCTTCGTGGCGCTGTACTTTATCTTCTTCCGTCCTCAGAACAAGAAGAAGAAAAAGGAAGCCGAAATGCGCAAGAACGCCCAGGTCGGCGATGAAATCACTACCATCGGCGGAATTTGCGGGCGAATTGTGGCGGTAAAGGATGAATCCGAGTCGGTCATAATAGAGACCGGCAGCGACAAGTCGAAGCTCCGCGTGAAGCGCTGGGCCATCGGCAGCGTAGATACCGTACACGAGGACGACGCCTGATTTTTGGCAGTATTCGGGAATAAAAGGGCCTTGCAGCGCATAGTATTACACATACTAAGAGCTGTGAGGTCTTTTTGTTATGAAATGGGTAAGAGCTTTGATACTTTCCGCTGTAGTTACCGCCGGGGCAAGCCTGCTGCTTCTGTCCGTGATTACCTTTTTTGTCTGCCGCTCAGGGTCCCTGCCGAGAGGTTCTGTTACCATCATCACCACCATAGCCGCCTGCGCAGCCGTGTTTTTGGGAGGCTTTCTCTCTACGCTGTCTGTGCGGGAGAAGGGGCTGCTGCTGGGCCTGGGAGCAGGGGCGGTATTTGCTGTATTCGCGGGCATAGTGTCCGTGCTGATATTCCGGGCTGAGCTGGGCCCTGCAAGCGCGGGGAAGATAGCGGCAGTGCTCCTGAGCGGGGCCATCGGCGGTGTGCTTGGGGCCAACAGGAAGAGCAAGGTGAAATTCTGAGGCTTACAATCCTGTAACCCCTGGTTACAGTTGCGATATATAGGTTGAAACACATAATATCTCCTGATATAATATAGAAAAAACTATATTAAGAATTGGGAGGTTAGAGCATGAAACGCACGAAAAGAGCGGTTATATCCATTGGCCTTGCGATAATTGTTTTGCTTACATTCGGGGCCTGCGGCAGCAGCGGCGGGAACAAAACCGGCTCGGCCAGCAGTTCCGCCTCTTACAGCGAGGGTCCATCGGCTGAGCAGGGGATTCCGGAGGAGGGCTTTGACGGGGAAGCTGAGACCGGCGGCATAGAAGCCGTCCGCCCCCAGGACAGGAAGCTTATAACCACTGTGAATATGCAGGCCGAGACTAAGGATTATGACTCATTCATGTCCTGGCTGGAGTCCCATGTGGCCGGTGCGGGAGGGTATATCGAGGCGTCAGATATGTACGCCTACAGCGAGCGGGAGCGAAGCAGCGACCTGACCCTCCGTATCCCCGCGGACAAGCTGAACGGTTTTTTGCGGGAGGTGGGCGAGACCTGCAACGTCCTTCAGCGCTCGGTGCAGGAGGAGGACGTGACCCTCAGCTATGTGGACGCTGAGAGCTATCGGGACGCGTTGCTGGTGGAGCAGGAACGCCTTTTGGAGCTCCTAGAGAAAGCAGACAGCCTGACAGATATCATGAGCATTGAGGACAGGCTCACAACGGTGCGGTATCAGCTGCAAAACTATGAGTCGACCCTTAGAGTGTATGATAACCAGATAAACTACAGCACCGTGCACCTCTCTATCCACGAGGTTGCCGAGCTCACAGTGCCGGCGCCTGAAAGCTGGGGCAGCAGGGCTTTAGAGGGCATGAAGGAGAACGCCAAGAGCATTGGGAGATTCTTCCAGGAGCTGGGGCTGTTCCTTGTGACACATCTGCCCACAATTCTGCTGCTGGGCCTGATAGTCCTGATAATCCTGCTGGCAACGGCTAAAAAACGCCGCCAGGCTAAGGAGCGCCGCATTCAGCAGAAGGAGCTTCTGCGCTCTATGCACGGACAAACGGATTCAGAGGAGAGCCAAAATAAGTGAACTATGCTCTGAAGGCATATTTATCTATGCGCCAAAGGCATTTGCATTTTTTGAAAAAGTGGAGTATAATGGTAGACATTAGAAAACCGCCTGTTTTAGTGCAAAGGAGCATAGTGATATGACAGTGATTGAAAACAAAACTTTTGACGAGGAACGCGCCTTATATGGGAGCGAGGGGCTGACTGTGAAAAACTGCCGGTTCGACGGGCCGGCGGACGGTGAAAGCGCATTCAAGGAGTGCCGGGACATCAGGGTGGAGGACTGCTTTTTCAATCTGCGGTACCCATTCTGGCATGACGAGGGCGCGGTCATAGAGCGCTGTGAGATGACGGAGCGCTGCCGCGCGGCGCTCTGGTACTCAAACCATGTGGAGATTGCCGACAGCAGGCTCAACGGCATAAAGGCCCTCAGGGAGTGCTCGGATATTAAAATGCGGGACTGCACTGTAGTTTCACCGGAGTTTGGCTGGTCCGTCCGGGGCATTGAGATGAAGGACTCTTCCGTTGAGGGGGAGTATTTCATGATGCGCTCAGATAAGCTGCGCTTTGACAATGTGACGCTCAAGGGAAAGTATTCCTTCCAGTACATTGAAAATTCAGTCTTTGAGAACTGCAATTTTGACACGAAAGACGCTTTCTGGCACGCTAAAAATGTAACGGTCCGCAACAGCGTCATAAAGGGCGAATACCTGGCGTGGTACTGTGAGAACGTTACCTTTGAGAACTGCAGGATAATCGGGACTCAGCCGCTGTGCTACTGCAAGGGTCTGAAGCTCATAGAATGTGAGATGATAGACACAGACCTGAGCTTTGAGCGCTCAGAGGTCGAAGCCGTTCTGACCTCGCCTATTATCAGCATTAAGAATCCGCTCTCCGGCCATATCACTGTGCCCGGAGTGGGTGAGATAATCAGGGACGACCCCAATTCCAGAGGCGAGGTCACGGTGGTCAAGAACCGCTGCTGTGCATAAGAAGCTGCATATTTCGTATTTTTTCGGGCAAGAATACACATAAATTACCGGGTTTTACATGCCCATATGAGTGTGAAAAATGGATACCTCTTATTTTTGGGAGACCGAATATACTTTGCCGCCTGACGCCCCGGGCTTTTCCCACTTCTGCCCGGGGCACCTGCTTTGGCTTGGGGGCACGGCGGCGCTCTGTACGGTGATGTTCATTTTCTACAGAAGGTTGGGGGAGAGGAGCAGGCTGATATGCCTCAGAGCTTTGGCGGCGCTGCTTTTATGCGATGAGCTTTTCAAATATGGCATAGCGGCATACAGCGGAGAGTTCCGTCCGTCCTTTCTTCCCCTGCACCTTTGCAGTATCAATATCTTTCTCATAACGGCCGACGCAATCAAGGCAAATGAGCTGCTTCGTGAGATACTGTACGCGGTGTGTATGCCTGGGGCGTTCTTCGCGCTGGTGTTTCCGGGATGGAGCTATCTGCCTCTTCTAAATGGGCTTTGTATCCATAGCTTCACGGCGCATATCCTGCTGCTTTTATATCCGCTGCTGCTGATAGCAGGCGGCTTTCGGCCAAGGTTCCGAAGGTTCCTCCGGACGCTGCCGGCGGCGCTGGTGGTGACGGTAATTATAGCATGCTTCAACAGGGCCTTCGGCACGAACTTCATGTTCCTGGCAAGAGCGGGGGAGGGAAACCCGCTGAGCTGGTTCGAGAGCTTCCTGGGCAGTCCGGGATATCTTCTGGGCATACCGGTGACAGCGGCCGCCTGCTGGGCGGTATTATACGGAGCCCCGGCACTTAAAAAAAGACTTGACAAGACCTGACGCCGGTGCTATAATGCAGAAAATCAACAGTCAGGAGTTATTTCTATGCAGTTACTCACGGCGAAACAGAACAGCATGCTCCTGCGGCCTGCTTTCACCTATTGGTGCGAGGGCAGGTCTGCATTGCTGTGTGTGCCGCCGGATAGGTGATATATTCTCCGGACAAAGTTAGCAGTGCAGACAGGGTGACTTACCCGCTGCACTGTTTTTTGTTGGTTAAACTATAAGGAGGCGGTAAAATGCAGGCAAAAGATTATCTGGAACAGTATTATGGCAGGTACGACGAGGACGGCCGGCTTGAGCCACAGCACGGCAGGGTGGAGTTTATCACCACAATGAAATATATCAAAAAGTACCTTCGTCCCGGTATGCGCATGCTTGAAATAGGCGCCGGGACCGGCCGTTACAGCCATGCGCTGGCCAGGGAAGGGTACACAGTGGACGCGGTGGAGCTTGTGGAGAGCAATATCGAGATTTTCAGAAAAAACACAAAGCCCGGGGAACCGGTAAATATCACTCAGGGCGATGCAAGGGAGCTGGCGGCTCATGCCGGAGACACCTACGATATCACGCTTCTGCTTGGCCCCATGTACCACCTGTTCACCCGGGAGGACCAGGAGAAAGCCCTGGCAGAGGCGGTAAGGGTGACAAAGCCGGGAGGCGTTATATTCGCCGCCTACTGTATGGGCGACCCCAGCATTGTCTCCTACGGCTTCATCAGCGGGAACATACACCAGCTCATGGGGAAGGGAATGCTGGATGAGCAGACCTTCACTCCCCACTCGGACCCCTGGGATATCTTCCAGCTGTACCGCAGGGAGGACATTGACAGTCTGAGGAGCCCTCTGCCTGTAGAACAGCTGCATTTCATATCAACCGACGGCTTTACAAACTATATGCGGGAGACTGTGGACGCCATGGACGAAAAAACATATGAGCTTTATCTGAAATATCACCTGACAATATGCGAGCGCCAGGACATGACAGGCTGGTCCCACCACACCCTTGATGTGTTCCGAAAAGGGCAGAATATATCAAAAAATGCAGCGGAATGAGTTTTTGTTGACATTGCGGCTCTTTTCCTGTACAATAATAATGATTTACAAATTTTTCCATAAGGAAAGGAGTTTCCACTATCATGCCAGAAGACCCTGACGGTACTATCGCCATACTGCTTATACTGACAGTTATATTCATGCTCCTGTCGGCTTTTTACGCCGCCGGAGCCTCGGCTCTGTACAGCCTGTCATTCTCCCGGGTAAAGCGCGACGCTGACTCCGGAGACAGGAAGGCTAAGTCACTTTTAAAGATAATCGAGGCCCAGGAAACCGTGGTGTCCCCATTACAGTCGGGGCTGCTTCTGTGCGGCCTTTTGGGGCTTGCCTTTTGTATCACGGCCATACAGCGCCCCATAGCCGGGCTGTTCCCGGATACCATGGAGCCAGGGCTGCGCCTGGTCCTTGGGGGCCTTATAGCCGCGCTGGCATATATCGTGCTGTTCTTTCTGCTGTGCGACCTTCTTCCAAAGAAGGCCGCGCGCCATTGGGCCCAGCGCTTCGCATACCGGCACGCAAGGCTGATTGGAGGCTTGTCCTCTGCGGCCATGCCCTTTTTGGCTGTGACGAATGCTATCGTAAACGGCATACTCCGGCTGCTTCGCATTGACCCACACAGCCTTGAGGACGCGGTAACTGAGGAAGAGATACTGCAGATGGTAGGCGAGGGGGAGGAAAAGGGCGTTATCGAGGAGACGGAGAAGGATATGATAGCCAATATCCTCGACTTTAACGACACCGCCGCCGGGGAGATAATGACCCACCGCACGGATATAGCCGCTGTGCCTGATGACGCGGATATCACCCAGGTAGTTGCCGTGGCGCTGGAGCACGGCTGTTCCCGCGTGCCGGTTTTCCACGAGGATATCGACTCGGTAGTGGGCATATGCTACGTAAAGGACCTGCTGCCATATGTCGGCGTTTCGGTGCCAAAAGCGGTGTCTGTCACAAAGCTTATGCGCCCTGCCTACTTTATCCCTGAGACGAAGAAATGCAGCCAGCTCTTTACCGAGATGACCGAGCGTAAGGTTCAGATAGCTATTATCGTGGACGAATACGGCGGCACAGCCGGGCTGATAACCCTTGAGGACCTGATGGAATCCATAGTCGGCAATATTCAGGACGAGTATGACAACGAAGAGGAGGAAATACACCAGGTCAGCGAGACTGAGTTTACAGTGGACGGAACTGCCTCCATTGATGAGATATCGGACCTTGCTGAGGCGGAGCTTCCTGAGGGGAATTATGACACCATAGGGGGCCTGGTAACTGAGCTCCTTGGATATATCCCTAAGGAAGGGGAGCAGCCCCAGGTGGAGGTCGCGGGGCTGAGCATAAAGGTATTGGGCGTGGAGGACAGGCGGCTGTCCAGACTGCTTATTGTAAAGCTGCCGCCGGCAGCGGAGAATAAGGGTAAGGAGGACGAGTGAATTTGAATGACCAGGCAAAGGCGAAAAAGGAACAGGACCTAGGTTCCGACAGTATCGGAAAGCTGATGTTCACCCTGGCGGTCCCTGCGATAACAGCCCAGCTGGTAAATATGCTCTATAATATCGTGGACCGCATATATATCGGGCATATCCCGGAAATTGGCTCTGCGGCGCTGACAGGCGTGGGCATATGCTTCCCGATAATCATGCTGATAATGGCGTTCAGCTCTCTTGTAGCTATGGGAGGCGCGCCGCAGGCGGCAATAGCCATGGGACAGCAGAATAACGAGAAGGCCGAGAAAATACTTGGCAACTGCTTTACCAGCCTCCTTGCGGTGGCGGCGGCCCTTACGGCAGTGTTCCTAATATTCGGAGAGCCGATATTGCGGGCTTTTGGGGCCAGCGACAACACTATAGGCTACGCAAACGATTATCTGCAGATATACGTTATAGGCACGGTTTTTGTCCAAATTGCCCTTGGCATGAATATGTTCATCACCACCCAGGGCTTTGCCAAAACCAGTATGCTCACTGTGGTGATAGGCGCGGCGCTGAACATAGCCCTTGACCCAGTGTTTATCTTTGTATTTGATATGGGCGTGCGCGGCGCGGCCCTGGCGACAATTATCTCCCAGGGAGTTTCGGCGGCCTGGGTGCTGAAATTTCTTACCGGCAGGAAAACTACGCTGCATATAAAAAAGCATGGAATGAGGATTAGGCCTGAGATAATGCTCCCGGTGCTGGCGCTGGGCGTGTCGCCCTTTATTATGCAGAGCACGGAGAGCCTGCTCAGCGTAGTGCTGAACACATCCCTGCTCAGGTACGGCGGGGATATCGCCGTGGGGGCCTATACTGTGATAGGCAGCGTCATGCAGATAGTCAATCTTCCAATGCAGGGGCTGTTCCAGGGGGCCCAGCCTATTACCAGCTATAATTATGGGGCCCAAAGGTTTGACCGGGTGAAGAAATCTGTCCGCCTGCTGACTGCCACCGCCGTTGCATACAGCGCGGTGTTCTGGCTGGCGCTGATGCTTGTGCCGCAGGTGTTTGTGGGCATGTTCACCGGCGACCCCGAACTGACTGAGACGACAGTTTGGGCTATGCGCATATTCCTCGGGGGAGTGTTCGCCTTTGGATTCCAGGGGAGCTTCCAAAACTCCTTCCTGGCTCTTGGGCAGGCGAAGGTCTCTCTGCTGCTGGCCCTGCTCAGGAAGATAGTCCTGCTGATACCGCTGATATTTATAATGCCTGTGTTCTTCGAGAATAAGCTGTTCGGCGTATTCGTCGCAGAGCCCATAGCCGACATTACAGCCGCCGCCGTTACGACTATATCCTTCCTCACATGGGCGCGGAAGAACCTTAACAGGCCTTCAGAAAACCTATAACATGATATCAAAACGATATTATATTGAAATCTTTCAAATGTCTTACAATTATCTAGGGGCTCTTGTAAAGAGCCCTTTTCCTGTGATAAAATATGACCTGCAAGCCTTTGAATAAGAGAAAGGGGATAATTTATGCTGTCAATTAGCGGAGTAACGAAAAAGTACGGCAAAACCGTTGCCAACGACAATATCAGCTTTGCTGTCGGAGACGGACAGATAGGAATACTTATGGGGCCAAACGGCGCCGGAAAGTCAACTATAATCAAGTGTATCACCGGGCTTTTGAGATTTACCGGGCGCATTGAGATAAACGGCGCGCTGAATAATACTGTGGAGGCCAAGCGTCAGTTGGGCTATATTCCGGAAATGCCCGCCGTATACGACCTGCTCACCGTGTCCGAGCACCTGGAGTTCATACGCCGGGCATATAAGGTGCAGGACGGCGCATACTCCCAGCAGCTTCTGGAGCGCCTTGAGCTCTGGGACAAAAAGGATAAGCTGGGCAAGGAGCTCTCAAAGGGTATGCAGCAGAAGCTCTCAATATGCTGCGCCCTCTGCCACAGGCCCAGAGTCGCTGTGTTTGACGAGCCGCTGGTTGGCCTGGACCCCCACGCCATAAAGGAGCTTAAGAATATTTTCAGGGAACTTAAAAACGACGGCGTGTCCGTGCTCATAAGCACCCATATGATAGACAGCGTTGAGGATTACTGGGATGTTGCAAATATCATGATGAACGGCCGCTTCGCCGCCACAATGCTCAACGACGGCAGCGAGGGAGAGAGCCTTGAGGACCTGTTCTTCCGGATAACAGAGGGGGGTGCACAATGAAAAGCCCTCTGGTATACCTCACCGCAGTAAAGCTGAAAAACCAGCTTAAAGAGGCTGTAAAGCACCCGGCAAAGCTTTTTTATGTCATATTCCTGGCGGCAATGCTGGCAGTTACCGTCATAGGCGGGCGCGACGCGGAGATGGACCCAAGGCCGCTGTATGAGCTGACCGCAATAATGGTCCTGTTCTACAGCCTCATGTTTCTCATGACCTTTATCAACGGCCTGAACGGAGGGGCTGGGAATTACCCGATGTTCACCCTTTCAGACGTTAGTATGCTGTTCCCGTCGCCGCTGAAGCCCAATAAGGTCCTGTTTTACGGCCTCACGCGGCAGCTGGGACTGTCCCTGCTGCTGGGCTTTTTCCTGCTTTTCCAGTATACCTGGCTGCACGCGGCTTACGGCATTGAATATATACACCTTGTGCTGATAGTCGTTGGGTATGCCATGTGCCTGTTCCTGGGCCAGGTCTGTGCGATGGCGGCGTATACCCGCACCAGCGGCAATGATGACGCCAGGCGGGTCCTCAGATATATTGTGTATGCGGTAACTCTTGGTTTTGTGGCATGGCTGGTATTGAGCTGTCTCCCTCAGATTACAGTTGGAGCAAACCCTGACGATATGTTCTCCTTCGCGCTGTTCGGCTCGGTGGAGGCGGGCGCGAAGTTCCTGTCCACTATTGGCATATTCTTCCCGGTATCAGGCTGGGCGGCGGGTTTCATCGGCGGCATATTCACCGGGGATTACGCTGTGGCAGGAATTTGTGTGCTGCTTATGCTTGCGGCCTTTGCTATATCCCTGCTGCTGGTGGTAAAAAACAAAAACAACTACTATGAAGACGTGCTTCAGACCGCCGAGGTGGCCCAGTCGGCCATCACAGCGAAAAAGGAGGGCCGGCCTGCCGAAGTTACTCCCAAAAAGGTGCGGGTCGGGAAGACCGGACTGGAAAGGGGGAGCGGCGCCAGCGCCATGTTCCACAAGCACCTATTGGAGAACCGGCGCTCAGGAGTGTTCCTGTTCTCAAAGATGACGGTGGTATTCATGCTTATTACCATTGGATGTGCGGTGCTGTACAGCTTCATATTCTCCGAAGAGGAAGATAATACCGCCGCATTCGTGGCAGTGTTTGCCATGAGCACCTATATGCAGATGTTTTCAGAGAGCATGGGCCGGTTCAGCTGGGAGATATCAAAGCCATATATCTACCTCATGCCGGAGCCGCCCTTCAAGAAGTTGCTCTGGGCCACAGCCGAGACGCTGATGGCCGACTGTGTGGAAGCTGTATGCCTGTTTGTGCCCATTGGGGTAATACTGAATATAGGCCCGCTGGACACTGTTTTATGTATACTCACGCGGATAACCTTCTCGCTTCTGTTCACCTCTGGCAATATACTGGTTGAGAGGGTCTTCGGCACGGTGCGCTCCAAGGGATTGATACTGTTCTTCTACATTATCGCCCTGATGATAATGGCGGTGCCCGGAATTATTCTGGGTGTCTTTGCTATGGGCCTTGAGTTCCTGCCCGGAGCCGCAGGAATGCTGCTTGGCATGATTGCCGCCAATGTGCCCATCGCGCTGCTGGTGATGTTCCTATGCCGCAACGTGCTGCAATATGCGGAGCTGAACGGAAATTAACTGTTTTGTTATAAAGGAGGGGTTTTGTGTTTGAAAATGAGGAGGCCATGGAGCGTGCTCTGCTGATATCCCTGGATACCGGGGAATATGACGCGGAGGCTTCACTTGCGGAGCTGGGGGAGCTCACCGGAAGCGCGGGGGCCGACCCTGCCTTTACCATGACGCAGAAGCGTCCTTCTCCCGACTCCGCCACATGTATAGGCTCCGGAATGGCTAAGGAGGCCGCGGAGCTTATAGAACGGGAGGGGCTGGACCTGTGCATATTTGACAGGGAGCTCAGTCCCACTCAGATACGCAACCTTGAGGAGCTTTTCGGCGTGCGGGTTATAGACCGCACTATGCTGATACTGGACATCTTTGCACAGCGGGCCAGAAGCCGCGAGGGCAAGCTGCAGGTGGAGCTCGCCCAGCTTCGCTATATGCTCCCAAGGCTCACCGGCCGTGGCACGGCCCTCTCGAGGCTGGGCGGCGGAATTGGTACAAGAGGCCCCGGCGAGACCAAGCTTGAGACGGACCGGCGGCATATCCGCCGTAGGATAGGCAGCCTCAAGGAGCAGCTTGCCGAGGCGGAGGCCGCCCGGACTGTCACCGGGAAGCTGAGAAAGAAAAACTCGGCAGTTTCTGTGGCATTGGTAGGCTATACAAACGCAGGAAAAAGCACTCTGATGAACCGGCTTACCCAGGCAGGGGTGCTGGCGGAAGATAAACTGTTTGCAACGCTTGACCCGACTGCCAGGGCGCTGAAGCTGCCCTGCGGCAAGACAGTAATGCTTATTGACACCGTCGGCCTCATAAGAAGACTGCCCCACCATCTGGTGGAGGCTTTCAAATCCACTCTTGAGCAGGCGGCCACCGCCGACATACTTCTAAATATTTGCGACGCGTCAAGCCCCGAGGCCCGGGAGCACCTTCAGGTCACCGAAGACCTGCTCAGAAGCCTTGGCTCCGGGGAGCGTCCGGTCATCCCGGTGCTCAACAAGTGGGACGCCGTGCAGGACGAAGAGACCGCACCACGCCTGCCCGGTGCGGTGCGCATAAGCGCCCTGAACGGCGACGGCATAGACAAGCTGCTGCAGGCAGTGGAGGACAGTCTGCCCGAGAAGACCTTCGATGTAGAGCTGCTTTTACCGTTCGCAAAGAGCGGCCTCGCCGCAAGGCTCAGAGACGAGGGCGCTGTGCTCAGCGAGGAGTATGTGGAGGAAGGCCTGAGGCTTACCGCCAGAGTTGACGAGCGGCTGTACGGTCCTGTAAAGGAGTTTGACTTGACCCATAGGAAGGAGGAGTGAGGATGTTCTTTCACGCGAGCTCTACACACTGCATTGAGGTTTTGGAGCCGAGAGTGTCGAACCATGGCAGGCCGCTTGTATATCTCTCAAAAAAGCGGGAGAACGTGCTGCCATATCTCTCCAACGCGGTGGAAAAGTACTGTAAAGAAACCGGCTTTACACATGAGGGCCCATGGCAGAAGTGGGGGAGCTACGGCTTCTTTGAAGGCAAATTACAGCTGGACGAATACTGGCCGAACGCCCTGGAGGAGACCTATAAGGGCGTCTCCGGCTACATCTACGCCGCCGAGACCGTGCCGGGGCTAGAGGAGATGAAGGATATCCCCGACGCTGTTATAACCTCCCAGCCGGTTCCGGTTATGGGCTGTGAGTACGTGCCGGACGCCTACGAGGCCATACTTATCGCCGCGGAGCTGGGGCAGATACTTATACGCCGCTATGAAGAGCTGCCGGACAGCATGCTCGCCTGGATAGACAAGAACATCAAGGAGGAGTACCGTGGGGCCAAGGATGTCCCCACATATAGGCATTTCCTAAAGGGCAAGTTTCCTGAAATTACCGCAGGACTTGAATAAATGTATAGCAAAAGGCCCAAAATGAATAATTATTCATTTTGGGCCTTGATTTTTGCAGATTTAGGTGTATAATGATGTATGAAACGAAATCAATATGAAAGGAATGTCAATAATGGCTAAGGAAATAAAGAAAGTCGTGCTCGCATACTCGGGAGGCCTTGATACCTCCATCATCATCCCCTGGCTCAAGGAAAACTATAATAACTGCGAGGTCATAGCGGTCTCCGGTGACGTTGGACAGGGCACGGAGCTTGACGGCCTTGAGGAAAAGGCCAAGAAGACCGGCGCGTCAAAGCTGTACGTGCTCGACTTAAAAGAGGAATTTATACAGGATTATGTGTACCCCACTGTAAAGGCCGGGGCAGTTTACGAGAACAAGTACCTGCTGGGCACGTCCTTCGCAAGGCCGATTATAGCAAAAGGCATTGTTGAAATAGCCAAAAAAGAGGGTGCAGACGCCATCTGCCACGGCTGTACCGGCAAGGGCAACGACCAGGTGCGCTTTGAGCTCGCAATCAAGGCCTACGCCCCTGACATGACCGTTATAGCCCCCTGGCGTATCTGGGACATCAAGTCCCGGGAGGAGGAGATAGAGTACGCCGAGGCCCATAATATCCCCCTGAAGATTAGCCGCGAGACCAACTACTCAAAGGACAAGAACCTCTGGCACCTGTCCCACGAGGGCCTGGACCTGGAGGACCCCTCAAACGAGCCGCTGTACAATAAGCCCGGCTTCCTGGAGCTGGGGGTTTCACCCGAGCAGGCCCCGGACGAGCCCACATATATCAGCCTTCATTTTGAGAAGGGCGTGCCCACAGCCCTTAACGGCGAGACCCTCTCCGGTACAAAGATGGTAGAAAAGCTCAATGAGCTGGGAGGCAAAAACGGCATAGGACTTGCGGACATCATCGAGAACCGCTTGGTGGGCATGAAGTCCAGGGGTGTTTACGAGACTCCCGGCGGCACAATACTCTACCACGCCCACAACAAGCTTGAGGAGCTCTGCCTTGATAAGGAGACCTACCACTATAAGCAGCAGACGGCCTTGAAGTTCGCTGATTTAGTCTATAATGGCCAGTGGTATACTCCGCTGCGCCAGGCCCTCTCCGCTTTTGTTGACAGCACCCAGGAGACTGTCACCGGCGACGTGAAGCTCAAGCTCTATAAGGGCAACATCATCGACGCGGGGGTTACCTCGCCCTATTCCCTCTATGACGAGGACATCGCCACTTTCGACGAGGACGAGGTCTACAACCAGGCTGACTCTGCCGGGTTCATCAACCTGTTCGGCCTGCCCATCAAGGTACAGGCTAAGAAGGGTTTGACATACGATAAGTAAGGAAGATTATAAATGGAACTGATAGACATATATGACAAGAGCGGAACTACCACGGGGGCTGTGCGCGACAGAAAAGCTCCCCTGGGTCCGGACGAGTACCGCATGGCTGTGGGCATTTGGATAATGGACAGCAAAGG
The DNA here is from genome assembly GCA_021769555.1 of Clostridiaceae bacterium. Lineage (GTDB taxonomy): Bacteria > Bacillota > Clostridia > Oscillospirales > Acutalibacteraceae > Acutalibacter. The sequence continues at coordinate 39,519 of JAETSR010000011.1, forward strand.
CCATATCTTTATCACTAAGCGAAGCATGGAGAAGAGTTATGCTCCCGGCAAATGGGAAAATCCTGCCGGGCATGTACAGGCGGGGGAGACCCCGGTCCATGCCGTTATCCGCGAGCTCTTTGAGGAGACTGGCATAACTGTCAAGGAGGGGCAGATAACCCTGCTGGGCTGTTCCTGTACCTGGCCCTATATCGGCCGTGATTTTGGGGTGCGCATGGATGTGGATTTGAATAATGTGCGTTTCCAGAAGGGCGAGACCTGTGACGCAAAATGGGTGACCTTTGAGGAGTTCGCTGAAATGGCAGAGGCCGGGGAGTTCGCGAAATCTCTTACGGACCATATGCGGGACTATAAAGAGGCATTCCTGAATTTTACCGGACACCCGGGCAGTGCAGCCCTTGATTCAGTGGAGGAAGACAGATGAAGCTATGGAAAGGGCGCTTCAGGAAAGAGGCAGACCCCAGGACTAATGATTTTAACTCCAGTATCGCCTTCGACAGCAGGATGTATAGGCACGACATTGAGGGCAGCATAGCCCATGCCGCAATGCTTGGCCGCCAGGGGATTATAGACAATGGAGAGAGCGAGAAGATATGCGCGGAGCTTAAAAGGATACGAGAGGACATAGACAGCGGTACCCTTGCCATTGACCCGGACGCGGAGGACATCCATACCTTTGTTGAGCAGGAGCTTACAGCCAGGCTTGGCGACACAGGCAAGCGCCTTCATACCGGGCGTAGCCGCAACGACCAGGTAGCGCTGGACATCCGCCTTACCCTGAGAGAGGACTGCTTATCTCTTATAAAGCAGCTTCGGGGGCTGCTCCGGGTGCTCTGTGAAAAGGCGGGACAATACAGCGCGGCAGTTATGCCCGGATATACCCACATGCAGCGTGCGCAGCCGGTCACCTTTGGGCACCACCTGCTGGCGTACGCCGAAATGCTGCTTCGGGATGTAAGCCGCTTTCAGGACGCGTTAAAGCGTATGGACCAGTGCCCCCTTGGGAGCGGCGCGCTGGCAGGGACCACATATCCACTGGACCGTGAGCTTACCGCGGAGCTCCTGAACTTCTCAGCCCCAACACAGAACAGCCTGGACGGCGTATCAGACCGGGACTTCTGCGCGGAAACTGCTTTCGCGGCCTCACTGTGCATGGTGCACCTTTCAAGGCTCTGTGAGGAGCTTGTGCTCTGGTGCTCGTGGGAGTTTAAATTTATCGAACTGGACGACGCCTACTGCACCGGCTCGAGCATTATGCCCCAGAAGAAAAACCCGGATTTGGCCGAGCTTATCCGCGGAAAATCCGGACGGGTGATTGGCGATTTGACGGCGTTATTGACTATGATGAAGGGGCTTCCGCTGGCCTATAACAAGGACATGCAGGAGGACAAGGAGGCCGTGTTCGACGCGGTGGACACACTGAAGCTGTGCCTCACGCCTCTCACTCCAATGCTTGAGACGATGACTGTAAACGAGCGGAACATGCGTAAAGCAGCGGCTGGCGGCTTTATAAACGCCACGGATTGTGCTGACTGGCTGGTAGCCTCAAAGGGCCTGCCGTTTAGGGACGCATATAAAATAACCGGGGAGCTGGTTGCCCTGTGCATTGAGCGGGACGAAAACCTGGAGAGCCTGCCGCTTGAGGAGTATAAGCGCATACATCCGGCCTTTGACGAGGGCGTATACGGAGCGATATCCCTGGATAAATGCGTGGGCGACCGGAAGGTTCTTGGCGGGCCTGCACCGGAGAATGTCAGGGCACAGGCAGCCAGGGTGCTGGCGCTGCTGGATAAGGAGGAATAGGAGTATGGGTAAGATAATGGCCGGAGTGGTGGGGGCCACCGGCTATGCCGGGGCGGAGCTCTGCCGGCTGATAATGGGCCATCCGGAGGCGGAGCTTGCCGCCATAAGCTCCGTGAGCTTTGAGGGTAAGGCCCTGTCTGAGGTCTATCCTGCATATTTTCATATATGCGATATGATATGCGGGACTCAGGAGCAGGTGGTAGAAAAGAGCGACGTTATATTCGCCGCGCTGCCCCACGGGCTCTCCCAGGAGCTTGCGGCTGAGTGCATTAGGGCAGGGAAGGTGTTTATAGACCTGGGAGCTGATTTCAGGCTTGAGAGCGAGGAGGAATATACCCAGTGGTACGGAGGCAGCTTCACCGACAAATCTCTGCATGAGAAGGCGGTGTACGGTCTTCCGGAGCTGTTCCGGGAACAGATTAATGGTAAAAAAATAATTGCCAACCCCGGCTGCTACACCACGGCGGTACCCTTGGCACTGGCGCCCGCTTTGGAAGGCGGTTTTATCCTGCCCGACGGCATAATAGCCGACTGCAAATCCGGAGTGACCGGAGCGGGGCGAAAGCCGACCCAGGGCAATCACTACCCGGAGCTGAACGAGGGCTTCACGGCCTATAAGGTCGCCTGTCACCGGCATACCCCGGAGATGGAGCAGACACTGTCAAAAATAGCCGGGCAAAAGCTGAAGCTGACCTTTGTACCGCACCTGCTGCCTATAAACCGCGGAATATTGGCCACATGTTACGCAAGGCTTACGCCTGGCGCAACGCTGGAAAAGATACGCGGGGCCTATGAGAATAGGTATGGCGGCGAGTTCTTCATACGGCTGCTGCCCGAGGGCCAGACGGCTAATGTGAAAAATGTGCGCTGTACTAATTTCTGTGACATATCAATTTTTGCAGACCTGCGCACAGGGACATTTGTTGCAGTCTCTGCCATTGACAACATGGTAAAGGGCGCGGCAGGGCAGGCTTTACAGAATATGAATCTTGCATTCGGCATTGATGAAACCGCCGGCTTGAAACTCGTGCCGCCGGCGGTTTAAAAAAGTGTTTAGGAGAATTATGTGATGGAATTTATAGAGGGCGGCGTAACTGCCGCCAAAGGATTTTCAGCGAGCGGAATCCACTGCGGTATCCGCAAAAATAAGACTAAGCCAGACCTTGCCCTTATACTCAGCGACCGCATGTGCGCCGCCGCCGGGGTATATACCCGCAATCTGGTAAAGGGCGCGCCAATCACCGTCACCCAGAAGAATATAGCCGACGGCAGGGCCCAGGCTGTTATCTGCAACTCAGGTATTGCAAACACCTGCGCTCCGGACGGCATTGAGAAGGCCGAGGCCATGTGCCGTGTGGCGGCGTCGGAGCTGGGCTTAAAGCCTGAGGACATTGTAGTCGCGTCTACAGGGGTTATCGGCCCGTCCCTTCCTATTGAGCCAATAGCCCAGGGTATGGCCGGGCTGAAAGCCTCGTTGAAGGAGGACGGCTCCCCGGCCGCGGCAACAGCCATAATGACTACCGATACCGTGCCGAAGGAAGCTGCCGTTACATTTACAGTGGGGGGCAAGACCGCTCATATCGGCGGCATATCAAAGGGCAGCGGCATGATACACCCGAATATGGCCACAATGCTCTGCTTCGTGACTACCGACTGCGCTATCTCTCCCGCTCTACTTCAAAAGGCGGTCAAGACTGCTGCCGACGCTACCTTTAACATGATTGATGTGGACGGAGACACATCTACAAACGACACCTTCGTTGTGCTTGCAAACGGCGCTGCCGGGAACGCAGAAATAGCCTCTGAGGGAGTGGATTTTGATGCGTTCACAGCCGCCCTGGAAGCCGTTGGCCGCAGGCTTGCCATGATGATGGCGAAGGACGGCGAGGGGGCTTCCCGGCTCATAGTCTACCGTGTAGACGGCGCTCCCGACCTGGAAACTGCCCGAACTGTCGCCCGCTCGGTGAGCAGCTCAACCCTTGTGAAGGCCGCTTTCTTCGGCGCTGACGCCAATGCGGGAGGCCGGGCTATGTGCGCTATAGGCTACTCGGGGGCACAGGTGGATGTGGAGAAAATAGACATCGCCTTTAAGTCTGCAAAGGGAAAAGTAGAGGTAGTTAAGTCAGGCATGGGCATAGAGTTTTCTGAGGAGCTGGCTTTGGAGATATTGAAGGAGACTGAAATTGAAACTCTCATAGACCTGCACATGGGTGATATATCCGCCGAGGCATACGGATGTGACCTGACCTACGACTATGTAAAAATAAACGCCGACTACCGCACGTAAGGAGGGCATATGGGCGAGAAGCTGGGCATAAAGAGCCGGTGGGACATCGTCCCGGCGGTGCTCTCGGTGCTGATGTATATCAACTTTATCGTGTTTATAGTGCTGCTGTTTACGGCGACAGGTGTGCTTTTCCTATACGCCGCCCCGTCGCTGCTGACGGCGGGTATGCTTATCGCGGCCATAATCGCCCATCTTGTCACCCGGAGCAAGACCTGCAAGCTCTGGCGCAGGCTGCTGCTGGGGGCCATTTTCGTGAACTTCCTGATTATAGCGATTTATATACTCCTTATCGTCGTGTCAGTGGCAGCGTGGATGGACGTGGTAAAACAAATCAAAGCAAACGGGTGAGTTTAAATGCAGGTATCCAACAGCGAGAGGGCTAACATCCTGGTTCAGGCCCTTCCGTATATCAAAAAGTACGCCGGGGCAACGGTTGTTGTGAAGTACGGCGGCAACGCCATGCTGGACGACGAGCTTAAGTCGGCAGTTATGAGCGATATAGTGCTCATGCAGCTTGTGGGCATAAATGTTGTGCTTGTCCACGGCGGCGGGCCGGAGATAAACGCTATGCTGAAAAAAGTCGGCAAGGAGAGCAGGTTTGTCGGCGGTTTGCGCTACACGGATGAGGAGACCATCGGAATCGTACAGCAGGTGCTGGCAGGGAAGGTCAATAAAGACCTGGTGCAGCTCCTTGAGGACGCGGGAGGCAAGGCCATAGGCCTTTGCGGTCTGGACGGCTCGCTTCTTAAAGCAGACCAGCTGGAGGAGGATTTGGGTTTTGTGGGGGAAATTCGAGAGGTCAATGTGGACATCCTTCGCAACGCCGCACAAAACGGCTATATACCCATCGTCTCCACCGTGGCCGCGGGCTATCACGGCGAGGTCTACAATATCAACGCGGACATTGCCGCCGCCCGCATTGCCGCTGAGCTTGGGGCCATGAAGCTGATACTCATGACTGACGTGCGCGGCCTGCTTCGTGACAGAGAAGATGAGAGCACAATAATCCCGGTGGTAAACGTCAGCGATGTGCGCCGTCTGAAAAAGGAGGGCGTGATAAGCGGCGGAATGATACCAAAGATAGACTGCTGTGTGGACGCTGTCCGGAGGGGTGTGGGCAGGGCGCATATTATCGACGGACGCATAGCCCACTCCATACTGGTGGAGCTTTTCACCGACGAGGGCATAGGCACCATGTTCTATTAAAGGAGACATCTTATGACTTTTCAGCAAATCAAGGAGCAGGAACAGAGATATATCATCCATACCTACGGCAGAGTAGACGCCGCCCTGGTAAAGGGGAAAAACGCTACCGCCTGGGATATAGAAGGCAGAGAGTACATTGACTTTACATCCGGCATTGGGGTGAACAGCCTTGGCTACAGCGACCCAGGCTGGACAGCGGCAGTGTCGAAGCAGGCCGGGGAGATACAGCACCTGTGCAACTACTACTACTCGCCTCAGAACACAGCGCTGGCAGAGGAGCTCTGCAAGGCGGCAGGCATGGCTCAGGCGTTTTTCTGCAATTCGGGGGCAGAGGCAAACGAGTGCGCTATAAAGACAGCGCGCAAATATGGCGAGAAGCGGGGAGCCTATAAAATAGTCACGCTGGAAAACTCCTTCCACGGCCGCACCCTTACCACTCTTGCCGCGACCGGACAGGAGGGCTTTCATAAAGACTTTCTCCCGCTGACCGACGGGTTTCTGTATGCACAGTCCGGGGATATCAAAGCTTTAGACACTATGCTGGACGGCACGGTATGCGCTGTTATGATAGAAACTGTGCAGGGCGAGGGAGGGGTCGTTCCCATTGACCCGGACTATCTCGGCAGCCTGAGCAGGCTCTGCGCTGAGCGCGACGTGCTGCTTATCATTGACGAGGTACAGACCGGCGTGGGCCGCACAGGGCATTTCTACAGCTTCCAGGGCTATGGAGTCCAGCCTGATGTTGTCACAAGCGCGAAGGGCTTGGCCGGCGGCCTGCCAATAGGGGTCTGCCTTGTGGGGGAGAAGCTTCGGGACATTCTGAAGCCCGGGCAGCAGGGCTCGACCTTCGGCGGCAATCCGGTGGTCTGCGCCGGGGCAAGAGAGGTCGTCCGAAGGGTGAGCGAGCCGGCGTTTTTGCAGTCTGTCCGCGAAAAGGGCCGCGCGATGACCGAGAGGCTGGAATCGCTGCCTCAGGTGGAGTTTGTGCGTGGAAAGGGCCTGATGCTGGGCATTAAGCTGAAATCCGGTGATGCGCACGATGTGCTGGTAAAATGCGCGCAGCGGGGTCTTTTGGTGCTCACAGCCAAGGAATTGGTACGTTTCCTGCCCCCGCTGACAATCACCACGGAAGAAATCGATAAGGGACTTATGATATTTGCACAGGTTTTACAGGAGGGAAACTAAAAAATGAAGCATTTACTGAAGCTTTTGGATATGAGCGGCGAGGAGATAATCGAAGTTTTGAACCTTGCCGACCAGCTGAAATACGAGACGAAACACGGCATTGAACACCATCATCTCAAGGGAAAGTGCCTCGGGATGATATTTGAAAAATCCTCTACCCGCACGAGAGTATCCTTTGAGGTGGGCATTAACCAGCTGGGCGGCTACGCTGTGGTGCTGGCCTCCGAGGGCTCACAGATTGGCCGCGGCGAGCCGGTCCAGGACACGGCGAGAGTTCTGTCAAGATATGTTGACGGCATAATGATACGCACCTTTGAGCAGCAGGAAGTAGAGGACCTGGCAAAATACGGCAGCGTGCCGGTGATAAACGGCCTTACAGACTTCTGCCACCCCTGCCAGGTGCTTGCGGACCTTATGACTATAAGAGAGTTTAAGGGCTCTTTTGAAGGCCTGAAGATGTGCTTCATCGGCGACGGAAACAATATGATGAACTCGCTTATTGTAGGCGGGCTAAAAGTGGGCATGAGCGTCTCCGCCGCCTGTCCCGAGGGCTACCGTCCTCCTCAGGAGATACTGGACTTTGCAAAGGGCTATAGCTCCTTTGAGCTGACGGACGACCCCATGCAGGCGGTGAAAAACGCGGATGTGGTCATCACCGACGTCTGGACGTCCATGGGCCAGGAGGATGAGCGTCAGAAACGCGAGGCGGCCTTCAAGGGCTATTGCATTGACAAAAACCTCATGGCAATGGCCAAGCCCGACGCTATGGTCCAGCACTGCCTGCCCGCTCATAGGGGTGAGGAGATAACTGAGGAGGTTTTTGAGGCAAACGCCCAGTATATCTTTGAGGAGGCCGAAAACCGCCTGCACGCTCAGAAGGCCGTTATGGTTAAAACAATGGCAAAGTAAAAAGCTATTTATCCCTATCGTCTTCAGGGATGAGAGGCGGGAGCATTTCCGCACGGTGGAGCAGTGAATACAGCATAAAGAATCCGGCAGTATATATCAGCACCCACAGGCTTCCGGCTGTCAGCGAGAAGTATACCGCAGCCAGCATGGTCAGTGGGTGCAGCTTTGCGGTTGAGGCCACCAGCTTTGGCTCCACCACCTGACGCACACAGCCCATTATCATCCAGCCTATGAGCACCCCGGCGGCTCTGCCATAGGAGCCGGTCAGAGCCTGCCAGACAGCCACAGGCCCCAGGACTATCCCGGGCCCGAGCACAGGCAGCACGTCCGCGAAGCAGGTGATTACAGCCGTTATCAGCGGGTAGGGCACATTCAGAATAGATAGTATGACGAAAGCCTCACAAAAGCCGATAAAATATATGAATACATAAGAGAGCAGGTACTTTTTTCCGGTGCCGCCGGTTTCTTTTGCCGCAAGCCTGAACTGCTCAACGGCCTTTTTGCTTACAAACCTCATGAACCATGCGCGAATTGTATCAAAATCCCTTGCAATAAAAAATGCTGAGAAGCCTGTTACCAGGGCCATAGTCAGAAGCAGCGGCAGCGACGCCAGCACAGACAGGATACCATTCAGCGCGGACATAGCTATATCAGCGCTGTTTTTCAGAAACTCCATCAGCTGTTCCCTGTTGCGCTCGAGGAACTGGCCGTCTATCTGCCGCACTGTTTCTCCCAGCCAGTGAAAAAATCTTTTGACCGGCGGGGAAAACTCCGGAAACCCGTCATTTGCAGCCTTAATAAGGAAACCCGCCAGCTCCCGCACGCCAAGTACCGCTATAAATACCAATACAGCCAGAAGCAGTATCAGCGCCGCGGCTGTGACCAGTCCGGAGGCGGCAGTGCGGCTGAGGCGCAGCTTTTCCTCCGCCCACCGTATGACCGGCTGAAGAACTGCCGCTATAAAAAGCCCCAGAAGAAAAGGCAGGGAGTAGAGAAATGCCGCCTTCCAGAGCAGGAAAGCCAAACTGTATGCAGCAAAAAATATCCCCAAGGGGGCAAGCCTTTTGAGCTCCTGAATATGAAACATCTGCGCCTCCAAAACCTGTTCTATTTGGTAATATGGAGGTATTTGCGCGAAATATGCGGCTAAAAAAAGAGATAATCCCGACAGACCCACAGGCCCGCCGGGATATGGAAATTTTCTTTTACTGAGCGTATTGCTACAGTTTTTCCTCTCCGGTAAGAAGCCACATTACAGAGACGTTCAGTATCCGGGAAAGCGCCAGCAGTTCCGTGTCGGTGACATACCGAATCTGCCCCTCCAGCTTTGACAGGCCCGAGGCGTTTAAATCCACGCCGCGCACCTGCAGCTGGGCCAGCAGCTCCTTTTGCTTCATCCCCTGGCTCCTGCGGGCAGCCTCCACCCGCGCGCCAATCAAATTCTTAGTACCCAACGGTTGCCCTCGCAGCCTCATTGATATTCACTCCCCTGAACGCGTTAGTTTTAACTTCAAGTTCTATATAATATATTTTCTTTCATTTCATATTATAATAGCGCATTTGTAAAAAATCAACCCCTTTCAAGAAATAAATTTGTTAATATGCTAAAATGGAAAAATAAGGCTGTACTTTTTTCAAAATCTCTGCTATAATGAACCAAAAAAAGATGAGGAATCAGAGAGGGCGGTTCGATTGAGCAAGAATTTTTCCCAGCGTGAGCTGACTATGCTTACGGATTTTTACGAAATCACCATGGCAAACGGCTATTTCCTTGAGGGGTTCAGAGATACAATTTGCTATTTTGATATGTTCTTCCGCAAGCTCCCGGATAACGGCGGCTTTGCTGTTATGGCCGGCGTTGAGCAGCTGGTGGATTACCTGAAGGGGCTGCACTTTTCGCCTGAGGACATCGCCTATCTTTCAGGGCGCAATATGTTCAGCGAAGAGTTTCTGGACTATCTGAGGAATTTCAAATTTTCATGCGACGTGTGGGCTATCCCGGAGGGTACGCCGATTTTCCCCGGCGAGCCTATTGTCACTGTTCGCGGCCCGGTCATACAGGCCCAGTTTATCGAGACAATGGTTTTGCTCTGCATAAACCACCAGAGCCTCATTGCCACCAAAGCCAACCGCATAGTCCGGGCGGCCCAGGGCAGGGCCGTGATGGAGTTCGGTTCCCGGCGGGCACAGGGCTTTGACGGAGCTGTGCACGGTGCCAGGGCAGCTTATATCGGCGGCTGTGCGGGCACGGCCTGCACCATCAGCGACCAGCTTTTCGGAGTTCCCGCCCTTGGCACCATGGCCCACAGCTGGGTGCAGCTGTTTGATACGGAGTATGAGGCCTTCAAGGCTTACGCCAAGGCCTATCCAAATAACTGTGTGCTGCTGGTTGACACCTATAATGTGCTCAAGTCCGGCGTGCCCAACGCGATTAAAGTTTTCAATGAGGTGCTCGTGCCAAACGGCTACCGCCCGGCGGGCATACGCATAGACAGCGGCGACATCACCTATCTCTCCCGCAAGGCCCGCAAGCTCTTGGACGACGCCGGGTTTGAGGACTGCCAGATATGCGCCTCAAACTCCCTGGACGAGTATATCATCCGCGACATGCTCATTCAGGGCGCAAAAGTGGACTCCTTCGGCGTGGGCGAGAGACTGATTACGTCTTCATCAGAGCCGGTGTTCGGCGGTGTGTACAAGCTGGTGGGTGTTGAGAACCCCGACGGCACTGTCAAGCCCAAGATTAAGATAAGCGAAAACGTGGTGAAAATAACGACCCCCTGCTTCAAGAACGTGTGGCGGCTCTTTGACAAGGAGACGGATAAGGCCATCGCGGACGTTGTGACTATGCACGATGAAGTTATAGACGAGGAGAAGCCCTATGTGCTCTTCGACCCAAACCACACCTGGAAGCGCAAGACAGTGGAAAACTTCCATGCAGTGCCGCTGCTGACCCAGATATTCAAGGACGGAGAGTGCGTCTATACGCCCAGGGCGCTTAATGCAATAAAGGCCTATTGCGCGGCCCAGGTTGATACCCTCTGGGAAGAGGTCACCCGCTTTGAGAACCCGCACAGCTATTATGTAGACCTGTCCCAGAAGCTTTGGGATGAGAAAAACCGTATGCTCTCCGAAAAAAACTATTGACATAGGGAGCGGTTTACTCTAAAATAGTACCGTGAGCAAGCCGGGCAGTTGCGGGCGCGAGGCGAAAGCGCGCGTCTGAGGAAAGTCCGAGCTTCATAGGGCAAGGATAACGGCTAACCGCCGCCGGGGGCGACCCCAGGGAAAGTGCAACAGAGATATACCGCCAATGACCCGCGTAAGCGGAGCTTTTGGTAAGGATGGAAAGGCGAGGTAAGAGCTCACCGGCGCGGGGGGAACCCCGCGGCCCTGTAAACCCTATCCGAAGCAACACCGTGGAGGAGCATCCCTTTAGTGGGAGAGCGCGGCCCGTGCGCTCCGTGGAGGTGGCGTGAGCCTGCCGGCAACAGCAGGCCAAGATAGATGACTGCTCAAGACAGAACTCGGCTTACAGACTTGGTCACATTAAAATGAGGAGCGCGCCATGCGCTCCTCATTTTGCGCTCTTTTACATGGACAGATTTTTTTCGTAAGCAGCTATGACGGCCTCCGTTACAGCGCTCCTAAACCCCAGGCTCTCCAGCTTTCTCACGCCCTGGATGGTGACCCCGCCCGGGGAGCACACCTCGTCCTTCAACTGTCCGGGATGTCTGCCGCTTTCCAGCACCAGCTTCGCCGAGCCAGCTGTCATCTGGGCCGCAAGCTCTACGGCCTGTGCTCTGGGCAGCCCGCAGGCCACGCCTCCATCGGCCAGGGCCTCTATGAACATATCGACGAACGCCGGCCCGCAGCCTGCCAGCACGCCGGCTATATCCATCAGTTTTTCCTGCATGGGGGACAGCCTCCCGGAGGCCTCCAGCGCGTCTGTAAATACAGCCTCTTCATCTGCTTCTACTTCCGGACTGCAAAGATATAGGCTCATGCCCTCGCCAATGCCGGCGGGAGTGTTGGGCTTGAGCTGTATCACCGGGTACTTCGCGCCGGCCATGGCCTGTATCTTCTCAATATCAAGCCCGGCGGCGATGTTTACCAGAATGAAACGGTCCTTACGGGTGCGGAGGGTAGGGGAGAGGTCCTCCAACAGCCCGGCCATACCCTGGGGCTTAACTCCCAGAAAAATGTATTTTGCTTTTTTGGCAACAGCATGATTGTCCGTCTCGGCGGCACACCCCAGCTCTGAGGCAAGCGCCGCCGCCTTAGCGTGCGTGCGGTTGGACAAAAGTACTTTCTCACCCGGCACTTTACGGCGGACAGCTCTTGCCAGAGCGCCGCCCATATTGCCGGTGCCGATAAACCCGAACACCGGCCAATCCCTTTGACTTGACATGATTTTTCTCCTTTCCTACCGAACCTGCCCCTGACCGTATATCACATACTTGCAGCTTGTGAGCTCCTCCAATCCCATAGGGCCGCGGGCGTGCATCTTCTGTGTGGATATGCCTATCTCCGCGCCGAGCCCGAACTCCCCGCCGTCGGTGAACCTGGTAGACGCATTTACATAAACTGCCGCGGCATCAACAGCGTCGAGAAAATGCTGTGCCGTAAAGTAATTTTTTGTCACAATGCTCTCTGAGTGCCCGGTAGAATGAGCGTTTATAAAGTCAATAGCCTCTTGTGCGCTGCCCACAGTCTTTACCGCGAGAGTATAGTCACCATATTCAGCGTCCCAGTCCCCTTCATCTGCCGGGACGCCCCTGCTGCCAAGGAGGGCAAGAGCCTCGCTGTCACAGCGGAGTTCAACATTGTGCTTATCCAGCAGAGGCACAGCCTTACTCAAAAATTCCTCTGCAATCTCCCTATGGATAATAACGCACTCGGCCGCGTTGCACACAGAGGGCCGGGAGCATTTTGCGTTTTCAAGGATGGCAGCGCCCATATCAAGGTCGGCCTCACTGTCAATATATATGTGGCAGACACCCTCGCCGGTGCGTATCACGGGCACTCTGGCATTTTTGGCTACAGTCCGGATGAGTCCCGGGCCGCCCCTGGGTATAAGCACATCAATATATTTGTCCAGGCACATCAGCTCATTTACAGTTTCCCTGTCAGTATCCTGCACTAAAGAGATACAGTCCTCAGGAAGCCCGGCGCTTGCAATGGCTTTCCTCATTATCTCAACTGCCGCGCGGTTTGAATGTATGGCCTCGCTGCCGCCCCTAAGAACACACGCGTTTCCCGACTTCAGGCACAGCGCGGCAGCGTCAACGGTCACGTTTGGCCTGGCTTCATATATTATGGCCACTACGCCTAAGGGCACTCTCCTTCTGGCTATAATAAGCCCGTTTGGCCGGGTCTCCATGCGGTCTGCCCTGCCGGTGGGGTCGGGGAGAGCGGCAACCTGCCTGAGGCTGTCGATAACTCCGGCAATGCGCTCAGGCGTAAGCGTCAGCCGGTCCAGCAGAGCCGGGCTCATTCCGTTTTCCCTTGCCGCAGTCAAATCCTCTTCATTTGCCCTCAGCCAGCGCTCTTTGTGTTCAGCCAGCGCCCTGGCAATAGCCTCAAGCGCCGCATTTTTCACTGAGGCGCCCGCCAGCACATAAGAAGCGCGCTTAGCCGCGGCGCACTGAGTTTCAAGCTTAGTCATTGCTGTCACCTTTCTTTCTGTATGCAATAAATCTCGTGCCGATATCCTCGCCTTCAACTATACCGTATAAAGCCTCGGGCCGCCCGCCGTTTGCAATCACCATATCACACCCGGATTCCATTGCTGTCTTGGCCGCAGAGAGCTTTGTAGCCATGCCGCCGGTTCCCTGCCAAGTCCCGGCGCCGCCGGCCATGTCGAGTATATCCGGAGTCAGCTCAGTGACCCTGTGAAGAAGCTCAGCCTGGGGATTTGTACGCGGGTCGGCACTGTACAGGCCGTCGATATCGCTGAGCAGCACAAGGAGGCCTGCGCCGCAAAGAGCCGCCACTATGGCCGAAAGAGTGTCGTTATCCCCCAGCACCTTGTGCCGCCCGGTCTCGATTTCGGCCGAGGATACAGAGTCGTTTTCGTTCACTACAGGGATAACTCCCAGCTCCAGCAGGGCGGAGAAGGTCCGCCGAAGGTGCTCGGCCCGGGAAGGGTCCTCCACGTCCTCGCCGGTGAGGAGTATCTGGGCCATTGTACGGTTATACTCAGAGAAAAGCTTGTCATATATGTGCATCATCCTGCACTGTCCCACCGCCGCGGCGGCCTGCTTCATTCGCAGGGATGAAGGCCTCTCCGGAAGTCCAATGCGGGCCACTCCCACCGCAATGGCTCCGGAGGTCACGAGTATCACCTCGTGCCCCGCCCCGGAGAGGTCGCTGAGTACACGCACCAGCCGCTCCATGCTCCGAAGGTCCAGGCTTCCGGAGGCGTGGGTCAGGGTAGAGGTGCCGACCTTTACCACTATCCGCTTTGCTTTCATATGTCCATTCCCCAATCATTTCAAAGTGCTAGCATAGTAAAGTATAGCAGATTTCATTTGAAAATGGAACAAATATATGCAAAATAAAACAGCCAAGCATATGAATCTTGGCTGCGATTTTTTAGTCTATATATACAAGATAAGTACTGTCAAAAAGTATGCTTTTTGACAGCTCTTATCTTCTTGGACATTATAACACAAATCTTCGCATATTTCAAGGCTGCTTTATGATTTTCGTGCAAATTTTTCCTCTGTAATCCCCCAATTTCCTCTATATCAAAAAGCATACTTTTTGTAAATTGATTGAAGAGGAAGACGCAGATGAGTAATTATTCCATATTTGTAAGGGCAAAACGGTGGTCCAAATTTCTGGTGAATTATGTGAGCGAGAAGGCCCGCGGTCTGGATTTCAGCATGGTATATGTGGGCGACATCCAGCGGAACGTGGAGGAGTTTCACGGTTACAGCATGACAGACGCCGGGGACATGAGGCGTATGCTTAAAGCGGTGCCGGTAAACCCCGGCCGGTCCGCGTTCATTGATATCGGCTGTGGGAAGGGCATGTGCATGAAATGCGCCATTGAAAGCGGCTATAGGAAGGTGGCCGGCCTAGACCTGGACGGGCACCTTTTGGACATTGCCCGCAGCAACATGAAAAAGCTGGGGATGGACGCGGAGTGTATACTTGCCAATGCCCTGGAGTTCGACAGGTATAGTGAGTTTGACGTGTTCTACTTCTATAACCCTTTCGGCCGCAGCGTTTTCGAGCAGGTCTTGGATAAAATCAAGGCAAGCCAAAGCGAGCGCATGAGGGATATTTGGATTGCCTATTACCACCCGGTTTTCGCGGATGTATTTGAAAATGCCGGGTTTATTCTGAAAGACGAACTGCATGATAGAACACGCGACACCACTACCCGTTTCTACTGCTATCCAAAGCGCTGAAAACGGTGCGGGAGGGTCATACGCCCTCCCGCTTTTTGTTTATACTTTGTATTTATCCAGCAGCTCCAATATATCAGGAAACGCCTCCAAACTACGCCGGAGTATTCCGTGCATATGGGCGATTGCAACGCCATAATTCACAATGGGCACACCAGACCCCTTGGCTCTGGCTACCCGGCTCTTCATCTCCGCCTCATTGAGCATACAGCCGCCGCAGTGCACCACCAGCTTATAGCCATCGGGGTTCTCCGGGAACTCACCACCGGAGGTAAAGGTATATGCTGGCTTAACGCCGGTAAACTTCTCAATCCAGCCCGGCAGCTTTACCGTGCCGATATCCCCGCACTGCCTGTGATGAGTGCAGCCCTCGGATATTAGCACCGGGTCGCCGTCTCTAAGCCTCGACAGCTGTACCGCGCCATGTACTAAGGTGGGCAGGCTGCCCTTATACCGGGCAAAGAGTATGGAGAAGGAGGTCAGCAGTATATCCGCAGGCGTGGCTTCAGCCACTTTCTCAAAGGCCTGGGAATCGGTTATCACGATTTTGGGCTTCTTAGCAAGCATTTTGAGTGTGGCCGCAAGCTCCTCTGTCTGGCAGGTGACAAAGGCGCAGTGTGCGTCCAAAATGTCCCGCATGGTCTGCTGCTGGGGCAGAATCATCCGTCCCTTGGGCGCGGCGGCGTCAATAGGCGTTACCAGCACCGCCAAGTCCCCGGGGCCCAGAAGGTCTGATACAATATGACGCTCATTCCCAGTCTTACCCGCAAACGTCCCCAGTTTTTCCTTGAGCGCGGCAATATTCTCCCCGGTCTTGGCGCTCACATAAAGTGAATCACTGCCAAGCTCCTGACGCTCAGTGAGCAAATCGGCCTTATTGTACGCCACACAGTAGTGAAGGTCTCTTTCTTTGAACAGCCCCAGCAGCTCACTGTCGAGCCCGCTGAGCCCCTCTAAGGCGTCTACTACCAATACAGCTATGTCGGCTTTTGCCAGAATCTGCCGCGCTTTCTGCACCCGAAGCTCGCCCAGCTCCCCCTCGTCGTCCAGCCCGGGGGTGTCGATTATCACAACCGGCCCAAGGGGAAGCAGCTCCATAGCCTTCTGCACCGGGTCCGTAGTGGTGCCCTTCACGTCCGACACCACCGCCAGCTGCTGCCCGGTGACAGCGTTTACCAGACTGGACTTCCCGGCGTTGCGCATACCGAAAAAGGCGATATGGGGCCGCTCCGCCGAGACGGTCTCATTAAGGCTCATACTATCCCTCCGTTACTCAAAAATTCGTATCACATATCCGTCTATTGTGGTGACCCGGCAGAGCTTACCGCCCCAGGGTTGGACCTCCACTGGGGTTATCTCCTTCCAGCCCGCGCCGGTGACCTGCTCATATAGGCCATCAATGCCCTGCACCTGCATGAAGGATATCTCGCCGCAGGCGGGCTCGCCTGCAAACATCTGAAAGCCGGTAAATGGGGCTAAATGTGTAGCCTCAATCTCCGGCGGCGTATCAAACACTACGCCATACTGTCCCTGGCCCTCGCCGTCCCGCTCCACGATATTGCTGTACCAGCCCATGACGTGCTCGAACCACTTGGCGGTCCTGTCCATGTCAGTGGTGAGGTAGATAGGGGCGTTTTCCTTCACAAAGTACCCTTTTTCGCTGAATTTGCTCATAAAATCTACTCCTTTTGTGCGTTAATGAACCGAGCAAATCCATTATACACGCCTAAACATGACAGCAGGGTGTCATGTTTATTTCCAAAACTCCAACAATTTCTCGTCAATAGCTGCAATCTTCTCTTTACCCTTAACCTCACTATAAAGGGCCAGCTTACCTATCTCCTCCCGGTCAGTCCGGTTTCTTTCGATGGCCTCTAAAGCCTCGGAGGGCAGCGTAACGCCGTATATCCCGCCGTACTCATAGTGCCACTCGGGGTCAAAATAGTCAGGAGCCATCTTGCAGTGCATGAGCCCGATGAAGTTCCAGCTGAGCCCGGACAAGCCAAGTTCCTCCAGACACTCCCGGTCAATGCACTCCCGCAGGCTCTCGCCCTCCTCCCGGCAGCCGCCGAAAATCTCCCAGTCCTGCCGCCACTTGTTCCAGCCCATGAGGTAGTCGCTGCCAAGCTTCACCACACCCAGGCAGCAGTTTATGGGGCTGTACAGCTCCGCGGCCTCGCCCTCATCCACAGTAATCATTTCCAGCAGCTCGCTGCCGCTATCAGTTTTGACAAGCATATCAGAACCTGAAATCCCTTCTGTTGGAGTTTTTGATGTCCCTGATATTCTGCTCGGCAATCTCCCTGACCTTATCCTTTGGTATCCTCTTAAGCTCATCCTCAACCATCTTATAGCCCACCTCTTTGGTCTCGGGGCTGGCATAGTCCTCAAGATACTCCGAGAGGGTCATAAGGGCGTTGGGGTGGCAGCAGTTGAGTATCTGTCCGTTCTTGCACAGGCTCATGAACCGGTCGCCGGTGCGGCCCTCCCGGTAGCAGGCGGTGCAGAAGGAGGGGATATGGCCGTTCTCCATCAGCCAGCGGACAACCTCGTCCAGGGTGCGCTGGTCGGACACGTCAAACTGCTCGGTGTCGTGGGGGCGCTCCTCCTGGGTGTAGCCGCCCACAGAGGTGCGGGAGCCGCCGCTGACCTGGGAGATGCCCAGGCGCAGAAGCTTTGAGCGCACAGCCTCGGTCTCGCGGGTGGAGATTATCATGCCGGTATAGGGCACAGCAAGGCGAATGCAGGCGGTGATATGGGCAAAGGTCTCGTCGTCAATGCCGTTATCGAACTGGGTGGGGTCGATGTCATCAGCCTTTTTAAGCCTGGGCACGCTGATGGTATGAGGCCCAACGCCGTGGACGGCCTCAAGGTGTTCAGCGTGCATGATGAGCCCCGCGAACTCATATTTATACAGCTCAAGCCCGAACAGCACTCCCAGGCCCACGTCGTCTATACCGCCCTCCATGGCCCGGTCCATGGCCTCTGTATGATAGTCATAATTATGCTTGGGGCCGGTGGGGTGGAGCTGCTCATAGGACTTCTTATGGTATGTCTCCTGGAACAGAATATAGGTGCCGATACCGGCCTCCTTCAGCTTGCGGTAGTTCTCAACGGTAGTAGCCGCAATGTTTACGTTTACCCTCCGGATATCGCCGTTCTTGTGGTGGACGCTGTAAATGGTCTTGATACAGTCGAGTATATACTCTATAGGGCTGTTCACCGGGTCCTCGCCGGACTCTATGGCCAGCCGCTTATGTCCCATGTCCTGTAAAGCTATGACCTCGGCCTTTACCTCATCCTGGGTGAGCTTCTTCCGGGGAATATGCTTGTTCACCGCATGATATGGGCAGTATACACAGCCGTTCACACAGTAATTCGACAGATACAGAGGGGCAAAGATGACAATGCGGTTGCCATAAAAGGCCAGCTTTATTTCCTCCGCAATCTTGTACATCTCCTCGATTTTCTCCGGAATATCACAGGCCAAAAGCACCGAGGCTTCCCGGTGGGTAAGCCCGGCGCAGACATAGCCGGTTTCGGTCTTTTGAGGCCGTGCCTTTTCCAGAATACTGTCGATAAGCTCCACATTGTGCTTGTTCTCCTCGGCATAGCTGAGGGTCTCCTGGATTTCCTCGTCGTTGATGAACTCCTCCGCGTGCAGGGATTTCGGGTCGTACTTTGCCATAATTTTTCTTCCTTTCTTTGGGGCAGATTTCTCTTAGCCTCAGATTAAAATATTTTAAAAGCTTATTGCTTTTGGGCAATCACACAATACCAGGGTAAATCCTCAACGGGCGTACCCTTTCTATCAACATGGGAAGGGTACGGCAGTACCTGTATGTCCCGGTAGCCCATGGCTTTCAGTTTTTCTAAAAACAGCTCTCGCTTTATGGGGAAATAGTGTTCCTCAAATACCTCCATTTGAAGATACCTTTGGTCTTTTTCAAACAAATACATAATGTTGAAGGTTATCGTGCCGTCGCTGTTATAATCCCATATCTGAGTCAGGTTGATACGTGTCTCGCCGTCAAAGAACGGAGCGTAGGGGAAGAACCGCTTTCTGTCCGTAAGTATCTTGTCCCAGTTGCGTATCTCAAAGTATAGATACCCGCCGGGCTTTATAAGCGAGTCCATCTGCTCAATGGTTTTGAGCAAATCCTCATTGCTCACATACGGCAGGGAGTTCCCGGTGCTGGCAACGCAGTCGAAAACGCCGTCAAAGTTGTCCGCGGCATTCCTGAAATCACAGCATTTCAGCTTAATGTCAAAGCCTCTTGCCTCTGCTTTTTTCCTGCAATTTGCGAGCATAGCCTCGCTGAGGTCAGAGCCTGACAGATGTACTCCAAGCTCGGCAAGCTGAAGGGTCGCACTGCCTGAACCAATGCTGACGTCAAGCAGGGTGTGGATGTCTCTGCCGCGCAGAATATTCTCCCAGTGTGACTTGAAGCCATTATACCGGCTTTCATTTTCAATAAGGTCATAGATGTCTGCTCTGTCGTATAGTTTTCCCATGGCTTATCTTCCTTTCTGCAAATCACATGCGAAAATTAAGTGTTTTTCCTCAGATTCAAGATAGATATCAGGATTTTTCCCCAGCAGCTCAATACTTGAAAAGTTTTGTCTGTCCACATCAAACAATACTTTCCAGACGGACAGCCCACGCAGATATTCCAGCACGGAACCCATAGCGGTGCGGGCGATTCCTTTACGCCGGAAAGGAGATGATATCCAGTAATACATATAGAGCGAGTTTTCGGCAGGCTTATATCCGTACAGTCCGAACCGCCCACAGGGAGTATCGCGATAAAGCACTACGATTGCGTCATCGTATGGCTGCTTCCTGTTGTTGAGGTACTGATAATCGTTTTGAGTACTATAGTCTGTATCGAAGCTAAACCATTTGTTTAGTTCTGTTATATCCTCCATAAACAACGGATATAACGCTTCTGTGGTTTCTTTTGTGATGGATTCCAGGCGAATATCAGGATTTACAATAAATTTCATGCAGACACCAGCACCTCTTTATTCTGTTCAAGGAAAGCATAAGCCTCCAGCAAAAATTCTGCCATATCACTCTTGCGCTCATAAATTCTCTCTATACATTCCGGCAGCGAAACCCCATCCACAAATATTTCCCCCATCGACTGATAAGGGCTGTGCTGGACAGGCACTATCCGCTGTATGCGCGGGTCGTTCAGCGTGGGAGCAACAGCAAGTTCCTCCAGGTACCATAGAATATCAGGGAACTCAGGCTCGGTTTCAAGTTCGATATCCTGCATGGAGCGCCACTTGTTGAATAGCACCATATGGTTTATCTCATGAAGTGAGGCCCTGAGAAAAACCTTATCGCTTATATCATAATGCAGACAATAATCCCTTTTTTGTACGCTTCTGGGGAAAGGGTTATATAGCCCCAGCCGGCACGTGAAGCGCACAGGCGCACTATAGCTTAGCCGAAACATGTCCAGCATTTCTGACACGCCCTCAGACAGTACTCCTTGGGCCAGTTCACGAAAGTGTTCCGCCTGTTCTTCGATATGCCGGTGGTCAGTGCGCTTTTTATCACGTATCAGTTTAGTGACGACAGGCAGGATTTCTTCACGCTCCATTTCGGAACTCAAAAGGGAGCGTATCTCCGGAAACATTTTCGCCACCCTGTCCAAGTATGGGAGCATATTGTTTTTATTATTAAAAGCCAGCAGAAGGGTATCCGCAACAGCCTTTGCGTTTTCAGAGACAGATGATATTCTGACATCTATAGTGAAGCTATCGCTCATTTTGTCTCCTCACATCCCCCCGGTCCGTCACGATATGATACCCCACCGACTCCATCCTGGCGCTCAGGCAGTCCTTGCACTGTGCGGATTCCTCGCCGGTACATATCTTATTATCATAGAGCTCATACTTCTTGCGCACAGACACCGGCGACAGGTTGGGCATTACCACATTTGCCCCGGCCTGTATACCCATCTCCCGGCCCTCAGGGTGAATTGTGCCAAGAGCGGTGGTGGCCGGCAGAAGCACAGGGGGGTGTATCAGACGGATGACAGAGAGCAGATAGCAGGTCAGCTCAACCGTCCCGGCAGGATGGTCCTTAAAGGGGGTGTCCTTGTGGGGAATGAATGGGCCTATGCCGCACATGTCCGGCTTGAAGTCCTCAATGAATTTCAGGTCATTAGCAAGGGTGGCGCTGGTCTGGTTCGGCGAGCCCACCATGAACCCGCAGCCCACCTGATAGCCAAGCTCACGGAGGTCCCTAAGGCAGCGCATACGGTTGTCAAAGGACATTTCAGCAGGGTGGAGGCTCTCATAGTGAGCCCGGTCCGCTGTCTCATGGCGAAGGAGATACCTGTCCGCGCCCGCCCGCCGAAGCAGGGCGTAGCTCTCCCGGCTCCGCTCACCCATAGAGAGTGTGAGGGCACAGTCCGGGTACTGTGATTTTATCTCAGTTACTATATCGCAGAGCACATCGTCGGTAAAGTACGGGTCCTCGCCGCCCTGGAGCACGAAGGTGCGGAAACCAAGGCGATAGCCCTCGGCGGCGCACTCCATTATCTGCTCTCTGCTAAGCCGGTAGCGGTCACAGCTTTTATTGCTACGCCTTATGCCGCAGTACAGACAGTCGTTTTTACATATATTGCTTATCTCAATAAGCCCGCGGACATAAACATCCTTTCCGTAGATTTTCACCCGCTCCGCAACGGCCTTATCAGCCAGGAGCGCGGCGGCTTCAGGACAGCGGACGTCAATAAGCTCCTGATACTGGCCAAGGCTCAAACTATGGGCCTCGGCCAGGGTGTTGATGAGCGTCTGTATATTGCTATTCATGGCTTGTCACCCCCGAGAGTGCTGTTTTAACACTGACCCCGTGCAGATTGCCTATTTTACCGGCCATACCGGAGATAATATCCTTCGGCGCGTCCAAAGCAATGCTGATGATATTAATGCCGCGGGTCCTGTATGGTATGCCCATGCGTCCGATTATATATTCGCCGTACTCGTGCAGAATGCCGTTCAGCTTTTCAACAGTATGGCCGTCCTCGACTATTACGCTCATGACCGCAACTCTTGTCTCCATTATTTACCTCCGTCTGCCCAATAAAGAACGCCGCACCTATAAACAGGCACGGCGAAACAGACACAATATATGCCGCACCTTTCACGCAGGACAGCAGCCCTTTGGGTCAGGTATCAAATACTTTTCGTACATTTGACGGTACAATAGTATTTTATCCTACCATATGCAAAAAGTCAAGAAAAACAATTTGCCAAGAGAGATTTATGCTCTCTTGGCTCAAATCACTTGCAGTTTCCAATTTTTTATGATAAAATATATCGATTACATTTTCGGATGGAGTAGTATCCGGGAGGTGAAACCGCTCTATGAACGAGGACATGACCGTATATATCTCCAGTGTGCGCGAGCTTATGCACACCCGCGTCGGCGGAGTGCCGCTGGCCTATGTGCGCACCTATGGCTGCCAGCAGAACGTAGCGGACGGGGAAAAAATAAAAGGCCTGCTGTCGGAAATGGGGTTTGAGTTTACCGGCTCCGACCAGGAGGCGGACCTGATAATTTTTAATACCTGCGCCGTCCGCGAGCACGCGGAGGACAGGGTATTCGGCAATGTGGGAGCCCTGAAGAATCTGAAGCGCCGCAAGCCGGACCTTATTGTGGGCGTATGCGGCTGCATGACGGAACAGCGGCAGGTAGCTGAACGCCTGCAGAAGACTTTCCCGTTTGTAAACATGGTCTTCGGCACGCATGTTCTGCACCGTCTGCCGGAGATGCTGCACCGGATACTTTCAGACTCCCAGCGGGTAATGCTGCTGGGCCATGAGGAGAAGGCCATCCGGGAGGATATACCCATCAGGCGCGACGGGCGCTCCCGGGCGTGGGTCACGGCTATGTATGGCTGCGACAATTTCTGCTCCTACTGCATTGTGCCGTATGTGCGCGGCAGGGAGAAGAGCCGCAGGCCCGACGATATCTTTAGCGAGTGCAGGTCTTTGGTTGAATCCGGATATAAAGAGATAACCCTGCTGGGACAGAACGTAAACTCATATGGGAAAGGCCTTGATGAGCAGGTGAATTTTGCCAAGCTATTGACAAGATTAGACGGTATTGACGGGGATTTCCGCTTGCGCTTCATGACTTCCCACCCAAAGGATGCTTCTGAGGAGCTCTTTGACGTGATGGCGGCAGGAAAGCATATACCGCACCATATACACCTGCCGTTTCAGTCAGGCAATGACAGGGTGCTTGGTGAAATGAACCGAAAATATGACAGGGAGAAATACCTCTCGCTGATAGCTTATGCAAGAAAAGTCATGCCTGACGTGACATTCACCTCCGACGTGATAGTCGGCTTCCCCGGCGAGACTTATGAGGAGTTTCAGGACACACTGAGCCTGATAAAAGAGGTTGAGTTCATAAACCTGTTCACATTCATATACTCGCCCCGGCCCGGCACAAAAGCGGCCGGTATGCCCGACCCAATACCACATGAGGAAAAGACCAGGTGGTTTGCGGAGCTTTTGAAGGTTCAGGAAGGTATCGCCGTGTATAACTGCAAGAAACTCGTGGGCAGTCAACAGCGGGTGCTGGTGGAGGACAGAGACCAAAAGACTGGGCTGCTCTCGGGCAGGACGGCGGGGAGCTTAGTGGTGCTGTTCCCGGGAGAGGACAGCCTTGTGGGAGAGTTTGCGGACGTGGAGGTCACCGACGCGAAGGGCTGGAGCTTGCGCGGCCAACAAGTCCACTGATAAGGAGGCGTATTTGTTTGGGAAAAGTAATTTTGTTTGTATCCTGCATGATATGTGGAGTAATTTTTCTGGGCATTGGGGTATATGCCGCAAAAAGGAAGACTCCGATGAATTTTTGGTCCGGTGTAGCTGTCCCCAGCGAGAGTATCACAGATATACCAGCCTATAACCGGGCCATGAGCAAACTCTGGGAAGGCTACAGCGCGGTGTGGTTTATCTCAGGGCTGGCTGGGCTGTGGCATCCGGTGGCGGCGACGGTTCTGATGTGTGTGCTGGGGGCGGCCGGCGCGGTGGTGCTGGTGCTGGTCTATAAGCGGATAGAGAAAAAGTACCGGGTGAAGTGAGGAGAACGGGGGAATGGAAATCTTTGCAAAATGCGGCATGCGCTGCGATTTATGCCTGATATACAGGCCGAATGTGGAGAGAGATGACCGGCGCGCTGAGATTTGCGCGGTGTGGAAGAAGCAGAACCTCTCTTTTGACGTAGACCCCGATACCATAATATGCGACGGCTGCGCCTGCGAGAGGGAGGACGCTGTCCTGTTTGACAGCAGCTGCCGTGCAAGAAAATGTGTGCTTGACAAAGGGTATGAGCACTGCGGCTTCTGCGAAAGCTATCCCTGCGATATCTTCCCGGCCGAGCCCAGCCCCGAGGAGATTGCCCGGATGATAGACGTGGAGAAGCTCTGGACATGGGAGGACGAGAAGCTCATGGAGGCGTATGCCTGCAAAAAATATATGGACGAGTTCAGGGCGAAGAGAGGAGAAAGCTGAGTTGGATTTTATCATACATGAGGAGCGCCTAAGCGCCAATAACTATATCGACTTCTTAAAGGACACGGACTTGGGCTCTCAGTACCCAAAGGAGCGCTTTTCTGAGCGCATCGAGACGCTGGTGAAAAGCGTGCCCATAAGCCTTACGGCTAGGGACAGCGGAGGCAGGCTCATAGGCGTGTGCTTTGGCATCACGGACTTTGCCTATTGGCTGTTCATCACAGACCTGGGGGTTGTGCGAAGCTGCACCGGGCAGGGCGTTGGGCGGGCGCTGATGAAAGCTGCCCATGAGCTCGCGGGCGGCGAGAGGAATATTGTGATGTACACCTGCGCCAACGAGAACGCCGTGGGGTTCTATGAAAAGCTGGGCATGACAAAGCCCAATGACGTGATGGTATACGACCATATTGACTGGACAGATTTTACTGTTAAATAAAAATTTTTTGGAGGTAAATTCAATGGACATTATCGAGCTGACAAGAGAGCTGGGCAGGGCTATACAGGCGGACCAGAGGTTTGTGGAGATGCAGCTGGCCCGCCAGGCAAGCGATGAGGACCAGGAGCTTCAGGACGCCATAGGGGAGTTTAATTTGAAGCGCATGGCAATAAGCAACGAGGCCGCGAAGCCCGACAGGAACGATGAGACCATGCAGCGGCTCAATAAGGAGTTCCGGGAGGTATACGCAAAGATAATGGCAAATGAGCATATGAAGAGGTATGACGCGGCGAAGACAGAATTTGACGCTATGTTCCAGCGGGTGAAGGGCATTCTTGACCTGTGCTCTGAGGGCGCCGACCCGGAGACCTGCGACTATGACGCCGCAAGCTGTAACGGGGACTGCTCAAGCTGTGGGGGCGGCTGCCACTGATGGGCGGTTTTTGTGGGAAAATGAACTTATAAGGGGGCTCGGGCATGGCGGATTTTTCTCCCATGATGAAGCAGTATTTCGAGGCAAAGAAGGAGAATCCTGACTCCATCCTGTTTTTCAGGCTGGGGGATTTCTATGAGATGTTCTTTAACGACGCCAAGACCGTCTCCCGGGAGCTGGACCTGACCCTTACGGGCAGGGACTGCGGCCAGGGTGAGAGGGCCCCCATGTGCGGCATACCCTTCCACAGCGCCGAGGGCTATATCACAAAGCTGCTGGCCAAGGGCTACAGGGTCACCATCTGCGACCAGGTGGAGGACCCAAAGGCTGTGAAGGGGCTTGTGAAGCGCGAGGTGGTGAGGGTCATCACCCCGGGCACTGTGCTGGAAGGAAGTATGCTCGACGAGTCCCGAAACAACTATATCTGCTCCATATGCCTGGGCGAAGAGGGAGTAGGGCTGTGCTTTGCGGATGTGTCCACAGGAGAGCTTCATGCAGGCCAGATTGAGCCAATGAACGATACCAGGGAGCTCACAAGGGAGCTTGAAAACCGCATGAGCAGGTTTTCCCCAAGAGAAGTTCTGATAGATTCAAGAGCTATGGAGCTGCCGGAGCTTGAGCAATTTATCCGCGATAAACTGCAGGCGGCCGTCCAGTGCCTGGACGACGAAGCTTATATCCCGGCGAAGGCAGAGGAAACTGTATTAAAGCAGTTCGGCGGGAAGGGCTTAAATGAGCTTGGGCTTGCGGATAAGCCTATGGCTGTGACGTCTCTGGGCGCGCTCCTAGGCTATCTCGGGCGCACACAGATAACCGGCATGGAGCGGCTGACCGAGGTAGAGCTTGAGTCCGATTCGGCATATATGACGCTGGACCTGAACACGGTGCGCAATCTCGAGCTTATAGAGACTATGAGAAACAAAGAGCGCAAGGGCTCCCTGCTATGGGTGCTGGACCGCACCAAGACTCCTATGGGCAAGCGGCTCATAAGGGCTTGGCTTGAGCGCCCGCTGCTCAGCCCAGCAAAGATAACACTCCGGCTGAATGCCGTGGAGGAGCTGACGGGGAACAGGCAGCTCCTTGACGAGCTGACGGAGCAGCTCACAGGCATACACGATTTAGAGCGGATAATGACCCGCATAGTATATGGCTCGGCCAACGGGCGCGAGCTGAGAGCCCTCTGTGCCGCGCTGCAGAAGCTGCCGGGACTAAAGCGGGTTTTAGACCAATGCAAGGCCACTATGCTCTGCGGGCTGAACGGACAGATAGACAGCCTTGAGGATATCTCCGGGCTTATTGACGGGGCAATAGACGAGAACCCGCCCTTTACTATCCGCGAGGGAGGGATAATCAAGAAGGGCTTCAATCCCCAGCTGGACGAGATTAGGAGCGACATGACCGGCGGCCAGAGCCTTATCGCCTCAGTGGAGGCCAGAGAGCGGGAGCGTACAGGCATACCTAAGCTGAAAGTCGGATTTAATAAGGTTTTTGGCTATTACATAGAGGTAACTAATTCTTATAAGAACCAGGTGCCCGAGGATTATATTCGCAAGCAGACTCTCACCGGAGGCGAGAGGTATATAACCCCGGAGCTCAAGGAGCTTGAGAACCGCGTACTGGGAGCGCACGACCGCTCCATTGAGATGGAGAGCAGGATATTTGAGGATATACGCCGTCAGGTGGCAGATGAGCTTAACCGCATACAGCAGAGCGCTAAGGCAGTGGCTGCGCTGGATGTGCTGGCGTCCTTCGCTGCAGTCTCGGTGAAGAATGACTATACGCGCCCGGTTGTCAATATAAGCGGAAAGCTTTATCTCAAGGACTGCCGGCACCCTGTAGTGGAGGCATTGCTGCACGACACGCCGTTTGTGCCCAACGATGTGGATATGGACATGAACGATACCAGGGTGGCTGTTATCACAGGCCCCAATATGGCGGGCAAATCCACATATATGCGCCAGACGGCAATTATTGTCATAATGGCCCAGATAGGCTGCTTTGTCCCTGCGGCTGTAGCTGAGCTAGGCATTGTGGACGGCATATATACCCGGGTCGGCGCTTCAGACGACCTTTCGGCAGGGCAGTCAACTTTCATGATAGAGATGAGCGAGGTTGCGGATATTCTGAGGAACGCCACGCCCGGCAGCCTTATAATATTTGACGAGATAGGCCGCGGCACGTCAACCTTTGACGGCATGAGCATTGCCCGAGCCGTGCTGGAATATGTGCACGACCCCAAGCTGGTCGGCGCGAAGACGCTGTTCGCCACGCACTATCATGAGCTCACGGAGATGGAGGCCATACTGCCGGGGGTAAAGAACTTTAATATCGCGGTGAAAAAGCGCGGGGACGATATTACCTTCCTTCGGCGAATCGTTCGGGGCGGGGCAGACGACAGCTTTGGCATTGAAGTTGCCAAGCTTGCGGGAGTGCCTGAAAAAGTGATAAAGCGGGCAAAGCAGGTGCTTAGCGAGCTGGAGAGCTCAAGCGGCGGGGAGGTCACCGCCCGGCGCTCAGTCCTGCGGCGCAGGGAGGAGCCTGTGCAGCTCACCATGGACAATACCGACGGGCAGGTTTTGCAAAGGCTCAGAGAAATGGACGTAAATGCAATGACTCCAATGCAGTGCATGAACGCGCTGTTTGAGCTTAACAGTATGCTTAAAAGCTAAAAGACTACGAGAGGAAAACATTATGGAGAATTATCAGGATATAAATGCCGCGACTATAGACAGATGGATAGACGAGGGCTGGGAGTGGGGCAGGCCCATCTCCCATGAGGAATATGCGAGCGCCTGCAACGGGCACTGGGATGTGCTGCTGACCCCCACGAAGCCGGTGCCTAAGGAGTGGTTTGGCGATTTGAAGGGTAAGCGCCTATTAGGCCTTGCCAGCGGCGGCGGGCAGCAAATGCCCATATTCACAGCAGCGGGAGCTTTATGTACGGTGCTGGATTATTCGCCTAAGCAGCTTGAAAGCGAACGGCTTGTGGCAGAGCGCGAAGGGTACGGCATAAATATCATTCGGGGTGACATGACAAAGCCGCTGCCATTTGAGGACGATAGCTTTGACATAATATTCCACCCGGTGTCTAACTGCTATGTCCAGGAGGTAAAGCCAATTTTCAGGGAGTGCTTTAGGATACTAAAGCCTGGAGGCATACTCCTTTGCGGGCTTGACAACGGCATAAACTTTCTCTTTGTCGATGAAGGCGACCGCTCGGAGCTGAGCTTCTTTCCCTTCGACCCGCTGAAAAACCCTGAGCAGAGGGCTCAGCTTGAGAAGGACGACGACGGTATGCAGTTCTCCCACACCATGGAGGAGCAGATAGGCGGTCAGCTTGAGGCCGGGTTCCGGCTCACCCATCTGTATGAAGACACCAACGGCGAGGGCACCCTGCATGAGCACAATATCCCCTGCTTTTTGGCCACCAGGGCCGTGAAGGAGTAGCCGATGGAGGCAGATATTCAGCGCGTGAACGCCTATGATGACGAGCGGTTCTCGAAGAATGTGCTGTATCAGCACGGGGCGTTTTTGGTGAACGGCAAGCCATACGAGGTGGAGGTTATAGATAAGCGGTCGGCGGTGGTGCGCGGTGAAGACGCGAGCCTGTACCCGGAGCTTATTGACATGTTCAGGTTCTATGCAGGCCATGTCACGCGCTTTTTTGACGGCAGTGGAGCGCTGGTGCGGGATTTCCCGCCGGTCGATATATTCAAAGTTGAGCTTGAGAAGATACAGCCGTCGCAGTTTTATGTGGACGAGGACAAGCTCGCGGCAGTCAATACCTTTTTGCGCGGGCCGGATGATATAGTTATCCCGGTTATACCCGATGACGGCGGCTATATCTCCCTGGACGGCCACACAAGGCTTGCCGCCGCTATTGACCTGGGGTACAAAGAGGTCTGCGCGTTTATCGAAGAAGACGCGGGGTATATTCACGGCTTTGTGGCAGAGGCGCGAAAGCGCGGGATATGTACCCCCTATGATATGGAGCGCGTGACTCATAAGGAGTACGACGTGTTGTGGAACAAGTTCTGCGACGATTATTTTTCGAGGGAGGGTGACGGTATGGTAAGATACGCGGCAGAGAGTGACTTTGAGGAGCTTGCTCGGCTGGATTGCCATATTTTTCCCGAGGAATTGAGAAACGCCATACATTTGCGGAGAGTTCCTATTATTGAGAATGGCGGCGGACTGGCCGGGTGGCTGCGATATAACCTGTTCTGGGGCAATATCCCATTTATGAACCGGCTGTACGTGCTGGAAGGAAAGCGCGGGCAGGGTCTCGGCGGTAAGCTTGTGGAGTTTTGGGAGGCGGAGATGAAGAGGCTGGGCTATGACCAGGTGCTGACATCCACCCTGAGCAGCGAGCAGGCGCAGTTCTTCTATCGTAAGCATGGGTATGTGGACTGCGGTTCGCTCCTACTGCCGGGGGAGCCCTTGGAGATATTTCTGCGCAAGAGTCTTTAACTTTGTGAGGGAGTCGGAAAATGCCAAAAATTCGTGTGCTGGAAAAGCAGGTCGCCGAGCTAATTGCCGCGGGCGAGGTGGTGGAGCGCCCCTCGGCGGTAATAAAGGAGCTGGTGGAAAACTCAGTTGACGCGGGCGCGTCGGTCATTACTGTGGAGATACGCCGGGGCGGTATTACCTATATGCGGGTTACGGACAACGGCTGTGGAATAGCCGCCGAAGATGTGCCGACAGCCTTTATGCGCCACGCCACCAGCAAGGTGTCCGGGCAGGATGACTTGAACGCCATCGGCACTCTGGGCTTTAGGGGCGAGGCGCTGGCCTCTATATCGGCGGTGGCCCATGTGGAGACGTTCACCCGGGCCGAGGGGGAGAATATGGGCGTGAGATACGCCTGTGGAGGCGGCGAGGAGCCGGTGTTTACCGAGGCCGGGTGTCCCCAGGGGACCACTATCGTGGTGCGGGACTTATTCTTCAACACGCCGGCTAGGATGAAGTTCCTGAAAAAGGACGTGACCGAGGGCAACTCCGTGGCCGGCATTCTGGACAAGCTGGCAATGTCGCACCCGGAGATATCCATACGCTTTATTCGCGACGGCAGGGAACAGCTGCACAGCCCCGGGGACAGCAGGCTGTCCTCGGCGGTATACGCGGTTTGCGGCAGGGAGTTCACCTCAACACTGATACCTGTGGACTATCTTTTAGGCCATGTGAAGGTCAGCGGCTTTGTCAGCGCTCCCGCAGGGTGCAGACCTAACCGGAGTATGCAGAATTTCTTCATTAACGGCCGGTTCATCCGAAGCCGCACGGCTATGGCGGCGCTGGAAGAGGCATATAAAGGCTCAATCATGGCCGGTAAATT
Source organism: Clostridiaceae bacterium (assembly GCA_021769555.1). GTDB lineage: Bacteria > Bacillota > Clostridia > Oscillospirales > Acutalibacteraceae > Acutalibacter. The sequence goes on from JAETSR010000011.1 coordinate 70,071, forward strand.
TCCGGCATGTGTGCTGCATATGGAGGTGGCCTGTGAGGCGGTAGACGTGAATGTGCACCCCGCCAAGCTGGAAGTGCGCTTTGTCAATGAGAGGCCCATATTCGACGCTGTGTACCATGCAGTGCGCTCGGCGCTGAACACAGGGGACCGCCCAAAGGCAATGGAACTGAAAAAGCCGTCGCCCTATGCCCCTGTCTTGGAGAAAAAAGAGCAGCTGACACTTGAGGGGCACAGAAGCCTTAATCAGCCGCTTTTCCTGCACGACAGCGCAGCGGAGCCGCCTAAGGAGCCTGAGCTTCCAAAGGCTGTAAAACAGGCCCTTGATATATCGCCAAAGCCGGTATTCAAGCCGAAGCAGCCCGCAGATACGGCCCAGCCGCGAGAATCTGTGCCAATGCCTGAGCCTAAGCCGGTTCAGACAGCAGCCCAGCTGCCCGAGCTTGAGAAGCCGCCGGAGGAAAAACCCAGGCATATTGTGAGAGACTTTTCCTCGCGTATATTAGGCGAGGCTTTTGGAACCTATATTATTGTGGAGTACAGCGAAGACCAGCTGATGTTCATCGACAAGCACGCCGCCCATGAACGCCTGCTGTATGAACGGCTGAAGGCCAGCCGCGGCGGGTGTGAGGCACAGACGCTGCTTGAACCGGTGGCCGTTAATCTTGATATGGACGAGTACACTGCCGTGCTTGCCCATGAGCAGGAGCTCTCCCGGGCGGGCTTCGAGGTCTCCGACTTTGGGTCCGGTACAGTTCTCGTGCGCTCAGCGCCTCTGCTTCTGGATGGCAGGGACGCGGCGTCGGCGGTGATGGAGATTGCAGGATACCTTGCCGGTTTCAAAACTGAGATAACCACGGAGCATATGGACTGGGTCTATCACAACGTAGCCTGCCGTGCGGCTATGAAAGCGGGAGACCACACCAGCCGCCATGAGCTTATCTCCCTTGCGGCGGAGCTGGAGCAAAACCCGCAGGTACGGTACTGCCCCCATGGAAGGCCTGTGTATATCCTGCTGGGGCGGCGGGAGATAGAGAAACAATTTGGGAGAGCATAATGAAGCAGACGGTTATTGCAGTCACAGGACCCACGGCAGCAGGGAAGACGGCGCTGGGAATCGCCCTTGCAAGGGAACTGAACGGAGAGGTAGTCTCTTGCGACTCCATGCAGGTCTATAAAGGGCTTCCTATTGGCACCGCCCAGCCTGATGAAGAAGAACTCTCTCAGGCGAGGCACCATCTTATAGGTTTCCTGGATTGGGATGAAGCATTCAGCGTCTCCGATTATGTGAAGCTGGCGGGAGAGGCTGTTGCGGACATACACTGCCGGGGCAGGCTGCCAATCCTGGTAGGCGGCACCGGACTGTATGCACGCTCGCTGCTTCGGGGGTTCTCTTTCAAGGATGAGTGCAGGGATGATAAGCTCAGGGCCAGGCTCTATGCCGAAGCCCAGGAGCTGGGGCCGGAGAAGATGCACCGGAGGCTGAGTGAATTGGACCCTGTCTCCGCCCGGGAGATACATCCAAACAATGTAAAGCGGGTATTACGCGCTTTAGAGTACTGCATACTTTCAGGCGAGCCCTTTTCTGAGCAGGCCGCAAGGTCCCGGCAAGCAGAACCGCCTTACAGCTATATGATGTTCTGCCCGGTATTCCGTGACAGGCAGCGGCTTTATGAACGCATAGACGTCAGAGTGGACCGCATGTTTGAGCAAGGCCTGATGCGTGAAGCTAAAGAGCTTTACAGCTTCTGTAAGAAAGCTAAAACCTGCCCAACCGCGGCGCAGTCTATTGGGTACAAGGAGCTTTTCCCATACTTCGACGGCGAAATCAGCCTGGAAGAAGCAAAGGAGAATATAAAGCGAGAAAGCCGCCGGTATGCGAAACGGCAGATAACCTGGTTTGCAAGGGAACCTGATATCCACTACCTGTATATGGATGAGCTTTACAGTATAGACGAAGCCATGAAGGAGTGTGTAAGGATGCTGGAAAGCTGCGGGCTTTACACCGGAACCGGTCTGAAACTGAATGAAAGGGGTAATGTCATTGAATAACAGAAAGCTCTACGCGTCGGCCATAATAATTATTTCACTGCTTGTCATTGCCTCGGTGGCGTTCAGCGCGGTAAACCGGCGGGCGGACTCTTTTACCAACAATAACTTGGTTACCGAGGAGGCCCTTTACGGTGAGGTGGTGGACTCGCTGCAGACTCAGGGCTTCGCTGTCCGTCGGGAGAGCGTGATAAACCCCAACTATTCCGGTGTGCTGAACTATCGCGTTGCCAACGGTTCGCGTATATCAAAGGGCGGAGTTATTGCCGACATCTTCATGAGCGAGAGCGACGCCGCGGCTCAGAATATGGCGGACCGCATGGAGCGGGAGATACAGAGCCTCTCTGCGCTGTCCAGGCCCATAGACGCGTATGTGTCCGCCAGCACGGCGCTGGGGGAGCAGATTTACGATGACTTGAGCGATATAATGCTGGATGTACAGCAGGGGGATTTTTCCGGGGTGACGCAGACCAAAGAGGCGCTGCTCCTTTCCCTCAGCCGCAAGCAGGTGCTCTCAGGCCAGGAGAGCGCTGAGGACTATGCCCAGCGGGTCAGCGAGCTAAAAAGGGAGAAGGATTCCATAACCAATGGCACCGGCCAGTCCATGAACTCCATCAAGGCCGCTCAGGCCGGATATTTTATAACATATGCGGACGGCCTTGAGAAAGCGGTGTCCGCCGATGAGGTAAAGGACCTGACACCGAAGAAGCTGGAACAGCTCCTTTCTGAGGAGCAGGGGACTGTCTCACAGCAGTGCATTGGCAAGATTTGCGAGGATTTCAAGTGGTATATGGCCTGCCTTTTCGATGACGACGCCATGATAAAGTTCGAGGGCGTTGACGAGGTCACGCTGGACATACCATTTGCCAGCACGGCTACCATCCCGGCAAAGGTTATCGCACGAAACCGCGACGGAGATTCCGGCAAGACCGCTGTGATTTTTGAGTGCACATACATGGACGCCGACCTGGCTGCTGTGAGAAATGAGAACGTCCAGGTAAATGTGAGGACCTATTCAGGCGTGCTTGTCAACGAGAAGGCGCTTCGATTTCTTGATATTGAGTACCAGGAGACTGACGATAACGGCAATACTGTTACCAAGGTCAAAGAAAATGTCAAGGGAGTGTATGTGGTTTATGGCGGGCAGCTGGAATTTGTGCAGGTGTTCACGGAAAAGGACGTAAACGGCTACGCTGTCTGCAAGCTCGAGCTCAGCGAGGACGAGCAGGAAAATCTGGTAACGGACCATACGATACGGCTTTACGACAAGGTAGTAGTGGGAGGAGTTGATTTATACGATGGAAAAGTCGTTCGATGAACGCTTCAAGGCGTTTGACCAAAATTATTTTGAGATAACGGAGAAGATAGCCCGGGCGGCGGAGCGCTCCGGAAGGAGGCCTGAGGATATAACCCTTTTAGCAGCTACAAAAACTGTGCCGGTGGAGGTGATAAACCACGCCGTATCCAAAGGGCTTAAACACCTCGGGGAAAATCGTGTGCAGGAGTTTTTGGACAAATATGACCGCCTGGACAAAGACGGATGTGATTTGCAGTTCATCGGCCAGCTGCAGACAAATAAGGTGAAGTACCTTGTGGGGAAGGTAAGCTGCATACAGTCGGTGGACAGCGTTAAGCTCGCCGGGGAGATATCCAGGCTCTGTGCAAGGGACGGGCTGACCATGGACGTGCTGGTGGAGGTAAATATCGGCCGGGAGGAAAATAAGGGAGGCGTTGCCCCTGAACGGCTTGTGGAGTTCATTGATGAAATCCGCGTCCTTCCCGGACTGCACGTCAGCGGGCTCATGGCGATACCCCCAATATGTGGTGATAAAAAAATTCTTTGCCGCTATTTTGCCGGGATGGAGAAATATTATGTTGACATACGGGGGAAAAGCATGGATAATGTAGATATGGTCTGCCTTTCGATGGGGATGTCTTCGGACTTCCCTGAGGCTATCGAGTGCGGCGCGACCATGGTTCGCGTTGGGTCATCGCTGTTTGGAGCGAGGCCGTAAATTTAAGGGAGGTTCGGTTGTATATGGCAGGGCTGATGGATAAGCTGCAAAAAATGTGGAATCCGCCTGAGGACGAGTACGAGTATGAGGAGTACCCCGAGGAGACCCAGACGGAAACGGAGGAGAGCCAGGACTATGGCACAGACAGGGAAGAACCCCGGCGGGCGGCGCCGGTGTCGTCCTTTTCCTCTTTTTCCGGCTACACGCCGAAGGAGCATACTTCAAGAGATTTTTCGTCCAGGGACTACACCCCTCGGGAGGCTGCTCCCGGACGGGTGGTGAATATCAACGCCAAAACCCAGCTGCAGGTTGTTGTGCGCAATCCGGTATCCTTTGGCGAGGAGGTGCGCTCTATAGCCGACGAGCTTTTGCGCAGGCACACGGTTGTGCTCAATCTGGAGAAGACGGACAAGGAGACCTCAAGGCGAATCGTAGATTTTCTCAGCGGTGTTGCCTATGCCAATAACGGAAAAATAAAGCGCATAGCGACCTCCACTTTCATCATTACGCCATATACCGTTGACCTTACCGGCGACGACGTTTTAGACGAGCTGGAGAGCAACGGACTGTACTTCTGAGCATGGACAGCCAGAGGGAGCTTCTTTTGGCTAAGCTTCGGGACTGCCTCAGAGTCAGCCGCCGCAGGCCCTGCTACCTTGGTTTTTTGGACGAGAGCGAGGCTGCTTTCTGCCGGGACTTTTTACGCAGGGAGCCGGCGGGACATCTGCTATGGGGCGGCTATGAGGGCGCGGAGCGGGTGATGGCGGGTTTCTTTCCCGACTATATGGAGCCGTCGGCTGACGAATTTCCGCTGACCGCGCTGACCTTCACGTATCGTCCCGGGGACAAACTGGGGCATAGGGATTTTTTGGGCGCTTTTATGCAGCTTGGCATAGAACGCAGCGTTATAGGCGATATTTTAGTGGGAGAGGGGCGCGCGGCAGCCTTTATACGCCGGGAGATGGACAGATACTTTTTAGACAATCTGAGAAAAATCGGCCGGGTAGGGGTTAAAATCGAGGCTGGGTATCAGGAGCCGCTGCCGGCTGTCCGTGAATACAAGGATATTGGCGGCGTAGTGGCCTCAAACAGGCTGGACTGCATAGCGGCGCTCTTGTGCCGCACCAGCCGTGAAAAGGCCGCAAGGCTTATAGCCTCCGGGGCGGTTATGGTGAATCACCAGGAGGTCCTGGCCGCGGACCGGCGGCTGGAAGATGGCGATGTGATTTCTGTTCGGGGACACGGGAAATTTGTATTGGACTCTTTCGGGCCGCTGACCGGAAAAGGGCGGCTGACAATAAAATGCAGGAAATATCAATAGGGGAGGAACATCCAGATGCTGACGGTAAAGGAAATCAATGAGGTGAGCTTTGGAAAGGCGGGGTTTTCCGGCTATAAGCCGGAGGATGTGGACAATTTCATCGACCAGGTGGCCGCGTCTTTTCAGGAGCTCCTTACACAGAGAGATACGGCAGTGAAGCAGACCGAGGAGCTGGCAGCGCTCAATTCGGAGCTGGCGGCGAAGAATGCCGACTGCCAGCGCAAGCTCTCTGTTCTGGCCCAAAAGGTCGAGGCTTACCGGGCGGACGAGGATGGAATCAAGGAGGTCGTATTCAGCGCCCACCGCATGTCCAAGGCGATGATGAAGGAGGCTGAGCAGAAGGCCGCAGATATAGTGAGGGAGGCCCGCGCTCAGGCGGACGCCAAGCTCCTTGAGGCGAACGAGGAGGCCCGCCGGATAAAGCAGGGGGCCGAGAATGAGGCAGCCAAGTCCGCAAAGGAATATACCCGGCTTGCGGAAACCAAGAAGACGGAGCTTGAGGAGATAAAGAAGCAGGTGACGGCTTTCCGTTCGTCCCTGCTGGAGATGTACAAAAAGCATCTGGAAAGCATTGAGCACATCCCTGCATTCAAACAGAAGGACGAACCGGAGAAAGAAGAGCTCCCGGCTGTTCCTGAACCTGTAAGTATCCCCGAGCCCGCACCGGAGCCTGTAATAGCTGTTGAGCCAGAGCATTTCCCGGAACCGGAGCTTCAGGAGACGGTATATCCAGCCGAACCGGAGCCCATGCCTGAGCCCGAGCCGGTCCAGGCAGTACCGACACAGGAGTACCGTGAGCCGCCCGCTCCAAGGCATGCCGCCCCTGCGCCCCCAAGGGCAGTGAGAGAGAAGCCCCCTGTGCAGCCAATTCAACGGCCGGCTCCCAGACAGAGCGCTCCCGGGCGGCGTCAGGAGCAGCCCCAGGCAAGAACTCTCAATGACACTTACAACTATGTCCAGGAGCAGCTGCAGCCTTCGCGCCTGCCTGAGAGCTACCTTGAGGACAATGATTTAAGCTCAGTGGGCATAGACCTTAACGCCCACTCAGATATCCCGGAGGCGCTTCGCCGGGAAAAAAGCAACAACTACAGCAACCTCCCTTTTGGAGACGGCGTGGAGGTAGACGGCAGGAAGCGCCGGCGCTGACAGGCATTAGCAGCCAGGAGGAGTATGAATTGAGCAAAAAAGCAGTTAGAGCAACGGTTTTCGTCGCGGCGGTAATACTTATCGCAATAGACCAGGTTACGAAGTTTTGGGCGGAAGAGTTTTTGCGTGACGGCACGGGCGGGGCGTCTGTTACGGTGATACCCGGGCTTTTAAGCTTTGAATATCTGGAGAACGCGGCGGCGGCGATGGGGATGTTTGACGGCATGATATATCTTGTTATGATAATGAGCGCGGCGGTGTCGGCAGCTATTATAGCGGGGGTATTTCTGTATAAGAATCACACCTGGGCCAGCTATACGTCCGCGGCGCTGCTTCTGGCCGGCGGCGTCGGCAACCTGATAGACCGCCTGACAAATGTAACTCCCGGCGGCGAGCGGGTGGTCGTTGATTTTATACACATAGAATTTTTTCCGTATATATTCAACTTTGCCGACTGCTGCGTGACAGTGGGCGCGGTGTTCCTGCTGCTTCACGCCTTCATACTTGCCCGGCGTGAAAAAATGCTTGACGAGCAGGCTGGCTAGAGATGGGCGCTCAGAATATTTCATTTGCGGCAGACGACAGCTGTACCAGGCTTGACAAGCTTCTTGCCCTGCACCTTGAGGGCATGAGCCGCTCCGCTATCCAGAATCTTATCGCTGACGGACGCGTGACTGCAAACGGAAAGCCCCTGGCTAAAAGCGCTAAGCTCTCTGCGGGAGAGACTGTTACAGTTTGCCTGCCTGAGCCGGTGGCGCCGGATGTTCAGCCTGAGGACATTCCGCTGGACATAGTTTATGAAGACGCCGACCTGCTGATTGTCAACAAACCAAAGGGCATGGTGGTGCACCCCGCCCCCGGAAACTATACCGGTACACTGGTAAATGCCCTGCTCTGCCATTGCGGAGAAAGCTTGTCAGGCATAAACGGGGTGCTCCGGCCGGGAATAGTGCACCGAATCGACAAGGATACCAGCGGGCTGCTTCTTGTGGCGAAGAATGATATGGCCCACCGGAGCCTTGCCGGGCAGATACAGGCCCACAGCCTGACGCGGGAGTACCGGGCGGTAGTTTACGGAAACCTAAAGGACGATGGGGGAACGGTAGACGCTCCCATAGGCCGTCATCCTGTTGAGCGGAAAAAGATGGCCGTGCTGCAAAACAGCCCAAGCGCCAGAAATGCGGTCACACATTATTTTGTTGAGGAACGGCTGGCGGGGTTCACATATCTTCGCCTACGCCTTGAAACAGGGCGCACCCATCAAATACGGGTGCATATGGCATACATCGGCCATCCGGTGGCAGGGGACCCGGTGTATGGCCCGAAAAAGGTCATTTCCCAGCTAAAGGGCCAGTGCCTGCACGCCGGGTTATTGGGATTTATCCACCCGAGGACCGGGGAATATATGGAGTTTTTCACAAGCCTTCCGGAATATTTCAGTAACTTTATGCAAAAATTGAGAATAAGGGAGCAGGAAATATGATTGAGATACTGCCAATGTCAGACCGCGAGCTGGAACGCTCGATTTTGCGCGATATAGAATGTGCAGGCCCTGAGGCGAGGGTTTTGGCTATGTGCGAACGGGGCGATACTCTTGGCACGGCTGCGGTTGAGTTGGACGGTGATGTTCTGCGGATTTTGCGCCTTACCGCTGAGGGATATGACTTTACAGAGGCTCCAAAGGGTGAGACGGTATTTATCCTTGACTCTCTTATGCGTTCTGCCGCTTCATATGGGGAAAATTTCGGCGCGAATCATATTGAGACAGCCTTCCCCGATTTTTTCGGCTTCTTTAAGTCCAGGGGCTTTGACAGCGATGATACCCATGCTTTTACCCCCATGAGCACCATTGTTAGGTACGAGTTTCACTGATATTCGACGAATACCTGCGGCCCCGGCAAGCGGCCCGCGGGTTTTTTCTTAAAAATCTATGAAATCTTTGAAAAATCAGTTGCAAGAGAGCCCGGGAAATGGTAAAATTTCTTGGTTAGGGTTGTACCACTTGAAAACATACGGAAGAAAGCGGTGCGGCCGAAGGCACCAAGGAGGCGTCGGATATGCTGAAAAGTATGACAGGCTATGGCAGAGGCGAGGGCACGGTAGGCACGCGCCATATCGTGTTCGAGATAAAGTCCGTGAACCACAAATTCTTTGAGGTCGGCTCCCGGGTGTCCCGGGGATATATGTTCCTTGAGGACAGGCTCAAGACCTACCTTCATGACCGCATTGGCAGGGGCAAGCTGGATGTGTTCCTGCAGATTGAGAATCTGGGCGAGTCTGCCGTTGAAGTCGAGATAAACCACTCGCTGGCGGCAGGGTACTATAAGGCCTTCGCTGAACTCCAGGAGAGGTACAATCTCCCGGACGGTCCAAGCTTGGCGCTGCTCAGCCGCTGCCCGGACGTCCTGACCATAAGCAAGGCGCCTGAGGACGAGGAGGCCGTATGGCGGGATGTGCTGGAAATTGCCGCCCCTACGGTGGAATCCTTCCTGCACATGCGTGAAACTGAGGGCGCAAGGCTAAAAGCCGACATAATGGGTAAGGCGGGGCATATTCTGTCGCTGGTGGAACAGATAGAGCAGCTCGCTCCCGGTACAGTAGCGGATTACCGCGAGCGGCTGAAGAATAAGATACAGGAGCTTCTGGACGACAGCAGATTTGATGAGCAGCGTGTGCTCACGGAGGTTGCGGTGTTTGCCGACAAGGTGGCCGTGGATGAGGAAACTGTCCGCTTGCGGAGCCACTTTGCCCAGATGGAGAAGCTGGTGGAGTCGGATGGCCCTGTGGGTAGGAAAATCGATTTCCTGGTCCAGGAGATGAACCGGGAGGCAAATACCATCGGCTCGAAGTCTCAGAATACTGAGATAGCTTATCTGGTGGTTGAGATAAAGTCTGAAATCGAGAAAATACGCGAGCAGATACAGAATATTGAGTAAGAATACAGAAGGGGGCTAGTATGAAGCTGGTGAACATCGGGTTCGGGAACATGGTCTCGGCGTCGAAGGTCGTGGCCGTGGTGAGCAATGAGTCGGCCCCTATAAAGCGAATGGTCCAGGAAGCAAAGGAGCGCGGCGCGGTCATTGACGCGACCTTTGGCAGGAAGACAAAGGCAGTCATAATCATGGACAGCGGCAGCGTTGTCCTGTCCGCTATAATGCCTGAGACAGTTGCCGGGCGCTTCAACGGACGCGAAGATACATCTGACGGAGGGGAAGAAGATGAGTAAAGGTCTGCTGCTTGTGGTGTCCGCGCCCTCGGCCGGGGGCAAGGGGACCATACTGAAGGAGCTGTTCCGGCGTGACGATAATCTTCGCATGTCGGTATCTGCTACGACCCGCCAGCCCAGGGCTGGGGAGGAGCACGGAAAACACTACTATTTCATTGGCCGGGAGGAATTTCAAAAGCTGATAGACGGCGGAAAAATGCTTGAGTATGCGGAATACGTGGGCAACCTGTACGGCACGCCAAGGGGTCCGGTAGACCAGTGGCTGGAGGAAGGCCATGACGTGGTGCTGGAGATAGAGGTGCAGGGCGGCGCGCAGATTAAAAAAATAGTGCCTGACTGTGTTTCGGTGTTCATCACGCCCCCCTCTCTGCAGGTGTTGGAAAAGCGCCTGCGCGGCCGGGGAACTGAGGAAGAGGAAACTATTCTAAAACGCCTTGCGGCCGCCAGACAGGAACTTACTCAGGCATGTAATTATGACTATGTGGTAGTCAACGACCGCCTGGAGGACGCCGTGGACGATATGCAGGCCATACTGCGCAGTGAAAAGCTGCGCTACGAGAGGAACCCCGGATTTGTAGAGGGATTATTGACCGCCGGGAAGGCATAGCCTAAAGGGCGGCTGAATATAACCACTTAGAGAAAGGAAAGTGCTGCAAGTATGTTAAAACCATCCGCAAATATTATTAAGACCCCGCATATGAATCAGTATTCTC
>JAETSR010000056.1 GCA_021769555.1 Clostridiaceae bacterium
GTTGAAAAGGGCGGGGAGGAGGCGCGGGTAGGGGAGAAATTCCAATCGAACCCGGAGACAGCTGGTTCTCCCCGAAATAGCTTTAGGGCTAGCCCTGCCCGATCCTGGCGGAGGTAGAGCACTGAATACCCTAGGGGGCGTCAAAGCCTACCGAAGGTTATCAAACTCCGAATGCCGCAGAGGAGATGAGCAGGAGTCAGACCGCACGAGACAAGTCGGGCGGTCGAGAGGGAAAGAGCCCAGACCTACAGCCAAGGCCCCCAAGTCCGTGTTAAGTGGGAAAGGATGTGGGGCTTCGAAGACAGCTAGGATGTTGGCCCAGAAGCAGCCAAGCATTCAAAGAGTGCGTAATAGCTCACTAGTCGAGAAGCCCCGCGCCGAAAATGTCCGGGGCTGAAACACGGCGCCGAAGCTTAGGGATGCGCCGGAGGGCGCATCGGTAGGGGAGCATCGCCGGGCCGCAGAAGCAGGGCTGGGAAGCGCTGTGGAGGCCCGGGGAGAGAGAATGCCGGAATGAGTAGCGAGAAAGAGGTGGGAATCCTCTTGGCCGAATATCCAAGGATTCCAGGGTGAAGCTGATCTGCCCTGGGTAAGTCGGGGCCTAAGGCGAGGCGGGGACGCGTAGCCGAAGGACAACAGGTGGAGATTCCTGTACTGCACGGGAGCAGAACTGCAGGGACGCATGTGCGCAGCATGGGCCGGGAGGAGAGAGCCCGGTGCAAGCGGAGGAGGCCGCCTGCCGGAAAATCCGGCAGGCATGAGGCCGGTGACGCGACGCGGAGCGAAGAGGAGTAGCGAAGCATGCGAGGCACGTGCCGAGAAAAGCTGCTATTGCCTGCCGTGCACCCGTACCGCAAACCGACACAGGTGGATGGGGGGAGGACCCCAAGGCCGGCGGGAGAAGCATTGCCAAGGAACTCGGCAAAATGGCCCCGTAACTTCGGGAGAAGGGGCGCCCGTCCGTGAGGACGGGCCGCAGGGAAAAGGCCCAAGCAACTGTTTAGCAAAAACACAGGCCTATGCGAAACCGGAAGGTGAGGTATATGGGCTGACGCCTGCCCGGTGCTGGAAGGTTAACGGGAGCGGTCAGGGGAGACCGAAGCCGCGAACTTAAGCCCCAGTAAACGGCGGCCGTAACTATAACGGTCCTAAGGTAGCGAAATTCCTTGTCGGGTAAGTTCCGACCCGCACGAAAGGCGTAATGATTTGGGCGCTGTCTCGG
>JAETSR010000057.1 GCA_021769555.1 Clostridiaceae bacterium
CTTCTTGCTCGGGCAGGCCATAGCGGACACTGGCCTCACAAGTCCGGTTGATGGCAGAAAGTAATACGCTATTCACGAAAGTTCCTCCTTGCTTTCTGGAGGGGGCCGGGTGTATAATCTACCTGACCCCCTCGGGGTTGTTTACGGGGCTGCTATCCATGCTTTGACCGGCTGGGATAGCGGCTCCTTCTCATGCCACGCAGAAGCGGCGGGTTGTGGTGGTCTTGGTGAATGCGGCCGCCACATCGGGAAGGGCCTTTCTCAGGGCCGCAGTGTCCAGCCTGGAGGCCGTGACCGCTTTCCAGGTGATCTTATACTCCCCGGCCCGCAGCTCCTCAGAATCACCCATGTGGGCCTTAATGGCGTCCTTGATGGCCTCGGCCTCCTGTTCCGCCTCCTCGATCAGGGCTTGCAGCTGGCGCAGTTCCCGGACCTTGCTCTCGATTTCGTTCATTGACATATTGCTTACCTCCTCAAAATTATTGTACTGGAATGGCACAGAATCTCATGTGGTACATATCAAGGGACTTGCCGAGGATGATGTAGTCTTCGCCCCGGTAATAGGTAGGCTCAGTGTAACCGCACTTGCGGGCCTCCTGTTCATCCTCAAACATAGCGGTGATTTTCACCGTGCAAAAGCGGGGTGTCATCACCTTGTCTCCGAGTTTCATTGTGTCTACCTCCTTCATTTTTAGGGGGAGCGCCGGCGGCGGGTGGCATTGCGTGCGCCTCACGGGGCCGTCTTACCGTATCCATCCCAACTCTTATGTGATACTCTGGGGGTATCCTCGCCGGTGCTGTTCCCTCCTGACAATGATATAATAGCATATCGAATGCGATATATCAATGGGCAGAGTAAACAATATTGCATTCGATATATTGGCTATTTTGTGTATTGCATTCGATAGACAAATGGGGTATAATAAAAACTACAATGGAGGAGGTGTCGGAATTGGATTCCGCCTCCCAGGAGGTGAAATATATGCCAGCATCAAAAGCACAGCAGAAAGCCGTCAGTAAATACATGAAAGAAAACTACGACGTTTACCAAATCAGGATGAAGAAGGGCCAGAAGGACACTATCAAAGCCCACGCAGAGGCCCGTGGGGAGTCCGTGAACGGCTTTATCAACAGGGCTATATCTGAGACTATGGAGCGGGACGACGGGGCTCCTGCGGCCTCTGAGGGGGGATAGCGCATGGATATTACAGATTTGCAG
>JAETSR010000058.1 GCA_021769555.1 Clostridiaceae bacterium
ATGCCCTTGCTCCAGGACTTGTACGAGGAGCTCTTGAAACAGCCGGAGCCGGAGGCAAAGCGCGTGGCGACTGCCCTTGAGCTCTACTGTACGGGCTCCCTTAATCTTTTCAACCACCCGACCAACGTGGACTTGAGCTCCCGCGTGGTGTGCATCGTCTTAAAAGGGCTGGGGGAGAACCTCCGCAAGATTGCGATGCACGTCACCAACGAGTTTGTCACCTCGGCGGTAAATACCAACTACCAGAACGGCGCGGCGACATGGTGCTACTTTGACGAGTTCCACATCCTGCTCCGCGACCCGCTGACCGCCAGCTATTTCGTGGCGGTGTGGAAGATGCTCCGCAAAAAGGGCTGTGTGCCCTCGGCCCTTACCCAGAACGTGAAAGACCTTTTGGCCAGCCGGGAGATTGAGAACATACTGGATAACACCGATTTTCTGGTTTTGCTCTCCCAGGCCCAAAGCGACCGGGCCATCATCGCAAAACAGCTCGGCATTTCCGAGCACCAGCTTTCCTACATCACCCACAGCAATTCCGGCGAGGGCCTGCTGTTCTATGGGAATGTGACGATACCCTTTGTTGACCGTTTCCCCAAGGGTGAGATATACAACCTGCTCACCACCCGCCCGGAGGACATAGCCAATGACCAGAGGAACGAATAGCGCCGGGCCTGCCGGGGACAAGGGCACTTCGGGACAAAATGTCCCAAAGCCCCCCAAGGGCTTGAAGAACAAAAAATCGAAGTTCCGCATGGAAAGCGAACACGAGAAAATCAGCAAGTCCAAGCTCCGCATGGAGACGCGGGAGGACAAGCTGAACCGGGCCCGGAAAAAGCTGGAGGGCAAAAAGCCGCCCAAGCCCAGGGGCCCGGTGCGCCGGGCGCTGGGGGCCGCCGGGTGGAGCGCCCACGGCTTTGTGCATGGCAAGATTTACGAGGTGGAGCATGAAAACGTGGGAACCGAGGGGGCCCACCGCTCCGAGCTGGTGGGCGAGGCCGTCCTCCGGCAGGGGACACGGTACGCGAGAAAGCGCATCCGGGAGCACCCGGCCCGGGCCGTCCATAAGGCGGAGGCGCAGTACATCAAGGCCCGGGCGGACTACCAGTTCCGGGTGGCGGCCCAGGAGAACCCGGAGCTTGCAAAGAATGTTGTCACCCGCTACTGGCACAAGCAAAAGCT
>JAETSR010000059.1 GCA_021769555.1 Clostridiaceae bacterium
GACACTCCACAATGAGTTCGTCGTGGACCTGCAAAAGGAGTTTTGACTCCGGAAGTTCGGCGCAAAGTGCGCTGTACACCCGTATCATGGCCAGCTTCATAATATCCGCCGCGGTGCCCTGAATGGGCATGTTAAGAGCCACCCGCTCTCCGAATGAGCGGACGTTATAATTTGATGACTTGAGTTCCGGCAGGTATCTGCGCCGGCCGTAAAGGGTAGAGACATAGCCGTCCCTTTTTGCCTGTTCCACAATGCTCTTCATATACTCCCTGACCCCGTGGTATTTTGAGAGGTACATGTCCATGTAGAGCTTTGCCTCAGCCACCGTGACGCCGATATCCTGGGAGAGGGAGAAGGGGGATATTCCGTATACGATGCCGAAATTTACCGCCTTTGCGTGGCTGCGCTGGAGCTTTGTGACCTCATTTAATGGTACGTTGAACACCTGGGAGGCGGTGACGGCGTGAATGTCCTCCCGGTTTAAAAACGCCTGGCGCATGACCTCGTCGCCTGATATATGGGCCAGCAGCCGCAGTTCAATCTGAGAGTAGTCCGCGTCAACAAGGACATATCCCGGCTTTGCCACGAACATCTTTCTTATCTCTCCACCCAGCTCTGTGCGCACGGGAATATTCTGGAGATTTGGCTCAGTTGAGGAGAGCCGCCCCGTGGCGGTGACGGTCATCTGGAAGTTTGTGTGTATCCTGCCGTCCCCGGCGATTACCCCGGCGAGCCCGTCGGCATAGGTGGACTTCAGCTTTGTGAGCTGGCGGTATTTCAGTATGAGGGGGATAACCGGGTGTTTTCCAACAAGCTTTTCAAGCACGTCGGCATTGGTGGAGTAGCCGGTCTTCGTCTTCTTGGGGGCCGGGAGCATGAGCCCCTCAAAGAGGACGGCTCCAAGCTGTTTTGGGGAGTTTATGTTAAACTCCATGCCGCACAGGGCGTAAATCTCATTTTCCAGGGCCTCTATGCCCTGGGCAAGGAGCGCGCTGAACTGTTCCAGTGCGTTTTTGTCCACTAAAAATCCCTCGGCCTCCATGGCCCCCAGGACGGGACAGAGGGGCAGTTCAATGTCGGTCAGTACGCGCAAAAGACCGTTTTGTTCAAGCTTTTCCCGCAGTACGGGAATAAGGGACGTTATTATCCCGGCCGCCCGACGAAGTTCTCTGTACGGGT
>JAETSR010000060.1 GCA_021769555.1 Clostridiaceae bacterium
ATAGGCTTTAACTTTAACAGCGAGATACCCCTTGAGGACATATTTGGCTACAGCTACGGCTCATTTATCCTGGAGATGTCCGACGACGAGGGCGAGGGCACAACCCTTGGCTACACCACCTCCGGGGACGCGATTTTATACGGCCTTTCAGTGGCAGAGCTCCCCGAGCTTCTCTCATTGTATGAAGGAAAGCTTGAGAACGTATTCCCCTGCAACATAGAGCAGGGAAAAAGGGAAATTCCAAAGTTTGAGTACACGGGGGCCGTCCCCCCGTCGCCCAGGTTTAATACCCCACAGCCGCGGGTGCTCATTCCCGTATTCCCCGGCACCAACTGTGAATACGACACGGCAAAGGCCATGGCGGACGCCGGGGCGGAGCCGGAGATATTTGTCATAAACAACCTCTCCGCCGCCGCTATTAAAGAGTCCACGCAGGTATTTGCCGAAAAGGTGAAAAACAGCCAGATAATTTTTATCCCCGGCGGATTTTCCGGCGGAGACGAGCCCGACGGCTCCGGCAAGTTTATCACCGCATTTTTCAGAAACAGCGCGGTAAAAGACAGCATACACGAGCTTCTCAAAAACCGCGACGGGCTCATGGCGGGTATATGCAACGGCTTCCAGGCCCTCATAAAGCTGGGACTTGTCCCCTACGGCGAGATACTGGACACGGACGAAAACTGCCCGACGCTCACCTTTAACACAATCGGGCGGCACCAGTCTCGCCTTGTGCGCACCGTTGTCTGTACCAGCAAATCCCCCTGGCTCATGAGGACGAAAGTGGGCGAGGTCTATACCGTGCCAATCTCCCACGGAGAGGGGCGGTTCTATGCCTCCGACGAGCTTATTAAGCGCCTTGGTCAGAACGGGCAGATTGCCACCCAGTATGTGGATATGTCCGGCGAACCCACTGCCGACATTCACTTTAACCCCAATAACTCCGCCTGGGCCATTGAGGGCATCGTCTCCCCCGACGGCAGGGTAATAGGAAAGATGGGCCACTCTGAGAGAATAGGCGACGGACTTTATAAAAACGTTCCCGGACGGTACAATATGGGCCTCTTCTCCTCCGCCGTGGAGTATTTTAAGTAAAGATTAGACAGAATAAAACTAAAGCGCAGGCAAATTTGCCTGCGCTTT
>JAETSR010000061.1 GCA_021769555.1 Clostridiaceae bacterium
GTCACCGGCCTATCTCCTATCGCGGTGGGCTGGGTAAAGAAAAACAGCGGCTCAGGCGGTGGTGGCTGGTACCCTTCTGTCAGCTATTACGATGTAAAGGTCGAGAAAGCGGAGCACGGCACGGTCACTGCCAGCCCGGCAAGCGCAAGCTCGGGTAGTACCGTGACCCTGACCGTGAAGCCCGACGAGGGCTATAAGCTGGACAAGATAGCCGTCACCGACAGCCAGGGCAAAGCGGTTGAGCTCACCGAAAAGGACGGCAAGTATACCTTTAAAATGCCAGCCCGGAGCGTGACGGTACAGGCCGGGTTCGTGCCCGAGCAGACAGTAACGCCCAGCCCATCACCGAAACCCTGGGAAAACTCCTTCCCGGACGTGAAGGACAGCGAGTGGTACATCGAAGCCATTGAATTTGTGTGCACCAACGGCCTGATGAGCGGCTATGCCAACGGCAGGTTTGGCCCGAACGATACCCTCACCCGGGCGCAGTTCGCCCAAATCATCTACAACAAGGAGGGCAGGCCCCAGGTGGAGGGCGGCAAGTTCAGCGACGTGACCACCGGCTGGTACGCGGACGCTGTGAACTGGGCGGCGGCAGAGGGCATCGTCGCCGGGATAGGCGGCGGGAAATTTGCCCCTGACCGGCCCATCACCCGGCAGGACCTGGCGGTTATGCTCTGGCGTTATGCCGGGAGGCCAGAGCCCAGGAAGAATGAGCTGGATTTCAGCGATGCCGGGATGGTCAGCGGGTATGCCTGGAAAGCCTTATGCTGGGCGAATGAGAACGGTGTTGTCAATGGTAAGGGAAATCGTATTCTCGACCCGAGGGGAAACGCTACCCGGGCTGAGGCGGCGCAGATGGTGATGGGGTTTGTTAATATGTAGTCATAGGAAAAATCGAAATGCAGATTATGTGTTCTGAAAATGAGATAAAAGAGACTTTTTTGCAGGCGGGCACTTCTGTTACATCGGAAAAGCCAGGGAACAAGCCGGATTCAGGACTTTGAAAAAAGTTGAAAGATGGGACTCTTATGGGACTTTTCCGTGTTATAATATGTAGTGTGAGGTAGTACAGTTGTCAGAAGTGCCCATAAGGTACGCGTAAAGTCAAAACGAAAATTTTCAGTTTTA
>JAETSR010000062.1 GCA_021769555.1 Clostridiaceae bacterium
GCATCTGCTGCCGGGCCGCGGCGCGAGGAAGCACTATACGCCCCCCGCGGGGCCGGGGCAAGCCCCGCCCCCGCGGGAGGGGGCGAGTGCACGGGAAATGCACAATTGGGGGTCAGAGTCTCATAGACAGCCGTTTTATAAACATGATTAATTCGAGGCAAAAGGGATCCTCAAGAAAGACTTCCCAAAACTTCTGATCGAATCTGCAGGTGCTTTCCGCAGCAAGCAAGACGGTACACCTCAGATAGGGGGCCACCTTCGCTATCGGAGGACCTGCGCCTTGAATTCGCTGGATTGTTTGGTGCCGGAATTGAAGCTCACGTATTACACCGTGGGCGTGCCGCTCTTGAAGCGCCCTATATTGTCGATCTCAAGGGCGATCTGCACGCTCGTCACGACCAACACTCCGGGTATGGTAAGCGTGAGGGATCACGTCGCTTTCAGCATAGCCTTTCGACCTGCCAATCAGTGCGAACGATCTTCTCGCCCAGATATCCGATAAAGACCCGGTGCTCCCTGATTTCGAGGGCCGTGGTCGTGCCTGCCGGGCTTTCCAGACGGATGCCAATGGATGTCTTCACGGCTGTCCCAACCTTTTCTCAGCCTTCTTCCGGCCATACCTCCCGCCGGAGACAGACGAGAGAAGCAACAGAGATCCGCAAGGACCCCACAGAGGCCTTCCTAAACTCCGAAAAAGGCGAGGAAATCAAAACACGGGTGACCGACGTGGAAACCGTTCTCGGCGATATCGAGCACGACTCTGGCTTCAACAGGTTCATGCCGAGGGATTTGGAGAAACGCACTCTAGATTTCAAGCTCATCGCCGCCGGGCACAATCGAGAAACCTAGACCGGAGGTAAGGCACCAGAAAAAGACAGAGATGAATCCCCCCTCTCCATCTTCTGCGCCCCCACCTGCTGCCACGCGCCAGTACGCAAAAAGCTTAGGCCTCGCCCGGAATTATCCAAACGAGGCCCGAATCTGCAATGAAGGCTTTTGGTGCAGCCCTTTTGCTCTTAAAAATATAAAGATCCACACACACCTGATTAAAGTCATCTTGGCGCCCGCGCAAACGAAAAAAGGGCCCGCCCGAAGGCAGGCCCCAAACGCGCGGCGCGGGCCG
>JAETSR010000031.1 GCA_021769555.1 Clostridiaceae bacterium
AAGGAGATTGGCATTGTCGAGGGCAACGGTCAGAACGGCTTCAACCCCTCCGGCGCGGTATCCCGTGAGGACGCGGCCATCATGATTGCAAAGTGGTGCGAGCTTGAGGCTGCTGACAACGGCAACACCAACAACATCAAGGATTGGACCAATGTACACAACTGGGCAAAGGCTTATGTAAACGCTGTTTACGAAGCCAAGCTGATGAACGGCACCGGCAATGACAACTTCACTCCCGCAAGGAACCTGAACCGCGGCGAGGCTGCATACATCATTGTCGGCGCCCTCGAGACAAAGGCTCCCAGCGCTGACTAAGGTTTCAACTCATCTAAATTTTATGATTACCCCATAAAAGCAAAGGGGGCGGAGAAATCCGCCCTCTTTGTCTTTGGTTTTATCTGTGATAAGCAAGTTATTTGACTATAGACTACATCAAAAATCCCTTAACCAAAAGCAGAGGAGGCAGACTGCTCTGCCTCCCCCGCCTTTATGGGGTAATCATAAAATTTAGATGAGTTGAAATCTTATTCAACCTCGGGCTCGTTTCCGAACTCCAGCGCGCCCACGATGATGTGAGCTGCCTGCTGGCGCTGCAGGTTCTGGGCGGGCGAGAAGTTCCCGCCGCCGGTGCCCTGCATCAGTCCGGCCTTATAAACTGCATTTACGCGGGACTTAGCAGCAGAATAGATACCCTCCCAGTCATTGATGCCGTTGGTGTTCTCAGAGTCAGTAACATCCAGCTTGCACCAGCCGGCCAGCATAACAGCCGCGTCTACGCGTGAAACGATGCCGGTGGGATTGAAGCCGCCCTTATCGTTGCCGTTAATAATGCCGTTTTCGGAGCAGTAGCGGATAGCCGCCTTCTGAGTAGCGTTGCACTTTGAGATGTCGTTGAAGGCGTCCTCAGCGCCGGCGTACTTCTCCTCCAGGAGCGTATTGAGCTCCGCAGGAGTGGCGTCGGGATTCTCAGCCTTCAGGTCAGCGCGGGCGATTATCAGGGCAAAGTCCTGACGCTTAATGGTACCGGTAGGATTGAATATGCCTTCCTTGCCCTCGTTGCCCATCAGGCCGTTGTCTATGGCGTACTTCACGCGCTCCAGGTGGCCGGAGTAGACCTTGTCCAGGTCGGTGTACTTATCGGAGGGCTTCTCATCCGGGCCGGGAACATCACTGCCTATTGTAACAGTGAGGGTATACTCAGCCTTGGTGCCGTCCTCAGCGGTGACAACTATTGTCAGAGGCTTCTCCACATTATAGGGCTCGCCTGCACGGTATGCCTCGCCGTTGACCAGGACTGTGGACATGGGGGAGGTAACCAGGGTCAGGTTCTGAGCGGTCAGGTCAGAGCCCTCGGGCAGCTCAACGGTAGTCTCACTGCCGGTCACGGCCACTGTAGTCTCCCCGACAGTAGCGGAGGTCAGCTCGCACTTATTGCTGCGCACGCCGACTACCAGCTCAAGGCGGTAATAGTTGGGAGCGGTCTGGTCCTCGTTGTAGACGTTAATCTGAGCCTGCTGGCCCTTGATTTTGCCCCAGGCCTTGTTGTCGAATGTCTCGCCCATCTCGGTGACCTGAATCTCTTTGCCGGTGAACTTGTCATAGATGAACAGCTCGCCGTTCTTTACAAAGAAGGTAGTTTCACCGGAAATCCACTGGTTCCATTCATTTTTCTGCTTCTTGGTAGCAGTCTGAACATCAGTATCTCCATTCGCAAAGGTAACCTGCCCCTTGTCAATCACAACAGCATTGTCGCTGTTAGCAAAGTTCAGGGTAAAGTCATACTTATCGCTGTCGCGGTAGGTAGCCCAGTTGTAGGAGCCGGGCACGGTCACGGTGATGGTCTTGTATGCGGTGTTGTAGTTGACCTTCACATCGCCGCTGTCGGTAAAGCTTGTCAGCTCGTCACCGGTATTGGCGGTGCCGTAGTTCGCGGAGATGGTGTACTTGTTGGTGCAGTTGGCCTCAAGGGTTGCACGGGCTGCGGCATTTGATCCAGCAGCGGTAGCTTCCAGCTTTGCCTGCTCAGTCGGACCCATTTTAACCCAATCGGCTTCACTTACTACATAAATAATGTTTTCTTCAGCAGCTGTTGTCGTAAGGTCAAACCAATCTGTAGCCTGTTTGTTATCAACAAGAATGTCATGTCCTCTGTCGTTCATGTGCTGATTTGCCTGCCAAGTTCCATCAAGTTTCAAGTCATTAGGCAAAATGCGAACACAATTCGCTGCGGTAGTGTCATCACGGTTGTTGCCAACCGCATTCAGTACGCGGAATACTTTCGCATACCCGCTGTCTCGTGTGATATCCTCGAAATACAGGTTGTTTGCCGCGTCATAGGGCATATCCAGCTTGAGGGTATGGTTCTCAACGGTCACGTCGAACTCATTCTCAGAATTGATGGCGCCGGTATGAGCGTCCTCCAGCTTTTCGCCTTCTTTCCAGCCGTAGACCAAGTCGTTGTCATAGGCTGTAGTGGCCTTTGCGCCGGTGATTGAGCCTTTGGTGTCAGGGTCGGCCTGGACCAGAGAAATGGTATAAACTTCCTTGGATTCGCCGTTGAAGACGGTCAGGAACAAGTTACGCGGGCTAAAAGCAACACTGCCATTTGTGTTATTATTACCATTTACGTTTCCTGATGAAAACGCTCCTAAGAAAATTTTACCAAAGGTCGTAACTCCATTTTCATAAGGGTCACTAAAGTTACCGTTTAACTTATGCGCTTCATACTTTTCTGTAGCATCGTTACCAGACCTGATAATTGCGCCGTCACTAGCTTTTACCTGAAGCACCCATCCTGTAACACCAGGAGCTGCATTCTCGTTGTAGAGACTATAGGGCAGTTGCAGCTTAATGTTGTTCTCAGTATTCGGAACACCAACAATCTCTGCACCTGTCGCGCTCACCAGCTTGAATTCGGTGATGTCAGTGTTGTAGTTACCGGCCTGAGACACATTGACGGTGTAGTCGCTGGTAGTATTGTTCTCGGCGGTCACGCGGAGCCTAAAGGTATGGGACTTCGCGTTGATATTGCTAATTGTCCACTGATTCTTATCGTTTACAGTGTTGGAAACGGTAGCTTTGCTCTGGTCATCAGTCTGGCCCTGAGCAACAGGTTTTATGGTTGCGCCTGTGGAAACAATAGCCTTAGCGGTGGTATTCGTGGTGTCAGCGCCAATGCTGGTCCAGAAGTCGCGGTCAACTACCATGTTTATGGTCTTTGTGGCATGGTCGATGTCATTGGCAGTGGCTACGTAGTAGTCGGTGCCGTTGCCAAGGGTGAGTTCGGTGAGCTTGGACTCAGTGTACTTCGGAGCTTCTTTTACGTGAACCTTAACACGTGTGCCGTCAGGATTGGCCTTGGTCTTGATGTTTAGGTAGGTGATGCTGTATATTTCACCAGCTCCAAGAGTAACATTGCCCGGAGCAGCAGTTACCCATTTCCAACGAGCACGCTCGCTCGCAATGGGGAGGATTTCCGCAACTGCATCGTCTCCGGCCTCAGTGTTTGTGCCATCGGCAGTCAAAACACGGGCATACTGCTTATTTGTGTCTACCGGTTTCCAACTCCGATGATTACTGGGGTCATATCCATTCGTCCACTTATAGCTTGGAACGCCCTCAACGCGCACCACATTTTCAGTGGTTTCAAACTTTGGAACCCAGCCGCTAGCGTTATTACCAGCATACCCCTTCGGCACAGTAACGGTCAGAGAGGGGGCAGTCAAAGTGCCGCCGGGAACGGCGTCAACGCCGCCGACGCTGAAGCTTGAGAACACGTCCTCGTTCACAAAGTTCACATTGTAGCGCTTGCTGCGGCCGTCACCGGCGGTGACGACTACATAGCTCTTGTTGCCGGCTACAAACTTATACTCGGACTTAGCATGTACGGAACTGGGAACGAACACCTTTGTGGCGTCGAGTATATCTGCGCCCAAGCCAACGGCAGTCTCAGAATAGCCATAGGGAACAGTGATGGTGATGGTGCTGCCCTCAACCTTGCCGCTGATAGCGCTGTCTCCATTACTGCCCTTCGCATTCTGCACACGGACGACCTCGCGCAGGCTGGTGTCGTCCTCGGGCACATCGTTGCGCACGGTGATGATGAGGTCGTGGGAAACCGCCTCAGCTGTGCCAACCTTTTCCTTCAAGGTCAGCTTAAAGACGTCATTGCCCATGTCCTCGGCGGTGGTCTTCAGGTCCAGCGTGTAGGGCAGCTGGAGCTCTGTGCCCGCCTTTGTCACCAGTGTGAGCACTGTGCCCTCTACCTCAGCCCAGTCCACTGTAACGGTACGGCTGTCCTTCACCTCAACGGTGTAGGCTCCGTCCGCATATGTGGCGGGGAAGGTATCAACAGTGACGTGCAAATCACTGCTGGGAGTCTCCGGCTCAGAGGAATCACCCTCTGCGGCCAGCGCGCTCATGGGGACCATCGCGACGACCATAAGGATAGCAAGGAGCGTCGCAAGTGATCTCTTCAGGAACTTGCTTTTGTTCATGATTTCAACCCTCTTAAATTTTAGATTCTCGTGTTTTTGAACTGGGCAGACTATGCTTAACCCGCGGTTTTATGCGGTTTTTACTCATTTCTTGCTCAAAATTCCTGCCACATTTCAACAATTCAACCATGCTTTTCCTTGGTTGCCTCTGCCACGCTTGGCAGAATCCTCCAAGTAATCAAGTCGAGATTTGTGAAAATTTACAGCATCTTCCTCCCTTCTTACCCCATTGCTGTACTTGAATTTCCCGGCCCGGATGCAAAATGCCCGGCATTTTTGTCCCGATGGCCTGATTATAACATAAAAAGTGCCCCGGCGCAAGCTCCGAAGCACTTATTCCTCTCTTTTCCTCTGCCTTGCAAGGGCGCCGCCCAGCTGGGCCACGGCGTTGCCGCTTATCTCGCAGCCATGCTCCCTGCAGAAGGCATACAGCACAGGGCTGGGCCCCAGGCAGCGCCCCCAGCGCCCGCCCGTCCTCCTGAGCCGCGCGCGCATGTTGAGCCCTGCGCCCACGCTCAGATAGTACCTGCCCCGCCACATGCACAGGGCCGACGGCGCCACCGGCTCAAGCCGGTACAGCTCCGACACAGCGGCGCAAAGGGCTGTAGGGCCGTCATACACAAACACCAGCGGCTGTGGGGGCCTCTTCAGCTTCACCGGCGCTCCCCCCTTCCTACAGCACCATACTATGTGTCCCCCGGGCGCTTTGTGCCTTTCCCTTCCCTCAGATAGCCAGGCAGCGCATTTCAAGATACGGGTCCTGCGCCCTGAACACGGAGGTGCCCGCCACCAGGATATTCGCCCCCGCCGCTTTGCACAGCGGCGCCGTGTCCAGGTTCACCCCGCCGTCCACCTCCACCAGCGCCTGTGGAAATCTCGCCCTCAGCTTATACACCTTCTTCAGCATATCCAGCATCATGCTCTGTCCCCCAAAGCCGGGCTCCACCGTCATGACGGTAATCTGGCTCAGGTCCTCGCCCCACTGGCCTATCTCAGAAATGGGAGTCTTCGGGCTTATGGCGACGCCGGCCTTGGCCCCGCTGGCTTTGATGGCCGCTATCACTGCCTGAGGCGGGTCCTTGCACTCCACATGGAATGTGATTATATCCGCCCCCGCCTGCCGGAACACGCTTATATACGGCAGCGGTTCCTCCATCATCAGGTGAACGTCAAAGGGCAGCTTTGTATTCTTCCGAATCGACTCTATCACTGCCGGGCCGATGCTGAGGTTGGGCACAAAGTGTCCGTCCATCACATCCACATGCAGCATATCCGCCCTCTTGATTTTTCCGAGCTCCACAGCCAGCCGGCTGAAATCTGCCGCCAGCAGCGACGGCGCAATATAGACCATATTCCCCTCCTGTTTCCACTATGTTGGGGCCATGCCTTAAACTCTCCCCAAAATGTATATATAATAATGATAGCAAGCCGCTTGCCCGGATACTCAATAGAGCGTCTGTGCAAGTATGGTAAGTATTGGTATGGTGACTATTGACAGCACCGTTGACACCGCCACCAGCTTTGAAGCCAGCTCCGAGTCCCTCTTATACTGCACCGCAAACAGTACCGCGTTCGCCGCCACCGGCGTAGCCGCCTGGACCAGCGTAGCCAGGAACAGCTCCTCCTCCGGGCGCGCCCCTTCCGGCAGCAGCACAAGTATCCCCAGCAGCAGTGCCGGCACTGCCAGCAGCCTCAGAAAGGATACCTTGTATACGCTCAGGTCCGACATAAACGAGTGCAGGTCAGCCTTCGCTATATAGCTCCCGATGACCAGCATGGCCAGCGGCGTATTCAGGTCCGCTATATATCCAAGGGGCTCCGCTATTATTCCAGGCAGCTCAAGCTTCAGGAAATATATGGGCAGCCCTATGGCAAGCCCCACCACTCCCGGATTAAGTAATACGGTCCGTATATCCAGCTTCGCCTCGCCGCTCATCATGCTGTAGCCGTATGTCCAGCAGAGCAGATTAAATACCACCACGCCAAAGGACGCATAAATCACTCCCCTGTCCCCTACAATGCCCTGCACAAGCGGTATGCCCATAAATCCGACGTTGCTGAAGATGAGCGAGAACCTCAGCACCTTCTGCCGCTCCACAGGCTCCTTCCTGAACACCAGATAGCTCATGCCCAGGCCTATCATCGACCACAGCGCCGGCAGAGCCACGGCCATCAGCAGCAGGGATATGTCCAAATCCCCCGCCGTGCCGATGAAGGAGTTCACTATAACGCATGGGGTAACCAGCTTTATAAGTACTGCGGTTATCTCTGAAGCCCCCCGGTCGGTGAGCATTCCCCTCCTGGTGATAAAGCACCCCACCAGAATGAGGATAAGTATCACCGCCACCTTTGATACGACCTCAAGCATTGCCTCCATACCAATTCCCCCCGTCCCGCCGCTTTTACGGCTTGTCTTCCTTGTCGCCCCTGGACTCGGCGGTCTTCTTCCTGTACTCCCGCACAAATGCCGCCGTCAGTATAATAAGCGCCGCCCCGGTGACACATTTGAGGGCTATGCCCCAGCCCCCGGCGAACAGGTCCACCTCCGGGAGCAGGGCATTTGCCAGCCACCAGCCGCCAAGGACCAGAAAAAAAGCCCCGGCAAAGACAAAAATTTTATTCTCCCTGGCCATTGAGAATATCAGTATCAGTCCGATAACTATCCAAAGACCCGCATACATGTACTGCTGTGCGTACTGCTCCATATTCCCCTTCACACCCTTTCTTCGGCTTATTATAGCCTTTTTTCTCCATAATTACAACCCCGCGCCGGATAAATCGGGAAAGCGCACAAAAAAGGAGAGACGGAGCGCTCCCTCCGTCTCCCGCCTACTCCAAAATGTACAGCACCATCTGCCGCCGTCCTATTATGCTGCACTCTTCAAGTGTGTCATAGCATAAATCAGCGATTATGTCACCGGCCATACATGCCCCGCCGGTGTCACCGGCCACACCGTACCCGTAGACAATTTTGCCGTCAGGCGAGGCCACATACATCTTGGTGCCATATGGTATTATCTCCGGGTCAACGGCTATTACTCCCCGCACGGCCTCCAGCCCTATTGAGGTCGTCCCTCCCGGTATGCAGTAGGCTGTACATGTGCCGGTTATGGTCTTCGAGTATGATATTTCATTCCCCCAGGGGTCTTTCAGCGCTCCCGCCTGGGCCGACACGGTAACGCTGGGCTTCCTCCCGCCGGTTGGAGTCGGGTCGGGAGTTGCCCCGCTCCCGTCGTCTATAAACTCCAGCTTCGGCGCGTCAGTGGGCATACCAGTGCCCCGCCTGACTATCTTCTTCACCGGCTCGCTCTTTATCTCTTCTGAGAGCAGCTCCCTCTCCTCAAGCTTACCGTCCACATACGTCGCCCGGTATATGAGCTCCTTCTCCCCCTTAAGCCCCGCGCTGAGCAGCTGGGTCTGCCCCTCAGGCAGCTCACTGGAGCTTATATACTGTACGCCGTAGTCTATCTCTTCTGTCTCCTTCTCCTCAGTTATCTCTACGCGCTGTATAACCACCCTCATCCCGTTAGTCAGCTTTTTTCCCTCTGGTATATTAAGCCTGTCATGTTCGCCTAACGTAAAGCCGCATTTTTCCAGCGCCTCCCCGACCGTTGCCGACGAGACCTTATAGCTGCCGGTCCTGCCATCCGCCGTCACAGAAAAAGAGGTCAGCCTTGTGACCGTAAGCTCCATACCGTCTTCCAGGGGCGCGTCAACGCTCTCGCTGCAGGCCATGTCCTCGGTAAACTTCACCCCGGCCTCTTTAAGCGCGTCCGAGACCCTGCCGCCATACAGCGTAACCTCCTCTCTTTGGCCGTCAAAGCTCACCGCTACATGACAGCAGCGTTTTATGTCCACAGTAAGCCTGGCCGATATCACCAGGCTTCTGTCCGGGTTCACAATGTCATCGTCTCCCAGGGCCATGCCGTTGTCTTTCAGCGCCTTCTCTATCGTGTCGCCCTTTCGCACAATAATCGCAGAGGTGACCCCCTGGTCCGTAACAGTAAGCTCAACTCCGCGGTACACAGTCACTGTGCAGGTCTCGGCCTCAAACTCAACCATGTCCTCCTGAGCAATTTCGGGCATACCCTTGCTCCGGGCCGCTTCAAGAAGGGCCTCCTGGGTGGCTCTGCCCGCATTGACATTGTATATGGCCTCCCCATCGAGCACCGTGCCCGAAACCGAGTAGGCCACAGCCTTCAAAATAACCGCTATGATAAGCGTCAAAGCCAGAACGCCTGCCGAGGCCAGGACCGCAATGCGCACCCACAGCTTTTTTATTTGTTGTTTATAGTACATGACTTCTCCCAAAATGTTGATTTTTTCTCCGGGCCTACCCCCATCTTACCATAGTACTCTGAAAATGTAAAGCCTCCCGGCAATTATAGGCAGCTCCGGAAAAATAAGGACCCCGGAGACCGCAGGGTATCCGGGGACATTTTGCAGAAATTCAGCGCTTTGAGAACTGAGGAGCGCGGCGGGCTGCCTTGAGTCCGTACTTCTTGCGTTCCTTCATTCTGGGGTCGCGGGTCAGGAACCCGGCCTTCTTCAGTGCGGGACGAAGATTCTCGCCGTCGAACTGCAGCAGCGCGCGGGCCACGCCATGGCGGATGGCTCCGGCCTGCCCGGTAACGCCGCCGCCGGACACACGGCATACGACGTCAAACTTCTGGTCGTTATTGGTCAGGGCCAGAGGCTGGCGGACAATATACTTCAGGGTATCAAGGCCGAAGTAATCGTCGATATCCCGGTCATTTATGGTAATCCTGCCGGTGCCCTGGTAAAGGCGCACGCGAGCCACAGAGCTCTTTCTCCTGCCTGTTCCGTAGAAATAAGGTGCAGTCTCATACATAGCTCAACATCCTCCTTTACATATTCCAAGCTTCCGGCTTTTGAGCCGCATGCTTATGCTCCGCGCCGGCATACAGGCGCAGGCGGGACATGGCGCTCCGCCCCAGAGAATTGGACGGCACCATACCCTTGACAGCCAGCTGCATGGCCAGCTCCGGCTTGGTCTTCATCAAAGCGTCGTAGCGGGTCGCCTTGAGATGGCCGATATAGCCGGTGTGGCGGTAGTAATACTTTTTCTCCGCCTTGCCGCCGGTGAGGACGGCGTCCTTGCAGTTCACGATGATAACATGGTCGCCGCAGTCCACATGGGGAGTAAAGGTGACCTTATGCTTGCCGCGGAGCAGTACCGCAGCCTGAGCCGCTACCCGGCCCAGAGGCTTGCCGGCAGCGTCGATGACGTACCACTTACGCTCGACTTCCCCTGCCTTAGGCATCGTAGTTGACATAGCTTAAACCTCCAAACTTTCACTGCCTTCTTTTGAACACCTGTTGATGATATCACATGTTTTCCCTTCTGTCAACACTTTTTCCCAAATTTTTAATTGGCTCCCACGCAATCTCTCATTTCCTCCCCGTTTTAACTATTTATCTCTCGTTTGCTCCCTTGCCATTTTCGCATTAGCTTCTTATCCGGATTTATTTTGAATATAGAAAAAGACAGCTTCAAATGAAGCTGTCTCACTGTGTTGGCGAAAACCTATTTTCCCGGGCCGTCACCAGCCAAGTATCTTCGGCACAAACGAGCTTAACTTCCGTGTTCGGGATGGGAACGGGTGGACCCTCGTTGTAATCAACACCAACTCTTTGCCGCCGGTCTTCCCGACTGCTTGAATATAATACCACAGTCTCTCAGAAAATGCAAGCCTTTTTTCAAGAAATTTTTCATTTTCTCATTATATATCAATATGTAGTGGGTATATCTCATAGTCATACGTCTATATTGCAAATTCTGGCGTTCATCTCTCCACTTTTCCCTCTGCGGCTCTCTCTGACTACATAGAAAGAAAAAGACGACTTCAAACGAAGTCGTCTCATAATGTTGGCGAAAACCTATTTTCCCGGGCCGTCACCAGCCAAGTATCTTCGGCACGAGCGAGCTTAACTTCCGTGTTCGGGATGGGAACGGGTGGACCCTCGTCGTAATCAACACCAACTTACTGCTGTCGGTCTTCCCGACTGCTTGAATATGATACCACAGTCTCTCAGAAAATGCAAGCCTTTTTTCAAAAAAAATTCAAATTTCTTCAATAGCCTTATATCTGTACACTTTCATATCTATATACACAATATATGCTAAATTTGCTGAACCGTTTTTCTCTTATTGCGCTTCTTAATAAAATAGGAAGAATAATTATCTTGACTTGGCCTCTTTAATAGCTTAAACTGTACTTAATAGTTTTCCGTTTATCGGATTTTAAGGAGGCTCTTCTATGAGAAAAGGTAAGTTCGGCATTGTCCTTTGCTTCTACCCCATCGCGGCATTTGCTGCAGTTATACTCAATTCCCCACTCATTTGCGCTGCCCTTGCCGCGGCTGCTGTCTTCCTTGAGAGGGACGAGTGGACCGGGCGACAGGTCCTCCAGGCCTGGATGGCCTCTGCCGTCGTGTTCTTCGCCAGCCGTGCGGCGGGCTGGATTGACAGGATATACATACCGTATATCTCCGGTTTCCTATCTGTAGTCAGCACTATTTTATTCGTACTTATATACCTTGCTGCTGTGATTTTCTCTGTCCTTGCCATTATCCGCGTGCGTAAAGACGAAGAAGCAGGGTTTCCCCTGCTTTCAGAGCTCGCTTACCGTATTTACGGCCAGCGCAAGCCAAAGCCTGTAATGCCCCCCATACAGTATACCGCCCCTTACGGTATGCCTCAGCAGCCCCCACAGCAGCCCTATCCCCCTCAGGGCACATATCCTGCCCCTCAGGGTCCCGCGCCTCAGTACGCCCCTCCAATGGCTGTACAGCCCTCTTATGAAGCCCCTCAGCCGCCTCAGGCGCCCGGCACTGACAGCCCCAACACTTGAACAGTGAGTAAACCTCACCTAAAAAGGAGGCTAAAATCATGGATAAGCGGGAATTTATCCATAGGAAAAGCGGCGGACTCGTCCGAAGGCCCAGCCGCCGTAACGGACCGCCGCGTTTTCTCTGGGTGCTTCTGGCCCTGGCTGTTGTAGCTGCCGTTGTTATTATCATCGTTCTGTTCTCGGGAAAGGGGTCTGACGCCGATGAGGGCGAGACAAGCTCAGCCCCTGAATCGACTTCCCTGGTCTCCTCCGATGTCCCTGCTTCCGGCACTGAGCCATCTTCCGCCACTGCAACGACTGAGCCCCCCTCGGCCGCCCTCCCCGAGCAGTCCTATCCAGATTCAGGCCCTGTGGATATGGGAAGCTTTATGATTGCCGGGGGCCATGGGTTTGACTACTATGACTTCAATGAAGAGAACACCAATAATTTCATACTTGCTGTGGACAGTGCTGCAAAAAAACTGCCCTCCTCTGTGAATTTTTACTCTGTAATTGTGCCCTCCGGTATGGATGTTACCCTTCAGGAGAGCTATATTATCGACAATCAGATTGACAGCAGCGACCAGCGGAAGGCCATTGACAGCTATATATATCCTTCGATTACGGCAATGTCTCCATCCGTAAAGACCGTCCCCACCTTTAATCCGCTCCGGGAGCACTGTAATGAGTACATATACTTCAACAGCGACCGCACCTGGACTCAGCTGGGCGCTTACTATGTATACCGCTCCTTCTGCTCTGTTAAGGGCATTGAAGCGCGCTCTCTGGACAGCTTTACGAAGAAGGAGTATGCGGGCTTTTCCGGCGGCTTCTACCATGAGTCTGACAGCGAGGCCCTTTATTCTGATACTGTAGAAGCTTACATCCCGGGCGGCAACACCAGCCTGAGCTTTACTGACAGCGAAGGCACCCAGTACGAGGGCTGGGCGGTCATAGCCGATGGGGAGAGCTATGACAGTTCTCTTCTCTACCTGATATTTGCCGCCGGTGACCAGCCTTACAAGGTTTTGGAAAATAGCGACATAACTGACAGCTCTGCCTGTGTGGTTGTACAGGACTCCTATGGAAATTATTTCATCCCTTTCCTCACACAGCATTATAGCAAGGTGTATGTTGTTGACTATAGAACATACAGTCACAGCGTGCCTGAGCTCATCTCAGAAACCGGAGCAGCGGATGTAATCCTGCTGACAAACGTGCTTGCCACCAGCAGCTCCTCAACTTCGGAGAGCCTGAATAGTATCTTTTGATTTTCATAAAATATCAACAGGACAGCTCATAAAAGCTGTCCTGCTTTCTTTTGTCTATTTGCTCGCGACTGCCATAAAATGAGGACTATATCCCAGAATGGACGGCTCCGTTTCTGTCATCCTCAGCAGCTCCAGCAGACGTTCACGGCTGGATGAGTCTTCCCATTTAACATTCAAATCCGGAGTCGGCCAAATAATTCCCTCTATCGCCAGCATACTGCCAACTGTAAACCCCGCCTCCTTCAACTCAAATGCGAAGGATTCCGGTGTATGGAAATAAGCTGATGCTATAAAATTCGGATACTTTTCAGGCCGGATATGCTCTCCGGTGGTAAGCTCACCACGGAGCATATCCATGTAAACATCATCGTCAATAAAATCATTTGCTGCGCGGTATGTTGACAAGGCCCATGTAGCAGAACTGAACTTAGAGATTCCTGTCGCAATCAGCAGCCCCTCCGGTCGTAGAGCGCGCCGGGCCTCAGCCAGTGCTCTCATTCGGTCATTTCTATTTATCAAATGGTACAGCGGCCCCATAAGGAGCAGGACATCACATGAGGCATTCCCAACCGGGAGCTCTCTTGCATCGGCCGGATAGGCTTTATAGGGTGCTGTCTGATGAGCCTTAGCCCATTCCACAGCGGATGGCGCCAGCTCAAACATAGACACCTGGCATCCCATGCAGGCAAGCCAGTCGGAATAATAGCCGATACCACCGCCCACGTCGTAGACAGTCATGCCGGGCCTAATAAAGCGCGAAAGGAGCTCTTTAGTACGTGCGGCTTCTATGATACCCAGGCCGCGCTCAAGGCGGCCGATTTCCGCGCCTTTTTCATAGAAATCGAAAACTTCCTTACTTTTATCCATAGTTGACCTCGCAAAAAGAAATATTGTTTACACTGTTTCAGTCTTGATAATGTCAAAACCATTTTCAAGATAGAGCTTCATCGCTCCTTGATTCCAGTCAGCAACATGGAGCAAAATTGGGGCTGCTCCGCTGCGCTGCAAACGGGCTGCTGCAAAACACAGAAGCCCCTTACCATATCCTTTCCGCTGAAAGTCTTTAACCACAAAAAGGTCATCGATTTCATTGCCGTAAATGGCAACAGACCCTGCCAGCATATTATCTATCTCCAAAATGAAAATACTTTCTGATTTATTTATTAATACATTGCTGTCAGCACAGCACTCCA
This sequence comes from Clostridiaceae bacterium, assembly GCA_021769555.1. Lineage (GTDB taxonomy): Bacteria > Bacillota > Clostridia > Oscillospirales > Acutalibacteraceae > Acutalibacter. Next base: position 13,815 of record JAETSR010000031.1, read on the forward strand.
CAGGGCTCAGTCCCAGCGCCTTACGCATTTCGGCAAAACAGCTGTTATACGCCGTCCTATAGCGCGGATAATCCTGCTCACAGTAATTACGAAGCTCCAGATTTGATTCTACAGTTTCTGATAAATTAAACTGCATAGTGTGCACAATGATACTCAACTTCTCTGGACCTCCTTAACACATAATTATTGTAATTAAGAAAACAGCCCATCCTTCTGGATGGACTGGGAAAAACAATATAACATATGTACCCTAAAAACTGGAAAAAGCGAAGGAAGAAAGATAATCGAGTTAGTAAAGGGTGGGAACAAAATATGGTCAAGCCCTCGGCCTATTAGTACTGCCAAGCTGAACATGTTAC
>JAETSR010000064.1 GCA_021769555.1 Clostridiaceae bacterium
GGCAGCTCTACGGTGGCGTGTTCCAAATCGAAGGGAAGGCACATACAGGTCTCAGCTCCTGCCTTCTCCAGCACCTTGCGGGCCGCCTGGGCCACCTTCAGATTTTTATCCCGAAAGGGGTTGGGGCTCAGCACCACTTTCATTGCCCATCCTCCCCTTTGTCCAATTTTTCGTGAGAAGCCTCTACCAGTTCGGCCAGGTCCACCTGGCAATTATCGTCGCCTGCGGCGGAAAGCCAGCCCAGGTATTCGATATTACCCTCAGGCCCTCGAATGGGTGAATAGGTCAAACCCTTTACAGCAAATCCGGCCTGTTCCGCATGGTCCAGGAAGTGCTCCAACACTTCCAGATGGACTTTTTTGTCCCGGACGACTCCCTTCTTGCCCACCTTGTCCTTTCCCGCTTCAAACTGAGGTTTGATGAGACACACTCCCTGACCGCTTTGAGCCATCAGCGGACGAAGGGGCGGCAGAATGAGGGACAGAGAGATAAAGGATACGTCCACACTGAAAAAGTCCAGAGGATCGGGGATCTGCTCAGTGGTGAGGTATCGGGCGTTGGTCCGCTCCAGGCAGACAACCCGGGGGTCCTGCCGAAGCTTCCAGGCGAACTGGCCATAGCCCACATCCACGGCATAGACCTTACTGGCCCCATTTTGGAGCATACAGTCGGTAAAACCGCCGGTAGAGGCACCGATATCAGCGCAAACCTTGCCCTCCAGGATAATGGGCCAGGTATTCATGGCCTTCTCCAGCTTGTAGCCCCCCCGGCTCACATATTTGAGACCGTCCCCCCGAACTTCAACGGGGGCCTCCGGGTCGGTGGGAGAGCCCGCCTTATCCACCTTCTGGCCCTTCACATAGACCTGGCCCGCCATAATGAGGGCCTGGGCCTTCTGTCGGGACTCAACGAGCCCCTTCTCGACCAGAAGTACATCCAGACGCTTTTTCAAGCTCTACCACCTCCTTCACCTGCCGGGCAATACTCTCGGCATCCAAACGGTTCATACGCCGAAGCTGGTCCACCGTACCCTGGGGCGGGACCTGTGCCCCCAAGTTTCGTAAAGCAATATACCTTGTCAGTGTATTGCCGAGGGCCAGTTCCGCAGCC
>JAETSR010000065.1 GCA_021769555.1 Clostridiaceae bacterium
CGCCCATGGAGGTCTACGCCCAATCCCGCGCAGCCTGACTCTTTGTGGCTTTTTCACAATTTTTTATTTTATTTCGCTGTCTACTTGACGGGGAGCAGTTCACCGTGTCCAGAGCTTTTCCGTTCTCCCGTTCCCGCAAAAGGGCTCTGCCGGATTATCCCCCGTCGCTGTGCTACCCCCCAAGGCGCGACGGGGGAAAATCCTCCAGAGCCGCCCCCCTTTCCCAAGATTGGGAAAGGGGCGGGGGGAAAAGGGTTGAACGCTTCTCTCCAAACAATTCTGTCTGTACCTATCCTTAACACTCTATCTGATCTGAAACGGAGGTCATTAAAATGAAAATGCCCCTGGCGTATGTCACCGCCGCATGGAGCGGCGACCCCACGGAGGCGACGGAACAGGCCGTCCGGTACTGTCGGGCCGTCTATGAGGCGGGCTTTTCGCCTATCTGCCCCACGCTGTATCTCCCCCTGTTTCTCAATGATGCGGTGCCGGAGGAGCACAAGAGCAGCATTGACATGAGCCGGGATCTGCTGCGCCGCTCCCGTGTGCTGGTGGTGTGCGGCCACGCTGTCACCGAGAGCGTGAAAAATGATATTGCCGTGGCCCAGCGGTTGAAGATCACGGCGACCACCCTGGAGGGTATTCTGACCGTAAAGGGACAGGGCCGCTGATATGGCCGCGCTGATTGAAGCCTGCATAACGAACCTGGGCAAGTACAACGAGGGGGTACTTGCCTATGAGCGGGTAACATTCCCCACCGACGCCGAAACCGTACAGGCGGCCTTGAAGAAGATCGGCATTGACGGTATTCGGTATGAGGAGATTTTTATTGCCGATTACGACGGCAGTATGCCCCAGCTCTATAAGCACCTGGGCGAGTATGAGAACATCGACGAGCTGAATCATCTGGCCTGTGTGCTGTCGGAGCTGGACGAGGACGAGCTTGCAAAGTTTGAGGCCGTCATGGACAGCGGCGAATACACCGGCAGCACCAAGGATTTGATCAATCTGGCCCAAAACCTGGACAGCTACAATTTCTATCCTGACATCCACAGCGAGGAGGACCTGGGGCGAATGTATATCCAGGAGCTTGAAGCCGTCCAGGTG
>JAETSR010000066.1 GCA_021769555.1 Clostridiaceae bacterium
AATTATGTGAGAATCATAATGGCCGAAAGCCTAAGGTTTTTGGAGGAAGGTTCGTCCGCTCCAAGTTAGCCGGGAGCTAAGGTGAGGCCGAAAGGCGTAGCCGATGCACATACGGTTGAAATTCCGTAGCCATCGAAAGATTTAAGTAGAGGGACACTTTGAAAGGCTGTGACCCGGGCGTTGGTAGACCCGGGCGTAAGGGAACGAAATTTAAGTAGGGAAGCACAGTTGGACGAAGGCGAGAAAAGCTCTATGGATATCTTAGATGCCCGTACCGCAAACCGACACAGGTAGGTAGGAAGAGAATTCTAAGGCCAACGGGAGAAGGGTAGTTAAGGAACTCGGCAAGTTGACCCCGTAACTTCGGAATAAGGGGTGCTCACGAGAGTGAGCCGCAGAGAATAGGTCCAGGCGACTGTTTAGCAAAAACACAGGTCTGTGCTAAATCGAAAGATGACGTATACGGGCTGACACCTGCCCGGTGCTGGAAGGTTAAGAGGAGGAGTGCAAGCCCCGAATCGAAGCCCCAGTAAACGGCGGCCGTAACTATAACGGTCCTAAGGTAGCGAAATTCCTTGTCAGGTAAGTTCTGACCCGCACGAATGGTGTAACGATCTGGACACTGTCTCAACTGCCCGCCCGGCGAAATTGTAGTACCGGTGAAGATGCCGGTTACCCGCGACTAGACGGAAAGACCCCATGGAGCTTTACTGTAGCCTAATATTGGATTTCGGTATTTCATGTATAGGATAGGTGGGAGGCTAGGAAGCCAGGACGCTAGTTCTGGTGGAGCCATTGGTGGAATACCACTCTTGAAGTGCTGGAATTCTAACCTGCAGCCTTGAATCAGGCTGGGGGACATTGTTAGGTGGGCAGTTTGACTGGGGCGGTCGCCTCCTAAAAGGTAACGGAGGCGCTCAAAGGTTGGCTCAGCATGGACGGAAACCATGCCCCTGAGTGTAAACGCATAAGCCAGCCTAACTGCGAGACCGACGGGTCGAGCAGTAACGAAAGTTGGAGTTAGTGATCCGGCGGTATGTGAGTGGAAATGCCGTCGCTCAACGGATAAAAGCTACCCTGGGGATAACAGGCTGATCTCCCCCAAGA
>JAETSR010000003.1 GCA_021769555.1 Clostridiaceae bacterium
TCAGCGGATACGTTCACCTCGCCGGGGGCCCCAGCGGGGGCATCCTGCGCGGGTGGTTCCCCGGCGGCCTGCTCGGGGGCTTTCTCCGGGGCCGGGGGCTCCGGCGTGGGAGCCTCAGCCGGGCCCGTATCGAACAGGCTGGGCTGGGGATTTTCCTCCGGGCTCGTGTTCAGCTTTTCGTCTGCCATTCGTTACCTCCTTTTTATTTTCGTGAATGTTGCACAAATTTTGTGTTAAAAGTTTGTTGCTATTTTTTCGCCTCCCTCCCGGCTATCCACGCAAAAAAGCCGCCCGTTTTTTCTTCCCGGACGGCTTTCTGCGTAATGTGATAGCTCTAATTTTATTTTTTTGTGGTTGCAGGCTCCGAAAAGCCTTGATATTACAGTGTTCCTAATAGGAGCCATTCATAGGTAATATAGCATTTGTTTCGTCTCGAATTATGCTAATTGTAGCATACTCTTGTCGAGTTCCTGTTGAAAAAACAGACGGTATTTCAGTGGCTTCCTGCTTTTCCCCAATTTCACCTGAGAGCGCTTCTTCCACCTCTCCGTGATAGCCCCTCAAAAATAAATTCCTAAGGTCGGGAACGGCAAATGTTGCAGTACCATCCCCGCCGAAATGCCCGAAGCTCCCAAACTGTTCCTTAATAAAGCTCGCAAGCTTGGGATATGCAGAAATGTCATAAACAGCGCCGTCACACGCGAGGTAGCCGTCTGGGGCAGTCCTGCCCATGAAGCTGATTACGGTGCCGATGGGGTTGCCGTCTGCACCGGGCGGGCCGGGTTCACCCTGAGGACCTTGAGGCCCCGGAGCACCGTCCTTTCCGTCGGCACCATCCTTTCCGGGAGGCCCCTCGGGTCCCGGCAAGCCATCAGCTCCCGGCTCACCAGGCGGGCCCTGAGGTCCTTCCGGCCCGGGAGGGCCCTCCGGCCCCACACCCCCGCTCCCGCCGGTATTCTCCTGGGCAACGGCGTTGCCGTCATCGTCAAAGCCCACTATCTGCCCGGGCTCACCGATGAGCTTGTCCTGCTTCTTCGAGAGTTCCTGCTCCCAGAGGTCAGGCGTGGGAGGCCTGGCTGCCTCGCCCGGGGACGCACCCTCCAATATCGTGCCCAGGTGCGCCCAGACTGTGGGGAGGACGATTTTCCCGCCGTCTGCGCTGCCGTAGACCCCGGCATATAGCGGCACTCCCGGCTTTTGCAGGACTTCCCAGGGAATTATGCACTTCCCTGTGTCCGGGAGCAGCGTCTCCCGGGTGAGCTCGCCGGCGCGGAAGACGGCGGTCTTTATGAGGCCCTCCCAGTCACCGGAGAAGGTGAAACCGGCTTCGTTTACGTTTACTGAGCCGCTGGTTAGGGGGTCGCGCTCCCTGACAGCCAGCTCATTCTTTTTGGCATACAGCTTAATCATTTGCACCTCCATAAATCCATGTGCCGTAGCGCCTGTCCGAATGGTGGATATTGGGCAGATACTCCCCGAGCATTACCCTGAGCTCATGATATTCTGCCGGGATATACCCTCCGCTGCACAAAAGCCAGCCTATGCCCGGGCTCCTCAGGCCGGTGCTTAGCTCCCCTATGCCCGGCCCCATGCCTGACTGCTCTATATACGCCCCCAGCTCCGACACAGCTTTACCGGCCTTCTCTATCACCTGCTCGCCGTATGCCAGCACCTTGTCAACTTCGCTGTCAATGCCGCCGCTTGTGAAGTCATAGGCCCTCAATCCATCCTTAGTGAGGCCGGAAAGCTCCGGCACATACTCCCTCACATCCGTCACGTCCCCGGACAGCAGATTTGTGGCGCCGCGCTTCACCTTCAAAAGATACAGCGGAACAGTGTATCGCTCCAGCTTTTCCGGGTCCGCGTCCTCCAGTATTACAAGCTGCACCCGCCGCTCCTTCGGGTCCATCCGCATAGCGGCCATGTCCTGCCTGTCCCTATGGGACAAGCCCGGAGACACCGCCAGCTCCACCGGCGCGTCGGCCTCCACCCAGCGCCCCGCCGCCAGCCCGAAGCCGCTGCCCAGCGTCAGCCCCATGCCCTCCGCCGCGGCCTCAAACCTGCTCCCTTGGGCGCATACTCCGTCCCCGGTGAGCTGCCACAGGCTTTCGCACATATCCCCCGCGCTGTCCTTCGCCGAGCCCGGCCCCAGCGCCAGCCCATACCTCAGCGCCATCAAACCGCCCCGCTTTCCTCGGGCTCTTTAGCCTTGATGTAGGCCGGCACGCCGTCGCTGGCTATGTTCGGGAGCCATGCGCCGTCGTTGGCGTAGTCATACAGAGTATTCAGCACGATTTTCCCGAGCTTCACGGTGTTTGTGGTGTCCTGGCCCAGGATGTACAGAGTGCCCTCGTCTTCGGAGTAGTCCAGATAGCCGAACTGAGTGATGTTTCCAAGCACATCAGTTGTATCAAGATACCCATAATCCCCAGCTTTCAGCGTCCGAGAAAAGATTATCCCAGTCCCCACAAAGAACATGAAAATGTTTTTGCCCCACAGGTATGCTCCGGCGTCGACAAAAACCCGAGCCCCGGATGGCAGTTTTAGAGCTGGCTTTGCCCCTCCCATTTTCTTCTTATCAAGGTCAATATAGTTAAACGCGTTTTTGTCGAAGGAATATACAAACAGGCTCTCCCCGGTCACATTGATAGGGCCATAGCTGCTCCTCTTTTCCCCATATGTATTATCCGATGTGGCGTGAGAATTGTTCGTATTAAAAATATCCGCTGGGGCAGAATTTACAACATCGCTGTATTCCCCCACAGCTTCCCCCTTGCTTTTGCTGCTGCAGGCAACTCTTTGATAAGCAAAGGCGTTGGTGTTCATATTCCAATCAGAGTTGACATTTTCTCCCGGCAAAGCCGGGCTTTCGCTATCCTCAGTCCACGTCAGCAGGCAGGAATGGGAATAGCCATAAGTGGATTTTTCCGCGCCTCCAAACATCGTATAAGTTTCTATGCCGCCATTTATATATGAGGTAACATACGGCACCGCCACAGAATAGCTAAAAGTATATAGCAGCTTATGCTTGTCCTGCGTTGGGTCTGTGCGGACATTGATATCTTTGAATGGTGGAGCCATCGTCAGGTTGTTCTCCGCGCCTGTAAACTCGGCGCAAAAGATCAGGAGATACTTCATCCACCCATAATTTGTTGATTCATCCACTGAGCCGCCATCCGCAATTATTTGTGATAAAAACAGTTTCGCTCCATATCCTTCCTTATGGGGCACTATGGACAGGCACAGGGGCTTTTCTGTGGAGGGCGTGATAAAGGAATTGAATTTTGCGTTCTCGCTTTCCAGCGTCACCTCCTGCACCGACCGGTATCCCTCAACGTCGATGCCGTACAGCTTTTTAGTGGAAAAGGAGTATACCCACATCCTTCCGTCATAAAGTGCGCCGTTTGTTATCTGGCGGCCAACTTCACCGGACGATATCAGCTCAAACTTATCCCCGCTGGGAATGTTCTTCCCCAGCGCCGCCACCAGCTCCGGGTAGTCGTCCTCGCTGACAAACCTGCCGTCACAGCGGAGCCATTCGGGGCCCACGTTCTGGCTTGCGGTAAACTTCACCGTGCCCACGGCGGGAGGGGTGAGCTTGTCCACCTGGGCCGAGACCTTGGCAATCTCGGCATTGAGGCGCTCTTCCTGGGCGGCTATCTGCTCCTGGGCTTCTTTCAGGCGGTCCTCAATCTCGTTGTCAATGTAGTTTATGGCATACTGCACCTTTGCTGAGAGGTCCCCCAGGGCATCTATTTTGCCGCATATATTGATGTCGTCCCGGGTGTCGGTGACAGTGCCCTCGCCGGGGTTCACATAGGCCAGCACCAGGCAGTTGGGATAGGTCTCGGCCTTCTCAGCGTATGTAAGCTCTATGAGCCTCCGGGCAAGGTCCAGGCGGGCGACTACGGCGTACTCGCCGGTGGGCGGGAGGATGACGGAATAGCCCTTGAAGTTTTCGGGGTCCTCATCGGGGCCGGGTGTGTTCGCCAGCCAGTAGCCGTCTATGAAGAGATACCCCCGGCCTATCCAGGCTGTAGAGCCCTCCAAGGTGACCCTCATACTGTCAGGGTTCTTATAGACGCACACGCCGCTGCCGATGAACGCGCCGAAGTACCCGGTGAAGCTCTCGGAGCTGTACTCCCGGTCATACTTCCCGGTAGCCTCAAGCACCTGGGCGTCAAAGTCGAAAAAGCCGTCGTAAACTGCCATTATTTATCTTCCTTTCTCGCGAGTTTTTCATAAACGGTGGGCTGACTGTACCCCAGTGTCAGGGAAAGCCCCCGCCCCTCCCTGCTGACGGTGTACTCGGCGGCTGTGACAAGCGCCCCCACAGTCACCCCCAGCTTGCGGTCGCTGACCGTTATCCTGTCCCCAAGCTTATAGTCCTTCCCGAACTCATACGCCGCGCCCTGTGTGCGCACCCGGGCCGAAAAGCTCTGCACCAGCTGCTTTTCCGCAAGCTTCTCCCGGCCCCGGGTCTCAAGGGCCGCCGCATATTCCTCCGGGCTCAGAGCCTCCTCTCCCTCGCCGCTCTGGATGTCCCGAGCGTCTACCCAGAGCTCGCGGCGGGTGAGGCCGGTGGGGGTGGTGTTGGTTGATTTTTTATAATGTCTCATTGGCATTCCTCATCATATACAACTTATGTTTTGTCACGACTATAGGCATAAAATACTTTACTTCCATCTGAATCATTATCATTAGGGAACACTAAAAATACATTGCCTCCGAAAACAATGTAACACCTGCCTACATTACTTGGCAATCTTCCATTTACCCAAGTAATCGCATCATAGCTACAAATGGTATTCCCAGAACTATCCACTCCAACAAACTTTTTATCCCCATAGGCTACATGTATTTCAGTTCCACTTACAGATATATATCGATTTGTCCAGTTTCTGCCATCTTCGCTATATACTATATTGCCAACGAGCCCCGTTGCGACAAATAGTCCATTCCCATATGTAACAGAAAGCCACTGATTATTAATCGGAATAGAAATAGGTTCCCAAGCTAGGCCATCTTCACTATATAGAAAAACATATTGGTTATTCCCTACAGCGATAAACTTGCCATTTCCATATGTGATATCCTGCCAAAAATAATTAACTGGCAACGTAATAATATCCCAATTTATTCCATCAAAACTATAAACCATAAGGTTAGACGTTTTATAGTCACAAGCGACAAACCTCCCGTTACCGTATGTTATACAGGACGGATTTGTACCTTCGGGAAATGTGCCCACTTTCCAATCTAACCCATCTTCACTATATACGTAATTATTATTATTGCCTGTCGCAATAAATAGTCCGTTCCCATACGCAATATTATAGCGGTATGCCCTATCAGTAATTGTAACGGATTTCCAATTTATTCCGTCATCGCTATATATCCCGATTCCACTAGAGAGTGCAACAAATCTTCCACCTCCATATGCCGCACACGTCCATTTCCCACTATGTTCTGGGAATTGAATCGTATTCCATGCTCCAAGTCTTGCAACATCAAATATTGCTTCTAGCTTTCTGTCTTTTCCCACTTCAAAAGTATATTCTCTCCTGTCGGAAATTTCTTCCCCATCTTCAATCCAACTTTTCAGGTCATATCCATCTGTACCCTTCGCTAAAACTGTCATCATAACCCCATCACTAGCCACCCCACCCCCCGAAACCGTCCCCATCTCCGGGTCACTAGAAGTAACAGTAATAGTCCGCACATTATCCGGCACACTGCTGCTAGGCAGCGCAAGAATCCTCGCCGCAAACTCCGAAGCAGGAATAGGCCCCTCGCTCCCCTCCTTCTCCCTGATTGCATTGGCAATAGCCGTCAAGTTTTCTTCCTGTATGCTCATTAGTAGCTCCCCTCCCAGCTGTCAAGAATTGCGGCCTGTATGGCGGCGTTTACATCATCCATAGACACTCCCCCCGCCGGCCCTTCCGGTCCCTGGGGCCCCTGTGGTCCGGGAGGGCCCTGTTCTCCCTGGGGGCCTATGGGCCCAACGGTGCCTTGAGGGCCTGCCGCGCCAGTAGGCCCAGCCGGGCCGGTATCGCCTTTGGGACCGCGGGGACCCTCGGGCCCTTGTGGGCCGGTTTTGCCTATTGGGCCCTGAGGTCCGGCGGGGCCGGTGTCACCCTTGGGGATGGAGGCAAGCCCCTGCTCAATCTTATTCATCCTGTCGGCAGTAATCAAATCGCCGTCCTTCCACTGCGTAGGCGAATATGCCATTTACTCTGCTCCTTTCCATGCTATGCAATGCGTGAAATGCCCACCCGGGCGGAGCCGACTCTCGAGGACTCCCCGCCGCTTTCGGGCGTTTCGCCGTTTACAGTCACCATTACCCGGCTGTCGCCCTCTCCCTCGCCGGCAACAAGGGTCACGTTGCGGTAGTCGCTGCTGTCATAGGTGTACTCGCTTTGGAGCACATCGTCCAGCTCCGTGGCGAAGAATACAGTGTCGTTGACCGTCTGGCCCATGGTCCTGTCAAGCCCGGGGCGGGTCCAGAAGACCATGCCGGGGCCCTCGGGGTCAAAGCGCACGCCGAAGGCTACACTGTAGGCCTCGCCCAGCTCTGTGAGGGCCTCTAAGAGACTGCCGCCGGTCTTCTGCTTGCGGACAGAGGGGGATGTGCCCTCTGTGGGGGGCTCAATGCTGAGGGCGGGTATAACCCTGGCGGGGTCCGAGGGTGTAACGGCGCATGACTCCACCAGGCGGCACATTATGCTCTGTGGCGTGCCGGACATGTCATAGCGCCCCCAGAGTATGCGCCTGTCAAGTATGCCTGTAAGCAGCCGCCCCTTTGCGGTGATGTAAGGCCCCGCCTCGTCCTGCCGCTCAAAGATATACTCGATTATCCCTGCTGTCTCCCCTTGAAACCAGATTATATTTTCCTTTGCCAAAAAGCTGCGTATCTGAGCTGTTATGGGACAGGCCACAGTGAAGCTCCCCGCTCCGAAGGCCTGCTCCTGGAATATGAGGGACTGGAAGCTGTCCAGTATGCCTATAAGCTCAAGCTCCGGGGTATATACCCCCATTTTAAGCGCCGGCATTACTCCACCTCCAAATACAGCGGCGTGAAATACACCGCCACGGACATATTCGCCCGCTGCTCCAAATCCTTGCAGCCCAGGGCCAGCATATTGCGCCCGGGAGCCAGATAAATCCAGTCTGTCCTGAAATCCCAGTTCTTGAGTATGTTCTCGCGGGCGCCCCCGGCGGTCGTCAGGCGCATATACTTTGAGCCGTCCTTGGTGCTGAGTTCCAGCACCTCGCCCCTTGTAAACTGACGGTTTATCCCCAGCACCTCCCCGGTAGTCAGGTTCTTTATCTGCGGGTCCTCCACCACCCCGGAGAAGGTAAACTTCGCCGTTATCCAGGTAGCGAACCCGCCGGGATTGTTTACCTCTACGGAATAAGTTGTGCTCCTGGTGCCGAACACCACCGGGGCCTCCCTGCCGAAGGTGTTGGGGAAACGGAAGAGCTTGCCGGTGCTGTCAAAAGCTGCCGCCGTGTCCGACTGGTCGGTAAAGAGGGGGTATGCGCAGGTCGCCTGCAAAAGGAACTGGCGTACCTTCTCATTGTTTTTCATGTACTCACGGCCGTACTTTATGGAGCTGTCCGGGCGAAACTGAAGCTTTTTGCCCTGGTATTCCAGGGTATAATCCTCCACCGGGGAGAAAAAGCTGTTGAGGAAGTCGCACCGGAGCTGCAGGTCTTTCGTGCCGCCGTCCACGACCCATCCGGTAACAGAAAGGGCCCGCTTCTCGACGGTAGTCGACGCTATGCTCTCACCCACCTGGTCCGGAAAGCTGTAGGTTTGGTGTATGCCCTGCACCGTCCCCCAGTCAACAGGCCCAAGCCAGTAGCCAAGATAATTCCTGTCCTTCATTGTCACCGAGCCCCGCCCGGTGAGAGAGGTAATAGTTATCTCTTTTATCATGCTGCCCTCCTAAAAGCCCATTGCCAGCTGCTGTGTGGTCTTCTTCCACTCCCGCGCGGCCTCGATGGGGTCCACTGCCTTGGGGGAGTAGATGTTGACGACGGTGCCGCCGGGGGCTGAGGCGGGATTGGGATTGGCGGCGCTTTCGGATGGGTTGTAGGGGCGGGCGTAGGCGGTGAAGTCGATGGGGGCGGGCGGGGTAAGGTCCGGGAAATCGAATTTCGGGTCAAATGCGTCTGTAACATCTTTCCCAAACTTCTCAACAGCTCTGATACCTAAATAGCCGTATTTGTCGAAGCCCTTGCCAAAGCCTCTTACATCCATCTGTCCCACCCACTCAAATTTTCCTGAAGGCGAGTTGATATCGAAGAAGCCCAGCACTCCATCCCATATGCTTTGTACCCAACCCGATACCTTGTCCCACAGCCATCCAGCTAAGGAGGTAATGCCGTTCCACAGGCCTTTAACTATATTGCCGCCAATATCTGTAAACACGTTCCAGGCATTTGCAAAGGCCCCGGTTATGGTATCCCATATACCGCTAAAGAAGTCCTTTACACCGCTCCAAGCATTAGTAACCGCATTCCACGCGCTTGAGAACATATTCCCAAACCACTCAGCCACGCCCTGGAATATCCCGCTTATCCCATCCCATATACCTGAGAAGAAATCCACAGCGGCGTTCCATGCGTTCTGTACTGCCTCCCAAGCTGCCGTAAAGAAGCCCGAGACCGCCTCCATGACGCTGGAAAACACCGAGCGTATTCCTTCGGCAATATTGGAGAAAAAGCCTGCCACCGCGTCCCAGACCGACTTAATAGCTGCCCAGGCCTTAGAGAACAGATTGCCGAACCACTCTGCCGCTCCCTGGAACACGTCGACTATGCCTTGCCAAATGCCCTTAAAGAAGCCTACGACAGCGTCCCAGGCCTTCTTAATGCCGTTCCAGGCGGCTGTGAACACGTCCGAGAACCACTTGCCCACGTCCTTGAAAACATTCACAATGCCGTCCCAGACACCCTGGAAAAACTCCACAACATGTGCCCAAGCCTCCTGAATGGCCTTGCCCGCCGCTTGGAAGAAGCCAACAATAGCGTCCCATATGGCTTTGACGGCCTCCCGGAACTCCTCACAGTTATTCCAGAGCCATATCAGCGCCCCAACTATGGCGGTAATGACCGTAATTATCGGGTGGGCCGTTATAAGGGAAAACATCCCGGATATGCCGCTCATGAGCGTCTTACCGATACTGAGCACCTTCCCTATACCGCTGCCGCCGGTCACAAAGTCCACAACTTTACCAACTACGCCGCCGATACTGCCAACTACATCAATTATCTTTGTGATATGAGGGAACAGGACGGCTATAGCAGCTATGAAGGTTGGGGTTGAGCTGGATATGCCCTGCACAAGCTTTGCTATTATTTCCGTGCCTACAGCGGCTATAAGGGGCCAGTTCTCTACAAAGGCATTACCTAAGGCCTCAAGGAGGACTATGGCTCCGTCGATAATTGCAGGGGCGTTTTCGGCGAGAGCAAGGGCTATGTTACGGACGGTAGTGGAGGCCATTTCCATTATCTTATCTTTGTTTCTCACTAGTCCGCGTCCAATATCGGCAAGTATTTCCATGCCAACTGTAAACAGCGTTTCGTGATAAGCTAAAAATGCTTGGACAAGTAATGGAATAAATACAGCTATGTAATCGCCCAGCACATCAGCGGTTTCAATAAACCCTTTCATTATCGTTTCGATAACAGTTGCTCCAGCTTCTAAAAGGACATCCGCATTTTCACCTATCATATAAATGATAGAAGTTAATATGCTCGTTATCCCTTCGCCTATTTTTGGCGCATATTCTATAATGCCATTTGCTATCCATCTTATAGTTGTATAGCCAAACTGATAAATTTCATCTTCGTGGCTTGCAAGTCCTTCTACTAATGTCTGTATTATCTGCCCGCCCATTTTGGCAAATTCAGGAAGAACTTCCGCAAAACCACGAATGAACTCCGGCCCGACACGAAGTACCTGGTCAACTATTTCCTGTATGCGTGGCACTACATTGTGTCCAGCAGTTACCACGCTCTCAACCAGGTTGTCCATGAGCTTTGTCATATCCTGATTGCTGTCCGCAATACCGACCATGAAGTTTTTCCAAGCGCCCTTTGCAGAGGCAACCGAGCCTTGGATTGTGGTACTTGCCTCAAGAGCGGTTGTCCCAGTTATGCCCATTTCGGTCTGTACTACGTGGATAGCATCAACGATATCCGAATATGAGTCAATACTGTACTCCGCCAATTCGCCATGCGCGGCCTTAACTGCCATAGCATCGTTCAAAAGCCTCTGCATTTCTTCTTTGGTGCCGCCATAGCCCAGCTTTAGGTTGTCCAGCATGGTGAAATTCTGCTTTGCAAAGCCTCGATACGCATCCTGGACGCTCTGAGCAGTACTGCCCATTTTGTTGATGTTGTCGGACATATCTGTAATAGCGAGGTTCGCCTTATCAGCGGCAGCAGCAGTGTCTCCCTCAAGGCTTTGCAGCAGACTTGCAGAAAAGCTAGTAGTCAGGTCCATGTACTCGTTTGCGGAAAGGCCAGCGGTTTTATAAGCATTATCCGCATACTCCATCACTGTATCGGCGCTTGATTTGAACAAAGTCTCAATACCGCCTACTAACTGCTCATAGTCCGCATATGCGTCAAAAGACGATTTGCCAACCGCCGTTATTCCCCCAGCTGCTACGGTTGAGGCCGCCCCTATAGCTTTCATGCTGCCGAGAATAGTATTTCCCGCCTTTTTCCCTATGCTTTCGGTAAACTGGAAACCCTTGGCTAAAGGAGTGAGCGCTTTCGCGGCTCCACTTGCAAAATTGCCAAGCCCGGAGGCAAAGCTTTTAAGTTTGCTGCCCGCAGAACTCAGGCCCTTATCATATTCTGCTGTATCCAGGCTAATCTTCGCAAACAAATCAAAAACATCCACTCAACCGCTCACCTCCCTCAACCGCTGCCGGGTCTGTTCGATAATTTCCTCAGCCGTACGTGTCTCAACAGGCTGCTGCCTGCCGCCTTCAAGCTGGTCAGCCCAGCGGGGGAACTCTATGCGGTTCCCCTGACCAATGCTGCCGCAAACGTCCAGCAGCACCTTTAGGCTGTCTGTTACATATGTTCTGTATAAAAGCCGCTCCTGCTCGCGCTTTATGGCTATGGGCAGGGCCGATAAGTACCCGCGCACACTCAGGGGCGGCAGCTCGCAGAGCAGGGCTATGACTCGCTCACAGCCTGCTCCACGGATGATTTGAAAAAAGCCATGAACTCCCTGTCGGTGAAGGTCTCGCGTATCTGCGCCATAGTCTCCATAAGGCTCTGCGCAGCTATCTCCTGGGGCTCTTTGCTGTTCAGCACCGAGAGAATGCAGTACACGTCCTCCTGATGGTCTTTGAGGAGCACAGGCACCACCTTGCCCAGCCCTGCCATAAACTTAAAGCCGGTGCCGGTCTTGTCCTGCTCCTCATCATCCTTCGTCTTATCAGGCATGATTGCCGATATCGCGTCCAGCACGGCCTTATCCTCCATGATGTTGGAGATTTGTGGTGCCAGCCTGCACAGAGCGTCCAGCGCCTGGTCTGTTGTCAGCTGTGAAAGCTTCATTCAGTTTCATCCTCCTCTGTACCTGTATAAGTGCTCTCCGTTCCGCTGTCCGGGGTGTTTTCTGCAGGGCCCACGCTGTAAAATTTCATTGGCATGGTGTCCTGGTCCTGTATGGACACATGGCCTGTAAACTCAAGGCTCACCTGCCCCTTGCCATTCTTCGTAGTCTGTAGGGAATATCCAGCTGTGGACAGGGCGTTAAGAAGCTGTACGGCTACAAAGCCGCCGTCTGCCCGGTTGCCGCCCCACCACAGGTCAGAGAAATCGCTCTGTTTGAGAGAGCGGCGGGGTGTTATCTCACCGGTAGTCTCGTCTATATCAGCCGCGCCTAAGCCCAGGCGTATAGATTCAGGAGAAGTCCCAAGGCCGGTAGTGCTCATTTTGCACTCCCAGCCGTCCAGGTGCTTGAACTCCTTCATATTGTTCGGCGCGTTGTCCACATCTTCGGCGAAGTCACTGTATGTAGGGGTACAGCTGATGGAAATGCCGCCTGTGGTAGCGCATATAATATCTTCATTTTTGAAGCCGCCGGTTTCCAAGTCCAGCGCCTTGAGCAAAACGCCCGCGTCAAGCTGCAGCTCGTCAAAAGCGTTTTTGGGTATTTGTGTAAAATTCAAATTTTTCACCCTTTCTTTAGTTTTCTGTGAAATACTCAGCGGTCACATTTATATACCGCCGTTTTATTGCGTTATCGGCCTCATCCCTTAGTGACTGGCACCAAGGCGAGCCCCTTTTAAGCCAGATATACCCTCCGTCGCACGAGAGGATTTTCCCGCCAAGCCCAATATTGCGGCTCAGTTCCTCAGCCTTATCGTTGGGGACTTTCTCGGATTCTGTGTGATACCAGAGATTCACGGTAATAGAAACCTCTCCGGCCTCCCACGCACTAGTCGCCAGCTCATACGTAAGGTAAGGGAACACCGCGTCTTCCGGGACGCTGGCAGTTGTGTAAGCGGTCAGGCCGAAGGAGGAGAAGAATTTGTGGAGGGCGGCGGCTTTGGTCATCTTGGCAGCTCCCATTCCTCGGCTGTCACCTGGGAAAATTGAAATGTAGCCGACTTAGGTGTGCGCACATCGTCCCCATCCGAGGTGACCCGGAAAATCTTGCCGTCCGAAAGCCGCCTGAACACGTCGTGATACTCCAGCATGGCGTTAGGCTCACAAGTGACCGTGTAAAGGCTTGTAACCCCCTGCTTCTCAGCTATTCTCGCCTGCATGGACTGGTTGCATACTACGGCAGCTTTAAACTCCGCGCCGTCTGTCCAGCTAGTGGTAAAGCCTCCCTCGCCGTCGGGGACGCGCTTTTTCTCTATGAGCTGACAGGCCTCCATGTACTCTTGCAAAAGGCTCATTATATCTCCCTCAACTTTCTGTAAGGATTCAGCCGGGCCCTAAACGCCGCCTGCCAGCCGCCGCTTGTACTGCCGTCAGCGCCGTAAGCTTTTGAATAGCTATACCCTCCAAAGCTCTCGCTGGTATAAGGGCTCGTGACAGTTTCGCCGTACTTCTTCTCCCAGCCCTCTATCTCATGGGCCAGCTCTACCACCGCCGGGGGCACTGCCAGCGCCCATACCGAGCCCAGGAAGGTCTCGTCGGTGAGCGCCTCCATTGCCGGGCCGTACTGGTGCAGGCCGTCGTTGAAGACGCTGCCCAAGATTCTGAAATACTGCCCCTCTTTGAGGAACGGCAGGTCTATCTCCCCGCCCGATATGGTGTACTCGTCGGGGTATACCCCAATCTGAAACCAGTTGTGGAGCTCTGTGAGTACCTGTTCAAGCATGATTTACTCCTTACTTCGCCGCCGCTTTTGCTTTGGCGGGCTCGCCGCTCTGACCTGAGGGCTCGCTCTGACCTGAGGGCTCGCCGCTGGTGCCTGTGCTGACGGTCACAATAGCTATGCCGTCCAGGTACTCAGCCCAGAGCTTCATGCCCATAATGGCGTACATATCGCCGGTGGCGCGGCTGTAGTCACCCTCGGCGTGGACGCCGATAAGGTTGGTCTCGCCCTGTACGGTGTAATTAAGGCCCAATCTGACAAACTCGCTGTCGCCGGGGTCTACATAGTACAGGTCGATGTTCTCCACCGGGAGGGCTATAACTCTGTTAGATACAATGTACTTCTCCGGGAGTAGGAACAGTGTGCGGTAGCCCAGGAAATTCTCTATGTAGCTCAGACCGAAAGCCGTCTGCACAGATATCTCTTTATCGCCCAAGTAGTTGTAGGCGTCCAGAATATTGGCGAAGCCCACGACCTCGGTGACATCCTTATCCATCCCGGCAAACTTGTCCAGCACCGCGCCCTTGGCCATAGCAAGAGCCCTCTGCCATGTACTCTCGGTTCTTTTGAGGGTGCCGGTGCCCAGGAAGGTGTAGAAGTCCGCAAGCACCTTGTTCTGCAGGGCCACGAGGAAAGCGTCGTCGGTCTTCTCAACGGCCACATCAGCGCCGTACTTGGCAACGGACTCGATGGTGACACTCTTGGCATACTTTGCCACGTCGATATCGGCGTAGCCCGCCTCGGTCACCTTCATCTTGGTGAAGGGTATCTCGTCGCCCTCGGCCACGGTAGTGCCGCCCTGGAGGGTGCCGTCCACCTCAGCCTTGTAAGACACCAGCTTGGTGCCCGGGCTCTTGCGAATAGGCCGCATAATGCCCATGATGGTGCGGAGCGCGTCCCAGTTGTCATTAAAGCGGGTGACAAAATCCACCTCGCGCGCAGAGACAGAGAACTGCCCCTGAGTTGTTACATTTTCTTTTGCTGGCATAATTTTTCTCCTTTCCAGTTTAGGACTGCTCGCTCATGATTTGCGCGAGCGCCTTTTGCCGGTCGGCAGTGTCCATCACATACCGGCCCTTATCGTCTTTCTTGTAGATGTCCTCTCTTGTGAGCCTGCCGCCATTATTAGCCGGAGGATGCGCCGTATTGGCCCCCAGCGTCTCCACCTTGCCCACCAGCCCCGAAAAAGTTCCGGCTATAAGCTCGTCCAAAGCCTCCGTGCTCCCCAGCCTGCCGTTCTCGTCCAGCTCAGCCCCGGATATCACCTGAGAACTTCCCAGCATAGCGATATCAAGATTCTTGCCGGTGATGTTCTTACTCTCATAGTAGGCCCGTACGGCTTTTTCCTTAGCGACCTGGGCCTCCTTGGCGGCAATGCCGTTTTTGTACTCGTCAAACTCCTTCTTGACCTTGTCATGCTTGTCCTTCCAGCCGTCCTGCTGGGCGGCGGTAAGGTCCTCCCGGGCCTGCTCCAGCTGCTTTTGAAGCTCCCCGGCTTTCCCGGCGTCAGCCTTATAAGCTGATACCTGCTCCTTGAGGCTGTCCACCGTCTCGGTATGCGCCTCGATTATCTGGTCTATCTTCTCATCCTCTATGCCCATTGCCTTGAGCATCTTCCTGCTTAGTGCCATAGCTATCTCCTTTGCTTCGGGGGCTTTGCCTCGCCCATGATAGATTGATGTATGTAATCCGCTGTTCTTTGCGGTGATTACCCTTTCATCTCGCTCTCGATTATGTTCCTGTACGTCCCCACATGGTCCGCAACCGCGGGCTTCAAATAGGGCTGTGCCCTCTGGCCATTAGTGATATGCCAGTTGCCGTGTGCGTCCTGGTATGTCCATGCGGTCTTTCGTCCACCAGCGTAATATTTCCCGGTGCCGAGCTCTGGGTAAGGGGCATACTCCACATTTGTGCCTATATAGACTGCCAATTCATCTGACTGTACCTGGTGTGTAATGCTGTTACGAAGGGTGCCGGTGTCTACAAGCCCATTGTTTGTAATATTTGTTTTTGCCTGACTCTCTCCGAACAAACCGCATTTTTCCAGCGCCCGGATAGCTGCTTCCCGCATGGCCTTGATGAACTCTTCGCTGTTATCGGTAAACTCAACCTTCACGTTTCCCTCTCTCCCATTCTTTGTAGGTGACCCGCCCGCTTGAGGAATAGTCCACTCCTTCCACAACCGCAATCATCGTGCACCTGCAGTTATAAATCTCATGCCCCGGCCCATTGGGGTCCCCCGGGTACATCAGCTCATACCCGCCCACAATAAAAGGCTTATCCTCCTCCACCGTCTGCCCATCGGCCTCGGCGTGGTCGTGGCGTGTACGGTTATCGAGCGTCGCCATCCATTGCTTTTGAAGCTTAATGCCCATCTCCTCGGCGGCTCTGTAGCTCTCGAGCCTCCCCGCATTCTGCGCCCCGGTAACCGCCGTCCGAGCGGCCCTGATAGCGCTGTCCCGGTTCATATTGGGAATATTCTTCTGCAGCCGGTCCGCGAGGTGCTTGATGCTCTCCCCCTGCAGAATACCGCTTGTAATCTGCTCTGAAATCTTCCTCTTTCCCCAGGCCAAATCTATCCCGCGCTTTACCGCGCGATTTGGCGGGTAGTACGGCATAAGGTCCGGCTGCTCCATAATGAGCCGCTTGACCGTCTGCTCATCCCACAAGTCAAAGCCCACATCGGCCCCTACCTGCTGCTCGATGGTGTAGGCAGCATAGTTGCGGTTAAGGGTGTAGATGCCCGGGGTCTCGTCGTTTATATAAGCCGCCGCCACCTCATTAGCCTTAGTCATACGCTCGGCTATGCGGTCTCTCAGCGCCTCGAACCGCTCCCCCCGCCCAATCTGCACCAACCGCCAGAGCTTGTACTCCTGTTCGCTGAGCCTACCGTCCTTCACCCGCTGTAGCTGCTTTTTGTCCCGCTCCTCGAACTTGGCGAAGTAATCATCAATCTTCTTCTGGAGCTCTTTCGCAGCCATGCGGTACTCGGCGGCTATGCGCTTTTCAAGGGCAGCAAGCTCTTTGTCGGTGAGCTTGTGGGCAAGGTCACTTTTCCCCATTTTCTTCGATTATCTTCTCTATTAAGTCTGCGGCTTGATGTGCAACACATTTTTGGTCTGGATCGTTAGGATTGCCGTTTGGATATCTGGCGAAACATCCATAACTGCCTTCATCGTTTTTTCCAAACATATCGAAGATGCAAGCAAATCCGTCTTCACAAGATGAATTTCGTAATATTCGAACCAAGTCTTTGGCTTCCATCATTCTTCACCCCTTATAATCGCAAGCGCTTCCTCACGGGTCACCCCGATGGAAGTTGTCAAAATCCTCACAGCTTGGCCCTATGAGATATCCCCACTTTTCAGCCCTTTAATCACCGTAATTAAGCTCGATGTCTGAGAGCCGTTGAGGGTCTTCCCAGTTGCCTCCTCTGCTGCATCAATAGCTTCGTCAGTAGATGGTGCGTCAGTACCTTCTTGGCTCAAATCTGTATCATTTCCATCAAACCTATCAATTTCCTCAGCCTTCATCTCTTTCAGCATACCCTCAGCCATATCAGCGTCCCCCAGCACCGTCAGAAACTTTCTGGTAATGTATTCCTTAGTGACATACTCTGCCCCCATAAGCACCGTCTGCACTTCCTCCTGCTTGTTCACAATCTGGTTTCGCGTATAGCTGGGCTCATCGTCAATACCCGCCAGCTCCAAAATGCCGTTGATAAAGGCCGTGACCTGCCGCTCGAACTTATCACACTTCAAATCCAGCGGCACATAGCTTGCCTTTATGGCCGTAGCCGTCTGGTTCCCGGCAGAGACCGCCGAGCTGTCGAAGGCCTGGAAGTCCTGGTAAAGCTCCTTTTCCAGCATGTCTATTGTGGCGTTGGTGCCCTCGAAGGGGGCCTCTATGCTGTGGGGCTCGGCCTGTGCTCCTTCCTCGGTGCCCGCATGTGCGACATGCAGGGTCTTTAGCCGCTCGATAAACTTCACGTCGTCCACATCATCCATGCCGCCGCAGTTGGTGAGCACCCAAAAGATAAGGTTGCCCTCGTCCACGTTGTTCACCATGTTGGAGCGGCATAGGTCCAATGCGTCTATAGTGTTTCGCCTGCCGCTGAGCTCCGAAAGCCCCTTGCGGTTATTCTTCAGGGGGACAATGGGAAAGCTGGGGTAATTTTCGCCGGTATAAATGACGGTCTTGTCCACCTCTGCCCTGTTTGTATGAAGGATATACTTCCGCTTTTCTTCAAGCACCTCCATGTCCTCAGAGGGCCGCTTTATGTACTCTGTAAAGCCGTCCGACTCGTAGAGTGTATATCTTAACGGCTTTGTATCGTCTATCTGCCAGAAGCGGATGCCCGCCGTGAGCGCGCCGTTTTCTTCGTCTTCAAGGGGCACAAACTCAGTAATCCCGAACACGTCTATATGGTCCAGGTTCCAGAAGCCGAAGGACACGCCGCCCACAAGGGCGTGCTCTGCCGCAAGGCTTATCTGATTGTCAAACGTTGATGTTTTGCTCCCGAGTTTTTTCTTTGTGGCGCCATTCTTGAAAGTGACCCCATTGCCCAGCAGATAGCTGTTCTCCTGGTCCACAACGAACTGGAAAAACTGGCTTTTTATCTTGTGGTTTGCCGTCCACATGTCCTTATGGGCCCGGCCCTGCAGGTCGTAGATTATTTTTTCATACCGGGAAATGGTGGGGTTTTCGCCCTCGTAGTATAGCTGCGCGTCCCTTGCCAAAAGGTACTTTTCTGACTTTCTGTGCTCGCGGACGGCCTGCAATATAAAGTCCATGCGCTTGCCCTCATCCTCGCCGCAGGCCAATAAGTCCTGATATGTTTTTATTGCAGGTCACCTCCTTATCTCAAAAAGAGCGGCTGGTATGTCCTCCTGTCCCCCTGGATAAGCTGCTGATACCAGGGCTCAAGGCAGTACTCAAAGGCGTCAAGGCTGTCGATATCGCTGGTGCCGTCGTCAAGACGGACGTCCTCAAACTGTTTTGGGTCATATACCGCCGTCTCGAAAGCGTCTTTCATGTGCTCACACCGGCGGGCTATATATAGGCGCTTCTGGGCCATAAGCAGTATAGTGAGCTTTATCCTGTCGTTTATTGGCATTTTCTTTGCATTAAGCACCTTTGTTTTGAGCTCGTTTTTCTTCACGGCCCCCGCAAGTCCTCTTATAAGCACGGATTCCTCGTTATCGGCCCGGGTCTGGCTCTCGCCGTACAGGTGCTGTACCCGATGGACAAACTCCACAAAGCGCCTGGAAAGCCTGTCCGGGTCCAGCTCTCGGCTGTCTATATGTTCCTCATCCAGCACCAGCACATGCCAGTCGTTAGTAATGCCTACCGCCTTAAAAGCTGTGTGGGAATTGGTGCCGCCGAAGTCCACGCCCAGCATGACGTGCGTTATCTTTTTGTTGTTTTCCCTGCACCACTTTAGCGGGTCGTCTATGAGAAATTCTTCGGTGTGGTTGGCAAAGTAGTTGTAGATTAGGCCCTCAGCCGCCGCCCACTTGCCTAAAATCCAGCGGTCGTAATAGACCGTGCCCTCATACTCCTTTTTGAGCTCCCTGACAATATTCTCAGGCAGAACGCCGTCGTCTATTATGTAGCTCTGCTGGAATATGTCCGCGTCGCTGTCAAGAAAGCCCTTGAACCAGTGTTTGGGGTTCTCCGGGTTGCAGGTGCCGTCAAAATGGGAGTGCTCGCACCGGAGACGGCTTTTGAGCATTTCAAAAACTTCTTCGCTCCAGGTAGTTATCTCGTCGCCGTACACATACTCAAAGGTCGCTCCCTGGATTTTTGAAACATGCTTTTTGTTGTCAGCGCCCAGGGCATAAACTTTTTTGCCGAACAGATTGACAGTATTATTGCTCCGGATATTCCCTACCAGCTTTTCGGACCATATAGAGCGCATTGGCTCAAGAATGTTGCGCTCCAATGTGCCCCGGGTATCGCCCATAAGTACTAAAAGCCCCTCGCCCCGGGCGGCGGTTATCCGCTTGGGGATAACTACGGAGTAATCCACAAAGCTCTTGCCGCTGCCGGTGGCCCCGGTCTTTATGTTCCAGCGGTGATTGCAGTTTTTGAGAAAATCAAGCTGCTTTTCAGTCAATGGCACTGTCAATACCTCCCAGAAGCTCCTTTGCCTTTTTGAGGGCGTCGCTGTCTCCCTTGGGCTCAGGGTGGTCGCGCCACTTATCCGGGCGGCGGTTCTTCAGCCAGAACATACCTGCAATGGTATCTCCGCTCAGCGCCTTATTCAGCAGTGCGTTCTCGACCTCATAGTCCACAACCTCCTTGCCCTTTTTTAGGGCCTCACTAATCTCACAGAATCGGTTTTTCCATTCATAGAGGGTCTTGGCTGTAATGCCGATGTTATGGGCAATCTGCTCATCGGTAAGTCCATCCCTGGCCCAGCCTTCAAGGAGTATCAGCCCGTCCTCGGAGCGCCAATATTCAAATTTGCCGCGGGCCATGACACCACCTCTCAGAAATCAGATTTAATAAAAACGAGCCGCCAGCCGGAGTCGAACCGGCACGGTGCACTAAATGCCCGCCCACCCTGTGGCGGCAAAATCCTCCGCTGGGACACTTCAAAGAGAGGTGCGGGAGGTCTCATTAGCCCCAAACTCAGTAAAGAGGCTGTTAAGTTCGGCCAAAATAAAGCCCCCACCGGCAAAGCCAGTGAGGGCAAAATGGAGGAAAACTCTTGTACTCCAAAGCTGTTTTGCTGGCCTTAAGGCCAGTATAATGTGACAAATGTGACATTGGTGACAAATGTGACAGAAGCTAATATTTTTTTACCGTCCTTCTATAGATTTGCCGTGCATTTTGCTCTGATATGGCATACCCCATCTTCCCGGCAACCTGCTGCCACGTCAACCCTTCCATGGCGCGCAGTGTGACAATGCGCCTTGCCCGGCTGTCTTCAATGGAGTCAACAAAGGCTTCTATCTCTGCCTTTTGCCTCTCCAGCGTCTCCCGCCGCTTTGAGAAAAGATTTTTAGCCTCCAGCTCTTTTAGCTCCCCGCATATGTAGGGGTATCGTTTCAGCAGGTCTTTGGTCATGGGGGTTACCTCACTTTCTGCGCCAATTTCTCCGGGACTCGTCCATCTCCCTGTTCAGCTTCACCATGCGGTGAAATACATAACCGAATACCGCAATAACGCCGACTATGGTAACAATAGTCCCAATCGTCACAAACCATCCTATACTCTGCATAGCAGGGTCATTTTTTAGGTACTCCAAAATTTCAATGATTTCCTGTGCCATGATATGTACCTCACTTTCTGTCTAATCTATCAATCCCCAGGCTCGGGCTTGCAGTTTGTATCTGTAGAGGTCATCCTCCAAGTCCCCAATCTTACGATTTACAACATCTTTTATTATCTCTGAGTGGACAAAGATAAGTTCTCGCTTTAGCTCTTTGATTTTTTGCTCCCTGGCAGAGATTATTTCCAGGATATTTCCTTTGGTCATGCTCATATGTACCTCACTTCTTGTTCTTCTTGCTATACTTCCACGCCGCTACAATTACGATGTCGATAATAGACAGCGCCTCAAAAAGGAGCGTCGCACCTATCCCGGCCCAGAAGGGGTTGATTATCATTTGGCCGCCTCCAATCTCTCCTGAAGCCGCGAAAGCTTGAACTCTAAGAACTTTTCAGATTGTTTCCGCACAGCAAATAAAATCTTCATCTGCTCAAGCATGATTTCAACATCAGCAATCTCTTCTGCAATGCAGGTCCTATTTTCTTGGCCCCTATAGTTTTTACACAGTTCCTTCTGAAGCTCCGACATTTCCTCCATAGCCATCAGAATTTGGGATTCCTTACCGTACATTTGGATTGCCTTTTTACATACTGCTCTATTACTTTCAGTCATTTTTTACCCCCTCTCCAGCTTTCTCAACCCTCCTCCTCATCGCCCGGGCATTTATACTCATCTCATCCCGGATATCCATAGCCTGAGAAATCCCCTGAGCTTCCTCCATGCCCGAATGCACCCGGGCCCTTGCTTTAAGCTCAGTCACGTTCCGCTCCCATTTCTCGGCCTCTGCCTCATACTCCTCAGCCATTTTCAGATACGCCTCTCTTGTGTCCAACTGCATTACCTCCTTTGGCGAAAAGCCTGTATTTTCGTACTCTCTGAGTCTCTCATACCTGAGGGCGTCCTTACAGCGGCCCGAGAGCTCGTTATGCCTCCTTGCAAAGTTAAGGCGCTGGCAGGTCTTGTCCTGGCCGCATTCGTCCCGGCAGTAGTCTCCGGATTTTTTCGTCAGGCGGTCGCGGGCGAGCATTATGGGGCCTCCTTTGGCGGGTCAGGCAAGGGCATCCAGTGGGTAACAATGGCGTCCTCGCATGTCCACATACGCCCGGAATACCCAGCGCCGCCCCAATATAGCACCCAGCAGTCTCTGATTGCCCCGCCTTTGCCGTTTGGTCGAAGAATCGAGGCTAAGTAACTTCCGGTTTCCTTTGGGAGCTTTTCTTTTACGCTAATCCACTCGTTCATGATTTTGCCTCCTTCAATAGCTCTGGGTTGTCGTAGATGTTGCCGATGACTTCACACGACTCCATGTATATTGTATTGTCCTGTCTCGGGTGCCTAACACCATCCGCAAGCATTGTCCAGCAGTGTGCATTATCCGGGGTTGCAGAAAAACGTCCGTTGTGAAAGACAACGTATTCTACAAAATCACTTTTTACGGCGTTTGCATAGTGTGCTTTTATGATATCCCCCACAAATATCTTTACGCCGTTCTTGTCTTTAAGGCCGGTGTATTCGCCTACTGTGTCAGGGTCTACCTCAAATTTATAAGTGCACCCATATTCACCTTTCCCAATAATTAAGTGCGTATCATTTTGCCACATACTCAGCTTAACATAATAGCCATACACCCATTTACCATTGTCAAGGCGCATCCCTCTATACAAAGTCTCACGGTTCATCTTTCTGCCTCCGTCCTATAGACTTCATATTCTGCCAAGCTCCTTTCTTCTTTTTTCCAGCACACAATATCAATAGGCCCTGTCAGCTTTATTGAGAAACTAGGGGCTTCCTTCATACATAAGCGAACGCTCCCACCGCTACGGTTCGTGTTCTCAATTAACCTATTAAGTGCTCTAAGCGCATGGTGCAGGTCTCTGTCAGCAGTTAGTCCCATAGTTAGCCCCCCTCCGGCCTGCGGCGGTAGGCAAGCCAGCCAACTTCATGTAGGCCATGTTGCCCATCTCCTGCCATTCCGTAGAAATCTTCATCCCAAAATCCAGTTTCTTTGTCATAGCAGTTCATATGCTTGTAATAGCAGCGTACAAGGCACCAACACGCATTGCCGTTCCCATCAACACACCACACCGGTTCCCCATCCATCTGCCGCAGCTCGTCCAGGGTCAGAGGCGGGTTCGGCGGCTCATACCGGCGGTTCCAATCCTCTGCCGCCTTTTCAGGCGTATTGTAATCATATTCCAGCGTTCTGACCGCACATTTTTTGCACACTGCATACCGTTCCCAGGGCGGATGAACACTGGTTGAAAGCTCTGCTTCTCCCCCGCAAAAGGGGCACGGTTTAAGCTCCATCGTCAGTACCTCCAATCTCATTTCCAAAAATATCTAATTGCCCATCCAAGTTTTTATCATCCATCCACCAGCGGAACACATCATCGGCAGTTTTCCACTGGCTGGGCTTGCCCCGCGCCTTGCGTTCCTCCAGCATACGGGCAAACGCATGGCGGTACAGGTTTTCAAATTTAGGCCATTGCTGAAATTGCCGCCAGCGGAGTTTATCCGCCATGGGACAGCCCACGCAGCCCACCCGGTGAAAGCCCATAGCATAGCAGGGGTTTACTTCCACTTTTGCGTCCTTGAGGAAATCCCACACATCCCGTTCTGTCCAATCTATAATGGGATGGATTTTGATTTTGGCTTTCATCTGGCAGGGGACAATGATCCTCTCGTCTCCGTTGTCAAAGTCAAATACAATCTTGTTTGCCTTTGTGTGGCCCTGCAATTCTGCCACGCCTGCGTCAGATCGGTTTTGGCTTTCTGCTCTGCGCACACCCAGCACCATGCAACGTTTTTTTCCGCTCCCCTCTTTCAAAACTTGACAGCAGTACCTCGCTATGCGCGTCGGGGGCATAAGTTTTTGAGGTATAAGAGCCCACATGGAAGTCTGTTTTCCCTTATATCGCGGGTGAAGAATCTCACACTTTATACCCTCCAATTCTAGCTGATGAAACACGTTTTTCACATGGTAAACGGTTTCTGGTGCATCAGCTGTAGTCAGGCTGTGCATGACTTCAAAAGACACCCTAGCACGCCGGCAGAGCTCCAGACAAACTTCGCTGTCCTTGCCGCCGGAGTAGGTCAGCAGCAGGGGCTTTTGGTAATAGAACTCGCTAAGCTTCGCCGCTTCCTGCAGGCGGGCTATAGCTTTATGTTCCAGGTCCATATGCGCTCCTCCCCTCTAAAGCCCCTCCAGCACCATGGGCACGCCCCCGCACACCGGCACGCAAATTCATGGAGCGTCACTTCCTCTATAAGCTCGGGCCTCAGCACAGCCCAAAGCTTATCCTCTGCGCTCACTTCACTGTCCGGTAAGTCCAGGATATCCACCGCTGTCCATCTTTCCTTACGACGGCCTATGCGTTCCAGCTTTCTCCTTCCCTCCGATGTCTCCAACCAGCATGGGCCATAGCCCTTAAATTCCTCGTATGTTACGCTTTTCATCGCTCTGCTCCTTTCACATCTTGTCCGGCAGCCTCAGTCCTGACAGCTTCTCGATTTCAGCCATATCGTATGAGCTGCAGGGCTGTTTGGCCGCCGGGGTCAGTTTCTCTTTCCACCGGCATTCCTCAAGCCATTTTGCCGGCGAGGGAATATATTTCCCCCCAGCCTCCTGCCACTGGGCGCTCTGTTTCTGCTCTGCAACAGCTGACATGATTATGCCCGCAAGCACGTCGTCAGGGCATAGGCTCTCCCACGCCCCCTCTGCTTTGCCGCGGTTTATCTTTCGGGGGTATGCCTCCCAGAACCGCAGAAAGCTCTCGCTTTCCCCCTGGGGGGATATGGGGGGATATTCTTTTTCTTTTGTCTTATATCTATTACTTAGAGTCTCATTTGTGGTCTCACTTATGGTTTCACTTGTAGTCTCACTTATGGTCTCGCTTTTTGTCTCTTTAGAAGACAGAAAATAAACATTAGCCGTTCCCTTCCTGCCCTTCTTGTACCCGATGAAGCCAGCCTCCACAAGCTTGTCCCGCATTCGGAAAGCGGCGCTTTTTTGGCATCCTGAAAGAAGCATCAGCCGTGTAGTGTCTACTCGTAGGTTTCTCGGCCATTTTTCCTTGTTAAAGGCGTTCAAAAAGTTGAAGTACAGTAACTTGGCATTTACTGGCAAGTCGTTACTTTCGCACCACTGGTGAAATTCATTCAGGCGGTCTATATACGTCACTATGTCACCTCCCTAAAAAGTTCCTCTCAACCATACCTTCAAAAAGGGTGGAAGTTTCGTAAAAAAGGCGAACTTTCGGGAAAATATTTTTATTTTTATGGGAATGGGAGGTCGTCGGCCTCGTCAAATGCCTGCTGCGTCCAGTCCTGTTCCCCTGTCCTTGCGGGCTCACCGCCGGCATTTCTGC
Source organism: Clostridiaceae bacterium (assembly GCA_021769555.1). Classification (GTDB taxonomy): domain Bacteria; phylum Bacillota; class Clostridia; order Oscillospirales; family Acutalibacteraceae; genus Acutalibacter. Next base: position 25,013 of record JAETSR010000003.1, read on the forward strand.
CGCTTTTGTCCCCGCAGAAGCTGACACTCTCTGCCACGACCTCAAAAGCCGTCCGCTTATTCCCCTGCTTGTCCTCATAGCTCCGGGTCTGTATGCGGCCCTGCAGGGCTATCATCCGACCCTTGGCGAAGTACCTGCATACAAGCTCAGCCGTGCCTCTCCAGGCCGTAATGTCAATGAAGTCTGTCTGTTTATCGGAAGAATGGCGGTCCACCGCTATGCGGAAGCTTGTGACGGCTGTGCCGTTTGGAGTGGTCCTGAGCTCCGGGTCCGCTGTCAGGCGGCCCATTAAGATGACTGTGTTAAGCATCTTTATTCACCTCAATGACCTCCCCGGTCTCCTCGTTGACAGCTGTGCCCTCAGCCTCAATATAGGTCTCGTTGGGCTCGGAGAGCATATCTGGGTCAATATGGGTCTTTATGCTTTCGTCAGCTGACAGGGCTCTTACAAACTCCGTCTTCATTGGCGCATATTTGAGCACTCTTTTCAGCACGGTCTTCTTTGCCATTTCCTCAAAATTTGTCTGCCACGGGCCGCTGCCGTAGCTCTTGCTGTACCTCTGGGCGTGGGCCCTCACGTCCTCCACGCTCATGACCTCAAAGCCATAGCCGCCGCTCTTTGTCTTGAACACCGCATAGAAATAGCTGGGAGCGCCCCGTTCTGTCCGGGCGGGCACGTGCCTGAGCTTGTTCTCAAGGCCCAGCTCGTACTCAAATATATCGTTTTCATAGACCGTCTGAGCCTGCACCGTGGTCACTTCCCCGCTTCGGTAGCATAAGTCTATAAGCCCCTTATACCCCAGCTGAAACTGGCACTCCATCTGTCCGTGATTTCTGTATGGTATAAGATAGGCCTGCCCCAGGGGAGTGTTAGGCTCAAGGCCCAGCTGGGCGGCGGTCATCATTGCGCCGAGAAAGCTCTGGGGGCTGCACTCCTGCAGTTTTGTGTTTGTAGACAGTGCGGAAAGGGTTATCCGTGTGAACCGCTCCGGGGTGATTACCGAGGGGAGGGCCTTTGCAATGGCTGGCTCCATCTTCTTTATGTAGTCCTGCATGGTGACGGGCCTGCCCTGGGCAAGCTTCTTTTCCGCGGCTTTTTCAATGATATTTGCCATATTACTTCTCCTCCGTTATTTTGAATGGCCTGATATATGTGGTCTTATAGCAGTCGTCCAGCCGGATATCCGGGTAGAGCTTTTTAACCTTGGAAACGTCCAGAGTCCTGCGCTCCTGGCCGGCCCAAGTGAGCTTGAACTGCCCGCACCGGGCCCTTGAAGCACTGCCCATGTCCTGCATAAGCACCTGCTTGACTTCCTCTATCTGCCTGTCTATGTCCTTCTTTGTGCCCATGAGCTGAGCGTATGCTGCAAGGGCGCTTTCCCTGCCAAAAAGTTCAATCTCGCCGCCGTCGTCCTCCCGGAAAATGGCCTTAATTGATTCTGTGGTGCTGTCGCTGCCGTCCGCTGGGGGCGGCGTGCCGGTCTCTACGTACTGCTCCCAAAAATCTGCCGCCAGCTGCTTTAAAGCGCTTATTTCGGTTTCCGGCACATACACACTGCCGTCGCACCAGTCCGGCACTGTATCATCCTCTATGGTGGTGAGCTGGTACACAAAGAACGCCTTATTCAGCACCAGCGCCGCCAGATACCACCGCTCCCAGCCGGTCACTGCCAGATATGAGACGCACTGGGCGTAATAGCTCTCGGGGAACTGCCCCCCGGAGTAGGCCTTCATGTTCAGAGCAGAGGCCGTCTTGCATTCCAGCCCCGACTTCTCCCCCAGCAGCCGCCGGTCTATATTGGCGTGCAGATGCGGGCAGCCCACGCTTCTGAGCAGGTAATTGTACCGGGAAACCTGTTTCCCTGAGCGCTCCATAAAGCGCCTTGCAACGTAATCCTCCAGGTCCCGCCCCTGACGCATAGCCTCATTGTCCGGCTGCTCCGGCAGCTGCCCGGTCTTCTCGGCCCAGACCGTATACGGTGAGCGGTAGCGGCTGAGCCCTAAAATGGCCCCCACGTCCGACCCGCCTATGCTATGACGGCGCTCTTTGAGCCAGTCCTCACGGGTCATGTTGATGGTAGATATTTTATAATAATTACTCATTTTAACACTCTCCCTGCTGTAAGCTTCCTCTGAGCCGGAAGCCCCCTGATGCCCCTCCAGTTGTGTACCGACTGGGCAGATATCCCGAGCTTCTCAGCTATCGCATAGTCATTTAACCCCTGGAAATAGAGCTGCTCCACCTGGAAATAGTCAATGGTGCTGACCCTCCCGCGGCCCTCAGGCTTCCGGCGCGGCACCTCTATCCCCTGCCGTTCCAGCGCGGCCAGAATGTCCGCCCGGCTAACCGCGCAAAGATGGGCGAGAATGCCTACCTGCTTTCTGGGGGACAATGCCTGGCGGTAGCTTATGGCAATTTCACTGTCAGTCATGGGGAGACTTGACTTTTCTCCGCTTTGATGGTATGATGAAAATATAGGTTTATCTTCTGCCGCTTTCCCGGTGCCCGCCGGGGGCGGCTCTTTTTCGTCCTGGCAGTCGCACCTCTCGCCGGGGTCCAAGTGCGCCCCGCAGTGGGGGCAGGTTTTGTAGTACATTTTGTGGGCTCCTTTCTGTTATTCTTTTAGCATTTGCCGAAGCATTGCGGCCTGAGTGGCCCTGGCGGCGTCACTGGCGTCCCAGGCGGCGGCACTGGCGGCGTCACTGGCGTCCCAGGCGGCGACACTGGCGGCGGCACTGGCGTCCCAGGCGGCGGCACTGGCGGCGTCACTGGCGTCCCAGGCGGCGACACTGGCGGCGGCCCTGGCGGCGTCACTGGCGTCCCAGGCGGCGGCACTGGCGGCGTCATTGGCAGCGTCCCAGGCGACTGCCAACTCCTCGTCAGATATTTCACCTTTCAGCCATTTCCTCTTTGCCTTTATTGCTGCTATGCTTCTCGGGTCAGGGTTTTTCACAAGCTTAAGCGCTTCCTCTGCACACCGGCACGCAAACTCATGCAATGTCACTTCCTCTACAAGCTCAGGCCTCAGCACAGCCCAAAGCTTATCCTCTGCGCTCACTTCACTGTCCGGTAAGTCCAGGATATCCACCGCTGTCCATCCTTCCCTGCGGCGGCCTATGCGTTCCAGCTTTCTCCTTCCCTCCGATGTCTCCAACCAGCATGGGCCATAGCCCTTAAATTCCTCGTATGTTACGCTTTTCATAATGAAATATTTCCTTTACTTTGATATAATATTGTCCAGCTCGTCCCCATATTTTGCACCGAACCGGCAGGCCCTTTGAAACTCATACCGCCGCCTTGCCCTGAGCTTCCGGGCGCCATGCAGAGTAAAGCACCTTTCAACCAGATACCAGACAAAAAACAGCAGCGCCGCCGCACGAAGGCCGAGGATAAGCAAATTCAGCAGGTCCATGATTTATTTCGCTTCCTCTCCTGAAACTTTTCCGCTGCGCCCCTCCAGCTTGTCCAAAAAGTTCGCGAAGACAACCGCCGCCTCCTGCCGGGTCATATCGCTCTGGGGATGGAACTCTCCATTCTGGTCGCCGGACATGATTCCGTTCTCCATCACCTTCGCTATCTTCGCCTCGGCCCACTTTGCCGCGGGCTTTGCGGCCTGCTCCTGCTCTATCTTTGCGAACTCCTCCCGGGCTATGGCCCTCACCTGTGCTTCTGTCATTTCTTCAGCTCCTTTATAATATTTTTCCACCATCTTTAGAAACCTGTCCCAGCCAAGGTCAAGGGTCCTGTGAGGGCAGCGTTTGCCGTCATAGTCCTGGTGCTTGGTTACCTTGTCCAGGCCCCAGCTGTACCGTCTGAGAATTTCAGCGGTAAGCTGTGCGGCGTTATCCTCTGCTTTATCAAACCGGCCCCCGCCGCTTTTGGAATAGCATATCTCGATATGGATACCCTCCATATTCCCTTTGCCCATGCCGTCACCGCTGGCCCAGGCATTGCGGTCCTCGGGAAGCCCCTGTACGGCCTTCCAGTCGTCTACGGCGTAATGAAAGGATATCTCATCGTCACGATTTATCATGTAACTGACTTCGTTCTCTGCCGGGGCATCATTGCCGGTGTTATGTATCACCACCCGCGTGGCTGTCCGTCCAAAGGGGCATTTGAGCCAGTACCGGCTTTCCGGGCAGATTCGTTTTACTATTGATACCATTTTCAACTTCCTTTCTGTATCTGTACTGTATGTTCAGAAATACTGCCTTTGTAAGGTATAGGGCCGCCATGGGCCTGTTCTTTTGCCGTTATAATTGGCTTGCCCTTTGGGGTTATTACCATTTTAAGGCCTCTTTGACTCAGGATGTCGTTTATTACTTCGGTCGCGTAGACCGGGTCAAACATTGCCATGTGCCGCCCTCCCCTTTCTGTAAAGTGTATTTTTCTGGCAGATTGTCCTATGTCATTACCGCGTAATTCCATAAAAGAACCCGAACAGCATCGCCGCGGCGATAAGCCCCACCAACGCGTAGAACCTTCCGTCCTCCATGGGCTCCCATTCAAACAGGAAAGACGTGCCTGTGTAAAAATTTATTCTGATTTTCAAGAAAGTTCCTCCTTTTGTCTTGCGGCCCGCAGGAGGAAGTGGTATAATGTCCTCATGCAAGCTCGTTGTGTGCTCAATGGGCTTTGCTAGCCCTCGCTTCCTGTTACCGGCAGGAGGCGGGGGCGATTTTATAAACTTTTGGAGCGTGGTCATATGCCTAAAACAGTGTCGAACCGTGAGTGCAGAGAAATGATGCGGAACATACTTGACCGTCTGGGCGACAGGCTGTACATAGACAAAGACGACGATGAACAGTATCTCGAGTCTTTACAGCCTGAAGGAAAAATACTTCCGGTTCTTCTCTATCTTGAGGCTAAAGGCTGTCTCAAGCTCGGCATAGGCTCCGGTTCCCATAAGCTCTTTCGCATTTCCATCACGAATATGGGGCGTACATATTTTGAGGACATATATGTAGAAACTCACAGAAAACGTGTCGAATGGGCCCGGTATATCATTACAACTTTAATAGCCGTAGCAGCACTCATAAAATCCTTTATGCCAGAAATTCTCGAACTACTGGAAACACTATTGCCAGGAGCATAATGCCCCAGGTGATACACCATGCCCAGAGCGGCACACCGCCTTTTTTCACACTATCCCTCCTCTCTCAGTTGAAGCTTTTTCATCCCGTCCAACAGCTGATTTGCCTTATCGAGAGCCGTGTCCAGCTCAGATGTGTCAACGGTAATGCCAATACTCACCTCAGATATTGTATCAGACTGTTCATCATCCACCTCGATGGGCGTGCCGTTGTGCTTATGCTCACAATTCTCCTTATTCTTCAAGATACGGATATTCTTCAGTCCTTCAGTCACACCAAGCTTCAGCGGCGTTGAGAAAGCAAACCCATGTGCAAGTAACGCATTGAGCATTATTTCTTCCTCTCTTGACTTTTTCATTGTCTTACCTCCTTTATGTTGAATCCTCACCTTCCATGTGCTATAATCAGCCCGAAGGGAGGTGATATTGTGCGCGAGAACTCTACCTATACTCTCTTACACCATTTCGGCGAGTGTCCCGCCTGGAAGGAAAAGATACGCATAACTGGGAAGTACAGGTTTTCCGACCCGGAACGCCCTCTTCATGGTGTGTTTGTTAAAGCAGAATGCGAGATTATGGAAAATCTTCGCCTCCCTGAATCTAAGAGAGACAAAAGGCTTTCAGTGTATCGGCTCTGTCCCCAAGGCTTCGCTTGTATGCTGCTTAATGATTTCCCTCAGGAAACTGACTTCTGAACTCCCCTTTGGAGAAAGTTCTTCTGCGCTCAACACAAAACTCAAAATCCTTTGCCTGCAGCAAACGCATGTGCAGCTGCTTTGAAAGTTCGTCGACCTTTTCCATCGACGGGCTTTCTCTTTCTATTTCTTCCCGGAGCGCTGCTATATCATAGTAAGCCGCCCTTACAAGAGTTTCCAGTTCAGCCGCATTGATGATGCGCTCTGATATGTATTCCATCCTTTCACCCCCTCTCACCCCTTTCTCGCATTTATGCGAGTTTCACCACAAAAAAATGGACGCCGCGTCAGAATGAGAAAGCTGCAAGATTTCTACAATCTTATGCATCTGTCCTACGGTGAAACTTTCTCCTTCTGCCCGCATTTTGCGGTAAAATGTGCTGGGGTTCATCCCTATCTGTCGAGATAATTCCTCGCTACTGATTCGTTTTTCCACCATTTTTCCTCGCAGAATGTCCATATTGGTACTCAACTATATCACTCCTTTCTTGCATTTATGCGAGTTTCTTTATCCATAGCATATCACAGGTAAAAGCGAATGTCAATAGCTAATTTGCGTTTTTGCGAGAAGTCTTTTTAAGTTTCAAATTTGCTCTTGCATTTTTGCAACGAAAGGTGTATAGTAGTATCGTTGGGAGGTGATATTCATGACTACAGGGCAGCGGATGAAAATTAGGCGAAAGGAATTAGGGCTGTCAGCCGAAAAAGTTGCTGAATCATTAGGTGTTTCACCTGCAACGATATATCGATATGAGAACGGCGATATAGAAAAGGTTCCTGGAGATTCTCTTGAGCCCATTGCTTATATTCTTAAAACCACCCCCGCCGCTCTCATGGGATGGGAAGACCTGGAGCCTGACATGCCGGAGAACATCATACCGTTGCCGAAGACCCGCACTCTGCCCCTGCTGGGCACCATCGCCTGCGGGCAGCCCATAACGGCTATCCAGGACGATACAGAACTAGTGGAGGTGCCGGAGTATGTGCGGGCTGATTTTGCCCTCCGTTGCAAGGGCGATAGTATGATAAACGCCCGCATTTTTGACGGAGACGTTGTGTACATCCGTCAGCAGGAGGAAGTTGAAAATGGTGAGATAGCCGCCGTGCTTATTGGCGAAGAGGCCACACTAAAGAAAGTATTTCTTTATCCTGACCGGCTTATTTTGGAGCCCGCAAACCCTATGTTTGACCCTCTTGTTTATAGAAAAGAAGAGATGAATGAAGTGCGGATACTAGGAAAAGCCGTGGCTTTTACAAGCGCGATACGTTAAGACAATTATGATGAAAAGGGGAATGTAAAATGAAGTGTCCAAAATGCGGCGCAAATGTCCCTTACGGCGCAACCAGCTGTAGCAGCTGCGGGGCAAAATTCAAAACCGCAAAATGTCCCCACTGCGGCAAAGACCTCATCCCTGGCTCCCCATACTGCCCCTTCTGCCGCAAGGATATCAAGTGGGGCGATAAAAATGAGCAGGGTGCGCGCACGGCAAAGAAGCCGCTGACAAAACGATGGTGGTTTTGGGCGGCTTGTGTTTTACTTGTTGTTGGGATTGTGGGGAATATTGGGAATGCTGTGACGAAAAAGCAACCTGACAAAACTGGAAATGGAGCTAAGCGAAATACCTCGTCTTCCTCTTTTTCAAATTTGGACGAGACAGGCCAATCATCCTATCTTGAGGAAGTGTCATCTGGAACAGTATCGTCACATGATTCTTCACTTGTAGGCACAGAATTATTTGAAAATATATATGTCCCATTTGCCACACGGGAGAAAACCGGTATTTTTAGTGGTGTTAAGGAATACGCACCCAATAGTGGATATACTTATGAAGTTGTAGAACCTACATCAGATACACTCGGTTCGGTAAAATTTATTGATGGCGAAGACAACGTTTTTATATCTTTCCTCCCTACAGACGATGGGATAGAGATGATCAGTTCAGTTACTTATCATTATGCTAGCTCGAATTTAGAAGTGACCCGGGCAAATTACTCTACTGATAGAGTCCCTGGAAACGATATATTTGAAACTCATATTATCGGGCGCTACACCCAAACTGTTGATGGCCTCGACGCACAAAGAGAGTTCTTGTTTTCTGGTGAAACATCTGCACCTACTGAGGAGCCCCAGCCCACCTCTGCACCGGCTCCGCATCAATCCCAAGCGCCAGACAACACAACCAGTAGCGCTCCTTCTGAAAGCCCCACAAAAGCCCCTTCCAAAGCTCCAGCCGATAACAGCAAGCCCAAGTCGACACCAGTACCAGCAGCAACTGAATCGCCCAATAGTCCCACAAAGCCAGTTGGCGATACTGTTTACTGGACTCCTAATGGTGAAAAGTATCACTCTACATCTGCTTGTGTTTCCCTAAAGCGGTCCAGCACTATTAGTAGTGGCACTTTAGATGAGGCCATCAATAGTGGACACGATGAACCTTGTAAGCTATGTCATTAGGTTATGATATAAACGGCCCGCTCCTATCCGGGGCGGGCTTTGCAATATGGAGGTAAAGCAAAATGAAGCGAGTATTTATATATGTCCGTGTTTCAACGGAAGAGCAGGCCATTCACGGACTGTCTATCGAGGCCCAGACCGCCGCTCTTACCGGCTGGGCCAAGGAGCACGAGTGTGTGGTGGTGGGAATTTATACCGACGCCGGTATCTCTGCCCGAAAGCCCGCCCGCAACCGGCCGGAACTGCAGCGCCTGCTCCGGGACGTTGAGGAAGGGAAAGGGGAGCTGATTATTTTCACTAAACTCGACAGGTGGTTTCGCAATATTTCTGAATACTACAAGGTGCAGGAAATTCTTGAGAAGCACCATGTGGACTGGAAAACTATCCAGGAGGATTACGACACCACTACCGCCTCCGGGAGGCTGAAAGTCAATATTATGCTCAGCGTGGCTCAGGATGAGGCTGACCGCACAGGGGAACGGATTAAATTTGTACATCAGGATAAAGTTTTGCGCGGGGAAGTTATCAGTGGCAAAGTACCTTTTGGGTATAAGATTGAGAACAAGAAAATGACTATTGACCCTGAGACAGCCCCTATAGCTCAGGATATATTTAAGCAGTACACAATTATCCGCTCGATAAATGCGCTTCGCAAGTATATCCTGGAAAAATACGGCAGGGCGTATGCACACACTTCCCTGAGAATGCTGCTGACTAATGAGCGGTACATCGGCCACGCCCACGGACAGGATGATTTCTGCCCTGCGCTGATTGACCCGGAACAGTTCAGGTTATGCCAGGATTTGATTAAAGAAAGAGGCCAGCGCAACCTTACCCGCTCGGACAGAGTATATCTGTTTACAGGCCTTGTGCGCTGTGCGGAATGCGGTAATAAACTCTGTGCACATGTGATACATAATAAATACATATACTACCGCTGTACCCGAAATGATAAGCTTCATTTATGCCCTCATAAGAAGCGGACCAACGAACGGAATATTGAAAAATGGCTTCTGGAAAATCTCGTCTCAAGTTATGAAGAATATAACCTTTCATTACAGCGTCAGGCAAAAGAGTCCCGCCAGAAGATAGACACTGAAAAAATCAAGCGTAAAATAGAAAAGCTAAGAGATTTATATCTTAATGACCTTATTGACAGAGACTCATATGAGAAAGATTACATATACTTTCGCGACGAACTGAGAAAAGCAGACTCTCATGAAGAAAAACGGCTGAAACCTGTTGACGTCAGCGGCCTTTCAGATGTCCTGACTGTATACAGCCTGCTCTCAAGGAGTGAGCAGAAGGAGTTGTGGAATCGTCTTGTAGGGCATATATTGATTACAAATAATGATGAATTTTTTGTGTACCCTGTTAGCCATAAGTAGGGGTTCCAACAGGAAACTGGCCCGGAAAGACCGTCACCAACGCCCAGGGCTACTGCTCACACAAAAACAAAGGCTACATTCTCGTGGACCTGCCCGGCTGCTACTCCCTTCAGGCCCACTCCGCCGAGGAGGAGGCCGCCCGGGACTTCCTCACCTCCGGCGGGCCGGACTGCACTATCGCCGTATGCGACGCCACCTGTCTTGAGCGCAACCTGAATTTAGTATTGCAGGTGCTGGAGCTCACGCCCAATCTTGTTGTGTGCGTGAACCTTCTGGATGAGGCGAAGCGCCGGGGGGTAGAAGTTGACCTTCCGAAGCTCAGCAGCCTTCTTGGGGTGCCGGCAGTAGGGGCCTCGGCCAGGGACGGCGAGGGGCTGGGCGAGCTCATGGACCGGGTGGAGGAGCTGTGCAAAAATCCCCGCTGCAACCCGGACTTCCCGGTTATGGACCCTGTTATGCGGGTACATGAGGCCCAGTGGATAGCCGAGGCAGCCGTGCGCCGGCAGCAGGATAACCCCTCCAACTCCCGGGACCGGAAAATCGACCGGGTGCTCACAAGCCCCCTTACCGGCTTTCCCATTATGCTTTTAATGCTGCTGGGAATATTCTGGCTCACCATAACCGGGGCGAATTACCCTTCACAGCTGCTCAGTGAGGGGCTGTTTTGGCTGGGGGACTGCATTCGGGACAGGTTCGTCTATCTCGGGGCTCCGGACTGGCTCACCGGGCTTGTCTGCGACGGCATGTATCGCACGCTGGCGTGGGTCGTGGCGGTCATGCTGCCGCCTATGGCCATATTCTTCCCGCTGTTCACCCTTTTGGAGGATTTGGGGTATCTGCCCAGAGTGGCGTTCAACCTCGACAGGTGCTTTCAGAGCTGCGGCGCCTGCGGAAAGCAGGCCCTGACTACCTGCATGGGCTTCGGCTGCAACGCCGCCGGCGTGGTGGGCTGCCGCATAATCGACTCCCCCCGGGAGCGCCTGATTGCCATGCTCACAAATAACTTTGTGCCCTGCAACGGCCGCCTGCCCATGCTAATCTCCCTGATAAGCATGTTCTTCGTGGGGGCCGCGGGGGGCCTTTCGGCCTCTGTGCTGTCCTCGGCAATACTGGTGGGGCTGATAGCTTTAGGCGTTCTCATGACCCTGGCGGTATCAAAGTTTCTTTCGGCAACGGTGCTCAAGGGCGTGCCCAGCTCATTCACCCTGGAGCTGCCCCCATACAGAAAGCCCCAGCTGGGCAAGGTGATAGTCCGCTCAATACTAGACCGCACCCTCTTTGTGCTGGGCCGGGCCGCTTCCGTAGCCGCGCCGGCAGGGCTTGTCATCTGGCTTCTGGCGAATATAAGCGTTGGCGGCGATACTCTCCTTGCCCACTGCGCCGGCTTCCTGGACCCATTCGCCAGGGTCTTCGGCCTGGACGGGGTGATACTGCTGGCCTTTATCCTGGGCCTGCCTGCCAATGAGATAGTCATACCCCTTATTATAATGGCGTATCTGTCCCAGGGGAGCCTTATGGAGCTCTCGGACCTTACGGCCCTCAGGACCCTGCTTGTTGACAACGGCTGGACCTGGGTGACGGCCCTGTGCGTGATGGTGTTCTCCCTCATGCACTGGCCCTGCTCCACCACCTGCCTGACTATAAAAAAAGAGAGCGGCAGCTGGAAGTGGACCGCCGCCGCTGTCATTATCCCCACCGTATGCGGGCTGGGGCTGTGCTTTGTGATTGCCAACGCCTGCCGCCTGCTGGGGCTGGCTTAGCTATATGGTGATATAGGGCTCGAGCTCCCTGTACAGCGACTCGCCCACGCCCTTCACCTCCATCAGCTCCTCGGGAGCGATGAAGCCGCCGTAGGCTTCCCGATAATCAATAATGCGCTGGGCCAGCGCCGGGCCGACTCCCGGCAGACGGTCCAGCGTGTCTTTATCTGCTGTGTTTATGTTCACGAGAAGTTCTGGACTTTCAGGCTCGTCCAGCCCGGCAGAGGGTTCTCCCTGTGTTATCCTGACCTCATTCCCCTCCTGGTCATAGTAAGCCCGGGTCAGGGTGTACACGTCCGCCTCTCCCCTCTGGCATAGGCGCGCGAGGCAGACAGCGATTGAGAGCAGAAGTACCACGAGCAGCCCCCGCCTGCCCCTGTTCAACGTCCCCGGCCCTTCCCGGACTCAGCCAGCAGCCCGGCTATCTCCTCCCGGCTCAGCTCCCTATGCTTTCCCTGGAGCAGCATGGAGAGGCGCACCGGGCCTATGGCCGTGCGCTTGAGCCGCGCAACCTCAAGGCCCATGGACTCGCACATGCGGCGTATCTCCCGGTTTCGGCCCTCGTACAGCACTATCTCCACCACCGCCCGGCCTGGCTGCTGCTCAAGGACCCGGGCCTTTGCCGGGGCGGTCATGCGGCCGTCCAGCATTATGCCGGTGCTGAGCTTTATGAGCTGTTCCTCGGTTATGCCGGGGCGTATTGTCACCCTGTAGGTCTTTGCCACATGGGTCTTGGGGTGTGAGACGGCGTTGGCGAGATTCCCGTCGTTCGTCATAATCAGCAGGCCCTCGGAGTCCTTGTCAAGCCTGCCCACCGGGTATACCCGCCCGGGCACGTCCTCCACAAGCTGGGCCACGCATTTCCTCCCCCGCTCGTCCTCCATGGTGGTGACGAAGCCCCGGGGCTTATGCAGGGCGAGGTATATTTTGCCGGAGCTGCCCCCTATGGGCTGGCCGTCCACGGCTATCACGTCCTTATTCGGCCGGGCGCTGTCCCCCAGCTTTACGGGCCTGCCGTTCACCGTAACCCGGCCCTCCTGTATCAGCTGCTCGGCCTTGCGGCGGGAGGCCATCCCCGCCTGGGCTATGAGCTTCTGCACTCTCTCAGGCTGTGCCAAACCGCGTCCCTCCTTTTTACTTCTCAGATATTATGTCAATATAAATATTTTATGTCAAGTAAATGTATTCTTGAAAAAGCCGGTAAGCTTTTCCCACCATGTGCGCTCCGGGAGCACAACGGGCTCCGCGCCCTCTGCGGCGATTATGGGCACGCTGTATATCTCCCCGCCTCCGGAGAGGTACTGCACCCGGCCTATCCTCTCCCCCGCCCTCACCGGCGCGTAGAGGAACTTGGGCAGGAGCACCCGGCTCTCGATACCCTCCGCCTCATCTATAGGGAGGGTCATACTCACCTGCTGCCCGGCTATGGGGGGCACGCACTGTTTATCCGAGCCCGCCACGGGTATGCCCTCCGGAAGGGCCTCTGAACCCATGTTCACGGTCTTTACCTTGGAAAAGCCGTAGTCGAACATCGCCATATGGTCGTCCCAGTCGTCAGGGGCATTGAGGGTGACGGCTATGAGCGTGGTGCCGTCTCGCTCCGCCGCCGAGACAAGGGTGCGGCCCGCCTTCTTGGTAAAGCCCGTCTTTATTCCGATACAGCCGTCGTATATGCGCAGAAGCTTATTGTGGTTCTCATAGCTTATCCTCTGCTCCGGCTCGATAAACTCCACCTGCAGAGTTGAGCTGCCGGCTATCCGGGCGAACTCCTCATTCTCAAGGGCCTCCCGGCCCAGAAGGGCCATGTCGTAGGCCGTTGAGTAGTGCTCGTCGTCGTCCAGGCCCGAGGGGGTGACAAAGTTTGTATCGGTCATGCCTATCTCCCCGGCCCGCTCGTTCATAAGCTGCGCGAAGCCCTCCTGGCTGCCGCCAAGATATATTGCCGCGGCATTGGCCGCGTCGTTTCCGGAAGCTAAGAGCATACCCGAGGTGAGGTTCACAAGGGTCAGCCGGTCCCCCTCCTTCAGGCCCATGGATGAGCCCTCCACCATCACCATTTCTGAGGTTATGTCAATCACCGGGTCGTCGGAGCGCTCGGCCTCCTCGAGGGTGAGCAGGGCCGTCATTATCTTGGTGGTGCTGGCCATGGCCAGCTTCTCCCGGGAGTTTTTCTCGAATATCACAGTGCCGTCGTCGCCGGAGATAAGTATGGCGCTCTGAGCCGATACCCCCGGTTCCCCTGCCGCTTTCACTGATGGCGCCGGCAGCAGCAGTAACAGTACGGCCAGCAGCAAAATTACTCTTTTCATAACACACACCGCCTCTCCACACAAGATATGCGGACAGGCGCCGGGTTATTCTGCCGGTTTCTCTCCGGCTTCGGCCTCAGACATATCCTCCTTAGGCTCGTCCTTCTTTTTGTTGAACAGGGATGAGAGCATATCCGCAATGTCGGGTATTTTTTCCAGCGCCCTGTCGACCGGGCTGAAATAGGGCTCTATCTGGATGACCCGCACATTCCCGCCGTGTATGGACAAAAAGGCCACCGGGCTCACAGTCACCCCCGCGCCGCTGCCCCCGGCAAAGAGCCCCCCGGCGGGCTGGGACTTTGAGGGCAGGTCCGAGCCCCCGGCGGCGAAGCCGTAGTTCACCCGGGAGATTGGGATAACTGTCGTGCCGTCGGGAGTTGTGATAGGGTCGCCCACCACGGTGTTCACGTCCACCATCTGCTTGATTTTGTCCATGCTCACGCTCAAAAGGCCGTTTACCTTATTCTCGCTCATTTCTTATTCTTCCTTTCGCTGTGTAATATCCTTCTAAGGGGCCTCAGGCTCTTGAGCACAAGCTTTAGCCCCTCTGTCAGCACAAAAAACGGACGCATTGAGAGCTCCGCGGAGAAATCCACCCTGCTCTCCCAGAGGTCATAGCTGAGGTCCACCGTCACGCCCTTGTCTTTGCAGGGCAAAAGTGTGAACAGCACCCCGCACGCGGAATAGACACCGGCGGATATCCTGCCGAAAAGCTCCGCTCCCGCCGCCGCGTCACCGGCCCCGGCCACACATAAGTATAGGTCGAAGCGCCTGAGCCTAAGCCGCCTCAGTATCCCCGCCGAGGCCTGTCCCAGGAGGCTGATAAGCTCGCCTATGGCCTGGAGAAATCCTCCCAGGCCCTCCCGCTTCAAAGAGGCCTTTATCCTATCGGCTATCCCCGGCCCGCCTGATTTCTCCGGCTTTTTCTGCTTCTCGGGCTTTTCTTCACTGGCAGGCTCCTCCGGTCCCTCCTCAGGCTCGCTGGGGAGAATGGGGATGTCCAGGAAAAGGTACTTTATCCTGAGGCGGAACACTCCGTCAAAGGAGAGCTGGGCTCGCACCGGCACAAGAGTCAGCAGAAGCAATAGGGCCAGCAGCCCCAATATGAAATACAAGATAAACAGTAATATATATATAACTATCATCCGCTGCCTCACACGTCAAGAGTTATCTGCTCCGGTCCGTCGTCCTCCCCGTCGTCGTCGGAGCCTTCCTCCTGCTCCTGCTGGCCGCCCTCTCCCGGGGGCGGGGGCAGGCGGTCGATGGACTCAAGCTGGAAGCACCGAAGGAAGTTCTCCGTGGTGCCGTAGAGCAGCGGGCGCCCGGGGAGCTCGAGCCTTCCCCGCTCCTCCAAAAGCCCCTTCTGTACCAGGCTCCCCACGACCCCGGAGCAGTCCACGCCCCGGACCTGCTCGACGAAGGCCTTAGTCACCGGCTGGTTATATGCCACCACCGCCAGCACCTCCATTGCCGCCTGGGACAGTGGGGTGTTCCGCTTCAGGTCCAGGGCCGCGCGCACAGGCTCGATAAAAGCCGGGTTCGTGCAGAACTGGGCCGAGTCCCCAAGCATGAGAAGGTGCACGCCGCTTTGTGGGGTATTGTATTTTTCCTGTAAGGCCAAGACCATCTTCTCAACCGCTGCTGTGCGCACGCCCAGCACCTGGGCTATCCTGTCCAGGGCCACGGGCTCGCCGCTGGCGAATAGAATGGCCTCGGCCCGGCCTGCAAGTTCCTCTGTACTCACGCCTTCTCCCTCCCCATCAGCTTCACCTCGCATAAGTCTCCCTCTCCCTCAACTCTCACCCGGCGGTTTTTCACAAGCTCCAGCAGCGCTAAAAATACCGCGATCCTGGCTGAGCGCTCGTCCTTTTCGGCGAAAAGCGCCCGGTACGCTATGCTCCCCCGCTTCCAGAGAGTGCGGAGAACGTACACCGTCTGGCTTGCCACCGACACTATCCTTGCCGATACCAGGGCCGAGAAGCTCTCTGGCTTTGGGGGCATAAGGCTTTTCCCCTTGCCCCAGGCGGCCCTTAAAGCCTGACGGAGCTCCCGGGGGTCGTGTATGCGCTTATAGATAAAGTCGGCGGGCAGCTCCTCCGGGGGCCTTGTTACAGTGTTGAACGCCGCCAGGGTGCGCAGCTTCTCAGCCGCCGCCTTGCACTGCTGATACTCTAAAAGCAGACCTGTGAGCTCCATGCGCGGGTCCTCCTCGTCCTCCTGCCTCGGGAGCAGGGAGGCGGTCTTTATGTAGACCAATCTAGCCGCCATCTCCAGAAACTCGCTGGCAACGTCTAAATCAGCCTCGCGCATAAGGTCTATCTGCTCCATATACTGCTCAAGGAGCTCGGCAATGGGTATATCGTATATGTCTATCTTGTTCTTTGCAACGAGGGTCAGCAGCAGGTCCAGGGGGCCCTCGAAGTTTTCAAGCTTATATTGCAGCTTCTCCATCGCGCACCCGCTTAGAAGGCCAGCCCGAAGAGTTTGAAGGGAAGGGAGGCTATCCAGAATATCCCCCTGGACATGGCGCTCTCTATGGCGTAGAGGGGCCCGGAGAAGGCCCCGGAGAACATGAGCACAAAGAGCACCATCACGAATACGTTCTGATACCTGTAGTAGGTCTCAAGGGCCCGGTCGCTGAGGAAGGCGCCGAGAATCTTCGAGCCGTCCAGGGGCGGGATGGGCAGTAGGTTGAACGCGGCCAGGGTCACGTTTACCATGACGTAGTATGACAGCAGTGTGTATACAAAGTTCAGCACAGCGTTCACGCCGCTGTACCCGGCTATCACCACCAGCACATTCAAAAGCAGCGCCCCCACCAAGGCCGCCAAAAGGTTTGACACCGGCCCCGCCAGGGCCACTATGGCCATGTCCCGCTTGGGCTTTTTGAAATATCTGGGGTCCACGGGCACGGGCTTTGCCCAGCCGAAGCCGAACAGAAACAGCCAGACCGTGCCTACCGGGTCCACGCTCGCCAGGGGGTTCAGGGTCAGGCGGCGCTCAAGCTTCGCCGTGGGGTCCCCCAATTTATACGCCACCCAGCCGTGGGCCAGCTCGTGCAGGGGCAGTATGCAGATTATGACAAAGATTATTGCCAGGACCTGGGCCGCGACTGTGACTATATCCACGCTGCCGCCGGCCATGATGGTCCTGATTACGCTGAAAAACATAGGCAACCTCCAAAACTTTTGCTATTTTCCTGCAGCCGTACCCATGGATTATAACCTATTTTCAGGAAAAAGACAATTCCTTTCAAAAAAAACTTGCATTTTCCCCGGCTTTCTGCTATAATCCTATTTGAATTTACGGTCAGACCCGCCCTCGGGCGCACACAAGGTATTGCGTCCGGGGCCCAACCTGGTACATTATTTTCAGAAAGGAATGATAAATATGGCAAAATGTGATTTCTGTGGCAAGGGCGTTACCTTCGGCTGCAAGGTATCCCACTCCATGCGCCACTCCAACCGGGCCTGGAAGCCCAATATCAAGCGCGTAAAGGCTATTGTTGACGGCTCTCCCAAGCGCGTCTACGCCTGCACCCGCTGCCTGCGCTCCGGCAAAGTTACGCGAGCTGTGTGAGCGTAACTTTTTGTTACTGCAATATCCAAACCCTTAGGGCTGTCTTGACTGACGGCCCTGATTTTTTATTTCTGCATGTGAACATCCAGCTGTGGGTAGGGTATCTCTATGCCCTCCCTGTCAAAGGCAATCTTCACTGATTCCTGCATGGCATAGTACAGGTTCCAGTACTCCTCCTGCCTGCACCAGAGCTTCATCACCAGAGTGACCCCGCTGTCCCCCAGCTCCCCCACCGCTATCACCGGGGCCGGGTCTTTCAGCACCCGCTGGTCTTTTTCCGCAAGGGCCGTGAGCACGTCTTTCCCCTTTTGCAGGTCGGCTTTATACGAGACGCTATAGCTCAAGTCTAAGCGCCTGGTGCCGTTGGTGGTGAAGTTCACAACAACGTCGCCGGTTATCTTGGAGTTTGGGACTATTACTTCTTTATTGTCAAACGTAGCCAGAATAGTGTACAGTATCTCTATGCGCTTTACAGTGCCCTCATAGCCGCCGAAAGCCAGGTAGTCCCCCATTTTAAAGGGCTTTGTAAAGATTATCTGCACGCCGCTGACGAAATTCCCGAGGCTCCCCTGCAGGGCAAAGCTGGCCGTCAGGCCCGCGGCTCCCAGGGCGGCTACAAGGGAGGTTATGTTTATCTCCAGCTTTGCAATGGCGCTCACCGTTGAGACCATAATAATAAGCGCCTTCACAAGGGAACCGATGAACCCAGCCACAAGGGGGTCCGTCCGGCTCTTTTTTATGGCCCGCTTTGTGAGCTTCGCCGCAAGCCCCGCCAGCCACCAGCCGCAAAGGAATATCAGCCCCGCCGACAGCAGGTTCCACCCGAGGCCTATAAGCCAGCCGGTGAATTTCCCCCAGAGCTCCGCGCCGTCCATATGGGGCTACACCATGGCCCAGGCGGCCCCGAAGGACTTGCGGGCCACCTGCTCCAAGACGTCCTTTATCTCCTGGGCGGCGTCCTTTTCCTCTGAGTTTTTTAGCTGCTCGTCCAGGAGCTTGAAGAGGTCTTCCAGGCTGTCGGACTGCATAAACGCCGCGCCGGTGAAAAAGCTGTCCCACTGGGGCATATACCGCACGGCCTCGGAGGGAGCCGAAACTATCAGCTTCTCCGGGTCCACGGCCACCAGCTCTATTTTGCCCATCACCGCCTCGAGCTTCTCCCTCTCGGTGATTATCCCCATCTCCACCATGGTGTCGAGAGCGTCTATCTTGCCGAACATGCTGAGAGTGCCCGAGTAGTTTTCTTTAAGATAGGCTATGTTCTCCTCGGTCAGGCCCTTGGAGCCGGGGAGCTGTCTTGGCGGCTGGGTCTTCTTCCAGTCCTCATAGTCGCTGATAAGCTGGGCGCCCGGGCTTGTGTAGTTACTCCCGCCGGTGACGGACTTTACAATCTCCAAAAATGTGCTCTCGTCCAGCTTCATGCCCGGGTTTTGCTGATAGGCGCTGTAAATGGCCTCGCTTATGTACCGGCTGTTCTTTACCTGCATTGCAAAATCTCCTTTCATTTATCGACGCTCTGTCACAGCATAGCCCAGGCTGCCCCGAAGGACTTGCGGGCCACCTGCTCCAAGACGTCCTTTATCTCCTGGGCGGCGTCCTTTTCCTCTGAGTTTTTTAGCTGCTCGTCCAAAAGCTTGAAGAGGTCCTCCAGGCTGTCGCACTGCATGACCGGCGCATAGGCAAAAAAGCTGCTCCACGCCGGCATATACCGGGAATTTTCTACCGTGCCGGTGCAGACGATACCCTTTGAATCCATGGGGACAGACCGAAGCTCCAGCTTCCCGAGGCCGAGAGCCTCCATGAGCTCCTCCCTTGAGACTATCCCCATCTCCATCATTGTGCCGGCGGCGTCCAGCCTTTGGAACAGGTCGAGCTCTCCGCTGAAATGCTCCCGAAGGTATGCTATGTTCTCCTCTGTGGCTCCCTTGGAATTTGGGAGCACCCTCTCCGGCTGGGCGGCCTTCCAGTTAAGATAATCGCTCCAGACCTGGGCCGCCGGGTCTGTGGAGCTGCCCGTGTTTCCCTCAGCGGACATCACCAGCCGAGCGAACAGCGTTTCGTCTATGTTCCCCTCCTGGTTCTGCTGATAAGACTTATAGAGTATCTCCGTCAGATATTTACTGCCTGTCACCTTCATTATGAACTCTCCTTTTTGCAAAAATAATGGGGCTGAATATGTCTTACGCTATAGTATAGCACATTATAGGGTGAAATAGGAAGAATTTCCGCGAAAAAATCCTGAAGTTTTCATTTTTTCTTGTGCCGGGCGGTATACTTGTGATATAATCAATGCTGGATGATAATGTTCCCAGGATGGAGTTGTTACAGCATGTATAATCAGGTTTGCTGGGTTTGCCTGCCAAAAAGGGATGGCATGGAGCCCATCGGAGGCGAGCTGGCCCTTGCCAGGCGGCGCTTCCTTTTAGACCAGCGGCACGCCGTGAGCATCGACCGGGACCAGAATATAAAGGGGTTCAAGGGCCGCGTCAAGGGGCGCATAGGCAGGCGGCGGTTTTTCTGGCGCATGAAGGTCAGGGGGACCTCCGGGGGCGAGATTGCCCTTGAGGAGGCCTTCGGGCAGAAGAACGGCTGGACCGTGGTGGTGCGGGACATGTACGGCGTCATAGTCAGCCGGAGCTTTTTTGATAAGCAGCACCTCTGGCAGCGCACGGAGTACTACGAGCCCTGGGACACGGACCAGGCGAAGATAAGCTTCTCTCCCGGAGGCGAGGCGGAGACCATACTGCGCCGGGACTGGGACCCGGAGGAAAAGAGATATCAGGATATGACGCTCTATACCGTCCCCTACCGCTCCGGAACGGCGGGCCAGAGCGTGGTGGACGCCCAGTTCGGCGAGCCCCAGCTGGTGCTTGTGATGACCGAAGGGGAGCTCTGCTGCTGCCCCAAGGAGGAGGCGAAGGCCCGGCAGGAGGCCATGAAGAACGTGAACAGCGGCACTGTCGTGCTCATGCCCGCCTGGGAGATAAAGGGCGGGGAGCTCGTCCGGGAGGACGGCGGCGGCGAGGCAGGCATAAGCTTCACGTCCCTTGAGGAGTATGCTAAGATAGAACCCCCTGCCAGGGAGAAGCCGGCGCATTTGCCTGTGCATGCAGAGAGCGCACCGGCTGAGCCAGAGCCTCCAAAGCCCGCTCCGGTACAGGTGCAAACGGCCGAGCCCGAGCCCAAGCATATGACCCCGCCCGCGGCTGAGGTCCCGGCGCACCCCGAGCCTGAGCCCGCGGCCGTGCCGCCTGTTTCCGAGCCCCATGAGGCAAGGCATATGCAGGGGTCTGTAAACTTTGAGGAGCTGATAGACGGGCCCATGGACCCGCTGCCCGCAGCGCCCGCCGTGCGCCCTCCCCGGAGGATGGAACCTGAGGCGCTGATACCAGAGCTTGAGACGCCCGGTATGACTATGGCGGCGCCGGAGCCTCCTGCGCCCGCTCCCATATCTGAGCCGGTGCAAGCTGCACCAGTGAAGGCCGCGCCTGTACAGCCTGTACATGTACAACCTGTGCAGGCCCCCCCTGTACCTGCCGCGCCTCAAATTTCTGAGCCCGGGCCGGCAGCTGATGAGAGCCCGGACGGCGGCGCGGACCTTGAGACAATACTTGCGGAGGCCGCCCTATATGCCAGCACCCCGCCGCTGCCCGAGCCCTCCCCCGAGACTGCCGGGGGCAAGCCCATACCTACCGGCTATACCGGGGACATAAAGGACGGAAAGATTTCCGGGCGTGGGCGCACAGAGCAGCGGAGCGGGCTCACCTCCTATGAGGGGGACTACGCGGACGGCAAGCGCCACGGCTTCGGGACTTACTATTATAAAGACGGAAACCTGTGCTACGCCGGGGCCTGGAAGGACGACAAGCGCGACGGCCTGGGGGTGTCCTTCAGGGACAGCGACCACGCCATGCACGTGGCGAACTGGAAGGACGGACAGCCCCAGGGCCTGGTGACGCTGTTTGACTCAAAAGGCAATCTCCGCTTCAGCGGGCGCATGGAGAACGGCAAAAAGGAGGGCGCAGGGGTCACTATCAACGGCGAGGACGGCACAGTGTTCGTGGGCCAGTGGTCCGGGGGCGAGGCCACCGGGCTTGGGTCCGCTTTCGACCGGGACGGCAGGCTCCTGTACTACGGCGGCTGGCGGGACGGCAAGCGCCACGGCCACGGCACAGAGTTCGACATAAACGGCGGCGTCGTCTTCGACGGCGAGTTCCGCGACGGCAAATACTACAACGGCGTCCTCTACCAAAAAATGTAAAAATATCGACCGGTCCAGCCGGTCTTAGGCTGGCGGGGGTTTGGGGCGAGCAGCCCCAAGAAAAGGGGAGCGGCACCCCGCTCCCCCGCCCCTATCTGAGCATTTTCTCCATATCCCCCAGCATATCCCCCACGGTGTGGATAGCCCTGCTGGCGTTCTTCCTCATGTGGGCGGCCTTCTTATGGCTGCCGCCGCTCATGGCCTTTGTGCCTATTGCCGCCACCGCCGCTCCGGTGAGAAGCCCTAAGCCTATGCCCTTGGCTACGTTCATGCTCTGCTTGTACATGGCGTCTATCCTCCTTAGCACTATAATAAAACGAAGCACCCTAAGCACTGTCGTCAGTTTCATTTTCCCCGCTCCCCTTCTCAATTATTCTCTCCCCCGGAGGCCAAGTATGCCCAGCTTAAACATTGTTCTCGTTGAGCCCGAGATTCCCCAGAACACAGGAAATATTGCCCGGACATGCGCCGTCACCGGGGCGGCGCTGCACCTTGTGGGCCCAATGGGCTTTACCCCCACGGACAAGCGCCTTCGCCACGCCGGGCTTGACTATTGGCAGTATTTGACCCTTTGTCAATACGATAGTCTGGACGATTTCTTCAGGAAAAACACAGGGAATTTTTTCTATTTTTCAACCAAGGCCCAAAACCGCCACTCGGACGTGGAATACCCGGACGGCTGTTTCCTTTTCTTCGGAAAGGAGTCGGCGGGCCTGCCTGAGAGGCTGCTTTTCGAGAACCCCGAGCGCTGTGTGCGCATACCCATGATGTCCGGGGCAAGGAGTCTTAATCTCTCAAATTCAGTGGCCGTGGGCGTGTTC
This sequence comes from Clostridiaceae bacterium, assembly GCA_021769555.1. Classification (GTDB taxonomy): domain Bacteria; phylum Bacillota; class Clostridia; order Oscillospirales; family Acutalibacteraceae; genus Acutalibacter. The sequence goes on from JAETSR010000003.1 coordinate 47,374, forward strand.
GAGGTGCTCCGCCAGTGGGATTACCCGGAGCTTCTGTGCAAAGGCGAGCTTCGGGACTATGACTGGGCGGCGGCGAAGGCCAGGTATCCGGGGTCGGAGTTTTTGTAGGGCTCTTTTGGACGGCTTTCGTGTTGACAGCGGGCTTTTGCCGGTGTATAATATTTTCATATTGGAGGTGGCTGTGTGAATAACGAAGAAAAGATACTGGAAATGCTTGGGGCTATGCAGGCTGACATGCGGGATATGAAGGCCGATATACGGGGCCTGAAAGGTGACGTGCAGGGCTTGAAGGACGACATGTCAGGTGTGAAGTCTGATATACTGGGCCTGAAAGGTGATGTGCAGGACCTGAAGGGCGACATGGATGTGCTCAAGGCCGATATGCGGGGCGTCAAGACCGAGATTACCAAGCTCCATGGCAAGGTTGACGCGCTTGCCAAGTCTCAGGAGCAGACGCGCGTCACGGTAAACGCGCTTGTGGAATGGTCCGACAGGATTACGTCAGTCTATGAACTCCCGCTGCCTAAGCTTTAAAGAGCCAGCCGCCCTATTATGGGGCGGCTGTTTTCGGCCTGTTCCTGCTTTTGAGCGGAGTCCCGCCGCTGTGATATGGACGGCGCTTATGGCACAGCGTTCTCAAAAACTTTACAAATCCCCCCTTCCACCGGACATCGCTTTGTGGTAGAATGGTTGTAATATATAACATAAGCATGGAGGCGGCCCAATGAGCTTTATTGAGTTTGACAATGTCTGCAAGTACTATACCATGGGCGAAACGCGTATCGCCGCTGCGGACCATATCAGCTTCTTTGCCGAAAAGGGCGAGTTCTGCGTCATCGTGGGGCCCTCGGGGGCCGGGAAGACTACGGTGCTGAATATGCTCGGGGGCATGGACGCCTGTGACGAGGGGAGGATACTGCTGGACGGCAGGGAGATAAGCGGGTACAGCCCCAGGCAGCTCACGGCGTACAGGCGGCTTGAGGTGGGGTTCGTGTTCCAGTTCTATAACCTTGTGCAGAATTTGACGGCCCTTGAAAACGTGGAGCTTGCCAGCGAGATTTGCCCGGAGCCCCTTGACGCCAGGGAGACCCTTGAAGGCGTCGGCCTTGGGGACAGGCTCCAAAACTTCCCGGCGCAGCTCTCCGGCGGGGAGCAGCAGAGGGTGGCTATCGCCCGGGCCCTGGCCAAAAACCCCAAGATACTGCTCTGCGACGAGCCCACCGGGGCGCTGGACTATAACACCGGCAAGGCGGTGCTGGGGCTTTTGCAGGACACCTGCCGCAGGACCGGGCGAACTGTTTTGGTCATCACCCATAACGGCGCGCTGACCGCCATGGCGGACCGGGTGATACGCATTAAGAGCGGGAAGGCCGTTTCAAACGAGGTGAACCCCAGCCCCGTCCCGGTGGAGGAGATAGAATGGTAAAGCGGACTTACCGTAAGAATATCATACGCACAGTAAAGGGGAGCCTCTCCCGGTTCCTGGCGATATTCGCCATCGTCGCCCTGGGCTCTGGCTTTCTCGCAGGCGTGCTCGCCTCGCCCATTGATATGCGGATAAGCGCGGACAGCTATATGGACGAGTCCAATATGTTCGACCTCAGGATAGTCTCCACCCAGGGGCTGACTGAGGATGATATGCGGGTGCTTGGGGAGCAGGAGGGCATAAGCGGCGTTGTGCCCGCTTATGACACGGACATTGTGCTGCTCTCAGAGCTCGGGGACACCCATACCGCCCGTATACACACCCTTCCCCCCGAGGGCGCGCCGGATATGTACACCCCCTCTCTGCTGGAGGGCAGGCTGCCTGAGAAAAGCGGCGAGTGCGCGGTGATACTCACCAAGAGCTTTACCGGGGAGAGCGACTGGGTCGGCAGGACCCTCACCCCGGAGGATGGGGACGAGGACATAGCGGAGGCATTCACTGTGGTCGGCACGGTGAGAAGCCCCCTTTATATATCCCTTGAGAATGAGCGCACCTCGGCGGGCACAGGGTCCGTTGACCTGAAGCTGTACACCGTTCCGGAGAGCTTCAGCCAGGACTGCTATACCGCCGCCTATCTGACCGTTGAGGGCGGTAGGGAGCTGAACTCCTTTGGCGGCGGGTATGAGCGGCTTATAGACGAAATGTCCGCAAAGCTTGAGGAGCTGGGCGGGGAGCGGGCTGTGGTCCGCTATAATGAAATCATAGACGAGGCCGAGGGCGAGCTTGCGGACGCCCAGAAGGAGTATGACGAGGCCAAGGCCGACGCGGACAGGGAGCTTGCCGACGCGCTCAAAGAGCTTGAGGACGCTGAGAAAGACCTGGCCGAGGGCAGGAAGGAGCTTGAGGACGCGAAGAAGGAGCTTGAGGACGGACAGAAGGAGCTGGACGACGGCTGGGCACAGTACCGCACTGAGACGGCGAACGCCCAGAAGCAGATTGACGACGGCTGGGCTCAGGTGAGCGGGTATCAGGCGCAGATAGACAGCGGCCTTACACAGATAAACGCTGCCCAGGGGCAGATAACCGCCGGGTACAGGGAGCTCGAGGCCTCTGAGGCAAAGCTGAAAGACGCGAAAGCGCAGCTGGACACAACCAAGGCTCAGCTGGACGGCATAGACCAGGGCAAGGCGGCCCTGGCCGGGATTGCCGGGCAGCTGGGTCTCCCTGATGGGGACGGCTCGGACAGCTGGGCCCTTGAGACTATCGCTATGCTCGAGCAGGCCGCCCCCGAGGCTGGGGCACAGTTTGCCCAGCTAAAGGCCGGGCTTGAAGCCCTTGCCGCTCAGGGGACGGACTCGGGGTCCGCCAGGGCTGAGCTTGAGAAGGGCCTTGCCGAGTATGAGCAGGGCTTGAAGCAGGCCCAGGGCGCCAGGGCCCAGCTGGACCAGAAACAGTACAAGCTGAACTCCCAGCTCAGCGGGCTCAGGAGCCAGCAGGCGGCCCTGGACGCCCAGAAGAGCCAGCTTTATTCCGCTGAGAACACACTTAAAACCACGAAGCTGGACACTGAGAAAAAGCTTGGCGACGCTCAGAAGGAGCTTGAGGACGGCAGAAAAAAGTATGAGGACGGCCTTATAGAGCTCGAGGACGGCGAGAAGGAGCTTGAAGAGGGCTGGGAGGAATACAATAAGGGTAAGCGGGAGGCTGATGAGGAGCTTTCGGACGCCCGGAAAAAGCTGGACGAGGCCCGGGAGGATATCGACGGCATTGAGCAGGGCGAGTGGTACGTGTTCACAAGAGAGGATAACGCGGGCTTTTCCAGCTATGCCTCAAACGCTGACAAGATTGCCGCCATCGCCACGGTCTTCCCGGTGTTCTTCTTCCTGGTGGCGGCGCTTGTGGCGCTCACCACCATGACCCGCATGGTGGAGGAGGAGCGCCAGCAGATTGGCACCATGAAAGCCCTGGGGTACTCCCCGGTGCAGATTGCCGGGAAGTATCTCCTCTACGCCGCGGCCGCAAGCCTGCTTGGCTGTGTGTTCGGCGTAACGGCGGGAATGTGGCTGTTCCCGACGGTCATTATCAACGCCTACAATATAATGTACGACCTGCCGAAGGTGCTCACCCCCTTCAACTGGACGCTGGCGGTTTTCTCCGCGGCGGCGTCCGTACTGTGCACCCTGGCGGCGACGCTCAGCGCCTGCTGGAACGCCCTAAGGGAGGTCCCCGCCCGGCTTATGCTGCCCAAGGCCCCCAAAGCCGGGAAGCGCATTCTCCTTGAGCGGGTTACGCCCATATGGAGCAGGCTGAAGTTTACACAGAAGGTCACGGCGCGGAACCTGATACGCTATAAGAAGCGCTTCTTTATGACGGTCATAGGGATATCCGGGTGCACGGCACTGCTGGTGACCGGGTTTGGCATAAGGGACTCGGTCTCTGATATTGTGGGCATACAGTACGGCGAGCTGTGCAATTATAACCTGATAGTGGGCATAAAGAATGAGAGCGCCCTGGACGGCCCGGAGCTCAGGGAAATTCTCGGCGACGGGAGCCGGGTGCAGGACTCACTGGCCGTGCTCCAGGACGCGGGGTCCGTTGTGCCCGGGGAGGGCCTGCCCGCTGACGATATAACCATTTTCGTCCCCTCTGAAACGGACAGGCTGCCGGAGTTTTTCAGCTTCAGGCACCGGGGGGACAGCTCCCCTGTGGAATACGGCGAAGGCTCCGTTATAATCACGGAAAAGCTCTCAGAGCGCCAGCGCCTAAAAATAGGCGATACAATAACGGTGAAGAATCAGGACGAGGACGAGGCCAGCTTTACTGTTACTGATATCTGTGAGAACTATGTGCAGCACCTGCTCTATATCTCCCCCGCCCTGTATGAGGAGGCCTTTGGCTCCAAGGCTGAGATGAACTCCATTTTGTGCCGGCTGCCGGAGGACGGTCCAAAGGGCGGCGCGGACGAGCTGAACACCGCGCTGCTGGGGTGTGATGACGTGGCTATGGTCACGTCTACGGAGGAGCTTTCCAGGAGCTTCAATAACAGTATACAGAGCATTAACTATATAGTTGTGGTGCTGATAGTATCTGCGGGGGCGCTGGCCTTTGTGGTGGTGTATAACCTTACGAATATAAATATCACCGAGCGTGTAAAGGAGCTGGCGACTATCAAGGTGCTGGGCTTCTATGAGTCGGAGGTGGCCGCCTATGTGTACAGGGAGACGGCGGCGCTGACGGTGATAGGCACGGCCGCGGGGCTGGGGCTGGGAGTTATACTGCACCAGTTTGTGATACGCACGGCTGAGATAGACATGGTGATGTTCGGAAGGGCCATATACGCGCCTAGCTATCTTTGGGCGGCAGTGCTGACGGTGCTGTTCAGCGTGCTGGTAAACCTGGTGATGTACAGGAAGCTGGCAAGAATCAGCATGGTGGAGAGCATGAAAGCCCCCGAGTAAGGAGGATATGATGAAGCACCTGATAATCGCCGGGGTCCCCCGCTCCGGAAAAAGCACACTTTCAAGAAGAGTGGCAAAGGCCCTGGGCTGGCAGCACGTGAGCATGGACGCCATAATCGCCGGCTTCGAGCGGTGCTTTCCCGAGACAGGCATAGACACCGGCCTGAGCGTAAACAAAAATAAAAGCTCCATGGAGATACTTCAAATCATCAGCGGCAGGATTGCCCCCTTTTTAAGGGCCATGACAGACCCGGAGGAGTACGACCGGCAGAACGGCCCCATGGTGATAGACATGTACCAGCTGCTGCCTGAGGATTATGTGAAGTATCTTGACCCGGAGGCCTGCGGGATATTATACCTGCTCACCGGGGACGTGACAGTTGAGGAGCGCTTTCGCATACAGAAGGAGTTTGATACGCCTGAGGACTATACCTATGAGCTCTCCGACGAGGAGCGGCTTGAGGGGTGCGGGTATTTGGTGGAGCAGTCGGGGCTCATGAGGGAGCAGTGCGAGAGGCTGGGCCTGCCATATTTTGAGACTGCCCGGGACAGGGAGAGTGTCTTTACTGAGATTCTGGAAAAGCTCCGGCAGGAGGCGTCGGAGTATGAGGGCTGATGTGGGCAAAAAGCGCCTAAGCCTTCTCCGGGGCCGGAAGTGCCGGCGACATATCTATCTGGCAGCCTTCCAGCACTGTCACGGGCACCGGGGCGTCGGTACTGTAGGCCGCCGCCTGATATCTGCCGTTTTCAAGGGTGAACACTGAAACCATGCGGGCCTCGGGGTCAACTATCCAGTACTCCCGAACGCCCGCTTTTTGGTACAGATTGAACTTCCAGAGCTTGTCATACTGCGCGGTTGAGGGCGACAGTATCTCGACTACCATATCGGGCGCGCCGTATATGCCCCGGCGGTCCACCTTTGAGAGGTCGCATATGACCATCAGGTCAGGCTGAAGGACGGTGTAAACATTTTCGGGGGCGTCTCCGGGCTTCTCGAAGATTCGCACATCGAAGGGGGCCGCGTAGACTTTGCAGTTTTTTCCCCTAAGATAAGTGTGTATCTGGGTTGAAATCTCCATGGAGACCTCCTGGTGAATATCTGTGGGCGAGGCGAGGGCCACCGGCTGGCCGTCATATAATTCATAGCGGGTTTGGTCGTCCCAGGATAAGAGGTCGGCATAGGTATAACCGTAGTTTTTTTCTTGAGGCAGGGCTGTCATCTATATCACTCTCCTTTATGGGATTATTATAACACAGGGCCCTTGGGTTTAACAAGGGCTTTTTTGTGCTTGACAAAGCGACACGCGTGTCGTATAATAAAAGCGACATCAATGCCGCAAGGAGGTAAATACTATGCAAAGCAAGGGCGAGAGCACACGCAGGGCAATATGTGAAAAGTCCCGGGAGCTGTTCTGTGAGAGGGGGTTCAAGGGTGTGACAATGAAGGACGTCTGCAAGGCTGCGGGGCTCAGCCGCGGCGGGCTCTACAGGCACTTCGAGAGCACCGGGCAGATTTTCACTGCCATACTCGAGGGCTTCGGCGGGGACCAGAATATGGAGATACACGAGCAGATACAGCGCGGCGCACCCGCAAGCCTGATATTGGAGGGGCTGCTGTGCCGGTACGAGGCCGAAATGCAGGACGGCGGGAGTTCCCTGAGCCTTGCCATATGCGAGTTCTACAGCGGCCCGGGCGCTAAAAGCGCGCCGCCTGTGGCCCGGTGGTACGAGACATCCCGGGCCGGGTGGATGGAGCTAATTAAGTACGGCCTTGACAGCGGGGAGTTCTCCTGCAATGACCCCCAGGGGGTGTTCGACCTGCTTATGTTCGCCTATCAGGGGGCGCGGCTTTGGGGCAGGCTGATGGAGCTGCCCGGGGGCACACCCGCCGGCATGATAAGTCAGGTGCGAAAGCTGCTGCTTGGGCCGGGCATGATAAGGCTGGAGCGGCCGGGGCCGGAGCATGAAAGGAGAGCTTTGGAGTTCCGGGAGGAATTTTTCTCACACGGCGAGCCTGTTATCTTTGGCAGCGAGCTTTTTGACAAGACCGGGAGCTATGGCGCTTGGCTTGAGTCTGTCACAAGAAATACCGTTCCTGAGACGGTAAACCCTGAGTGGGTGCTCACGGATACTTACTTTGCCCTGGACCATGAGGACAGTATCGTGGGCATAATCGACTTGCGGCACGAGCTGAACGGATTTCTCAGGGACCTTGGGAACTGCGGGTACAGCGTGCGGCCCTCCCGCCGGGGGAAGGGGTACGGTAAACAAATGCTGGGGCTCTTAACCGTGCGGGCGAAAGCGGCGGGGCTTTCGGAGCTCCACATTTCCGTGGAGAGGGAGAATACCCCATCAGTGCGGGTGATAAAGGGCCGGGGCGGGGCGTATGAGCGGAGCTTCACCCATGAGGGCGGGGCGGCTGACGTGTATGTAATCACGCTATAATGCCCGCCCGGAAGAAAAATATAAAGAGCGCGGCTGTTTTTGCAAAGTTCTACTTGCAAACAGGCGCGTTTTGTTATACAATATTTGGTAGTAAGCTCTGGGCTTTACGCCCCAATCTCTATAAAGAAGGAGTGCACTGAAAATGAACTATTTGAACAAGAAGACCGTTGAAGACATCGACGTTGCCGGCAAGAGCGTACTGGTACGCTGCGATTTCAACGTCCCCATGAAGGACGGCGCTATCACCGACACCAAGCGCATCGTCGGGGCTCTGCCCACAGTCAAGTACCTCTCCGACCACGGCGCGAAGGTGATACTCTGCTCCCATATGGGCAGGCCCCACAACATCTTCAACGACACCGTGAAGCTGGACAAGAAGGAGAAGAAGAAGATAGACGCCCTGCCCGAGAGCGAGCAGGCCGAGGCCGCCGCGAAGTGCCTTGAGGCCGCCAAGGGCGACGTTACCAAGTTCTCCCTGGCCCCTGTGGCCGCGGAGCTTGGCAAGCTTCTTGGCAAAGAGGTCATCATGGCCAAGGACGTTATCGGCCCCGACGCCAAGGCTAAGGCCGCGGCCCTCAAGGACGGCGACGTTATGATAATCGAGAACATCCGCTTCCACGCCGAGGAGACCAAGAACGACCCCGAGTTCGCAAAGGAGCTGGCCTCCATGGCCGAGATTTATGTGAACGACGCTTTCGGCACCGCTCACAGGGCCCACGCCTCCACTGAGGGCGTTTCCCACTACCTGCCCGCAGTATGCGGCTACCTTATCCAGAAGGAGATAACCGTCATGGGCGGCGCGCTCACCGAGCCCAAGCGCCCCTTCGTGGCAATTCTCGGCGGCGCTAAAGTCTCCGACAAGATAGGCGTTATCGACAACCTGCTCACAAAGGTCGACACCCTGATAATCGGCGGCGGCATGGCCTACACCTTCTTCAAGGCCCAGGGCTATTCCATTGGCACCTCTCTCTGCGAGGAGGACAAGCTTGACTTGGCGAAGGCCACTTTGGAGAAGGCCGAGAAGGCCGGCGTGAAGTTCCTGCTGCCTGTTGACACCAAGGTTGGCAAGGAGTTCGACCCTGAGACCGAGAGCCAGGTTGTGGATTCCCACGAGATTCCCGACGGCTGGATGGGCCTGGACATTGGGCCGAAGACCATCGAGCTGTTCAGCGACGCCATCAAGGGCGCGGGGACGGTTGTGTGGAACGGGCCTATGGGCGTTTCCGAGTGGGACAACTTTGCAAAGGGCACTATCGGCGTGGCGTCCGCTGTGGCTGAGAGCGGGGCTATCTCCATAATCGGCGGCGGCGACTCCGCGGCGGCGGTTGAGAAGCTGGGCTTTGCGGAGAAGATGACCCATATCTCCACCGGCGGCGGCGCGTCCCTGGAGTTCCTGGAGGGCAAGGAGCTGCCCGGCATTGCCTGCCTGAACGAGAAGTAATTTGCCTTGAGGGGGGCGGGATGGAGTCCCGCCCTCTTTAAAGTTTCGTCCACCTTTTCAAAGGTGGCAGGGGTGGAGGGGGCAGCGCCCCTTCCCCGCCGGAGGCCATAAATAAATTTAGAATAATGAATAACCTGGAGGACTGATTTACAATGAACAAACAGCTAAGAAAAGCCGTTATCGCCGGAAACTGGAAGATGAACAAGACCCCTAATGAAGCCAAGGAACTCATTAACGCCATCGCTCCCCTGGTGAAGGACGCTACCGTTGACGTAGTAGCCTGCACCCCCTTCGTAGACCTCAGCGCCGCCCAGGATGCCGCTAATGGCACCAACATCCAGATAGGCGCGGAGAACTGCCACTGGGCCAAATCCGGGGCCTTCACCGGCGAGGTGAGCGCCGATATGCTCAGCGCCATGGGCGTGAAGATTGTTATAATCGGCCACAGCGAGCGCCGCCAGTACTTCGGCGAGACCGACGTGACCGTGCACGACCGCACCCGCGCGGCTCTTGACGCCGGGCTCACCGTCATCCTCTGCGTGGGCGAGACCTTGGAGCAGCGGGAGCAGGGCATTACCAATGAGCTGGTTGCCATGCAGACAAAGATTGCCCTGGGCGGCGTTTCTGAGGAGGAGCTCAAGCGCATTATAATTGCATATGAGCCCGTCTGGGCCATCGGCACCGGCAAGACCGCTACTGCACAGCAGGCCAACGAGGTATGCGCCGTTATCCGCGACACCATCAAGGCCGTGTACAGCGAGGCTGCCGGCGACGGCATTACCATCCAGTACGGCGGCTCCATGAACGCCGCGAACGCCGCCGAGCTCCTTGCCCAGCCCGACGTAGACGGCGGCCTTATCGGGGGCGCTTCCCTGAAGCCCCAGGACTTCGCGACTATAGTCGAAGCCGCAGCGAAGGGATAATTTATGAAGGGTAACAAATGGTTTATCTATATGTGTCTGCTGCTGGTGCTCTCGGCCATGTTCACCTGCACAAGGTACATCGCCGTATCCCTTCTTGCGGCGGGCAGCATGGCTGACGAGGGCATTTTCAACATGGCCCAGGAGCGCCTCGGGCCCTTCCTCCCCGCCATGTCCACGCTCTGCCTTTTCGGCGGGCTGCTGTTTGCCGTGGCGGAGCTGGTGCTGGTGCTGCGGGACCGGAAGAAATAAGCCAGGCCATATGAGGCCCCTTATGAAAGGTTAAGGTGAGTTATGAATAACAGCAGTAAGAGCCCCTTTTCCCTGTGCCTGCTGGTCATGGCCGCGATATTTATTTCCGTAAGGTATATCTGTGCCGCTATATTTGTGGCCGGGAAAAATCCTGACACAGCCACCTTTGAGGCGGCCGTGGAGAGCACCGGGCCGTTCCTGCCCATCCTGTCCACCGTCTGCCTTGCGGGCAGCGTGCTTGTGAGCGCCATAGACGTTTACTTCGCCTATCGCGGCAGGAAGAAAAAGTAAGAGAAGCTATTATATTTCCAAATTTATTTTCATTTGAAAGGAACACGGTCATATCATGAAGAAACCTCTTGTTCTGATGATACTGGACGGCTTCGGCATCGCTCCCAAGGAGGGCAACGCCATCGTGGCCGCCAAGACACCCAATCTCGACCGCATACTGAAGGAGAACCCCGTCACCAAGATTGGGGCTTCGGGCCTGGACGTGGGCCTGCCCGACGGCCAGATGGGCAACTCCGAAGTGGGCCATACCAATATCGGCGCGGGCCGGATAGTCTATCAGGAGCTCACCCGCATCACCAAGTCCGCCGAGGAGGGGGATATGGAGAAGAACCCCGCCCTCCTGCACGCAATGGAGTCCGCTAAGGAGAGCGGCAAGGCCCTGCACTTTATGGGCCTGCTCTCCGACGGCGGCGTGCACAGCCATAATACCCACCTCTACGCGCTTTTGGGCATGGCCAAGAAGCTGGGCCTTGAGAAGGTTTTCGTCCACTGTTTCTTAGACGGCCGGGACGTGCCGCCTTCCAGCGGCAAGGATTATGTCAAGGAGCTCATGGGCAAGCTCAGTGAAATAGGCGTGGGCAAGGTTGCAACTGTTATGGGCCGCTACTACGCCATGGACAGGGACAACCGCTGGGAGCGGGTGGAGAAGGCCTACGCGGCTATGGTCTATGGCGAGGGCGTTAAGGCTGAGTGCCCGGTATGCGCGGTACAGAAGTCCTATGACGAGAACGTCACCGACGAGTTCGTGGTGCCCACTGTGGTGGACGGCGCCCAACCCATTGAGAGCGGCGACTCCATCATCTTCTACAACTTCCGTCCCGACAGGGCCCGGGAGATTACCCGCACCTTAGTGGACCCGGATTTCTCCGGCTTTGAGAGGAAGAAGGGCTTCTTCCCCCTCACATATGTGTGCATGACCCAGTACGACGCGACTATGCCCAACGTGGACGTGGCCTATAAGCCCGAGAGCCTTGAGAACACCTTCGGCGAGTACCTCTCCAAGAACGACCTGACCCAGCTGCGCATAGCCGAGACCGAGAAGTACGCCCATGTCACCTTCTTCTTTAACGGCGGCGTGGAGAAGCAGTACCCCGGGGAGGACCGGATTCTGGTGAAGTCCCCGGCGGTCGCAACCTACGATTTACAGCCGGAAATGAGCGCCTATGAGGTCACGGACAAGATGGTGGAGGCCGTGAAGTCCGGGAAGTATGACGCGCTTATCCTGAATTATGCAAACTGCGACATGGTGGGCCACACCGGCGTTTTCGAGGCCGCTGTGAAGGCTGTTGAGGCCGTTGATACCTGTATTGGCAGGGTCGAGGCGGCTGTCAAGGAGATGGGCGGGTGCATACTGCTCACCGCCGACCACGGCAACGCCGACCGCATGATTGACGACGACGGCACGCCGTTTACCGCCCACACCACCAATCCGGTGCCCTTCTGCGTGATAAACCATCCCTGCGAGCTCCGGGAGGGCGGTCGTTTAGCCGACATTGCCCCCACAATGCTCAAGATTCTGGGCCTGCCCCAGCCCGCTGAGATGAGCGGCGAGAGCATTATTAAGTAAAGTACTTTCACAAGCTGTTGCCTGAAAGGAGGCCGTGTTATGAAAATTTCTGACGTAATTGGCCTGGTGGTCTCGGCCATTGTGGGCCTGAGCCTTGTGGGCCTGTCTGTCCCCCTGCTCATGGACAAATGTGCCGGGCTTATTGCCGGGTACAACACCATGAGTAAGGAGGAGCGGGAGAGCTGGGACGCGCCGGCGCTGGCCAGGTTTACTGGGAAGGTACTGCTCATTATCGGCCTGCTGACCCTGGTGCTCATGCCGCTCATGTGCCTTTTTGAGATTCCCTGGCTGACTTGGGTGTATACTGTCGCCGTGGTCGGGCTGGGTGTTTTCTGCGCGGTCTGGTGCAATACCGGGAACAGGTTCAGAAAGTAAAAAGCAGCGGATATGCGAACTGACGCCGCAGTATGAGCGGCGTCAGTTTTGTTTTTTCTGTTTTACTGTGATTTACAGGACGGCGGGCTCGGGCAGCGCCGTCACACAGCCGGGCCTGATTTCCGTGACGGAGTCCGAGCCTATGGCGCCCACCCATACGGCGGTGCAGGCGGGGTTATAGACAAAGCGCCCGTCCACCGAGAAGACAAGCCTCCGGTAGTCCGAGACATAGCTTTCGATTTCCCCGTTGGACGCATACCAGACGCTCTCATGGCCGGACATCTTTTTCAGGAAACTCTCAATATAGTCCCAGTTGTCGTTTTGGTCGAACTCATAGCAGTGCCCCCAGACATAGAACAGTTTCAGCATTGGGAACAGTGAGTCATCATTCAGGAACTTCTCCGTGAGCTCGGGGAGCATTGGGTCATCGTGGTGGCAGGTGGGGTCCCAGACAAGAAAATCCTCCGGGATGTTAAAAGCGTGGGTGGCCCTTATGGTCCGGGCATAGGTGACGCCGCACCCTTTCAGCGCGTTGATAACTGTATCGTCATAGGCCCCGAAGGCGTAGGCAAAGCCGGTGACAGGATAGCCCATCAGCGCCTCCAGCTCCTTCCGGCAGTTCAGAACCTCATTGAGGCACCGGGCCGAATCGGTATTGCAGATGGTGGAATGGTACAGCCCGTGGGAGGCGGCCTCGTGGCCGGAATATATCCTCTTTACGTCCTCCGCAGGGACCTTGTTGTGGGCTGCGGGCCTCTTCCCTATGTTTATCATCCCCTGCTGTCCCAGCAGGCCGGAATTGAGGTTAAAGGTCCCCTTTATCTTATATTTATCCAGCAGTTCTATAAACCGGATATCCTGGGTTACTCCGTCGTCATAGCTTAACGTGAAGGCTTTTCGCCTCCCGCCGGGCCACAGAAGCCTGTCGTGCATTTGAAGACTCATTATTATCACCCCTCAGCTTTCTCTGAACTTTACAGTTTCCCCGGTCCTTGCCGATTCAAAGCAGGCCTCGATTATTTTGAGGACGCGCACGGCGTGCTCGCCGGTGACTATCTGCTCCGCCTTTCCCCGGCAGGTCTCAATAAAGTTCCTGTAGAGCTCGTTCCTGTCAAAATCGAACCTTGGCAGGGGCAGCTCAGTCACGGTCTCCCTGGTCCTGGGGGCCATGGTCTTTGTAAGGCCCGAGCCAGCCATTACAGGCAAAGCGTCCTTATCCTGCCATCCGGACAGGCGCATCATCCTGCCCTCGCAGTTCCAGTTCAGGATTTCCGCCGAGCCGTTTTCCGCAAACAGGTTCCATAGGGGGAGGCTCACAAAATGGCAGGTGTCCACTTCCAGGCGTACCGTCAGGCCGCCGTGAAAGGTCATGTGCACAAAGAGATTGTCGTCGCACTCATGGTTAGTGATGTATTTCAGGCTGCAAAATATACTTTCCGGGACTGTGCCTGTCAGCTTCACTATCCGGTCGATAATATGCACGCCCCAGTCGTACATCATCCCCCCGCCGAACTCCTTCCTGCTTCTCCAATCCCCCGGTATGCCCCGGGCGCCCATAATCCTGCAGCGAATCTCAAAGGTCCTGCCCAGCAGCTGCTCCTCATAGATTTTCCTGATGATGAGGAAATCCTCGTCCCATTCCCTGTTCTGCCTGGGATAGAAGACCCTCCCGGCTTTTTTTGCTTCCTCCAGCACCTCCAGAAGGCCGGCGCTGCTGAGCATGACGGGCTTTTCACAGAGCACGTGCTTGCCCGCCCGCAGCGCTGAGACAGCCATGGGCTTATGAAGATGGTTTGGGGTGGCTATCAGCACAGCGTCTACGGTATCGTCGGCCAGAATATCCTCATAGCTGCTGTAGACAAATATTCCCTGAGAGGCCGCCCACTCGGCGCGCGCGGGGTTAATGTCCGTTATGCCCGCAAGCTGGGATATCTCCCCAAGGTCAGCCGTCAGGGCGCTGTCGGGCATTTTCGCGTCGGCGGCGTTTCCCTCTGTAACGCCCGTGCCGCTCTGCAGGGCCACGGCATGGCCGCTCCCCATGCCGCCGCACCCGGCGATGGCAATTCTGAATTTTTTATTCATGTTCAGCATATTCAGCTCTCTCTCCTATTTTCTCAGCCTTTGACCGAGCCGATGGTAATACCCTTGATAAAGGATTTCTGGAAGAAGGGGTACATGATAAGCACCGGCAGAACGCCGATTACGGCCAGGGCCATCCTTATGCCCATGGAGGGCAGGTCCTTCACGTCTATGCCAACTTGTCCTGAAATCTGGCTTTGCAGCACGTTGACGCTGTCCAGCACAGTTTTCAGATAGTTTTGAATGCCGTACAGGTCCGTACGGTTCTGGATATAATATATTCCGTTGGTCCAGTTGTTCCAGTAGGCGATAAAGGACATCAGGGCAATGGTGCCGATGATTGGCTTGCACAGTGGGATAACTACGGAGAACAGGGCCCTGTAGTCCCCCGCGCCGTCTATCTTTGCCGCGTCAACTATCTCGTTGGCCACGTTCGAGGTGATATATGTCCTCATCATGATTACGTTAAACGGGCTCATCAGCAGCCCGGGGATAATCATTCCGAACAGTGTGTCCTTGATGTGGAACAGCTGGGTATAGACCATGTATGTGGGCACCAGGCCGCCGTTAAAGAGCATGGTGAAGAACAGGAAGAAGGCGAAGAAGCCCTTTCCGGGAAGGTCCTGCTTTGAGAGAGGGTAGGCAAAGAGGATAGTGAGGGCCAAACAGGTGAACACGCCGCTTGCGGCGATGATAATGCTCATCATATACGCCCTCAATACGCCGCCGCTCACAGAGAACAGGTAGCGGTAAGCGTCAAAGGTGACTACCCTGGGGATAAGGGAGTATCCGCTCTCAAGTATCTCCTTTTCAGTGGTAAAGGAGCTGGATATCAGCAGCCAGAAGGGTATGACTGCCATAACCACCAGGAAGAACAGGAAGATATATTGTATAGTAATAAAAGCTTTATTTTTAGTAATCATTTGCCCGCCTCCCTTAAAACAGAGAACTTTCAGCGTCAACCTTTCTGACTATCAGATTGGTAGACACGACCAGCACGAAGCCGAGAACAGACTGGAACAGCCCGGCCGCCGAGGACCTTCCTATGCTGTTCTGCTCAAGCAGCGCCCTGTACACAAAGGTGTCGATGGTCTGGGTAGTTGGATAGAGCAGCCCGCTGTGCATGGGGACCTGGTAGAACAGGCCGAAGTCCGAGTAGCATATCCTGCCAACGGCAAGAATCAGGAGAATGATAATTGTCTTCTTCATGCACGGCAGCGTGATACGGAAAATCTGCTGCCATAAGGAGGCTCCGTCCACCACGGCGGCCTCGTAATAGGTCTTGTCTATGCCGATAAGCGTTGAATAGTAGAGTATCGACGTGTAGCCGATTGACATCCACAGGTATACCAGGGTCAGGATTACCGGCCATGGGCCGGGGGTGTTGTACCAGCTGACAGGGTCCATGTTAAACAGCGGCAGTATGGAGTTATTCATGAAGCCGTTCTGCTCGTTTAAGAAAGCGTATACTATATAGGTGATGATTATCGTGGAGAGCAGGTGGGGAATCAGGATAACTACCTGCGCGGCGTTTCTGAAGAAGCGGTTCTTTACCGTGTCCAGCGCAATGGCGACCATAAGCCCGAGGAGGTTTCCCAGAATGATAAATGCCAGATTGTAGAGTATCGTGTTCCTGAACATGATGTACGCGTCGTTTGAGGCGAACAGATACGTAAAATTTGAGAAGCCTGTCCAGGGGCTGTTGAGAATGCCCACTGAATAGTCCACCTTCTTAAAGGCTATGAGTATGCCGAACATGGGCAGATAGTTGTTGATTATCAGGTAAATCATGCCCGGGACCAGCATGGTGTACAGGGGCCAGCTTTTTATAATGCGCTTTTGCAGATTTTTCCTCATTTTACCCACCCTTCTATTCTTTATCGTTAAGTATTCCTTTGAAAGCAATGGTTTTCTGCCGGGTCATTTCCTCAAGAGTGGAGACCGCCCCCTCTCTGCCCACTCCGGAATATTTACAGCCCCCAAAGGGCTGATGTGCCAGCCTGTAGTTGCCGCTCCCGCCGATAATGCAGGAGCCGGACTCAATGCGGTCCGCCGCCTTCATGGCCGTCTGCATGTCAGAGGTGATAACGCCTGAGGAGAGGCCGAAGATGGTGTTATTTGCAATCTCTATGGCGTCGTCCATGGTGTCAAAGGGTATCAGGGGCCAGACCGGGCCAAAGCACTCCATGTCCCTTGCGATGTCGGCCTCTCTCGGGACCTTGATAACAGTGGGCTCAATAAAAGCTCCGTTCCTCCTGCCGCCCAGCAGCAGTTCCCCGCCCTGCTCAACAGTCAGCTTTATCTGCCTCTCAACTTCAACGGCGTCCGCTTCGCGCACACAGGGGCCCATCTCCACCGACGGGTCGGCAGGGTCGCCCATTTTGACCTTAGACAGCCGGTCTGTGAGGTCTTTTGCAAATCTGTCAAAAATCCCCCTCTGCACGATAAAGCGCTTGCTGGCACAGCAGGTCTGGCCCGCGTTGCCTATCCTGCCCGCAATGGTCTCGCTGAGGGCTTTCTCGTAGTCGGCGTCGTCGAATATAATGAGGGGGTCATTGCCGCCCAGCTCAAGGGAGACTGGGCGCAAAGCCTTTGCGCAGGTTTTCGCAAGGGAGATACCCACTCCGGTGCTGCCGGTAAAGCTGACGGCCGCCACGCGGGGGTCCTCCGCGGCAGCTGCCCCAATCAGGCTGCCCCTGCCTGTAACGCAGGAGACGGCGTTTACCGGCACGCCGGCCTTATAGAGCAGGTCCACAATCATAATGGCGCTTCGCGGGGTCTTGGAGGATGGCATTAGTACTACGGAGTTTCCCGCAACCAGCATGGGGGCCAGCTTATGGGCCGCAAGCTCGCATGGGTAGTTAAAGGGCACGATATTGGCAAACACCCCCAGGGGCTCGTGAACAGTCATCACCACGTCGCCCTGAGAACGGGGCTCCCCGTTATATGGCAGGGTCTTCCCATAGAAGGTGTACGCCGCGGCGCAGTATATCCTGAATATGGCCGCGTTCGCATAGACCTCGGTCCTGCACTGTTCTATAGGCTTCCCGCCCTCCTCGCACATGACCCTGGAAATCTCTTCCACGTTCTCCTCAATCAGGCAGGCGTACTTTTCAAGTATGCGCATTTTCTCGTGAAGGGATACGGCGCTCCACTCCTTCTGCCCCTTAACGGCCAGGGAGACTGCCCTGTCCAAATCATCTAAGGTGCCTGCGGGCACGGTGTCTATCACTTTGCCTGTGGCGGGGTTCACAATGTCTATCTTCGCGCCGTCGGACGAATCGACATACTTTCCTCCTATCAGCATCTGCATACAGTTACTCAGCTCCTTTAGTTTTGCTCAATATTTTGTCTGCCCGCCTCATGACCTCAAGGCACATCTGCCCGTTGTGGAAGGGGCATTTCCCGGGGTTCAGCTTGTCCATGCCGTGCTGGCCGTCGGAGAGGTGCCCGCCGGTCTCGTCGGAGCGGATATTATTGTACCAGTCCCCGGACTCCCGGTTGACGAAGTATTTTTCTATAAAGTCAATCTGCCTCTCGCAGGCGTCCAGGAATTTAGTCTCGCCTGTGATGTCATAGCCGCAGAGCATGGCGGAAACAGCCTCGGAGACAGCCCACCAGACATGGACGCTGCCTGTCTCCCCTGTTTTAAGATTGACGCCGTTGTACATGCAGCCGTTGGGGTCGAAGGCGTTGTCCGCAACGCTCTCAAGCACTTCGGTGACCACCCTATAGGTCTTCTCCCTGATATCATCGAGGTTCAGCTCGTCAACGATATTTATGAAGAGATAGCTCAGCTCGCAGTCGTGGCCGTAGCTTATGGAGCTGCCGAAGCGCTTCATGTCCTTTGTCGCAAGGGTGATGAAGCTATGGTGCTCTTCGTCGTACATTTCGTTTACCATTATCTCCACCATTTCCCTCAGGACTTTGACAATCCTGCTGTCGTGTGTGGCCTGATACAGCCGGTAATAGGCCTGGCAGAGATGGTGTGGGTACATGATGGCGTCGTCGGGAAGGGAGATTGAGGCGCTCCGGCCGTTGTCGAAGCCGGGCTTCGGGGACCAGTCCCTGTGAAGAGTGGCATGGTAAATGCCGGGGGAAATCTTTGCGTTGGCCTCCGTGAGCTCATAGGCCTCAAGGCACATATCTAAAGCCTCTTTATTTCCAGTGGCGTGGTAGTACTCCGCAATGCCCATGATGTAGAAGGCCTCGCAGTAGTTGGGCTTGACGTCCGAGAGGATTTTGCCGCCGGCGTCCACCGAAACGAAAGCCCCTCCGAACTCACTATCGTAAAAATGGTTTTTCAGCTCGTTGAAGGCGTAGTCGGCCCGGTCTAAGTAAATCCTGCCCCTAAGGCGCCTGTAGGCTGAGGAAAACACAAAGAGCATTCTCCCCAGGAGCGTCAGGTTCCGGGGTTCGGAATAATTCCGCTCGCCCTCAAGGGTGACTACGCCGTAATAGCCGCCGTTTTCTTTGTCCATAATGTACTCGCTGCACCACCAGGGCAGTATCGTCCCGGTGAGATTTAATTGCGCCCAGGTACGGATTTTCTCCAGCCGTTCATTGTTCACAGCATTCTCACCTCCCCATTATAGTCAGAACAGCAGCTGCACAAAGGCGTGGGCGCTCTTTCTCCAGGTCTGCCACTCGTGGACGCCGTCGCAGAGGAAGTACTCCACATTTATGCCGTTGTCCCTGAGCGCCTGCATTTCGCCGGGAAGGCGCTCGCCGCCCTCCTGCATACCCTTGCTGAAGAACAGGAGCTTGTGCTGGGAGTTAAAGCTGTCGGCGTTTTCCGGAGTGGTGAAGCTCTCGGTGCTCACCTCGGGGAAGGCATTGCCCACAGTGCCGCTGAATATGCCGATATAGTCAAAGTAGTCCGGGTTGTTAAAGGCAGTCCACTGGGTCTGATATGAGCCCATGGAGAGCCCGGCGATGGCCCTATGGGCCTTGTCATTATGGGTTCTGAAGCGGCTCTCGATGAAGGGGATGCAGTCCTTTATGAGCAGCTGGTCTATCTGCCCGGGGAGAACTCCCTCCTGGAGGCTTTGGGGAGCATAGGCGTGGCCGAAGTTCATCACC
Source organism: Clostridiaceae bacterium (assembly GCA_021769555.1). Lineage (GTDB taxonomy): Bacteria > Bacillota > Clostridia > Oscillospirales > Acutalibacteraceae > Acutalibacter. The sequence goes on from JAETSR010000003.1 coordinate 66,710, forward strand.
ACTATCATCTCCTTGCACTTGCCCTCGGCGAGCAGGTTATCCATGATAAAGTTTATCTTGCCCTGCCATACCCAGCCGGTCTCGTTCTCCCCGCCGCCGTGGAGGAGGTAGAGCACAGGATAGCTTTTGTCCAGGTTCTCCTCATATCCGGGCGGGGTATAGACCCAGCAGCAGCGCAGAGCGCCGGTATAGGAGGAGCGGTAGTACTCGCAACGCACGGCGCCGTGGGGAACGTCCTTAAAGTCGTAGAAGTCGAAGTCCGGGTCAGGCACGTCCACGAAATTGCACAGCCGGTTATGGGCGTAGCAGATGGGTGCGTGCTCATAGAGGTGCTCCTTGCCGTCGAAGAAATAGTAGAGGAACTGCACGCCGCCGGGGATATTGGGGATGACCGCCTGCCACCAGCCCTCTCTGTCCGTCTTGTGCAGAGGGCGCTTCTCCTCGCCCATTCTGGTGTTCCTGGTGCCGCTCACCTCAACGCTCTGGGCGCCGGGGGCGTAGACGTTGAACTCAACGCCCTCGGGCCGGAACTCTATGGCTCTGGGCTCCCGGGTGTAGCCCATCTTGCGGGGCTGTCCCTCCTCAGCGGGGAGCATTCCCATCCACATATGGGTCTCTGAAAAGTTCAGTGGGCTCGCGTTTAATGTATCAAATTTATGCTCCATAGGGATTTTCTCCTTTTCCATGGGTTTATTCAAAATCTACGACCCGGTTCTGCTCGCCGCTGAGCAGCGCCGCCTCCATGATTTTGAGGACTCTCAGGGCCTGTTCGCCGGTGACAATCTGCTCCGCTGTGCCCTCAATGGAGTCAACCAGGTTTCTGTACAGGGCGTTCCTGTCAAATATGGGGCGCTCAAGCTCTATCACGTCGTTGTTCATGGGCGGGCCGGCAAACCAGCTGGGGCCCTCGCCGCGCTTTATGGTGGGCTTTCTGACGGGCAGGGCGTTGAAGTCCCGGACAAAGCTGGGGTCCCTGGGCTTGGCCTTGAGTATCTTCGCGCCCTCGCCGGAGAAGGTGATTACCTCGCCGATGCCGGTGGTGCCGTTCAGCCTCCAGCCGGGGGCGGGAGAGTCGAAGTGGCCCACGCCGCTCTCTATGTAAGCGATGAAGCCGTCCTCAAAGATGAGGGTCAGGTTAAAGCCCTCGTCCACGTCGGTGCCGGTGAGGTTTATCACCTGGCAGAAAATCTGCTTGACCTTGGAGGTGTTCATCTGGACAATGCGGTCGATAAGGTGCACGCCCCAGTCCAGCATCATGCCGCCGCCGAAGCGCTTCTCGCTGCGCCAGCCGAAGGGGCCGTCCGCGCCGCCGCCTCCGATACGGTTCTCAAGGCTCAGGGGCTTTCCCGCAAGCTGCTCGTCGTAAATTTTCTTTACCAGCAGGTAGTCGGGGTCCCATCTTCTGTTCTGCCGGGGGTAGAACACCTTTCCGGTCTCCTTTGAGACTTTCAGCACCTCCTCAAGCTCCTTGGAGGTGGGGGTGACCGGCTTCTCACAGAGCACGTGCTTGCCGGCGCGCATTGCCTTGATGGAGATTTCAGCGTGGAGATGATTGGGCACGGCCACTAATACAATGTCGACCTCCGGGTCCTCCAAAATCTCTTCCAGGGACCGGTACACATGGAAGCCCTCTCCCTTTGCCCACTCCTGCCGCTTCTCGTCAATATCGAAGATACCGGAGAGGCGCAGGATTTTTGATATGTCCGTGGTGACGGCCTCCACCTCGTCGTCGATTATCTGGGGCAGCTGCCAGTCGGTGTAGCCGGTGCCGTAGCCTATGGCCAGGGCGTGTCCGCCGCCCATGTTTCCGCAGCCAACAATAGCAATATTTTTCATTTTAAATCGTCTCCTTTGATTAAAAATTTTTACAGCGCTCTCAGATAGCCCGCGTCTGCGGCGAGAGTTGTGAAGATATCCCCTGTCCAGGCGTAGTCCCGCTCCACTATGTAGACGGGCTTGCAGGGCTGTGCGTCGGCGGCAGCCTTTACAGCCTTCATATCCACAAGGCCCCTGCCTAGCTCACAGTTTATGGAGAGGGCCTCGTCCAGCCTTTTCGCGGACTCGGGGTCCAGCTTGGGCCAGCCCGACACGTCCTTTTCGCCCTGCTTATCCTTGGGCATTGGCTTCATAAATTCCAGCTTCATGGGAAACTCCTTGGTCTCCTTCACATGGACAAGCTCAAACCTGCCGGGGTATTTCCTGATGTACCCGGCGGCGTCCACATCGGCACGGTAGGCCCAGGCTATGTCTATCTCAAAGGCCACAAGCTCCGGGTCGGTGTTCTCGATAAGTATGTCGCATATCATCTTGCCGTCCAGCTCCAAAAAATCGTTGGAGTGGTTGTGATAGCCGTACTTCATCCCAACGCTCCTTGCCTTCCTGCCCATCCTGTTGAGAAACTCCGCTGCTTCGTGGGCTTCTTTTACGCTGGTGATGGGAAGGCCAGGGTTTATCATGTACCTGCAGCCGGTGCCGGGCAGGTATTTCAGGTTCTCCTCGGTGTCCTCAGTCTCCACATGGGAGCTTATCACCTCCATATTTATGGAGCTGAGGAACTTTCTCAGGCCCTCAGGGGAATAGCCCCCGTGCAGGCCGTAGAAAAGCTCGACGCCGTTATAGCCGAGCCCTGCGACCTTCGCCATCACGCCCTCATAGTCGTGGACCAGCTGGCGGGAAAAGCCGTCTAGCTGAACATAAAATTTATCCATATTCTCTCTCCTAAAATATTATTGCTCTATATATTCATAGGCTAAGTCCCGGATTTTTGGGTGGACGTCGGAGTAGATTCCCATAAGCCCCAGTATTGCCTGGGCGTAGAATATGCTGACCCCATTCTTTGGGTCGATGAGGGCATAGGCTCCGGCGGCGCCGTCCCAGCCAAATTCTCCCACGGGGCTTTTGGCCTTCGTGCCGTCCACCAGCACGCGCACCCCCAGGCCGTAATTATAGCCAGGCCTGAACATCCCCTTCATGGTGAAGTCGTCCAGCTGCACGGCGTTGAGCCTTGGTGTCCGGATGGCCTCAATGCTCTCCTCTGAGATTATCCTGTTTCCGCTCCCGCCCACGCCCTTACAGGCCAGGGCGTCCAGCAGCGCGGAATAGCCGTCCGCCGTGGCGATGAGCCCGGCGCCGCCGCTGTCGTACTCTCCGGTAAGCTCAAAGGCGTTGCCCTCGTGCCGGGATTTTTCGCCGGTCTTAAAGTCGCAGGAGTACTGGTCAGCGAGCCTCCCCCTGTCCTCCTCCCTGAGATGGAAGTACACGTCATCCACGCCCAGGGGCTTGAAAATGTTTTCCTTCACATAATCTCTGAATTTCTGCCCGGTAGCTGTCTCGATAACAGCGGCGATAACGTCGTGGCCAAGGCTGTAGGCGTGCCTCTCTCCGGGCTCATAGAGCAGGGGCATTTTTGCAATGGCCCTCATCATTTCCCGGGTGGAGGCCTTATTGCCGCTCCTCTTTTTCAGCTCCATAATGGGCTCAGAGGCGGTGTTATAGGAGAGCCCCGCGGTCATTTTCATCAGGTCCCGGATAAGTATAGGATTTTTGGCCGGGTGGGCCGGGGAGGACTGGTTTGGCATACTGCCAAAATTGCCCAGGACATAGTTGTCGGCAACCCTCATGTCCGCAAACTCGGGCAGGTACTCGGACACGGGCGCGTCCAGCCTGATTTTCCCCGCCTCCACCTGCTGCATACAGGCGGTCATGGTGGCTATCTTTGTGCAGGAGTAGAGATAGTACAGGTCGTTTGCCGACACCGGCCTTTTGCAATCATAGTCGCTATAGCCCTGCATATGGCGGTAGATGACCTTATGGTCCTTCTTTACAATCAGGTCCAGCCCCTTGATATCATAGCTGTCCTTTAGGGATTCCAGATACTGGGTCAGCTTTTCAAATGACATTTTTCTCACCACAAATAGTTAGTATTAAATTTTGAGAGGGGACGATTAAGTCCCCTCCCGGTTCCTTAGTCAATTACTTTTTGGCTGCCAGCCACTCGTCGAACTGTCTCTGCTCCTCGGCAATGATATCCTCTATGCCGGCGTCCCTGAGAGCCTGCTGGAAAACAGGAAGGGTCTCGTCAATGTCCACAACGGCGTTGACTATCGGAGCATAGTACTGAGCTATCACATTGGCGCAGGCCGCGTACTGGTCCGCGACAGAGGAGAGATTTGGCGTAAAGCCCAGAGCGGTGGACTTTATCGCGCTGGCGTTGTCCTCCTTCAGAAGCTCGTAGGCGTCGGGCCTGGAATAGTTCCAGGTGGGACAGAGGAAGCCGTTGGGGCGGGCGGCGTTGTACATTGCAAACCAGCCTGCCTCCTGATGGTTGGTGACGCCCTCCGGATACTCCAGCTGTCCGTTATCGTCGATAACATAGGTAACGCCTTCCAGGCCGTTCATAAGGATATTGGCGGCCTCGGGGTCGGTATAGAGCACGTTGAGCACGCGCATGGCTGCCTCGGGGTCCTTGGCAAAGGAGGTGACATGCCACATATAGGTGCTGGCGTTGGCGCTTGTCAGATACTTCTCGCCTATCTGGGTTCCCAGGATGGGGCCGTCGTAGGAGTTCTGTTTCTCGGCCTCATAGATGGTGTTCTGCATGTTGTAGTCGTAGCCGGTAACGCCATAGGTTATCTTGCTGGAAAGGTTGCCCAGCACGGCGGTGTTGTTGCTCATGGGGTCGGGAGAAATCAGGTCGTTCTCCTTCCAAATCTTCACATTGTCAAGGAAGTTGAGGAAATACTCGGACTCATAGAAATTCTCTATCTTGGTGCTGTTCTCAGGGTCCAGTATAACGCCCAGATAGTTATTGTCGCCCAAGTAGTCGATGGTCTTGGGAATCCAGTAGGGGGAGGTGGAGCCGGCGATGAAGTATTTATCCGGGTGGGCCTCCTTGAGCTTTAGGAGCAGGGGGGTCAGCTCGTCCAGGTTCGCAATCTTCTCGGGGAACTCGATTTTCGCGTCCTTTACGATGTCCTCCATCACCAGGTAGCAGTTCTCACAGGTCCAGGCGCATACGGAGGGTATGCCGTAGAGCTTGCCGTTTACCCGGCCGCAGTCCAGGATTTCGGAGTAGGGCTCGAAAATCTCCTGTATGCCCTGGCCGCTTGAAGCCAGCAGGTCGTCGATGGCCATGACCTGGCCGTTGGAGACAAGCTCCCCCACGCCCGCATACCAGAAGGAGCTCAGCAGGTCCAGGGAGTCGTCGCCGCCGGTGAGCAGCAGATTCAGCTGGGTCTTCAGGTCGGACATCTGCACATAGACGAACTCTATCTCCGCGTGGGCCTTCTCGCGCATGATGACGTTCAGGGCCTCCTGAATGCGGTCGCCGTTATCTGGCGGGCCGCCGTAGAAGGCGGTCTCGTTTATGCGGATGACCGGGTAGTCGCCGTCGTCCTCTGTGGCTGAGGTCTCGCCGGTGCCGGCGCTCTCCTCAGCTTTGCTGCTCTCCTCAGACTTACTGCTCTCGGGGGCGGAACTTGAGCTCTCGGGCTGCTTTTCCCCGCCGCAGGCAGCCAGGGATAAAACCAGCAGGCAGACCAGCAGAATAGAAATGATACGTTTCATTATAGTCTCACTCTCCTTAAATATTATCGTCACATTTGCACGATTTTGTGGAAATCTGACGTTTACAGTCTCATTTTACTGATTTCATAGCGGCAAAGCCACTATTTTTTTGACATCTAGTATTGTTTTTCTGACATTACCCGGAATACCTACTGCTTGTCTTCCACTGGGCCAGGGCAAAAATGGCCCCTGCAATTACGATAAACGCTCCCGCGCCGGTGAAGGCCGCCTCATAGCCGAAAGCGCCGATAAAGAATGAGCCGATTACCGGGGCCGCGGCGTTGCCGATATTCTGCCCAATCATGATGGTGCTTGCCGCCACGCCGGCTGAGGCCTTGTCCACCAGCTTCACGCAGTGGGCCTGAATAGAGGGAAGCCCCGAGCCATGCCCCGCCGCTCCAAAGGCTCCGGCAATGAGGAACATGCCCAGGGTCCTGCCTGTACCCACAAAGAGCATACAGAGCCCGCAGCACAGGAAAGCGGGAATGATAAGGCAGAAGACGCCCTTTGTGTCAAGAATGCGGCCGGTGATTGGGCGAAGGGCAACGGAGAGGATTGAGAAAAGCGTGAAATACATGGTGACGTCCGCAATACGCCTCACGTCGGCGATGATGGCAAGATAAGTGCTGATAAGGCCGCCCGCGGAGCTGAACAGCAGCGCCATGAGCATAAACCATGTAAACCGGGCAGCAAAGAGCTCTTTAAGGCGAAGCCCCCTTCGCGCCTTTTCCGGGGAGCCTGATTCATGGTAAGGCAGGACTGCCAGCAGGATAACGCAGATTATTGTGAAGCCTCCCGCCACAAGGAAGGTAAGGGCATATCCCCCTGCTTTCTGCAGCTCCATTCCCGCCATGGGCCCAAGGGCCTGGGCAATGATGGTGGAGAGCCCCGCGTAGCCCATCCCCTCCCCCATCCTGGACTTTGGGATATATGCCGAGGAGTATGCAACATTGGCGACAGTGCAGACTGAGAAGAAAACCCCCGTTGCAACGCGCACGGCAATCAATGCCGGGATAGTCACACAGACGCAGTGCAGGGCAAGGGATATCCCATAGCCGAGATTTGCGGCGATAAGTATGTTCTTCCGGCTGGCCCTGTCGCACAGAGCTCCGGCAAAGGGGCAGACTGCCAGGGCCGCAAGCGACATCATTCCGGCGGCGGCCGAGGCCGCTGTCAGGCCGGCCCCCACGGACAGGGCGTACTTTGCGACTATCGGCAGGGTCATCATTCCGGCCATTCCGTTGCAGAGCAGGTTGAGCAGAATTACCGCGTACTGCCCGGTCCAAAGCTGTTCCTTTTTCAAAAGCTGTCCCTCCCATGCTAAAACTTCCTGTAAATTATAATTGACAATGTGATGTAGTTTCGCTATAATATGATAATATAACAAAAATCACTATGCAATCCGCTGCCTTTTCTTAATTTTATCAAATTTAGTCTGCCCCTTTCTATATCCAATCCCGATTTATAATGTTGTGATTCTGACCTAATTATCCTGCCCGCACTCAAGAGAGGAAGGTCGTGATGAATATGCCGCGGTCCTTTTCCGTAAGAAAGCATACCAACAGGGTTTTCCTGGCCATTATTCTCGTGTTCGGCGCCGCCTCGCTGGTATATTCGGGCCTGATGTCCTTCTATTCTGTCAAATCCTCACTGTCCGACTTTTCCGTCTCCATGCAGGACTATATGGCCGCCCTGTCCTCCGGCCTTCGGGCCGAAAGCAGTTTCAACCAGACCATCGCGGCCTCCGACCCCAATTTCGCCCTGCTCTCCACAAGCGGAGCCTCGGAAGCGTCCCGGCTGCCCTCGCTGTATAACCTCAGGCAGATAATCTACTATCACGACAGCACATACTGCGTGAATATGTTCTCGGATTCAAAAAAGGACGAGGTCTACTATTTTCCCACTCTATTTCCCTCGGAAAACCTGCAGTCCTATCGGGCCGCGTATCACAGCATCGGCAGGGAGGCCCATGAGGATTCCGCCGTTTTAGGCCGATGGTTTCATGAAAAGGTGGCTGACGACGACTATCTTATACTTCAGAACAAAAAGGGCAGGCTGAGCCTCTGCACCCTGTTCAGCCTGCAAAAATATACCAGCCAGCACCCCATCCCCTCCCCCAGCGATAATTCCGTTGTGAGCATTTTTTCCTCAGACAGGCTCATCACATCAAAGGCTGCCCTTGAGTCCTGCAATGTCGGGCTCATGGATTTGCATAACAGCGCGGGCGGCACGCATATGTCAATCTGCAGCGGCAGCCTGGTGATTTCCTATTATCTCGAGGAATACCAGACGGGCATAGGCGTGGTCACCCCGCTGTCGGAGTTTTTGCCACTGGTCTCCGAGCGTTTCCTGCTGTCAGCGGTATTCCTCACCCTGACGGTGCTGATGTTTGTGAGCTTTTACACCATTTCCAACAGAATGCTCCTTCTGCCGATAGTTGAGATTTACGATTTTTCCAGAGAGATAGAAAAGACCCACGACTATTCCATCTCAAAGCCCAGCAGGATAAAAGAGGTGCAGAAGACCCAGGAGGCCCTGGTCTCCCTGGCAAAGACCATTTCCGAGCTTGAAACCGTGCGCCGGGCGGAGGAGGAGGAAAAGTCCCATGTGCTTTTGCAGTATTATCAGCTGCAGACAAAATCCCACTTCTTTATCAACTGCCTGAAAAGCCTTTACGGTATGCTGGAAAACCGGCAGACGGACAAGATGAAGCTGATGATTATCGCCTTTTCCAACCATCTGCGCTATTTATTCCACGACAATATCTCTACGGTGCCCCTGTCCCGGGAACTTCAGGAGATTGAGGACTATTACCAGATACTTTCTCTGGATTCGGAGAAAATCTTCCTCCTGGACGTGGACGCCGGGGAAGGGCTTGAGGACTGCCCCGTGCCGCCGCTGATTATCCAGAGCTTTCTTGAGAACTCTTTCAAATATAACGACGGCAAAAAGAATATGGTGATTTTCAGCGTGAAGATAAGCACTGTAAAGGAGAACGGCGCCGCCTATATGTGCATCCATATGCAGGATAACGGCAGGGGCTACCCCAAGGATGTGCTGGACGCCATTAACCGGCGGGTAAAGTATTCTTTTGAAGAGGGCCATGTGGGCATAAGCAATTTGAAGTACCGTCTCTCCATCCTGTATAAAGACGATTATTCCTTTGCCTTTTACAATCTTCCCTCGGGCGGGGCCTGCTCAATTATTTCCATACCCCTCCCCCGTCCATAGTCCATATCCTGTTCTGAAATAAGGAAGGAAACCCATTATGAATCTATTGCTGGTAGACGACCAGACAAGCGTGCTGCAGGGCCTGCTCCACGGGATAGACTTTGAGGCCATCGGCTATTCCGGAGTGCTCACGGCTTCAAATGCCGCGGACGCCATTAAAATCTGTGAGGAGAATACCGTCAATGTGCTTGTCACAGACATCGAAATGCCGGGGCAGTCGGGCATTGAGCTTATCGAATATGTACAGCAGCGCTTTCCGGGCATAATCCGAATTGTGATGACCTCCCATGCGAAATTTTTATATGCCCAGAGCAGCCTTAGACTGGGCTGCTTCGATTTTATCGTGCAGCCCTCCCCCTATGAGGCTGTCGCCCAGACCCTGAAAAGAGCCGCGGAGGCATGGAATTTAAACTTCAATAACAGAAGGATGATGGAATACGGCGCTCTTTTCAAGTGCAACCCAAACGAGTTTTTGGCAAAGGCCATAAATAATCTCTATGTGGGCACAGCCGACGAAATTGAGGAGAGCATGGAGCTTCTGAACCGGGCGGGATATTCCTTTACAATGGACAGCCTTGTACGCCTGTTCTGGGTTGACGTCCACGCCTACACGCGCAAGGAGCCGGGCTATCCCTCTCAGCGGTATCTCATGAGGACCATAAACGACTCTGTGCCCGTCCTTTTCAACACGGACTCCCTGAGCCATTTCATCGTCATGACCCCTTTCAGGATGTTCTCCATTTTTATCATCGACAATAACAGCGGGACCCTCCCCCTAGAGGAAGAGGGCATAGATGAGTTTTACGTCTCCCTGCAAAAGAAGCTGGAAACCGAAGACATCACACTGTATTTTTCAGACCCGGTGGAGTACAAGAACATACTCCGGGAAATCCACTGCGCGAACATGTGCATAGGCAACAATGTCTCCGGCAAAGCCGGTATTTTTAACACCTCCGCTGCCAGCGGCGAAGGCGCGCTCACCAGCGCGGACACCTCCGTCAACCAGAAATACTGGGACTCCCTGCTCCGCACAGGGTCATTTCTCATGCTGAAAAAAGAGATACGGGCCCATCTCAACAGGAATATTCCTGATAAGCCCAACAGCCTGCAGCTTTTAAAGAAGACCCACCAGCAGATTGTCAATCTTTTCCTGATATATTTTTATAAAAACAACGTGGAGATAAGCTCTATCTTTTCAAAGGACTTCACCTTTCAGGACTGCATGGACAGCTTCTCCACCATTGACGCGGTGATGAAGACTGTGGATTATCTAACCGGCGCCATGCAGAACATCCAAAAGAAGGAGGAGCACGGAGAGGACCACGTCAGCCGCGCAAAGGGCTATATCCTGGACCATTACAACTCTGAGCTGTCCATAAAGGAGATTGCGGACTTTGTCCACCTGAACCCGGAATACCTCACCCGGCTCTTCAAAAAGGAGAGCGGCACGACCCTGAAGGATTACATCATAGAGTGCCGAATCTCCAAGGCAAAGGACCTGCTCGCTAATTCCTCCCTGTCTGTGAGCATGATAGCCTCTGAGGTCGGCTATCACAATTTCTCATACTTTGCCTATCTTTTCAAAAAGCTGGAGAAGGTCACTCCCAGGGAGTATAGGAACAGGTTTGCGGAGCAGGCGTTTCGGGAGTGAGGGTATGCTGCATTCTCTGGGATTATTATTTTGAGCAATATTAAAGCCCTCGGCTTGCGCCGGGGGCTTTTCTTTTGTTCTCAAGCTGCCTCTACCCTGAATCCGCCCTGCCCATCCTCGCTGATGGTAACGGTGCACTCGCCACCGGGAGCGCCCGGCACGACTGTGGCCGGAATTGCCGCAAGCTCCTGCTCGTCAGCGCCGTAAAGATGGAGCTCAAGGGAGAGCTGCTTTACAGTTCCGTCCTCCAAGGTCAAATCCCCGCCCTGGAATGGGACCGCCATATCGTCCCTATCCTTGAGCGCCTCTTTGTCGTAATCAGCCATACCGCCCATACAGAGGTACTCGCCGTCTGTATAGGCCAGGTAGTCTATGCGGAAAATCTGTTCACTGCCGCATTTGAAGTTCACCAGGAGAACGCCGTCTTTTTGGTCCGCTGAGCAGGCTCCAAGGAATAGTATAAACATTAAAAGGAGCAGCGGGAGTTTTTTCATAGGAGCACCTCACTTGTGTTTTTTTATATAGTACATTGAGGTGCTTACAGAAAGGCATACGTAAAGCTTACAATAATCTGTCTGAGTAATCCCGCCGCTTCACCTTAGAAAACCTAAACCTCTGGCTGTTATAAAGCCCAAAATACCCCGACAGCACAAACGCCACCGCTATCCCCACGGCGAAAAGCCCCAGCTCAGTGGTCCTGAACATCTCGGCGGCAAGGAACATCGTGGCTATGGGGCAGTTCACCACCGAGCAGAAAAGCGCCGTCATGGCAATGGCGGCGGCGAAGCCCGGTGCAAGGCCCAGGAGCGGGCCCACGGCACAGCCGAAGGACGCCCCGATGAACAGTGTCGGGACTATCTCGCCGCCCCTGAAGCCCGCCCCCACGCATAGGGCCGTCAGCAGGAGCTTGAGGGCGAAGGCCCAGGGCTCGGCCTCGCCGCCTATGGCCCGCTCTATCATGTGCGCGCCCGCACCGGCGTAGTCGTCAAGGTGAAATACTGAGACCAGCGCCGCCATTGCCAGGCCGCCTATGGCTATGCGTAGGTAAGGGTTTTTCACAAGCCCCGCCCAGAGTTCGGCAGCCTTATGCAGGGCCGTGCACAGCGCTATGCTCAGTAGAGCCGTGAGCGCCGCAAGGGCGGCTGTGCGGAGCGCCGTGTCCCAGGCCGGGGCGGGAAGCTCCCGGAGGGTGAAGCTCATGGGGGCGCTTCCAAGGGCCTTTGATATCCGGCCCGCGGTGAAGGAGGATATTATGCAGGGTAGGAACGCCACATACTGGAATGTGCCCACGTATATCACCTCCAGCACGAACACTGCCGCGCTGACGGGCGTGCCGAACATTGCGGAAAAGCACGCGGCCATGCCGCACATTGACATAACCCGCACATCGTCCTCGTCAAAACGGAGTATCTCCCCCAGATTATGGCCGATGGAGCCGCCCAGCTGCAGCGCCGCCCCCTCCCTGCCCACGGAAGCGCCGAACAGGTGGGAGAGGAGGGTGCCGGCGGTTATCAGCGGGGCCAAAAGCGCGGGGATATGCTCGTCCGTGGTGACTGAGGAGATAATCAGGTTGGTTCCCGCGTCAAAGCTCACCCGGCAGAGCCTGTAGAGCATAAGGGTGGCCGCCCCGGCTATGGGCAGCAGCCAGACTATCTGCATATGCCCTGAGCGGTATGCCGTGGCCTGGTCTATCGCCCAGTGAAAGGCCGTGCCCAGCAGCCCGCATATTGTGCCTGTCAGCAGGGATACCCCCGCCCATTTCAGGGCCGCGAGGACATATCTCCCTGCCCCCGCCAGTTTTTCCCGGTCCATTTTACCCGCCTCCCATAAATTATTCACACCATTATACACCCTCCCGGCATGGGGCGCAACCCCGGCAAAGCGCCCGAAAGTTCAGGTGCCGTCACATATTTTGTGTTGACATTGCCATAGGCTCAATATATAATATATCTATATGAGAAAAACCAAGGAGGTCAAGCTTATGGACTTCAAGCTTTACAAAAACCCGGATGGCCCTGATATCGGCACCGCCGGGGCAAAAATCATCGAGGCCGACGGCCTCTGCTTCAAGGACCTTGCGGGCACTGGGGAGCTGCTGCCCTATGAGGACTGGCGGCTCTCGGACGAGGAACGGGCAAAGGACCTGGCCTCCCGGCTGACAATACCGGAGATAGCCGGGCTCATGCTCTACTCCCCCCACCAGATGGTCCCCGCCATGCCCGGCGGGCCCTTCCCCGGCAGCTACGGCGGCAGGACTTTCTCCGAGAGCGGGGCCGCCCCCTGGGAGCTGACGGACCAGCAGAAGGAGTTCGTCGAGCGGGACCATGTGCGGCATATCCTTGCAGCGGGCCTTGAGGGGGCCGAGACCGCCGCCCGGTGGAGCAACGAGCTTCAGGCCTACGCGGAGAGCCTGCCCTGGGGCATTCCGGTGAATATCTCCAGCGACCCCCGCCACGGCTCGGGCAGCGCCGGGGAGGAGTACAAGTCCGGGGCCGGGGACGTGTCCAAATGGCCAGAGGGCCTTGGGATGGCGGCCACCTTCTCCCCTGAGACATGCAGGGCCTTCGGGGACGCCGTGTCCAAGGAGTGCAGGGCCATGGGCATAACCACCGCCCTGTTCCCCCAGGTGGACCTGGCGACGGAGCCCCGCTGGATGCGCCTTGAGGACACCTTTGGCTCACACCCCCAGCTTGTGACGGATTTCAGCAGAGCCTACTGCGACAGCCTGCAGACTACCGAGGGCGCAGAGGACGGCTGGGGCAGGGACAGCATATGCGCCATGGCGAAGCACTGGCCCGGCGGGGCCCCCTGCGAGGGCGGGCGGGACGCCCACTATCCCTTCGGGCGCTATGCCGTCTATCCGGGGAACAACCTCAAGGACCACCTGAGGCCCTTCTTGGAGGGCGCGTTCAACCTGCCCGGGCCCACAAAGTCCGCGGCGGCCGTTATGCCCTATTATACCGTCAGCTGGGGGCTTGACGAGAAGTACGGCAATAATGTGGGCAACTCCTACAGCCGCTATCTAATCAACGACCTCTTGCGGGAGAAGTACGGCTATGAGGGCGTGGTCTGCACCGACTGGGGCATTACCGCCGACCCGCTGCCGGAGATAGACTCCTTCTCGAGCCGCTGCTACGGCGTGGAGGACCTGACGGAAGCTGAGCGGCACCTTCTGGCTATTGAGAACGGCGTGGACCAGTTCGGCGGCAATTCCGCTATAGCCCCCATCCTCGAGGCCTATGACATTGGCTGTGAGCGCCACGGCGAGGAGGCCATGAGACAGCGGATGGAGCGCTCGGCGGTGCGGCTGCTGAAAAACATCTTCCGGTGCGGACTGTTCGAGAACCCCTATCTGGACCCGGAGGAGAGCGTTAAAACTGCCGGGTGCGAGGAGTTCTGCCGGGCGGGGTACGAGGCCCAGCTCAAGTCTGTGGTGATGATAAAGAACACCGGCGCGCTGCCCCAAAGGGAGCGGGGAAAGGTCTATATACCCACAAGGCATATCGGCCCCATGAAGGCCTTCTTTAGAGGGGACATGCCCGCCAGGGACGTGGACCCGGTGGGTACGGAGCTGGTGGAGAAGTATTACGACAGGGTCAGCTCCCCTGATGAGGCCGACTTTGCCATAGTCTTCATCGAGAGCCCCCTCTCGGACGGCGGCTACTCCAAGGCCGACCGGGAGGCCGGGGGCAACGGCTATGTGCCCATCACATTGCAGTACCGGCCCTATACTGCCCACAGCGCCCGGGAAGTGAGCATTGCCGGCGGCGACCCTCGTGAGGACTTCACCAACCGGGGCTATAAGGGCAAGACAGGCTTTGCCGCTAACGAGGGCGATTTGGATTTGGTTCTGGACACTAAAAAGGCCATGGGCGATAAGCCTGTGATAGTGGTGCTCCGTATGCACAAGCCCACTGTCCCCGCCGAGTTTGAGGGGAGCGCCGACGCTGTTTTGGTAGACTTCGGCGTGCAGGGCCAGGCCATAATGGAGCTCATCAGCGGCGCGGCGGAGCCGGGAGGCCTGCTGCCTGTGCAGATGCCAAAGGACATGGAGACTGTTGAGAAGCACTGCGAGGACGTGCCCATGGACATGGAGGCATACACCGACAGCCAGGGCAATACCTATGACTTCGGCTTCGGCATGAACTGGAGCGGGGTCATACAGGATGAGCGCGCAGGGAGGTATCATAAATGACGCACCCACAGGAGAGCGTGCTGAGGTCCTACGACCTGGAGCACGGGGCTTCGGCGGAGCTTGTGCTCTGGGGCGAGACCCTCTGGTGCGGCAAGATACGATTTGCGGAGAATAACACGGACGAGCCGGATGTGGAGAAGCTTATGGAGGAGTTCGTTGCCCTGGGGGACGCGGAGCTCTCCCCTGTGGACCCGGAGGCGGGCTGGGACGTGTGCATGAGCTTCAACTACCTCTCGGACGAGCGGCCCAGCGGGGTGTTCTTCGGGTTTTTGGTGGAGAGCCACAAGCAGCCCGAGGGCTTTGACATGCGCTGGCTCCCTGAGGGGCGGTACCTAAAGCTTGAGATAAACGAGGCGTCGGCAAAGGCTTTGGAGAGCGAGCCCTGGGCCGGGGGCGTGCCGCCTTACCAGTGGGTGAGCGAGGCCCTGGGGCCAAGGCTTGGGTTCGTATGCGGGGACAGCGAGCTGCCCATAACCGAGTACTATCACCATAAGGAGGACGGCTCCATCGACGGCTGCTGGCTCTATGTGCCCGTGAGGGAAAAGACCCTGTAACGCGCAAATATGGGGCCCTTTGGGGTAAATTTTTCCTGATTTCTGCCGATATAGTTAATAGAGACATTTGAACATTAAGGAGGAATTTCTCATGGCATTAGAATTTGACCCCAGTGTCAGCCGCTATCAGGGTGTAGCCAGCTACACCAAGGCTGCTGAGTCCGGCAAGGCCGGCAAAGCTGCCGAGGCTGCTGAAAGCGAAAAGAAGGCCGAAGAGTCCGGTGCGGCCGAAGGCAGCGCTGAGAAGAAGACCGACAGCGTTGAGCTGAGCAAGGACGCCCAGAGCGTCAATAAGATGAGCGCCGACGAGCGCGCCGCGCTTGTAAAGAGCCTGAAGGCCGACCAGGAGTACCAGATGACCCGCTTCATCAACATGATGACCCAGACCTTCCAGAAGCAGGGCATGACCGCCAAGTCCGCTGAGGACGACAGCTTCTGGCGCATGTTCTCCTCGGGCAACCTGCAGGTGGACCAGGAGACCAAGGCAGCCGCCCAGGAGGCCATCTCCGAGAACGGCTACTGGGGCGTGAACCAGACCTCAGAGCGCATATTCAAGATGGCCCAGGCCCTGGCCGGGGACGACGTTGAGAAGATGCACGAGATGCAGGCCGCTGTAAAGCGCGGCTATGAGGCCGCGGGCAAGGCCTGGGGCGGCGACCTTCCCGGTATCGCCGGCGACACCATCAGCGCCGTTGACAAGATGTTCGAGGACTATTTCGCCAAGGCCGGCAAGGTCGAGGGCGAGACTGAGGAATAAGCTCTACTTAAATAAAAGCAGAAGGGCAGCGTCGGCTGCCCTTTTACTTTTTGCGCGGGTATGGCCTTGGGTCGTCTGTGAGCTCCAAAAGGTAGTCTACGCTGGTGTTGTAGAAGCGGCTGAGCGCTATCAGCACCTCGGCGGGCACTCCCCGCTTGCCTATCTCGTAGTTTGAATAGCACACCTGGGAGCAGTTCAGATACTCCGCCATATCCACTTGCTTCAGGTCATGGTCCTCCCTCAAATCCCGTATTCGCCTGTACACTCCTGCGCCCCCTCAAAAAAGTCGGTACACAAAAAGTATAGACAAAACAAATTGTTATATTGACATGTAAAGCAAATCGTTGTATAATGGGTTTATAGAAAATAGCTTACAAGTTTGAAGCCGGGGCAAAATTTCTCCTCCCCCACCCCGGCTTCTTTTTTATGCCTGCTGTTTCTGCAATCTCCCCCGGTTTTTTCTATTTTATATCATAAAAATTTTCCCCAGCCGGTTGACCCGCGCCCAAATCTCGTGTATAATTATAGTGTTTGTGACGAGATAATCCGGCGAAAGGAATGTTTATCTATGGTTAAGATACTTACCGACAGCTCCTGTGACCTGTCCCCCGCCCGCTGTGAAGAGCTGGGCGTTGAAATGCTGCCTATTACGGTGAACTTCGGCAGCGAGAGCTTTAGGGCTCATGAGGACATCACCAACGAGGAGTTTTACGAGAAGCTTGCGGCTGCCTCCGAGCTGCCGAAGACCGCCCAAATCACCCCCGCCTTCTTTGAGGAGAAGTTCACGGAGTACAGGGAGAGCGGCGAGGAGGTTGTCTGCCTGTTTATCTCCTCCATGATGAGCGGCACCCTGCAGTCCGCGAGGATAGCCAAAAATCTTGTGGGCGCGGACAAGGTGTACCTTCCGGACACCCTCAATGTGACCTTCGCTCTGGGGCTGCTGGTAGAGGAGGCCGTAAAAATGCGGGACCGGGGGCTGTCCGCCGCAGAGATAGCCGCCGAGGTTGAGAAGCTGGTGCCCAGGGTGCGGCTCTGGGCGCTGATAGACGACCTGAAGTACCTGAAGATGGGCGGGCGGCTCTCAGCCACCAGCGCCCTTGTAGCAAGCATACTGGGCATCTGCCCCATCATCACCCTGGAAAACGGCCTCGTGGAGGTGGTCGGCAAAGCAAGAGGCAAGAAGGCCGCCTTTAAGTTCATACAGAACATGGTGGAGAAGGAGCCAATCTCCGGCGACTTCGCCGTTACCGTCGGCCACGCCGCCGTGCCCGGCACCAGGGACGATTTTATTGACTTCATGAGCGCCGAGCTCAAAAAGCGGGAGATACTAAAGCTCG
Source organism: Clostridiaceae bacterium (assembly GCA_021769555.1). Lineage (GTDB taxonomy): Bacteria > Bacillota > Clostridia > Oscillospirales > Acutalibacteraceae > Acutalibacter. The sequence continues at coordinate 84,000 of JAETSR010000003.1, forward strand.
ACATCGGCAGCATTGTGGGCACTCACACCGGCCCGGGGGCGTGCGGCCTGGCCTATATCCGCAAGTGAGGCGGCGCGCCCTCAAAGCCGCGGGGATATTCCTGGCCCTGGCTTTTGGGGCGGCGGCGCTCCTGCTCCTTCGCCCCCCATGCCTGATACTGGAGTACACCGGCTTCTATTGCGCCGGGTGCGGCACCCAGCGGATGGTGCTGGCCCTGCTGAGGGGCGACTTAAAAAGCGCCATGGGGCTGAACCTGTTCATGCTGGCAGTGCTGCCCATAGCGGGCATATATGCCGCCGCGGAGGCCCTTCGGTATGTGCAGGGGAAAAAGCTCCTTTGCCGCTCGCGGGGATTTCCGCCGGCTCTGCTGGCACTGCTGGGGGCGGCGGCGGTGTTCACAGTGCTCCGCAACCTGCCGGAGTTCCGGTGGCTCGCCCCGGCCTGAAAAAAAGTGTTACCTTTTTTTGAAATTTTTGAAATTTGTGCAATTTGGCTCTTGACTAGCAGGATTTATAATTCTATAATAGAAATTGCCCATACGGGGCCTGTCGTTATATTAGACGCGGAAAATTCTTTCAATCCGTAAAAATCTTTTATAAAGAGGGTGCTGACTTGTGGCAGGTATCATATTGAAGCTGAACGAGATAATGGACGCCCTTCCATCCTCAGAGCAGAAGGTTGCCGTCTATATGGTGAGCAATCTGGATGATATCGTGGGCGTCTCCGTGGAGGAGCTGGCCTCCCGGAGTGATTCCAGCCAGGCCGCTGTGGTGCGGTTCTGCAAAAAGATGGGTTTTAAGGGCTACAGGGAGTTTTCCATCAAGCTTGCCAGTGAGCTGGCCGTGGCGATGCACGGACAGTCGGACAGCCGTGAGTGCCCGGATTTGCGGGCCGGGGACAGGGCTGTGAACGTGATAGACAGCGTCTGCAGGCATAATATGCGGGCTATTGAGGACACCGGCACGCTTATCGACCCGGACCAGGTGGAGCTTGCGGCGGGCAGGCTCTTTGAAGCGCGGCGCGTGGACGTGTACGCTGTGGCTGCCTCCCATCTGGCAGCCCTGGACGCCCAGCAGAAGCTTCTCCGCATAGGGAAGCTGGCCACCGCCTATTCCGACCCCCATCTGCAGCTGTCCTCGGCGGCCTCCCTTGAGCCCGGGGACGTGGTGCTGGCCCTGTCCTGGTCCGGGGAGGCCAGGGAGGTCCTGCAGGCCTGTGACGCCGCAAGGCGTAGCGGGGCGTTCATCATCTCCATCTCAAAGCTGGGGCAGGTCAGCCTCAGCTCCTACTCGGATGTGCATTTTGGCCTGAGCGCTCCGGAGCCTTCCCTTGGCAGCGGGGCCATGAGCTCAAGGATAGCCCAGATGACTATGGTGGATATCCTCTTCTCCTGCCTTGTGAGCAGGCACTATGAGGAGACTGCCCCCTATCTCGAGCGCACCAGGCAGGTGTCCATGGCCGCGAGAGTTTCACAGTAACATAACGCCAAAAGCCTGACAGTTTACACTGTCAGGCTTTTTTGTGCTGCTGTCCGCCGAATATCAGGGCGGCAGCGGCGCATATGGTTATGGCAGGAGAGTTAATCCGCTGTGAACATGCGGTACATTGCCTCCAGGCATATCTGTGCGTGGAGCTTGAACTTCTCAAGGCTTATCTGCTCGTTTACATCGTGCTCGTGGGCGGGGATATCGTCGGGGAAGCCCGGGCCGAAGGCCACGCCCCTGCCGAACATCTGCCGGGCGTAGGTTCCGCCGCCCATGGAGAAGATGGTGCAGTCCTCGCCTGTCACCTCTTTATAGGCGCCGGAGAGCAGGGTGACAAGCTTGCTCTCCTTGGGCAGGTACAGGGGCACCGCGTCGCTTAAAAGCACGTACTCAAGGCCCGCCTCCTTAACGGCTTTCTCAATGGCCTCAGAGATAACTTTGCCATCCTTCGTGGCGGGGTAGCGGATGTCCACAGTGAGGCTGCAGGCCTCGGGGGTGACGTTCACAATGCCCAGGTTGAAGGTGAGGGGGCCGCTGGGCTCGTCGCTCATGTCCACGCCCAGTAAGCTGCCGTCGCTGGTAAGGGCTATCCTATTGTGTATGAAGGTGAAGAAGGCCCCCAGGCGCTCGGAGCCGAACACCTCAGAGAGCAGCTCCACAAGGTATGAGGCGGCGTTTCTGCCGGTATGGGGCGCGGCGGCGTGGGCGGCCTTCCCCTTTGCCAGGAGCGCCGCGCCGTCCTCGGTGCGGGTGAGCTCTATCTCTATCCCACAGGACCCGGCGGCTTCGCTGAGCTTCTCAAACTCCGGGGCCGTGCAGACTATACGGCACTCGGCCTTGGAGGGCACGGCGTTGGCTACAGTTCCGGCTGTGAAGCTCCTGACTACGGTGGAGTCGTTTTTGGCCTTCACATTGAAGTTCATGCCGCCCTTCTCACAGTGGCAGATACCGTAGCCCGCGTCGGGGGTGAAGCCCATGTCGGGGTGCTGCTCCTTGGAGAAATAGTGGGCCATGTCTTTCATGCCTATCTCCTCGGCGGAGCCGAAGATGACCCTGAGCTTGCGCTTTCCCGCAACTCCCGCGTCCTTAATGGCCCGAAGGCAGTGCATGGCGACTATTGCCGCGCCCTTATTGTCGGCAACGCCCCGGCCTATTGCCCGGCCGTCCTCTGTGACCTCCATCTTGAATGGGTCCGTGGCCCAGCCCTCACCGGCTGGGACCACATCCAGGTGGGCCATGACAACGGCATTGCCCTCACCCTCCCCTATCTCGGCATGGGCGGCGTAGTAGTCCACGTTCTTTGCTTTAAGGCCGTAGCTCTCGGCCAGCTCCACTGCTGTGTCAATGGCCTTTGCGCACTCATCCCCGAAGGGGTGCTCACCCTGTGAGGGCACAGCTACTGAGGGCACGGCTACCATCTTCCCCAGGTCCCTCACAATGTCGTCCCAGTAGTCCAGTATTTTTTCTCCAAACATAATTTATCCTCTCTTTCAGTCCAAAATCTTGTCAGATATAAGCTTAATCTTTTTTGCGGCCAAAGTCAATAAAAATTTCTGAAACAGGAGGCTCCCGGTGATAAACTATATCTGGTTCGGAATGATAGCCCTAAGTGTTGTATGCGCGGCAGTGAACGGGCGGCTGCCGGAGCTCTCGTCGGCGGTGATGGACGGGGCGGGCAGCGCGGTGGAGCTGTCTATAACATTGCTTGGGAGCATGTGCGCCTGGCTGGGGTTTTTGAAGATAGCCGAGCGGGGCGGTCTCACAAGGCTGCTGGCCATGGGCTTCTCCCCCATAATAGACCGGCTTTTCCCTGACTATAGGGAGGACCAGGAGCTGAAGGGGAAGATATGCATGAACCTCTCGGCAAACCTGCTGGGCCTTGGGAACGCCGCCACTCCCCTGGGGCTCTCGGCTATGGAGGCCATGGCAAAAAAGGCTGGGGGAGCCATGCCCAGCCGGGGGATGATACTGTTTGTGGTGATAAACACCGCTTCATTACAGCTGCTGCCGGTAAATATGGCGGCTATGCGGGCCTCATGCGGGAGCGCCGAGCCCTTCGGGGTGCTGCCGGAGATATGGCTCACGTCCCTGGGGGCCCTTGTGACGGCAGTTACTGCCTGTAAGATACTTGAGGGAAGGTCAGGAGGGCTCAGCGGATGGAGCAGATAGGCGCGGCGGCACTGCCGGTAATAGTGGGGGTGATACTGCTCTTTGGGTTCTTCCGGGGCGTGGACGTGTTCGACGCCTTTGTAACCGGGGCGAAGGACGGCATAAAGACAACCCTAAGCCTGCTGCCGACGCTTATAGGGCTGATAGTGGCTGTGAACATGGTTCGTGCCTCGGGGCTGCTTGAGGCAGTATGCGGGCTATGCGCGCCCCTTATAGAGGGCCTGGGGGTGTCGCCTGAGGTGCTGCCCCTGGCCCTTTTAAGGCCGGTATCCGGGTCCGGGTCCTCGGCTTACACCCTTTCCCTGTTAAAGCAGTTCGGGCCGGACCGTGAGACCGGTAAAATTGCCTCGGTACTGGCCTCCTCCACCGAGACGACTTTTTATGCAGTGACCGTGTACTTTGGGGCGGTTGGGTGTAAAAAGCTCAGGTATACCCTCCCGGCGGCGCTGGCTGGGGACTGCATGGCGGTGGTGCTGTCGGTGGTTACGGTTAGGTTTTTTGCCCAAATATAGAAAAGTTCCACCGCCTGGACGGTGGAACTCTTTCTTACTATTGTGTTACTCCTGCGCCATAACTACTACCTTGATGGACTCGCTGCCGCTCTGGGCCTCGATGGCCTTTGAGAGCTCCGCCAGGGGGTAGCGGTGGGTTATTATCGGGCCGAAGTCCACCCTGCCGGAGTTTATGAGGGCCACTGCCCGGTCGTGGGTGTCGGGGTTCACAAACGAGCCCTTTATAGTCAGCTCCTTCTTGTACACATCAAAAAGGGGCACCGGGAACTGGGCCTCGGGCTTGGGGACGCTGAATAGCACTAATGTGGCTCCCTTAGCCGCGAAGTCAAAAGCTGACTTTACCGCGGGGTTATTGCCCACGCACTCTATCACCACGTCGGCAGTTCCCTTCACGGCCTCATATGCCGCCTGGTCCAATGGGTCCACCGTAAGGTCCGCTCCGAGGGCCTTTGCAGCCTGGCGGCGCTTTTCGTTGGGCTCGCTGAGTATGAGCTTTGCCGCGCCCGATAGCTTTGCAAGCTGGAGCATGATAAGGCCGATGGCCCCGCCGCCTATAATGCAGACGGTCTGCCCGGGCCTGATACCGGCCAAGTCTATGCCGTGGAGGCAGCAGGCAAGGGGCTCGGCCATTGCCCCGGCCTCGAAGCTGACAGAGGGGTCAAGCAGGAAGGCCTGGGCCTCGGGAACCAGGCTGTACTGGGCGAAGCCGCCGTCCCTGGTGACGCCAACAGCCTGCATACTCTCACAGAGCTGTTTTTTGCCGTTCCGGCAGTGTACGCACTGCCCGCAGTAGATATTCGGGTCTACGGTCACATGGTCGCCGGGCTTTAATGAGGTGACCCCCTCCCCCGCCTCGACTACCTCGCCGGAGTACTCGTGGCCCAGGACCACCGGGGGATTCACGTCCGCGGAGCCGGGTTCGCCGTTCTTGATATGCACGTCCGTGCCGCAGACGCCGCAGACCATGTTCTTTATAACAACCTCGCCGGGGCCGGCCTTGGGAATTTCCCCGTCCCTCAGTTCAAAGCTGCCGTTTCCCATAAAGTAATTCGCTTTCATCTTACCACTCCTAAATATGTAAGAAGGGAGAGGCCAGAGCCTCCCCCTCCCTAAAGTTTCGCTTATTCGTACTCTACAACGTTCACCCAGCCCATGAGGAACTCCCGCTCCTCGGGCTTGCCCTTTACGGACTGGCTGGCGGCCACGATGGGCAGCCACTTCTGAACGTACTGCTTTGCGGTGTCGGACTTTTTGCAGAACAGGTCCAGATACTGCTCGGCGCCGTCCATATCGCCGTTAAGCCAGAACAGCAGGTAGGTGCGGGCCACGTCGGCGCTGGCGTTGCCCTGGGTGGCGTGGGCCCAGTCCAGGACAGCATAGCCGCCGTCGGGCTTTATGACCACGTTAGAAGGGTTGAAGTCCCCGTGGCAGAGCTTGCGGTGCTTGGGGAGGCTGTCAAGGCGGGCGTCCAGCTCGTAGCGGGTGGTGGCGTCAAGGCCGGTCTGGGATATCTTCCGGCGCATCTTCTCATGCAGGAAGCTGAGCATGGGGGCGGTCTTGGTGTGCAGCTCCATCTGGATGTCAACCAGACGCTCCAGGTACTGCTGTTTCTTCTCGGGCTCCTCCTCCATGAGGCGGGCCATGGTCTTGCCCTCGATGAAGTCGGTGACGATAGCCCACTTGCCCTCTACCATCTCAACGCCCTGCACATGGGGCATGGGTATGCCGGTCTCCTCAACCCGGGCGATGTTCAGGGCCTCATTGAGGATGTCGGCCTTGGAAAAGTCCTCGTCAAATACCTTTATGACCTTATCGCCTTCACGGTAAATGGTCTTGGAGGTGCGTGCCGCGATAACTCTTGCATTTTCCAGATTCATAATCTATACTCCTCCCTTAATTACTTTCCGTAATAGCACTTCTCGTAGATGGCCTTTATCTCTTTCATCAGCGGGTAGCGGGGGTTGGCCCCGGTGCACTGGTCGTTAAAGGCGTTCTCCACCATCTCGTCCAGAGTCGCCTTGAAGGCGTCCTCGGTTATGCCGTAGTCCTTGATGGTCTTCTTAATGCCGATGATATTCTTGAGCTTCTCCAGCTCGTTTATGAGGCTCTCCAAAAGCTCGTCGTCGTTGTTCCCAGCAAAGCCGCAGGCGCGGGCTATCTCAGCATAGCGGGCCTTGGCATGGGGGTACTGGTACTGGGAGAAGGTGCCCATCTTGGTGGGGACCTCGGCGGCGTTATAGCGGATGACGTCGGTGAGAATTACAGCGTTGGCAACGCCGTGGGGCAGGTGGTGGTAAGCGCCCAGCTTGTGTGCCATGGAGTGGTTGAGCCCTAAGAAGGCGTTTGCGAAGGCCATACCGGCGATACAGCTGGCCTCGGCCATCTTCTCCCGGGCATAGGGGTCGTTGGCGCCGTTCTCATAGGCCGAGGGCAGGTACTTGAAGACCAGCTTTATAGCCTCAAGAGCCAAGCCGTCGGTGAAGGGAGAGGCCATGATGGACACATAGGCCTCGATGGCGTGGGTCATGGCGTCGATGCCCGAGGCGCTGGTGAGGCCCTTGGGCTGGTTCATCATGTTGTCAACGTCCACTATAGCCATGGTGGGCAGGAGCTCGTAGTCCGCGAGGGGCCACTTGGTGCCGGTCTTCTCGTCGGTGATAATTGCAAAGGGAGTGACCTCTGAGCCTGTGCCGGAGGAGGTGGGGATGGCCACCATCATGGCCTTCTCGCCCATCTTGGGGAAGCGGTAGATGCGCTTTCTGATGTCCATGAAGTCCATGCTCATGGACTGGAAGTCGGCGTCCGGATGCTCGTAGAGCACCCACATTATCTTCGCGGCGTCCATGGGAGAGCCGCCGCCGAGAGCGATGATAACGTCGGGCTGGAAGCTGTTAATCTGCTTCACGCCCTCAAGGGCGCAGGCAAGGGTCGGGTCGGGGGCCACGTCGGCGAAGACCGCGTACTGGATGCCCAGCTCGTCCAGCTTGTCGGTGAGGGGCTTGGTATAGCCGTTCTGATACAGGAAGGTGTCGGTGACGATAAAGGCCTTCTTGCGGTGATAGTCGGTGCGAAGCTCCTCGAGAGCCACGGGCATACAGCCCTTCTTGAAGAACACCTTCTCGGGGGTGCGGAACCAGAGCATATTCTCTCTCCTCTCGGCTACGGTCTTGATATTGATAAGATGCTTTACGCCCACGTTCTCAGAGACGGAGTTGCCGCCCCAGGAGCCGCAGCCCAGAGTGAGGGAGGGCGCGAGCTTGAAGTTGTAGATATCGCCAATGCCGCCGAAGGAGGAGGGGGTGTTCACAACTATGCGGCAGGTCTTCATGGCCGCCTGGTGCTGGGCGAGGCGCTCAGTCTGGGCGGGATGGATATACAGGGAGGCGGTGTGGCCGTAGCCGCCGTCCTCGATAAGGCGCTCGGCCTTAGCAATGGCGTCCTCGAAGGTCTTGGCCTTGTACATGGCCAGCACCGGGGACAGCTTCTCATGGGCAAACTCCTCGGAGATGTCCACGCTCTCAACCTCGCCGATGAGTATCTTGGTGCTCTCGGGCACGGTGACTCCGGCGAGCTGGGCAATCTTGAACGCAGACTGGCCCACTATCTTGGCGTTGAGAGCGCCGTTGATGATGATGGTCTTGCGCACCTTATTGAGCTCGGACTTAGAGAGGATATGGCACCCGCGCTTTACAAACTCAGCTTTCACGGCGTCGTAAAGGGGCTCCATGGTGATGACAGACTGCTCGGAGGCGCAAATCATGCCGTTATCGAAGGTCTTGGAGTGAATGATGGAGTTCACGGCCATGATGGGGTCGGCGCTCTCGTCGATGATGGCGGGAACGTTGCCCGCGCCCACGCCCAGAGCGGGAGTGCCCGAGGAGTAGGCGGACTTCACCATGCCGGGGCCGCCGGTGGCAAGTATAATGTCAGCCTCGGCCATGACAAGGTTTGTCAGCTCCAGAGAGGGGGCGTCTATCCAGCCAAACAGGCCCTCGGGGGCCCCGGCCTTCACGGCCGCCTCAAGCACCACCTTCGCGGCGGCTATCGTGCACTTCTTGGCCCGGGGGTGGGGGCTGATGATAATGCCGTTGCGGGTCTTCAGGGCAATCAAAGTCTTGAATATTGCGGTGGAGGTGGGGTTGGTTGTGGGGATAACGGCGGCTATAACGCCGATGGGCTCGGCTATCTTCCTAATGCCGAAGGCCTTGTCCTCCTCGATGACCCCGCAGGTCTTGGTCTCCTTATAGGTATTGTAGATATACTCGGCGGCGTAGTGGTTCTTGATGACCTTGTCCTCCACAACGCCCATGCCGGTCTCCTCAACGGCCATCTTCGCCAGCGGGATACGCTGGAGGTTGGCTGCCATGGCCGCGGCGCGGAAAATCTTGTCCACCTGCTCCTGGGTGTAGGAGGCGTACTTCTTCTGTGCCTCGCGCACCCGTGCGAGCATTTTCTCAAAGGTTTCCACGTTTTCCACGATTTCAAAATTTGTTTCCATGAAACTCTCCCATCCTTTGCTGTTTATTTTGTGCTGAAAACTTCTTTCAGGTGGTTGGAGAGCAGTGCCAGCGACACCGCCATGTTCTCGTTCTGCACGAGTATCCCCTCGGGTACCAGGAGGTGCGCGTTGGCAAAGTTCCAAACCGCCAGAATGCCGCTGTCTATAAGCTGGTCGCACACCGCTTGCGCGTGCTCCCCCGGCACCGTGATTATACCGATGTGCACGCCCACCCTCCGGCAGAGCCCCGGGAGCTTATCCATGGAGAGTATCTTCTTCCCCGCAACCTCCGCGCCGTCAAGGCGCGGGTCCGAGTCGAAGCCCGCCAGGATATTGAGCCCGTACTGGGGAAAGCCGCCGTAGGCCATCAGAGCCTGCCCAAGCTTGCCCGCGCCCACCAGAACCGCGTCCTGGCTGTTGTCATAGCCCAGGAATTTTTCCAGCTCCTTAATGAGCTCGGAGCGCACATAGCCCACCTTCGGCCGCCCGGAAGAGCTCACCGAGGCAAGGTCCTTTCTCACCACCACGTCGTTTAAGCCCAGGGCCTCGGCTATCATAGTGGCGGAGACGTGCTTTTTCGGTCCCTTTCCCGGGCCGCGCAGGTAGTTAAGGTAGGCGGGGAGCCGCTGCAGGGTCTGCTTTGAAACACACCGGTCCGACAATTTATCACCTCTTTTCCTTGCAGTCTTTTTGCGGGAACTTTTACTGCCTATATAATACCATACTTTTATCGAAAAGGGAAGTAAAAAAATCCATTATCGATAAAAAATTATCGATAATGGACTTCTGTTTTATTGTGCATATTAGTTAAAGGGTCACGCCGCCTCCAAAACAGTCTTTGGAGCTTTGGTGAGGGCCGCGGACTTTTTCGACCACCTCACGCAGAGCCACGCGCCTATGGCCGTTGAGATAATGTCGGAGACAGCCCCTGCAAACACCAGCCCTGTAAAGCCGCCCAGGGCTTCGCTGACGAACAGCACCGGCACGAACACCAGGCCCTTGCTTAAAAGGGAGGTCACCGTGGCGTAGCTCACCTTGCCTGTGCCCTGGAGATATGAGGAGCAGAGCTGGTATATGCCGCCTACGGGCGCGGCTATTAGGGTGAGCATCATGAAGCGGCCGGTCTCCAACACCTGGGGGTCGTTTAAGAAGGCTGTCATGAACGCGTCACGGCCCAGAAGGAACCCGGCCCCCAGCACAGCGCTCACAATGGCCGAGGCAGCGCCGGTGACGAAGGTTATGCGCTGAAGCCTCCTGCGGTCCCCCATGCCGTAGGCGTAGGATATCACAGGCTGCATACCCATGCACACGCCCATGGCTATCATGCCCACGAGCATACCCGCTTTACCGGCCACGCCGTTTGCCGCCACGGCTATGTTGCCGTACTTTACAAGGAGCTGGTTTGAGAACATGCTCGAGAAGCACATGAGCACCGTGCCAAGGGCCATGGGCACGCCCAGGCTCGCTACCCGCAGGGAGACGTCTTTCCTGAGGGTGAAATACTTGGGCGATATACTGAAGCAGTCGGACTTTCTCACGTGCATATAGACTAAGGCGCTGGTGACTATATTGCCGATAACAGTGGCCCATGCCGCGCCCGCTATGCCCATCTTTAACACGGAGATAAATATGGGGTCGAGCAGGATGTTGGTGAAGGTGCCCGCCAGGGCTATGAGCATGGTCTTTGCGGAGGAGCCGTCGGCGCGAATGGCGTTGCCCAGCCCGCCGCCGAACATGATGAAGGGCACGCCCAGCATGACTATGGAGAGGTAGGTGCGGGCGTACCCTGCGGTCTCAGAGTTTGCGCCCATCATACCCAGCAGGGGCTCCATGAAGATAAACATTGCTATTGCCAGCACAGCGCCGGTGATAACCGAGGCCCAGGCGCAGAAGGAGCTGAAATACTTCGACTTCTCCCGGTCGCCCTGCCCCAGGGCCATGGCTATGGCCGTGCAGCCGCCCGCGCCGAACAGGGTGCCCACGCCCTGGAAGATGTTGAAGGCCGGGCCGCTAAGGGACAGGGCCGCCACCTGCATGGGGTCTCCCCCCTGGCCGATGAAGAAGACGTCGGCCATATTGTACAGCACCTGGACTATCATCACAACTATGGTGGGCAGGCCCATTGTGAACAGCAGCTTTAGGGGGGAGGCTTCCCTCATCATTTTCTCATTTTTCATGTGAGTTTCTCCTTTCGGTGGCTTGAATTTCTGTTATGACTATAGTATAATACCAACACGTGTTGTTTTCAACCGTCAATTTATATACATGTGTTGGATTAAAGGAGTTTTCTTCATGAATACGAAAAATAATAAGCGGGCCCAGGGCACCGACGAGGCCATTATACGGGCCGCCTTCGAGTCAATGCTCCTTGGGGGCAAGCAGATAAGCAAAATCACCGTCAGGGAAATCTGCCAGCGGGCTGATATCAACCGCTCTACCTTTTACGCGCACTATACGGATGTTTACGACCTGTTCGAGAAGGTCGAGCAGCAGATGGCTGAAATGTACAGCGAGCGGATGATGGACAATGTCTCAGAGGGCTTTTCCGGTATGCTCAGGAGCGTGTTTGAGTTTATCCTTGAGTACAAGGAATTTTATCAGATATATTTCAGCGAGATAAACAGGGTCAGCCATCTGATGGAGGTAATGATGGGCCCCTTTTCCGGCCGCGTCAGCGAGATAACCTCCCGGGACATGGGCTTCGGCGTTGAGGGCGAGGCCTCGTATCATTTCAGGTTCTTCACCGCGGGCATGAGCGCCGTGATAGCCTACTGGCTAGAGCGCAACTGCATAGAGAGCCCCGCGGAGCTGGTTGACGTGGTTATACGTGAGTACGGCGAAAAATCACTGGTGCACAGCTGGATGGGGCAGGTTTGATTCAGCCCTGCCCCTCCCCTTCAACTATGTATTGACATCAAACAAAGGAAAATAGTATAATAAGGTATACTATGTAAGCTGCCGGAGTTTTCCCCTTAGTGTGAAACGCTGCCGCAGGTTACGGGAAGGGGAGTCTGTCAATGAACAAAAAGGGAAAGAGACAAAGAAAAGCGGGCGGATTTCCCCTGCTCCTTTCCATTATCGTGATTTTCGGGATTTTTGGCGTTATCGTTTTTTCAGTGTCACGGAAAATATCCAGGGAGATGTCCGACTCCGCAATACAGAACCTCAGCGAGAGCCTGGACCTGATACAGAGCACCATCGAGGCCATTCTCCACAGCGAGGCGGAGTTCCAGAAGATGATTGCCCAGGAAATAGGCCGGGCTCCGGACCCGGAGGCATATATACGAACCTATGAAGATAATGATTTCGTCGCGAAGATGTCCCTTATCCTCTCCGGCCGCAGGGAGGGGGTCTCCAACGACGGGGAGCCCTTTACCGAGGAGGGCATGGACTTCTCCGCCGGGGGGACAGTGGCGGGCCTGCCGGTCTCCCAGTCATATGTGAACCATATGGGCACCTGGTCCTATACCATAAAATGCCCTGTGGAGCGGGACGGTCAGAGCATTGGGACCCTCTATATCGAATATGTCTACGATTCTATCGACCAGTCCCTCCCCGACGGATTTTACAATAAGCAGGCGTCGCTGTATATTATGGACTCAAAGAGCCAGCGCTTCGTCCTGAAGCCCAAGGGCATGGGAAAGCGGAGCGCCGGACACCTGAACCTGACGGATTTTTACCGGGCCAACAGTATTCAGGACGCGGGCATAAAGGCGGAGGTGGAGGACTGCCTTCTCACCGGGCGCAACGTCCTGTTCTATCACGACATCCGCAATGTGGACGCTCTGAACTATATGTGGGCGGTGAACGGCGGCACCATTTTCCTGGTGGGTTATGTCCCGGTGGAGGCCATACAGCAGGAGGGGCGTACTGTAAACCATAATATAGCCGTAGTTGTGGTCTCCATGCTTGCTGCCTTCTCCCTGTGCATAGCTGTATACTATCTCAACTGGCGGCAGCAGGATAAGGTCCGCCGGGAGCGTGAGGCTGAGAGAAGGCTCCACGCCCAGCAGCTCTCCGAGGCCCTGCAGGCCGCCCAGATAGCCAGCGAGTCCAAGACCACCTTCCTTTCAAATATGTCCCACGATATCCGCACGCCCATGAACGCCGTGCTGGGCTTCACCACGCTGCTTGCCAGGGACGCGGAGAACCCCGCAAAGGTGCGGGAGTACACGAGGAAAATCACCGCCTCCGGGCAGCACCTCCTCAGCCTTATCAACGACGTTCTGGACGTTTCAAAAATTGAGAGCGGAAAAGTGGTGCTGAGCCTGGAGAGATTTTCCCTTAACGACGTTATCTCCTCGGTGGACGCCATTATCCAGCCCATGGCCAAGGCCAGGGGGCAGGAATTTCACCAGGATATGACCGGCATCCGGCATGAATATTTAGTCGGGGACGAGACGCGGATAAACCAGGTGCTCATAAACCTTCTGTCCAACGCCGTCAAGTATACCCCCGAGGGCGGGAAGATATGGCTCCGCATAATCGGGCTCGGGCAGAGGTCCGGGCAGTACGAGCATATCCGCATTGAGGTGGAGGACACCGGCTACGGCATGACGCCTGAGTATCTGAAGACGATTTTCGACGCCTTCACCCGGGCTGAGAACAGCACCACCAACAAGGTCCAGGGCACGGGCCTTGGGATGGCCATAACCAAGAGCATTGTGGAGCTCATGGGCGGGACTATAGAGGTCACAAGCGAAGTGGATAAGGGCTCCCTTTTCCGGGTGGAGCTTGAGCTGCGCATTCTCGAGGAGGCGGCTGACCGGCAGTTCTGGGAGCAGCACGGCATTTCGCGGATTCTGGCTGTGGGCCCAGCGGAGGGCAGGGAGAATATCCTGGCGTTTATGGGGAACACCGGCGTCCGGGTGGACACTGCCGCCACGGCGAAGGAGGCTCTCGGGGCCGGGGACTGCCAGCTTGTGCTGCTGGACTGGGAGGCCGGAGGCCTGTCAGAGGCCAGGGCCCTTCGCGCCGGGCTTCCGGAGGGCGTCCCTATCCTGCTTCTCTCGGAGTATGACGCCCAGGGCTTTGAGGAGGCCCTGGAGCTGGTCCCGGCAGACACCCTCACAAAGCCCTTCTTCGCCTCGGCCCTTCGCATAAAGATACAGGAACTGCAGAGTAAAGAGGTCCGGGGCCCGGAGCCGGAGGCAGGCTGTACTCTGGAAGGCATGCGCTTTTTGGCCGCTGAGGACAATGAGATAAACGCCGAAATCCTCACGGAGCTTTTGGAGCTTGAGGGCGCGGCCTGTGAGACCGCGGAAAACGGGCTCCTGGCCCTTGAGCGTTTCCGGGGCTCCGAAAAAGGCGAGTTCGACGCGATACTGATGGACGTACAGATGCCTGTAATGAACGGGCATGAGGCCGCCCGGGCCATCCGGGCCCTTGACCGGGAGGACGCGGGGAGCATACCGATTATCGCCATGACCGCAAACGCTTTCGCCGAGGACGAGAAGGCCGCCCTGGACGCCGGCATGGACGCACATGTGCCCAAGCCCCTGAATATAGAGGTTTTGAAGGGTGTTATACGGCAGCTTAAACAACGAAAGGAAGGCTTGAACTAAACTATGAAAAAGCACAGATTTATCTCTCTATGCCTTATATGCCTGGCGGCGCTCATTGCCATGGCCTCCTGCGGCCAGGGGGGCTCAAAAAACCTGATTAAGGAAAACGCGCCGGGAGAGGAGCGGGTGGTGAACCTGTTCAGCCCCATGGAGAAGAGCAGCCCGGACGCTGAGAACGTGGCCCGGACCGCGGCGGACCTGACGGTGGCCATGGCCGAGGAGAAGCTGGGGGTCAATGTCGCCTACTGGACCTATACCGCGGAGGACTACCAGGACCGGACCTATGACGAGGTTGCCCTGGACCGGGCGAGGAGCAATATGGACGATTTGTACCTGCTGAACCCCGACGTCATCCTGGCCCTGGGCGCGGAGGGAAAGCTTATGGACCTCTCAGGGCTTGACTGCGCGAAGAACCTCAGGGACATCATCCGCGTTGCCAATACGGTGGACGGCAGGCTGGTGGCCATCCCCCAGGAGGTTGTGGCCTACGGGCTGTTTGTGAACGTGGACATTTTCAAGCAGTACGGCCTTGAGCTGCCCGGCACGCCGGAGGAGTTTCTGGAATGCTGCCGGGTGCTCAAGGAGAACGGCATAGAAACTCCCGTGGGCGCGAACCGCTGGTGGCTTGAGACCTTCGTCTTCGCCCAGGCCTATGCCGGCCTATATAACGGCGGCAATACGGAAGAGGAGATAGCAGCCCTGAACAGCGGCGAGGCCCGGTACAGCGACTATATGCGCCCGGGCTTTGAGTTCCTCAAGACCCTTATTGACAAGGGCTATGTAGACGCGGAAAAGGCCCTTGTCAGCGAGGCAATCGAGGGTGAGGGCGCGGATTTCCTCTCGGGGAAGACCCCGATAGTCATGGCCTACTGGGGGGCGGCCAACACCAAGACCGCCTATGGGGAGACGGATTTTGAAATGCAGGTTATCGGCTTCCCCAGCAGCCTGGGCCCCATGCCTGTTATGCCCATGACCGGCTGGGCTGTGGGCGCCGAGGCCGAGCACGCAGAGGACGCCATGCTGGTGATGGACGTAATGATGTCCGACGAGGCGCTGAAGCTCTTTGCCGAGACCAACCGGGGCATCTCCCCCTCCAAAAATGTGAAGGTGGACTGTGTGCCCGCCCTGCGCCCCCTTAACGACCGCATTGAGGAGGGGGTCTATGTGCTGGGCTCAAACGCCGGGATGAACGTGGAGCAGTGGGGCAATACCTGCCTTATAGTGCGGGACCTGCTGGCCGGCGCGTCGGTAGACGAGTGCATGTCCGCCTTTGACGTGCTTCAGGACGAGGCACTCAGTAATAAATAGAGAAATCCCCTCCCGCAAAAAATGGGAGGGGATTTTCTTATTGCTGCTTATTTGTCCATGCCGCAGGGCGAGGCCTGCTCTGTCAGGCGGCGGTCCTTAACGACCGTGCTGTAGTACCGGAAGCCGCCCGCAAAGTTATATGCCTCAAAGCCGTGCCCGGCTAAAATCCGGCAGGCAATATAGCTTCTCAGGCCGCTCTGGCAGATGACGTACACCGGCTTTCCCTGTTCCAGCTCACCCAGGCGCTCCCGAAGTTCGTCCACCGGGATGTTCACAAAGCCGTCAATATGGCCCAGGCTGTATTCCACCGGGGTGCGGGCGTCCAGGAGGGTAACGCTGCCGTCCCTGGGCAGGCCGGGGATATCCTCTAAGTGAAACTGCCTTACAAGGCCTTTCGCGATATTTTCAATCATGAAGCCGGCCATGTTCACCGGGTCCTTCGCGGAGGAATAGGGCGGCGCGTAGGCAAGGTCGAGCTCGCCCAGCCTGGGCGCGTCCATGCCGGCGCCTATGGCCGCCGCAAGCACGTCTATGCGCTTGTCAACGCCCTCATAGCCGATGATTTGGGCTCCCAGCAGCCGGAATGTCCCCTTCTCAAAGACCACCTTCATGGTCATGAGCTTTCCCCCGGGGTAATAGCCCGCGTGGCTCATTGGGGAGAGTATCACCGTGTCCGCGTCCAGCCCGGCCTTTTTGGCGGCGGTCTCGTTCACGCCGGTGCAGGCGGCCGTAAGTCCGAACACCTTTATGACAGAGCTGCCCTGTGAGCCGCGGTACCGGCTGTCCCCGCCGCAAATATTGTCCGCGGCTATTCGCCCCTGCTTGTTTGCGGGGCCTGCCAGGGATATCAGGGCGTCCTGCCCGGTGACAGAGTGCTTCACCTGCACCGCGTCGCCCACGGCGTATATATCCGGCGCGGAGGTCTCCATTTTCTCGTTGACGATAATGCTGCCCCTCAGCCCCAGCTCGAGCCCCGCGTTCTTCGCCAGCCCGGTGTCCGGGGCCACTCCTATTGCCAGCACAGCCATATCCGCGTGAAGCTGCGCGCCGCCCTCAAGCAGCACGTCAAGGCCGCCGTCCTTGGGCTCAAAGCCGGCCACAGAGCGTCCCAGGGCCAGCTTAACGCCGTGCGCCCTCATTTCGCTGTGGATAAATGCCGCCATATCCGGGTCAAAGGGGGCCATCAGCTGCCGGGACAGCTCCACGACCGTTACCTCCATGCCCAGCTCCCGGAGGTTCTCAGCCAGCTCCACCCCGATGAAGCCGCCGCCCACCAGCACCGCGGACTTTGGCTTCTCTGAGCCGATGAACTCCTTTATATTGAAGGTGTCCTCCACGGTGCGAAGGGTGAATACCCTGTCAAGCTCCGCGCCGGGGAGCCGTGGACGGACGGGCTTTGCCCCGGGAGACAGGAGCAGCTTGTCATAATGCTCCTCAAATTCCTCCCCCGTATCCATGTTCCTGACCCGGACTGTTTTGCCTTTTGGGTCAATGGCCAGCGCCTCGTGGCGCACACGCATGTCCACACGGAAGCGGGCAAAGAAGCTCTCCGGCGTTTGGAGGGTCAGGGCGTCAGGGTCGCTGATGGCGCCGCCGATATAGTAGGGCAGGCCGCAGTTGGCGTAGGACACATAGCCCGACCGCTCAAATACCACTATCTCCGCCTGTTCGTCCAGCCGGCGAAGCCTCGCCGCGGCTGTAGCCCCGCCGGCCACGCCGCCGATAATCACTACCTTCATTTCAGTGTTCCACCTTTCCTTTTGAATGGGCGATTATATTATAGCACAAATTATGCCTTTTGTCTGTAATAATATCACTATTTTCCCCCGAAAAAAACCGGCTGAGAAGTTTACACTCCCCGCTCCATATGGTATAATGGCGTAAATCAAAAGCTATCTCACCACGAAAGGAGACCCCATGACTACCAAAGAGCGTTTTGAGAGGATATTTCAGCACAAGGAGGCCGACCGCGTGCCGGTGTTTGACAGCCCATGGGCCGGGACTATCGCCCGCTGGGAGCGGGAGGGTATGCCCAAGGGCGCAGACTGGCGGGAATATTTTGACGTGGACAAGGTACAGGCCATCGGCGTGGACATAACCCCGCGCTTTGAGGAGAAGGTGCTCGAGGAGACAGACAGGTACATTATCCGCACTACCGGCTGGGGAGTTACCCTCAAGGAGTTCAAGGAGCTGGACTCCACCCCGGAGTTTCTGGACTTTAAGGTGACGACCCCGGAGGAATGGGAGAAGGCCAAGGAGCGCATGACTGTGAGCCGGGACCGTATCGACTGGAAGTATCTTGAGGAGAACTACGGCAGGTGGGTCCGGGAGGGCGACTGGATAGAGGCCGGCTTCTGGTTCGGCTTTGACGTGACCCACTCCTGGATGGCCGGCACGGAGACTCTGCTCATTGCCATGATAGAGGAGCCCGAGTGGGTCATGGATATGTTCGAGACATATCTCGACAGCTGCACTGCCCATTTCGACATGATATGGGACGCGGGCTACCGCTTCGACTCCATCACCTGGCCCGACGATATGGGCTATAAGGGCACGCCCTTCTTCTCCAACGCCATGTACCGGGAGCTTCTGCAAAAGTACCATAAGCGGGCCGTTGACTGGGCCCACAGCAAGGGCATTTACGCCCGGCTCCACTCCTGCGGGGACATCATGCCCCTTATCCCCGATATCCTTGAGACGGGCATAGACGCGCTGAACCCCATAGAGATAAAGGCCGGCATGGACGTGTTCGGCCTGAAGCGGGAGTATGGGGACCGGCTCGTGCTCCATGGGGGCATAAACGCCGTGCTCTGGGACGACAAGGAGGCCATCACCCAGGCTATACGCGAGACCGTCCCCGTGCTGAAGGAGAACGGGGGCTATATCTTCGCCTCGGACCACTCCATACCCAACTCCGTGAGCCTTGAGAATATGCGCAGCATTATCGAGACTGTGAAGGAAGCGGGAAAATATTAAAATAATGCCCATTCGCCGGGATAATCGGCGGGTGGGCATTACTTTTCAGCTTACGGCTTCCAGCTATTTTCCAGCGTCTCCCGGATAAGCTGCACATAGCGCTTTACCTTCTCCGGGGTGCTGTTTATATGGTACACGTCCCGCTGGGCTATCTCCAGCCTGCAGCCTGAGGCTGCCCTGGCGGTCCTGGTGAAATGCTCCCGCACGGCCTCCTCGTCCAGCTCGCTGCCAACGCCCAATAGGTTTGGGCTGGGCTTTCGGAGATAGACTATCTTTCTGTCCCTCAGCGCCTCCCCCATCTTCTCCTCATTGCACCAGGGGGATATGGAGAGCTTGCGGAGGTTCTCTGCCTTGGAGAGGCACCTGTCCCAGAAAGGGTCCACCGCCTCACAGCAGCCGTAGGAGTAGAGCCCAAACCGCTTTGAGACCTTCTCATAATAGGGGAACACGAACTCCCCATACATCTCCGGCGAGATACCCGCGCTCTCCTGGGAGTCCATATAGCCCCAGACGTCCCCTGCTGTCAGCGGGCCCTCCGGTAACGCCGGGAGTTCGTCGGTAAAGCAATAGCTGCCCTGGGCCAGGTGCTCCTCCGCTGTGGTGGGGAGAAGTATGTTCTCATTCTCCATCAGGTCCATGAACCTGAGATAGTCGTCGGTGAGCATGTCCATCATCTTGTGAAAGAGCTCGGGGTAGTCGTACATGGAGAAGAACATGTCCTCCATGCTCATGATATGCACGATATCCTGGGTCGGGCAGAAGTACAGGGAATGGCCCAGGATTTTGGCGGGCAGGATGTCCCCGAACAGCTCGTTGAGCTCCGCCTGCCGCTTTTCTGCCCTGTCAGGGTGCACGCTGAATACCGAGGGGCCCAGCTTGTGAAAATCCTCCTCAAGGTCGGAGAGCTGGGCGTTGAAATGGTGCCCAAGGTCCTCACCCTGGGCGTCCAGGGCGTGCTCTGCTGTTACCGGCAGTCCGAAGGGCACGAAGGATGTGGGTATAGTCACCGGCAGACAAGCCGGTACTATGGAGTCGTCCTCAAAGAGGGTATGGTTCACCTGCCGGCTCAGAAGCTCCCACTCAAGCTCTCTAGCCTCCCCGCCCTCACAGCGCATCATCCCCGGGATAATATCCCCGGCGAAGGTGCCCAGCTCTATAGTCACCATCGGGCGGCTTCCCGGCTTAAACGAGCCGTGGGCCTGCCATTCCCCCCTGAGGCGGCCCATTTCGGGGCTCAGGGCAAGCTCCTTCTGCCGCTTCACCAGGTCCCGGAGTATCTCTAAATCTTTGCCTGATATGTTCATTATTTTCACCTTCCCGGATAGTATGGGGCCGTCAGAACAGCATTCCCTCAGTATAGGCCTCCATAAAATATTCGTCAGCCGAGAGGTCCGCCGTCTCGGCTCTTGCCGCCAGGCTTTCGCTGCAGCCCCGCATGTCCCGGTCCAGCAGCAGCATGGCCGCCCCGCTCAGGGCCCCGTTGCCAAGGACTTTCACCTTCGGGACCAGCTCCATGGGCAGAAGCCCTATTTTCCCGGCGCTCTCCACATTCAGATAGCTGCCAAACCCCCCAGCCACCACAAGCTCCTCAATCTCACGGCAGGTTACGCCCGCCCGGTGCATGAGGGTGCGTATCCCGGCCGAGACGGCGCTTTTCGCCAGCTGGACCATGCGCACGTCCCTCTGGGTAAGGGAGACCGGCGGGGCTATAATGGCCGGGTCATCCTCCAAGAAGCCGCTCTCATCAAGGATATTCAGCTCCAGCAGACAGGCCAGCGCGTCCACCACGCCGCTGCCGCATATTCCCAGAGGCGTACCCTCCCCCAGCACATGGGGAAAAATCCCGCCGTCCTTCACCAGCACATGGTCCACCGCGCCAGTTTGGCCCGGCATTCCCATCGAGAGCCCCGCCCCCTCAAAGGCGGGGCCCGCCGCCGTGGAGCAGCAGGTAAGCCGCCCCCTGTGCCAGAGGGCCGTCTCGCCGTTAGTGCCCACATCTATGAGCATACGCGTCTTTGGGCCGCCGCATATGCCGCTGTACAGCAGCGCCGAGGTGATATCCCCGCCCACGAAAGCGGAGATACATCTTGTGAGGTATGCCTTTGCGTGTACGCACGGCAGCCGGAGCCCTGCCGCGGGAAGCTCCTCCCCAAAGAGCCTTCCGGCTGTAAAGGGAGCGCGCGCGAGGCATTCCGGGCCTGTTTCTGTAAGCAGGTACAGCATGGCCGTATTTCCGGTTATCACCACTTCTTCTATCTGCTCAGGCCCTATTCCCGCTTCGCTGGACATCCGGTGCAGAAGCTCCCCTATCCCCTCTCTTACAGAGCGGGCAAGGTCCCGGCCCCCGCCGCTTAGCGCTGCCCCCACCCGGGAGATAACGTCCGCGCCCCAGGCCTGCTGGGGGTTGGGCCCTCCTGCCCGGGCCAGCCTTGTGCCGTCCCCATTGTACAGGCAGGCGGCGAGGGTTGTGGTGCCGACGTCCACCGCAGCCCCATAGCCGGTAAAGCCCGGGTTAAGCCTGAGCTTTGGCAGCTCCCCGTCCATCTGTACCCGGCTCTGACCGGCGGCATTTGCCGTCACAGTACAGCCGCCCTCTATCCGGGCACAGCAGGCCAGGCGCACTCCCGCCGCCAGCTCCCCGGGCGTAAGGTGCACAAGTTCCTCCGGGGAGGGTGCGCTCAGGGCCCCATGGGCCGTGACCCGGCACTTGCCGCACCTGCCATGACCGCCGCAGGGGGTATCGGTTGAGCCCCGGGGCAGAATATCGCTCAATAAGCTGCCGTATGGGGCCTCTACAGCTTTTCCGTTCACCTTTACCGCCGCCAAGGCCTTCCCCTCCAAACGCCTACTCAAACAGCACCGCCCCGAAATAGGTCACGGTGTCCTGTCCGTTTATGTACTTCATGCCGCAGGCCTCGGCAAGCTTTGAGACATTGACCCCATAGGCTTCCAGGGACTTCAGGGCCCTGTCCGGGTGACGGCAGGGCTCATCGGTGAGCCTTGCGCATGTCCCGCAGAGCCTGCACCCGCCCGCGCCCAGCTGCAAAAACCGGGACAGCCCCAGGCCCGCTGCCCAGTTCTCAATCCTCCCGGCCAGCTCATTATGCCTGCCGGCGGCCGCCATCATGCCCTCGAAATCATAGCTGTCCTCAAGCTTGTCCACCGTCTGGTAGACTAAGCCCCATCTATAGGCCTTTGCCTGTGCAATAAGCTCCCCGATATCCCCCGCGTCCGGAGGGCAGGTCCAGCAGCGGCCGTAATTGCCGCACAGGTTCGCCCTGCACATATCTCTGAATGCCGGGTCGAAGGTGAAGCTCTCAAGGCTTATCACTGCCGCTCTGTAAGCGCCCATTTCAACCGCGCGCTTCTCCATTGCCTTATGGTCCATGCCTATGCCCCCTGCCCGGCGTAAAACTCCCGGACGGCCTCAAAG
This sequence comes from Clostridiaceae bacterium, assembly GCA_021769555.1. Classification (GTDB taxonomy): domain Bacteria; phylum Bacillota; class Clostridia; order Oscillospirales; family Acutalibacteraceae; genus Acutalibacter. The sequence goes on from JAETSR010000003.1 coordinate 105,944, forward strand.
AACGCCTCTATATTCTCCCAGGGGGACAGGGGCGGGACGTCACAGCCGGAAGAAATCACGAAGTTCCTGTGCCCGCAGCAGCTATTCATCACCTTGAGCACTGCCGCCCTAATAGACTCAGGGGTGCCGTTTCTGAACTCCCCCGCCGGGTCCACATTGCCCATTACCGGTATGCCCGCCGGGATTTTTTCCAGCATTTCAGCCATGTCAATGGCGTTGCCGAAGTGGTAGGCGGCGCTGCCGGTGCTGAGTATGGAGTCCGTCATGGAGATGGCGCTGCCGCCGCAGTTATGGTATATCACAATAAACGAGCTGTCCTGCACAGCCTCCACTATGCGCTTTACATAGGGCGCGGAGAACTCCCCGGCCAGTGAGGGAGACAGCAGGCCAGTCACGGGCTCGGCCATGATGACGCCGTCTGCCCCGGCCTCTTTATAGGCCCTGCAGTACTCTGTGATGAACCGGGCGGCCTTATCCAGCACGATATGCACCATGTCCGGCTCATCGTAGCAGTCTATCATTATCTCCGTCACGTCCAAAAGCCGCGCCGCCAGGGAGAATGGGCCTATGACCCCAGCGAACACAGGCCGGTCCGTAATGCGCCCGGCGGCCTTCCTTATTCCGTCGATATAAAGCCCTGTGCGGCAGGAGCCCACCGGCGGTATCTCAAGGGCCGCGGCCTCCTCCTCTGTGGAGACTATGCTGCCCACTACTGTGGGCACCTCGCCGTCGCTCACACGAACAGTGGAGCCGAAGCACTCCGCTTCCACGGACAGGTCCATAAGGCTGACGCACGCCGCCGAGTCCGTGCGCGCCGCCACAAGCTCCATGGCCCGCGCCTGAAGCTCGCTGTCTGAAATAAGCTCCCTCACGGTGACGCCCATCAGCTGTATGGCCGGGAATGACAGGATAGGCATGGCCTTCTTTACCGGGGCCCCGGTCAGTTCCTCAAGCCAGAGTCTCATATCCCGCTTCATAGGGTCCCCCTCTCAGGCCCTGCACAGCTCAACCGCGCAGTCGGCGGCGCTGGCGGCGTCGGGGGTGTACCTGTCCGCGCCAATCTTCTCTGCGAAGGACTCGGTGACCGGCGCGCCGCCCACCATTATCTTCACCTTGTCCCGAATGCCGGCCTCCTCAGCCTTCTTCACTACCTCCTCCATAACGCCCATGGTGGTGGTCAGCAGGGCCGAGCAGCAGATTATCCGGCAGCCCTCGTTTATGGCTGTCTCCACAAAGGTCTCGGGGGCCACGTCCGTGCCCAGGTCGATGACCTCAAGGCCCTTGCCCTCCATCATCATCTTCACCAGGTTCTTGCCGATATCGTGCAGGTCCCCCTTCACCGTGCCTATGCGGACCTTGCCCGCGGCCTTTACGCCCTCCTCGGCGAGCAGGGGCTTGAGCAGCTGCGCGCCCATATTCATGGCCCTGGCCGCCACCAGCACCTCAGGGACGAACACCTCGTTGCGCTTGAACTTCTCGCCGATAACGCTCATGCCGCTGAGCAGGCCCTCGTCAAGTATACGCCCGGCGGGGAGCCCCTCGTCAATGGCCTGCTGGACCAGCTGCTTTACGGCCTTTGCCCTGCCCTTTTGCAGATTCTCCGAAATCTCATTTAAAATGCTCATATCTTCTCCTGAATTTATAGTTTTTGAGGCGTTGGCCCCTTGACTATCTACTATACCGTATTTGCGGGAAAAGTCAAGGGAAACAGGAGAAAAATTTCCCGGCTACTCCCGGCTCCGCCCGGCGTCTTTCAGTCCCCCTCGATATCCTCCCCGATACGCGCAATTATCCTCCCGTGGTCCAGCTCGCAGACCGTGTCGCACAGAGCGCGGATGTCCTCGTTGCTGTGGCTTGCCAGCAGGATAGTCTTGCCCGCCTCCCTCAGCTTTGTGAAAAGGGCCCGCATATCCTTCACCCCCTGGTTGTCAAGGCCGTTCATGGGCTCGTCCAGCAGGAGCAGCTCCGGGTCCTCCATAATGGCCTGGGCTATCCCCAGCCGCTGGCGCATTCCAAGGGAGTATTTGCGCACAGGCTTTTTGCCGTCAGGGTCCAGCCCAACGGCGCGCATGGCGTTTTGGGCGGCCGAAACGCCGGCCCTGCCGCTGAGTGCCAGGAGGTATTCAAGGTTCCTGATGCCGCTTCTGCCCCCGATGAAGCCCGGCGTCTCAATTATGATACCGATATTTTCCTGGGCCTTCGCCGGCTTCACCCGCGCCCCGTTCACAAGCACCTCCCCTGAGTCCGGAGTCATGAAGCCGCATATGCACTTTAGAAGCACGGTCTTTCCGGAGCCGTTCCTGCCGATTATGCCGTGTATCTTCCCGCGCTCGAAGTCCAGGCTTATGCCGTCCAGGGCCCTGGTCTCCCGGAAGCTCTTTGTGACGCTTTTCACCTCGATGATATTGTCCATCCTGTCCCCTCCCTAGTCAAAATCCCGCCGCTCAAACTTCCATACTGAGGCAATCCCCATTGCTGTCGTCCCCGCTGTCAGCACAGTGAAAACATATGCCGGCGAGGGCGTCAGCCCGCTGTAATACCAGTCTATGCTCAGAAAGCCCGCCCAGCTCAGGGGCGAGAAAAACTGCAGCCAGCGCCCCACGGTGAGCATTCCCAGGGACGCTGAGAACAGTGCCGTGCACACAAGGGCCCCTGCGGCGAATATCCCTGCCGCCCGGCTGACATATACCCTGAAAAAGCAGATTAGCACCCCCATGAAGGCCGCCGAGAGCCATATGCACAGAAAGCTTATCAGGACAGCTTCTACGGGCGTGAAAACCGCCAGTATCTCCTGGGGCACGATTATGGACAGGCTCACCCCGGTCTGTGCCTGCACCTGCCCTGAGGATTCCGCCAAGGTGTGCAGCAGCACCCCCCAGTCCCCCTCAAAGCTTATTTCCGGCAGGATGAATATTATTGACATAGCTAGGAGCACCGCCGCGTAGAGAAACCCCATTGTGAGTATACAGAGCAGCTGCCCGGCCATATACGCCCTGCGCCCGCTCCTTACCGTCATCAGGCCCGCGTAGCCGTCGGTCTCACCCACATCCGAAAACAGCAGCAGGCATAGGCCGTTGTTCACCACCAGCATTATGGGAAACGACATGAAGAAGGGGTACGCCCAAGGGGTCACGGGCACCTTGTAAAAGTTTGCTATAGTGCACAGAGGGGCGTAGCAGTAGAAGCTGAAAACTCCCATCATTATAAGTATCAGCCACATTTTCGGGCTGCCCAGCTCCCGGCGGATAAGTATGCGGCAGCAGCGGAGGCTGCCCCTGAGCTCAGCCATTTTCTAACCTCCTCCTCATGCAGATACAGCCGCCTATGCACATCAAAATACAGAACCCAGCCGTAATCAGGAGCTTCTCAATCAGCGTCCGCCAGGGCGAGAGGGTGCAGTGTATGCCCTCCACCCAGTTTGTGGGGTACCATACGGATATGGGCGAGATAAGCTCTGTAGGCATAATGCGCAAGACGGTGAGATGTATTGCCAGGGGCGCCGAAACCGCCACAAAGCGGTTTGGCACAAAAATGCTCGTCAGCATTCCCAGGGCCCCTATCAGCGCCCCGGAAAGGGACATGTGCAGGATATAGCCCAGCCAGCCCAGGAAGATATGCCCGCCCTCAAAGAGCTGCTCATAGTCCGCGCCGGAGCAGGACCTGTACCACGGGAAAAAGGCTCCGTTTGCAAGCACAAAGATAATGAGCCCCAGCCCCACTGTGAGAAAACCGGACAGGGCGCTTACAAGGAGCTTAGATACCGTGTACCTGCCTGCTCCCTCCCTTGCAACCCAGTATGGCACTGCCCGGGAGTCCCAGTCCATGGCAATGCTCATGGCGAAGGGGAGCGTGGGCAGGATGAAAAGGGTCAGCAGGCTGCTGCCGTTGGACTGGGCCAGGTTCCAGACGGTGATAAGCTGAGGCCCCATGGCTATCAGCCCGGCCACGCTCAGCTCCGACATTACCGCATAGAGCACGGCACAGAGGGCCAGGGGCCAGGATAGGGCCTGGCGGAGCTGTACATAGACTGCCCTAAGGAATTTCATCGCATATCAGTCTCCCTTTCTAAAATAACCCCGCTGAAGGCGCTAACGGCGGTATACTCATACTCCGTATAGTCGAAGTCATGGGGCAGCTCCCCCTCCCCGGCCTTTATCTCCGTAACGTCGGTGATGACCCAGGCGGGCCGGGCGTATATGCCCTTATCGTCCTCGATTATCAGATAGTTCAGCTCCACATCGGTGATATCCGTGTTCACAAAATGTATCGCCTTGCTGTACTCCTCCACATACACCCTGAGGGCCTCCTCCGGGGTGATTATCTCCTGGGTGGACAAAGGCTCCACGGCCTCACAGAGGTTCGCGGCGTAAAATTCAACCAACCCTTCTTTATTGTATATTCCGGTAATGTGGGGAGTGCCGCCCGCGGAGGTAGTGGTCCGGGACCAGGCGGCGCTGCAGAAGGGTATGCCCCCTAGGGTCTGGCGGAACTGGAAATAGTAAAATTCATCGTCCTTGGTGAAGGTCTCGGAGAAGGGCTTATCGCTGCCGCCACCTTTGGCAGCCTCCTTAGCGGCCCGGTTGTAGATGTCCCGGTTTTTGTTCAGAAGCCCCGCAGTGTGGGACTCCCCCCGAAGCAGCTCATGCTCCGGGAAACCGCAGGCGGACATCTTGTCCTCTATCCGGGCCAGGGCGTCGTCATAGGGGAGAAAATCCAGGTCCTCGGTCCCGGCCTCCTCCATTTTCCCGGCTCCGTATTCCCAGGGGGTCAAATAGCCGGTCAAACACTCCCAGGGCTGCTGTACGCGAAGGCGGTTGATTAAGTCGTTCCGCGCGCCTATGTCCTTATCGGTGTAAAAATAGCCGTAGCTCAGCCCGCCCTTAACGACACCGGTGTATACGTACATATACTCATAAAAGCTCCCGGTATCAGTGTTAAAGCATGGGCCCTCGGCCCATTCCGTGCGCTCCGGCGAATCGCCGCGCATGAACGTGTCCACAGCGGCCTGCTCGCCCGGGTCGTACCAGGAGAGGCTGTATGATGTGACCTCAGCCGGATACTCCTCCGGGAGCACTGCCGTCACCTTCAGGCTCCCGGGCAGCTCAAGCTCCCCGGAATCCTCCCTGCAGCCCGGAAATATCATCATGAGCACCGCGCAGAGCGCGAGTATGTACCCCGGCCGTTTCATCATTGCATCTCTCCTTCACTCCTTATTTTCTTTATTATATTCCATTGACTATTATATGTCAAGCATAAAAATATGCTGGCGGATAATATTTTTTCTCCCGGCCTATTTACTTTGCACCTTCAGATGTGCTAAAATGATTAAATCAAAGAATCGGGGTGGCCCATGAGAAGCGCGGAAATTACTAAAAAGATACCGCTTGAGCTGATATGTATCCGGCTTTTGGAGGAGCGGGATATGTACGGCTATGAGATGGTGCAGGAAATAGGGCGGCGCAGCGGCGGGCTGCTTGAGCTGAACATCACCACACTGTATCTTGCGCTCAAGCGCCTGAACGAGCACGGGTATGTGTCCATTTACTACTCCGACGCCGGGGCAGCCCGGGAGAGGTCGAGGATATATTACCATTTGGAGGCTTCGGCGGGTGAGTATAAGGCGAAGCTCAGCGAGGAGTATGAGCGGGTGGTAGAGGGGGTCAGGAGGTTTTTTGAGGGCTGACGGCCCTGCCGCGGCATGATTTTCTATTTTGGCTGCACTTTTGGGCGAAAAACACTTGCAATTTTCGCCGGAAAGTAGTATACTGAGTGAGTAGCTTTCGGTGACGGCCGGGAGAATTTGTGCCGGAATGATGGAATTGGCAGACGTGCTGGACTCAAAATCCAGTGGTAGCGATACCGTGCGGGTTCGACCCCCGCTTCCGGCACCAGAACTTAACAGCCCGCAAACCCTTGATATATCGGGGTTTACGGGCTGTTTTTACTTATTATGTACTGTCTCTCAAATATCAGTGCTTATAGTTTTCATGACCTGACGGGCTTGATGGAGCTTCACTCCCTCCCCCTTCTCAGCCGGACCTCCTGCCCGTCAAAAACCTCCCGCTCAGCAGAAACCACAATCGGCTCCTTAATCTCAGTAATCCCAAATACCTCGATATTTTCCTCATCCAGCTCGCGGTAATTGAGGATATCCTTCGCGCTTACAACATATCTTTTCCCCCAGGGGCCGTCCTCCCGGACAACGGTGTTCACCCGCAGGCACTTCCTCTCGGAATCGTACCAGGTGCATTCCTTTGGGATGCGCCCGCCGGCTACCCGCCCAAGTTCCACAGCCGGAAGCGCGTTTTGATAGCCCGTCTGGGCGTATACAGTGGCGAATATCACAGCCGCGCAGTAGGCCAGCGTGATAAAAATATATGCGGTCCGCAATTTATGTTTCATATGCTCTCCTATGCCTTTACGCCCGACAGCGCAATGCCCTCTGTCAGGTGCTCCTGTCCAAACAAGAACACCAATAAAGCCGGAATCATATAGAACACGGACACCGCAAAAAACATGCCCGGCTCCTCGCTGACCACATTGCCCAGGTAGACTGACAGCGGGTTCCGGTAGGTCTTGTCGATAAAGACCACCGCCTGGTCCACAATATTCCAGTTGTCGGCAAACAGCAGTACCGCCAGCGCCGAAACCGTGGAATTAAGGTTTGGCCGCACAACTGAGCGGTACGTGCGAAAAACTCCCGCGCCGTCCAGAGCGGCGGCCTCCGCGCACTCCTTCGGAAAGCTTTTCAGCTGCTGGCGTATCAAAAATACTCCCAGGGGGTGAAACAGCGCCGGGAGGATTATGGCAAGATAGGAGCTTCGGATGTTCAGCCATCCGGCCACGATGAAATTTGGCACCAGCAGGAGCTGGGTGGGCATGAGCATGACGATAATATAGGCGAAATAAATGGCCTCCTTATATTTCCATCGGATATTTTCAAGGCCATACGCGGCCAAGGGGGCCAGCACGCACTGCCCCAGCAGTACAGGCGCCACGATTATCACCGAGTTCCAGAACATCCGCAGATAGCCCGGGCTTTCCAGCAGGAGCCGGCGGTACTGCTCAAGAGTCGCCCGCTCCGGGAGCAGCCCGAAACGCACAAAGTGGATATTGTGGGAGGAGAAGTCCCCGGCGTTGGAGGCCAGTATCTCCGGAGAGTACCGGCTGATTATCTCCTCCTGGCCCATAATGGAATTTGCCGCTATAAATATGACGGGGAACAGCGCCACAGCCGCCGCCAGCCATATGATGATATCCGCTGCGATATGCTTCGTCTTCATGGCGCGCCCTCTATTCGTTCAGCCAGATATCGGCGCGCTCCTGGAGCTTTTTGGCGCACTGCTCCGGGGTGGTGAGGCCGTTTATATAGTACTCATCTAGGAACTCCTGCACGTCAACGCCATACGCGCCTGTGTTGACAAGTGGAAGGGACAATATCCGCTCCAAAGCCCCTGTCATATTCGGGAGGCTCAGAGAGTCAAATTGGGGCGGCGCTACCGTTGTGGAAACGCCGTTTTCTGCGATATACTCAACAGAATTTTGAAAATTGGTCTTGCTCAGCGGGATGTCGCTGGTATAGCGCTGCCGGGAGCCGAGGGCGGAAAAATCCATGCTCTCCCGGGGCCGGATACAGTACTTCATGAACTCCCAGGCCAGCTCCTTATTCTTACAGCTCACCGGCAGCGCGAAGCTCTCGTTTCAGGTTATCCCCAGCCTTCCGTCGGAGCTGGTATAGGGATAGGGCCCGGCCACATACTCCATGGGCTGAAGGATATTTATCATTCCGGCAAGGTCAACATTCATCTGGGCGGCAAGGGCAGGGCGGCTGGCGGTGACAAGGTGCCCGAACAGGTCGGCGAAATTTCCAAGGACAGTGGAAGGGTCGGCCCCGGTCTCCATGCAGCGGAGCTTCTCATTCATCAGCCCGGGGTCTGAGATACCAATCTCGCTCTCAGGGTCCAGCTCCGGGTCGTCATTAGACACGGCGGCGGTGCGCTCAAGAAAGCGCAGAAAATCCGGCGACTCAAAGTCCGCAGTTTTATTCTCGAGGTCAATATACCGGCACTTTTCCGCGGCGAACAGCGCGTCTTTACCCGGGGAGGTGAAAATCAGGTTCAGCTCCGGGTTATCCTCAGCGGCCCGCTCATACCAGTCTAAAATCTCACTACAGCTGACCGATTGAATGGCGCTTGAGTCAACATCCAAACTCTGCAAAACAGGCTTGCTGAAAAATATTCCGTTATACATAAAGGAAAGCGGGAGCACGGGCGTTCTGCCCCCAACGGCGAAAGCATCCAATACCTGGGTGAAATACTCGTCAGGGTCTATCTCCGGGTCGTTCTTAAAATACTCACCCAAATCCTCAAGCAGTCCGCTGACGCCTGGGAGGTCCAGGTCTTCCTGCACGTTATAGAGAATATAGTCCCCCTCGCCGGAGGCAAGCTCCAGGCGAAGCTGGGCGTAAAAGCTCTCCCGGCGCATGTTCCGCTCGGCGCGGGAAAGGGAATTGAGCTCCCCGCCGCCCAGCTCATAATCGAACTCAATCTCTACCTGGGGATACAGCTGCATAAATTCCTCTGCCAGCAAATCTATGGAGCTGCTTTTTAAATACGAGTCAGTCTTGATAGTGAGCGTTCCGCTGAGGCCGTCTTCGGGCTGTGGTGTCTGTAAGGCGCTCTCAGAGGCTGTTTCCTCCTCTGAACTGCCCGAAGCTCCGTCCATAGCCTGGCTGTATATGGAGTCCTGCTCGCTTTGGCAGGCCGAGCACGGCAAAACCAGGCAGAATGCCAGCAGAATAGAACAGATAAGCCTCAGTTTTTTCATTTTGCCCACCTCTCATGAAAAATTTATTGGTACGTGTCCGTCACACGCTTTTGCAGCCTGAAAACCGCCAGCAGCACCAGGCTCACCGCCAGGAACAGGATATACGCGGCGCTGCAGAGCTGGGGCAGGCTCAAAGACTGGAACTGGTTGTTCATATAGTGCTGGAGCATATAGACGCCGGTGCCGGGATAGGGGCCGTAGAGCATGTATATCTCCTTGAACACCTTGAAGGAGTTCACAACAGACATGAGCAGGACCACAAAGGTGGTTGGAGACAGGTATACCCAGGTGACCCCGGCAAACTGCCGCCAGGCCCCCGCGCCCTCCAGAGCCATCTGCTCATAGTATGTTCTGGGAATCCATACCAGCCCGGACCAGAACAGCACGATATTGTAGCTGACATTTTTCCAGAGGAACACCACAACGAGTATCGCCATAGTCCAGCTGCTTTGAAAGACAAGCTCATTGGAAAAACCCGCCTGTAAAAGCAGCTTTCTCAATAGCCCGTTCTGGTCAAAGAGGACCCTCCAGAAGTAGACAATGCTGCCGGAAGGGACCACAAGCGGTACCAGCAGAGCCAGCACAGCCGGGGCCCTGCCGCGCTTCATCTTTTGCAGGCAGAGCGACAGGAACAGCGCCAGCGTCATGCCCAGCGGAACGCAGAGGCCGATAAAGAGCAGGGTGTTCCCTGCGGCCTGCCCGAAGAGAGGATTTTTTAAGGCGGCAGCGAAGTTATCCAGCCCGACAAAACGCCCGCTGCCGAGATTGTCAATGAGCGCGTAATAGAGCGAGAAGAAAAAGGGGATTATGTAAAACAGCATTACCCCAAGAAGGCTCGGGAGGAGGAACAGCCAGTAAATATGAGTGTGCTTTTTCAATAAACTCACTGCCTTGAATTGACAAATTGTTGTTGGATTTATTATAGCACTGGGCAGTGGGGTTGTCAAGGAGGATTTCCCCGCTTGCCACAGCTCCTCTCTCATGTTATAATCTAGCCAAAACATTATTTCACCGAAAATTTAATAGGGTGAGATAGATAACGGAAGGTGGCTTATGGACAAAAAACTTCGGCGTGACGCCGACATAATAATCGCTGCAAGCATTAAAGCCGTCCTCCCGGACAAGGCTGTACGCCGGGCCCTGGAGGACTTTAGGCCCGGCCCAGGGCGCACGCTGCTGGTGGCGGCAGGAAAAGCCGCGTGGCAGATGGCTAAGGCGGCGGTGGACGCCCTCGGGAGGGTGGACGGCGGCGCAGTGGTGACGAAATACGGCCATGTTAAGGGGGAGATACCCGGGGTGAGCTGCTATGAGGCGGGGCACCCGGTTCCGGACGAAAACAGTTTCAGCGCAGCTGAAAAAGTACTTGAGCTGGTAGATGGGCTTACAGAAAAGGACACTGTGCTCTTCCTGCTCTCAGGCGGCGGCAGCGCCCTGTTCGAGGTCCCGCTGGTGCCGGCGGAGGAGCTGCAGGATATCACCCGCCAGCTTCTGGCCTGCGGCGCGGATATAGTGGAGATGAACACTATCCGCAAGCGCCTCTCAAGGGTGAAGGGCGGGCGCTTCGCCCAGGCCTGCGCCCCGGCCCGCGTTTTCAGCATTGTGCTCAGCGATATCATCGGCGACCCATTGGATATGATAGCCAGCGGCCCCGCCTGCCCGGACAGCTCCACCTGTGAACAGGCCCGGGCCATCGTCCGGAAGTACGGCCTAAGGCTGTCAGGCGCCGCAAAAATGCTCCTTGACAGGGAGACCCCCAAGGAGCTGGGCAATGTGACAACCCGCGTCACCGGCTCTGTAAGGGAGCTCTGCGCGGCTGCGGCTGGGGCCTGCCGGGAGCTGGGCTATGAGCCCGTGCTCCTCACCGACCGCCTTGCCTGTGAGGCGCGGGAGGCGGGGAGCTTTCTGGCGAGCATACTGCAAAGCCACGCCGGTCAACGGCTCGCGTTCATTGCCGGCGGCGAGACCGTAGTACACCTTACCGGCAGGGGACTTGGCGGCAGGAACCAGGAGCTGGCCCTGGCCGCGGCCCCGGGCATTGCCGGGCTCACCGGCGCGGCGGTCTTCTCTGTGGGCAGCGACGGCACCGACGGCCCCACCGACGCCGCCGGGGGCTATGTGGACTGGGAGACCCAGGGGGAGCTTGCAGAGAAGGGGCTGAGCGTCCCGGCGGTCCTCCGGGAGAACGACGCCTACCATGCCCTTGAAGCCGTGGGCGGGCTGATTGTCACCGGGCCCACGGGGACGAATGTAAATGATGTGGCTGTGGCGATGGCGGCGCCCTAGGCCGGGGAACATAGCTGTCAAATGGCGGCTTCGGCTTATTCAGCCTTATAAAGCTAAAGCGGATATCTCTTTGAGAGCGTCCGTTTCCAGCTCCTTGCTCCTTTGCAGGATTGCAGTCAGGGTTTTGCGTTTCTCTTTTGCCTCATCAGCGGTTTCAGGAGCCTTAAACCCTTGGAGGAATTTTTCGCACATACTGACAATTTCCTCATACTTGGAGACTGCCGCCGTAAAGGGCCGGTGGTCCAAGCCGTCTGTCAGCCGCATACACAGCTCAAGAAACTGCTTAATGCGGAGCTTTCCCTCATAATGGATAAAAATGTGCGGGGACAGGCACACTATGTCTACCATATCCTGACTGCTCTCCTTTTGAAGCTCCCGGCACCAATTATCGTATATGACCGCTCCATACCCCGCCAGCGGTTCGTCAGAAACACCGCGCTCGTTTTGCAGGAGCGCAAGCCCCTTTTTCAGAGTCTCCACGCACTTTTCCTGGATGGAAACAGGCTTGGGGCCCGGTTTTATCAGCAGCATATCCGGCTTTTTCCCATACCATTCCGGGAAGCTCTTTAGCTCCCGGAAAGACATGACGGAATTTTTCTCGTCGTCGCCGTCAAGGAACGGAAGCCCTTTCAGCACCCTCCCCTGATGGGATAGTCCAGTCGCAAGTATCATATCCGAGTATTCGCGGGGAAGGATGATTACAGGGTATCCGCTCAGGATATTGTCCGCCGCAAGACGGATGAAATCCTCCTCCGCGCAGTCTGTCCCCCGGCAGAGCTTACCCCTAAGGCCATATACGGAAAGGCCGGTTTCCAGAGCGTCGTCCGCGCCCCAGGAGTACCCAAAGCAGATGGAAGTAAACGCCGACTGGAGGACGTATTCCGTGTCATCGTTTATCTGCCGCCCCATGGGGTCCCTATGCTCCTCAAGGCCCATAAACAGCTTGACCCCTTGGAGCATGGCAGGATATGCCATGCTCCGGGGCCATGTCCTGCCGCTAAAATCCGCTATGGGGGCGTAGGGCAGCAGGATATGCTCGAAGTTCGCGTTTGCAGCGGGGCAGGCTGTATTCCGGAAAAGTATGGCGTCGATGGTACTGCCTAGGATTTCCGCCAATTCCACCAGCAATGACAGCTCCGGCATGGCGCGGCCGTTCTCCCACTTGCTGACTGCCTGAGGGCTGATATTCAGCCGGTCTGCAAGTTCATCCTGGGTCAGGCCCATGCTTTTTCTTAAATGAGCAATATTCTGCCCGGCTTTCGTATTGTCAAACATCTCAATTCTCCTTACTTTTTCTGAGATAGGACAGGTTTGCCCTTCCAGAATATTATAAGAGGCCCATTGGTATTTAACAATACTTTTGCGGTTGAGTATTTTGCGTAAGATATCAACCTGAGGTTTACTTTGACAGCGGGCAGGGCGTTATTCACACGGCCCGGGATACTGTGGCCATTCTTTGCCCATGCAGCGCCCTTACATAAATTCCCCGTCCAGTATCCTCTGGGCCGCCTGCCCTTTGGCCACGCCGCGGTCCATTGCCAGCTTCTCAATATAGCGGTGGGCCCGGGGCTCATCCATGCCGCAGGATTCTATCAGGAGCCACTTTGCCCGGTTCACCAGGCGTATCTCCGCCATCTTCTCTTCCAGAGAGAGGCTCTTCTTCCCCACTCCCCTCAGCTTTTCCCGCGCGCTGACCATCCATCGCAGGGCCTGGTCCATACCGGACCGGGACAGGGGCTTTTGCAGGGTGAACACCCCATGGGGCGCCGCCTTCCGGTACGCGCTCCCGTGAAGCTCCCCCTTTACCATCAGCACCACCACCCTCTCCGGGGCCTCTGAGACGTCGATGGCAAACCCTACTCCCGCGCCGTCCGGAAGTGGGGAGTTCACCAGCACAAAGTCGAACTCCCGCTCGTTGAGGGCCCGCCTGCCCTCGCTTATGCTTCCCGCAAACCGGATATGGGAGAGAAGGGCGCCGGGCACAAAGCCTTCAAGCGCCCGGTTAAATTTATCTGCGCCGGATATTACCAGCATACTGTACGCTCTTTCCTCCAAGCCCATGACCTTCCCCCCTTTTCAGTAAAGCCGTCACCGCAGGCTGTTTATGATACACGCGGGCAGGTGCTCCTTTATAAATTCGCTTTCCAGGGCGAGCTTTCCCGCCTCCTGCAATGTGCCGGGCAGCCTGGCGTACTGGTCCAGATTTTCAGGCGGGGCCTTATATAAGTTAAAATCCGCCACCATGGGCAGCTCCAGCTTTTCACGAATACCGTAGAGCCCGGCATATATTATTAGCGCGAAGGCGAGATAGGGGTTCGCCTCCGGGTCGGGAGAGCGGAGCTCCGCGCGCCTGTACTGCCCGGAGCCGGAGGGAATGCGCACCAGCTGGGAGCGGTTCTCGCTGGACCAGGAGACATAGCGGGGAGCCTTGAACCGCCCGAACCGGGCGTAGGAGGACTCCACGGGATTTAAAAAGGCGGTCATTTCCCGCACCTTATCAAGGACGCCCGCTATCATGCGGCAGATATCCTCCCCGCTCTGCTCCGAGCGCACGGACATGTTTATATGAAAGCCGTTTCCGGGCTGGCCCTCCAGGGGCTTGGGGGAGAAGTCGGCATAGAGCCCGTTGCGCCTCGCCACGGTCTTCACCACCGTGCGGAAGGTCATGGCGTTGTCCGCGGCGGTGATGGGGTCGGAGTAGCGGAAGTCTATCTCGTTCTGCCCCGGCCCCTCCTTATGGTAGGAGCTCTCCGGGGTAATGCCCATCTGCTCTAGGGTCAGGCATATCTCCCTGCGTATATTCTCGCCCCTGTCCTCTGGGGCTATGTCCATGTACCCGGCTTTATCGTAGGGCTCCAGGGTTGGCTCTCCCCTGTCGTCCAGGTTGAAAAGGTAAAATTCCTGCTCTGCCCCAAAGTAAAAGCTGCGGCCCAGCTTTTCGCCCTCCGCGACGGCCCTTTGCAGCAGGCTTCTTGTATCCCCCGGGAAATCCCTTCCGTCCGGAAGGCTGACCCGGCTGAACATGCGCACCACCTTGCCGTGCTCCGGCCGCCAGGGCAGGACCATCAGGGTGGAGGGGTCCGGGTGCAGCAGCAGGTCCGAATACGCCTCGTCCCCGAAGCCAGGTAGGGCTGAGCCGTCGAAGGGTATGCCCCTTTCAAAGGCCCTTTGGAGCTCGCCGGGCAGTATGGAGATGTTCTTCTGCCGGCCGGACACATCGCAGAAAGCGAGCCTTATAAACTTAACGTCGTCCTCCTGTACAAACTGCATTACCTCGTCCTCTGTATATTTCATAGGCCCTCTCCTTTCAGTTCATCACATACATCTGCTTATACGGGTTCCTGCTGTCGGGCGTAATAATGGTGAAGGGGCCCTTCATAATCTCGTCCGCATCATATCCGAAAGCCTGGCAGAAGGCACTGATATGCTCCGAGAACGCCTCAAGGTCCCCATGCCCCGCCGGCCCGGCGGTGACCTGGTCCGGGAGGATGATATCCTCACAGCAGCCGCGTATGAGCATTTTTCCGCCGTGCATACCGGTGCAGGGGAATCTGCCCACGGGCCTGCCGCCTGTGAGGGCCAGAACGATAATGAGCCCCCCTGCCTGGTACTCCCCCAGAAAGCTCCCTGCCCTGCCGCCTATTACCATCACCGGGACCTTGTCCTCATAGGCCTTCATATGTATGCCCGCCCTGTACCCGGCGTCGCCCTTTACCATAATCCTGCCGCCCCGCATGGCGTAGCCCGCCGCGTCGCCTATGCTGCCGTGCACTGTTATCTCCCCGGCGTTCATGGTGTCGCCCACAGCGTCCTGGGCGTTGCCGAGGACTGTTATGCGCCCGCCGTTTAGATAAGCCCCCAGGGCGTTTCCGGGCACCCCCTCTATTGTGAGCTCCCCCGGGCCCATGCCCGCGCCGATGAACCTCTGGCCGCGGCAGCCGGTGAGCTTACAGGCGGACATGCCGCGAAGCCGCTCGTTTATCTCCCGGTATCCCAGGCCCTCTATATTTATCGTGTCCATATTATTCCCCCGCGTGTTTAATGCCAAGAATGTCCAGCTCCTTCCGGGTCATCCCTATGCCCCGGAGCATGAGCCTGTTGCCCTTTAAGGCCTCGACTGAGTTTATCCCCATGCCGCCCATCAGCTCCTTTATCTCGTGACGCCAGGCGGTCATCAAATTCACAAGGCGCTTCGCCGCCATATCCGGGTCAAGGCGCTTCACCAGCTCCGGGTCCTGGGTGGCTATGCCCCAGGCGCAGCGCCCGGTCTGACAGGTGTGGCAGAGACGGCAGCCCATGGCGAGCATTGCCGCCGTGGCGATATAACAGGCGTCCGCGCCCAGGGCCACGGCCTTTACCACATCGGCGGCCGAGCGAATGCTGCCCCCCGCTATCAGGCTCACCCGCCCGCGTATGCCCTCGTCCCTCAGCCGCTGGTCCACCGCGGCCAGGGCCAGCTCGATGGGTATGCCCACATTGTCCCTTATCCTGGTGGGGGCGGCGCCCGTGCCGCCCCTAAAGCCGTCGATGGCAATGGCGTCCGCGCCGCTTCTGGCTATGCCGCTGGCTATGGCGGCGATATTGTGCACCGCCGCCACCTTCACTATCACGGGCTTGCGGTACTCTGTGGCCTCCTTCAGGGAGAAGACCAGCTGGCGAAGGTCCTCTATGGAGTAGATATCGTGGTGTGGGGCGGGTGAAATGGCGTCGGAGCCCTCGGGTATCATCCTTGTGCGGGACACGTCCCCCACTATCTTTGTCCCCGGCAGGTGCCCGCCGATTCCCGGCTTTGCCCCCTGGCCCATCTTTATCTCAATGGCCGCCCCGGCATTGAGGTATCTCTCATGGACCCCGAACCGCCCGGAGGCCACCTGGACGATGGTGTTCCCGCCATACTTATAGAAATCCTCGTGGAGGCCCCCCTCGCCGGTGTTGTACATTATGCCGAGCTCCTCCGCTGCCATCGCGAGCGCCGCGTGGGCGTTATAGCTGATGGAGCCGTAGCTCATGGCCGAGAACATCACCGGCATGGAGAGCTCCGCCATGGGCGGCATGGCTGTATCAAGGGAGCCATCGGGGTTTCTCCGCACCCGCCCGGGGCGCTGGCCCAGGAATACCCTAGTCTCCATGGGCTCCCGAAGGGGGTCGATGGGCGGGTTCGTCACCTGGGAGGCGTTCAGCAGCAGCTTATCCCAGTATACAGGCATATCCTTGGGACTGCCCATAGACGAGAGCAGCACGCCGCCGGTCCGGGCCTGCTTGTATATTTCGTTCACCGTCTGCTCACGCCAGTTCATATTGCCGATGGGCGCACATTCGGACTTCACTATTTTGATGGCCCTAGTCGGGCAGAAGCTGACACAGCGCCGGCAGTTCACGCATTTTGTCTCGTCGGCAGCAAGCATGCCGGTCTTTTCATCTATATAATGCACTCCGTGGGAGCACTGCTTTACGCAGGCCCTGCAGCCTGTGCACCTTACAGGGTCCCTCAACACCTCATATTCCGGGTAGATAAAGTCTATGCCCATCAGTACGCCCCCTCCTTCACGCGGACTACCACCGGCTCGCCGCCCGCCGGGGCCCAGATATTTTCTGCGTCCGGCTCCATTACCCTGATTGCGGCCTCCTCGCTGGCAATGAACACCCTGTCCCCCTTTTCCCCCACTACCATGGAGCGCAGCTTCAGCCGGTCGTTCAGGGCCATGAGCCCGCCGGTAAAGCCCAGCACGATGGAGAATGGGCCGGTGACCAAAAGGCTTGGGAACATCCTTCTGAGGAATATATGCTTCTCCCTGTCCGCCGTGTCCGTTTTGCGGTCTATGGTGCTCCAAAAGGGCGCGGCAATGACACTTGCGGCCTCTTCCAATGTGAGCCCCTGGACCCTCAGGAGATAGTCCATCATATATGTAATGACCTCGGTGTCCGTCTGTAATGTGCACTTATAGCCGAACATCTCCATATACCGCCTGTTGGCGTCATAAGAGGATATCTCGCCGTTATGCACCACCGACCAGTCCAGAAGGGTGAAGGGGTGCGCCCCGCCCCACCAGCCCGGGGTGTTTGTGGGATACCTCCCGTGGGCGGTCCAGGCGTAGCCGGAGTACTCCTCCAAGCGGTAGAACTCCCCCACGTCCTCAGGGTACCCCACGGCCTTGAAGGCCCCCATATTCTTCCCGGAGGAGAAGACGAAAGCTCCCTCCATTTCGGCGTTTATCTGCATTACCGTCCGGGCCGTGAACTCCTTCTCGTCCAGCTGTAAGCTTTTCAGCACAGAGGGGAGGGGGGTCACGAAGTACCGCCAGATTATGGGATCGCCGGTTATTGATGGTATTTTCCTCGTGGGTATCAGCTCAGAGCGGACTATCTCGAAGCGCTCCTTTAAGAAAGCTTCACAGGCCTTTCTCGTGTCCCGGCAGTCAAAGAACATGTGCAGGGCGTAGAACTCCTTCAGCTCCGGATATATGCCGTACCCCGCGAAGCCCCCTCCCAGGCCGTTGGAGCGCTCGTGCATGGGGCGCATGGCCTCGGAGACCAGGCTGCCGGGCATTCCCCGCCCCTCCCGGGATATGACCGCAGCTATGGCGCACCCCGAGGGTATGCGCACCTGACCTTCTGTTTTCATAGCTTACTCGTCCCTTTCAAAATAATGGGCGTCCATTTGGGGCAGAGTTCTCCTGCCCCAAAATGAACGCCATTGCTCATTTGCAATCATTATACGCCTAATCTTGCAGAATGTCAAGAGTTTATTTGAGAAACCCGGATTATTTTGCGTTAAAATGAAGCCCTGCAAAAAAATATTGCAAAACAGGGTTGACAAACGGTCCCCATGGGCGTAT
This sequence comes from Clostridiaceae bacterium, assembly GCA_021769555.1. Taxonomy (GTDB): domain Bacteria; phylum Bacillota; class Clostridia; order Oscillospirales; family Acutalibacteraceae; genus Acutalibacter. The sequence goes on from JAETSR010000003.1 coordinate 123,889, forward strand.
AATGGGTCACGGTAAAGGCAAGGGCGTCTTTCCAAAAAGTGCCGAGCACTGTTTGGAGACGCCCTTGCCCTATTTTTTTATTCAGGAGGATATGTGTTATGTCAATACAGGAATATTTCGGCAGCATGGTGTTCGACGACCGGGTGATGAAGGCGAACCTCCCGGCGGGCATATATAAGTCCCTGCACAGGACCATCGAGCGGGGCACGAAGCTGGACCCGGGCGTGGCCGACGCCGTGGCCTCTGCCATGAAGGACTGGGCGGTATCAAAGGGGGCTACCCACTATACCCACTGGTTCCAGCCCCTCACCGGCGTCACCGCCGAGAAGCACGACAGCTTTATCTCCCCCTCCCCGGACGGCGGCGTGATAATGGAGTTCTCCGGAAAAGAGCTCATAAAGGGCGAGCCGGACGCGTCCTCCTTCCCCTCGGGCGGCCTGAGGGCTACATTTGAGGCGAGAGGCTATACCGCCTGGGACCCCACCTCCTACGCCTTTATCAAGGGCAAAACCTTATGTATACCCACGGCCTTCTGCTCCTACGGCGGGGAGGCCCTGGATAAGAAGACCCCGCTCTTGCGCTCCATGGAGGCGCTGAATAAGCAGGCCATGAGGATATTAAAACTCTTCGGCAATAAGGACGCAAGGTGCGTGCGCACCTGTGTGGGCCCGGAGCAGGAGTACTTCCTCATAACCCGGGAAATGTACGACAAGCGCCCGGACCTGCGCTTTACAGGCAGGACCCTCTTCGGCAAGAAGCCCCCCAAGGGTCAGGAAATGGACGACCACTATTTCGGCGTGATAAAGCCGAGAGTCGCGGCATATATGGAGGAGCTCAACGAGGAGCTCTGGAAGCTGGGGATTCTCGCCAAGACCGAGCACAACGAGGTGGCCCCCGCCCAGCATGAGCTGGCCCCCATCTATAGCACCACCAACGTAGCGACAGACCACAACCAGCTGACTATGGAGATAATGCAGAAGGTGGCGGCAAAGCACGGCCTTGTGTGCCTCTTACACGAGAAGCCCTTCGATGGGGTGAACGGCAGCGGCAAGCACAATAACTGGTCTATCTCCACTGATACCGGGGTGAACCTGCTCTCCCCCGGGGAGACACCCTATGAGAACGCCCAGTTCCTGCTGTTTTTGTGCGCGGTGATAAAGGCCGTGGACGACTACCAGGATTTATTGCGCATTACCGTGGCGACCGCCGGGAACGACCACAGGCTTGGGGCCAACGAGGCACCCCCCGCCGTGGTGAGCATGTTCCTGGGGGATGAGCTGAGCGCTGTGCTGGAAGCCATTGAGACCGGCGCACCCTATATGGGGGCTGAGAAGACCCAGATGAAGCTGGGGGTGGATGTGCTGCCCAAGTTCAACCGGGACACTACTGACCGCAACCGCACCTCCCCCTTCGCCTTTACCGGCAACAAATTTGAGTTCAGAATGCTGGGCTCCTCCAACAGCATAGCCTGCTGCAACATCATGCTAAACGCCGCCGTAGCCGAGAGCCTGAAGATATATGCCGACCGGCTGGAGGGGGCAGAGGACTTTGAGACGGCGCTTCATGAGATGATACGCAAGACTATTAAGGACCACAAAAATATTATTTTCAACGGCAACGGCTATGACGAAGCGTGGATTAAAGAAGCCACAGAGAAGCGGGGGCTTCTGAACTACCGCACTACCGCTGACTGTATGCCCCACCTGCTGGACGATAAGAACGTCAATATGCTGACAGCCCATAAGGTCTACAGCAGAGCGGAGCTTGAGTCCCGGTGTGAGATAATGCTCGAGAACTACGTGAAGACGGTGACGATTGAGGCGAACACCATGGTGAGCATGGCGCGGCGGCAGATAGCTCCGGCGGTGGAGGGGTATACGCTGAAGCTGATGGACGCTGTATCGAAGAAGCGGGCACTGGATATAGGGCTTGACAGCGGGTATGAGACAGGGCTTTTGAAGGAGCTGTCGGCGCTCACCTCTGAGATTGCCCGGAGGACGGATTTGCTTGAGGAGGCCGTGGGTGCGCTTTCAGGGACTGTGGAGGAGCAGAGCTGCGGGGTGAGGGATTTGGTGCTCGCACGCATGGAGGAGCTTCGGGAGGTTTGTGACCGGGCTGAGAGCATTACGGCGAAGGAGTTTTGGCCTTACCCGAGCTATGGAGATATATTGTTCAGCGTAAAGTAAAAGTTTGCTCAAGCTTTTCAAAGCTTGCGGGGTTTTTAGGGGCAGAGCCCCTAAACCGCCGGAGGCCGTAAAAATAATCAAAAAATAAATTTAGGAGAGTGGATATCATGGGTGCAGAGCAAATCGTATCCCTGGTGACAGAGACAGTAAGCACACAGGTTTTTGGAGTGTGGTTCCTGATAGGCGCGGCGCTGGTGTTCTTTATGCAGGCGGGCTTTGCCATGGTGGAGACGGGCTTCACGAGAGCCAAGAACGCCGGTAATATAATCATGAAGAACCTGATGGACTTCTGCATAGGCACGGTAGTGTTCGTGCTGTTGGGCTTTAGCCTGATGATGGCCGAGGACTATGTGATGGGCTTTATAGGCATTCCGAACCTTAACATATTCTCCGACTTCACCGGCTTTATTGAAACGAACGCCTCGAGCTTTGTGTTCAACCTGGTGTTCTGTGCCACGGCGGCGACTATAGTCTCGGGCTCGATGGCCGAGCGGACGAAGTTTGTGTCCTACTGCATATATTCGGGCGTGATATCACTGTTCGTCTACCCCATAGAGGCGGGCTGGGTCTGGAACAGCCAGGGGTGGCTTGTACAGTTGGGCTTCCACGACTTTGCGGGCTCTGCGGCCATACACTCCGTGGGCGGGGTGACGGCGCTTATCGGGGCGATAATGGTTGGCCCGAGGCTGGGGAAGTACATCAAGAGCAGAGACGGTAAGGTGAAGAAGGTGAACGCCATACCCGGCCATTCTATCACACTGGGAGCCCTGGGGTGCTTCATCCTCTGGTTCGGCTGGTACGGCTTCAACGGCGCGGCGGCCTGGGACAACACCTCGCTCGCGTCTATCTTCCTGACTACTACCATCGCCCCGGCTGTGGCCACGGTCACGACCATGCTCTACACCTGGATTAAGAACGGCAAGCCAGATGTATCCATGTGTCTGAACGCCTCGCTAGCGGGGCTCGTGGGCATAACCGCCGGGTGCGACGCATTGGACGCGCTGGGGTCTGCGATAGTGGGTATAGTTTCCGGTATTCTGGTGGTAGTTGTAGTTGAGTTCCTGGACTTGAAGCTGCATATTGACGACCCTGTGGGCGCGGTAGGCGTGCACCTTGCGAATGGTGTATGGGGCACTTTAGCCGTGGGACTGCTCGCGAACCCGGGCGCTCCGGCGGGGCTCAGGGGGCTGCTCTATACCGGCGACCCCACGCTCCTGGGAGTACAGGCGCTGGGCATTGTGGCGATACTTGCCTGGACCTCTGTACTCATGACAGTCACCTTCATGATAATCAAGAAGACAGTGGGACTCAGAGTTGAGCCTGAGGAAGAGATAAAGGGTCTCGACAGCACCGAGCACGGCCTAATGAGCGCCTACGCCGACTTCGCCCCGGCGGTGGAGAGCCTGGACTATGGGTATGAGAGCGCAATAGCCGTCACCGGGGACACTCCGGCGGCTGAGGCGATACCTGTTCGGAAGGAGCAGAGCGTAGTGCCCGAGGGCGTGCCGAAGCTCACGAAGATAGAGATAATCTGCCGGGAGAGCAGGTTCGAGGCCTTGAAGTCGGCCATGATGGCGCTGGGAATCACCGGCATGACCGTCTCCCACGTGCTGGGGTGTGGCGTGCAGAAGGGCAAGCCCGAGTACTACAGAGGCGTGCAGGTGGAGGCCAACCTACTGCCCAAGATTCAGGTGGACATAGTTGTGAGCAAGGTGCCTGTGAGCTCAGTTATCGAGACCGCGAAGAAGGTACTCTATACCGGGCATATCGGCGACGGCAAGATATTCGTCTACGATGTTGAGGACGTGGTAAAGGTGCGCACCGGCGAGACCGGCTTCGACGCCTTGCAGGACGTGGAATAAAACCGCTGGGGAGGAGAATGCAAGATGTGCTCGATAATAACCTGCTGCGGCCCCTGGGAGCGCCCCGGGGAGGTGGAGAGGCACTTTGAGAGAAGCCTCTCCCGGGGCCCGGACGATACCCGGTTCATAGACACCGGCAGCGGCCTCATGGGCTTTCACCGCCTAGCCATAATGGGCCTCTCCCCCGAGGGTATGCAGCCCTTCGAGCTGGGCGGCAGCTATCTTGTGTGCAACGGGGAGATATACGGCTTTGAAAAGTTTAAGCAGGAGCTTGAGGGAAAGTACACCTTCAAGAGCGGTTCGGACTGCGAGGTCTTACTGCCCCTCTACAGGGAGTACGGCACGGATATGTTCAGGCTGCTGGACGCTGAGTTCGCCTGTGTCATATACGACGGCTCCACCGGCGAGTACATCGCCGCCCGGGACCCCATCGGCATAAGGCCCCTGTACTACGGCATTGGGGACGGCGGGGCAATCCTCTTTGCCAGCGAGCCCAAGGACTTGGTGGGCTTATGCAGAGAGATACGCCCCTTCCCGCCGGGGCACTATTACAAAAACGGCGAGTTCGTCTGCTATCGGGACGTGAGCGCTGTCACGCAAATCTGTCATGACCCCATTGACATAGTGTGCGAAAATATACACGATAAACTCATAGCCGGGGTGAGAAAGCGCCTGGTGTCGGACGCGAAGGTGGGCTTCCTGCTCTCGGGCGGCTTAGATTCGTCGCTGGTCTGCGCCATAGCACAGCGGTACAGCGATACGCCCATAAAGACCTTCGCCATAGGCATGAGCGGGGACGCCATCGACCTGAAATACGCCCGGCAGGCCGCGGATTATATTGGCAGCGTCCACACTGAGGTCATTATCACTAAGGAGGACGTGCTGGACGCTTTAGAGACAGTTATTGCGATTCTCGGCACCTTTGACATCACCACTGTCAGAGCTAGTGTGGGCATGTTCCTAGTATGCAAGTATATTCACGAGCACACCGACATAAGAGTGCTGCTTACAGGTGAGATAAGCGACGAGCTCTTCGGCTATAAGTACACGGACTTCGCCCCCAGTGCCAAAGCCTTTCAGGAGGAGTCCGAGAAGCGGGTGAGGGAGCTTCACATGTACGACGTGCTTCGGGCCGACCGCTGTATATCCGTGAACTCCCTGGAGGCCCGGGTACCCTTCGGCGACCTGGATTTTGTGGAGTACGTAATGTCCGTTGACCCAGAGCTCAAGCTCAACAGGTACAATAAAGGCAAGTATTTGCTGAGAAAGGCCTTCGCCGAGGACGATTTGCTCCCCCAGGAGATACTTTGGCGGGAGAAGGCGGCCTTCTCAGACGCGGTGGGCCACTCCATGGTGGACTACCTGAAGGAGTACGCCGAGAGCAAATACACCAAAGACGAGCTGGAGAGCAAGTCCCAGGCTTACGCCCACGCGCGGCCCTTCACCAAGGAGTCCCTGCTCTATAGGGAGCTCTTTGAAAAATACTACCCCGGCCAGGGGCAGCTTATAGGCGGCTTCTGGATGCCCAACCCGGACTGGGAGGGGTGCAGGGTGGACGACCCATCGGCCCGGGTGCTCTCAAACTACGGGGCCAGCGGAGAATAGCGGAGGGGCGAATATGAGCATACATGAGGAATGCGGGGTCTTCGGGGTCTGGACGCCGGGACCGTCGGATGTGTCCACTCTCTGCTACTACGGGCTTTTCGCATTGCAGCACAGGGGGCAGGAGAGCTGCGGGATAGTGGTAAACGACGACGGAGTGTTCTTCTCCCATAAGGACGCGGGGCTTCTGGGGGAGGTGTTCAGCTTTGAGACTCTCAGCCGTATGCCGGAGGGAAATATGGCCGTGGGCCATGTCCGCTACGGCACCACCGGCGGCAGCGGCCGCAAGAACTGCCAGCCCATAGAGGTGAACCATCAGAAGGGCAAGATGGCCCTATGCCATAACGGCAACCTTTCAAACGCCGCCGGGCTCCGGGATAAGCTGGAGCTCTCCGGGGCAATCTTCCACACCACCAGCGACACGGAGATAATCGCCTATATCGTCACCCAGAAGCGCCTGAAAACCCCGTCTATAGAGGCGGCCCTCGGGGCGGCCATGGGCGAGCTGGAGGGAGCCTACTCCCTGGTGCTCATGTCCGCACAGAAGCTGATAGCCGCCCGGGACCCCTACGGCTTTCGGCCCCTATGCTACGGAAAGCTGCCGGGTGGCGGGTACGCCGCGGCCTCGGAGAGCTGCGCCCTTTCGGCAATAGGCGCTGAGTTTGTGCGGGATTTGGAGCCGGGAGAGATACTGGTCTTTGGCCCGGAGGGCGCGGCCTCCCATAGAGAGCACTGCGGCCTGAAACCCAAAAAGCTCTGCGTCTTCGAGTATATCTATTTTGCCCGGCCTGACTCGGTGATGGACGGAATGCCCGTGCACCTGGCAAGACAGCGGGCCGGGGAGCTCCTGGCGGAACGCCGTCCCGCCTGCGCCGACCTGGTGATAGGCGTGCCGGACTCCGGCCTGGACGCGGCCCTGGGGTTCAGCCGGGCCTCCGGCATACCATACGGCATTGGGCTGATAAAGAATAAGTATATAGGCCGCACGTTTATCTCCCCTGGGGAGACCCAGCGGCTGGACCAGGTGCGCATAAAGCTCAGCGCCATAGAAGCTGCCGTGCGGGGGAAGCGGCTGGTGCTGGTGGACGACTCCATCGTGCGGGGGACCACCAGCGGGCGCATAGTCAGGCTGCTGAGAGAGGCCGGGGCAAAGGAGATACACCTTCGGGTGTCGTCTCCCCCATTCCTGCACCCGTGCTATTACGGCACGGACATCGACTCCCGGGACCATCTGATTGCCTGCAGGCACACCCCTGAGGAGACCGCCGCCATCATTGGAGCGGACTCCCTGGGATATCTGCCGGCGGAGGCCCTCCCGGAGCTTGCGGGCGGCTGCGGCATATGCTCCGCCTGCTTTGACGGACGCTATCCCACGCCTGTGCCGAAGGATACCCGCAAGGACAGATTTGAGCAGAAGCTGGGAAACAGGCAGAAGTGAACCTCTGGGGCCTGGAAAAGCGAACCGAACCCGGATAACCGGGTTCGGCTCGCTCTGTCTTTATTCGGAGGCGCTAAGATATTCTGTCAGTCCCAGACGTCCATACTGCTCGCCCGGCGCGTCGTTCTCCTTCATCAACTCAACCATAAGCCCTGCCATCCGCTCCTCCACCTCGGCATTTTGGATAGGCTTCTTCTGATATGGGTCGTTCGCAAGGTCAAAGAGCATGGTTTGGCATACCTCGTCGGTTTTTTCTACAAGGCGGCCCGCCTGGTCTCCGGCGTATTTCCGGTAGGCCTCCTTTCTGCTCTCAGCGTCGAAGAACCCGCGGCTTTCTATTTTCATGAGCGGCGTGCCTTTTGTGAAAGAGAACGGCTCCTGCATCACGGCGGTGCGCATTTCCTCAACAGTGAATAACGACCTCATATGAGTGGGTATCTGAACGTAGTCAAACAGCGGTGTGTTATGCTCTGTGACCGCCGCGCGCATATACACATATCTTCCGTCTGTTACGTTCACCTGGCTGCCGTGCATACCGTAAAGCCCCGCCTGCCTTATTGCCTTGTCATGCTCCATAATCGGGGTCAGCGGCTTTCCCTGCATATCCTTGGGCAGCGGCGCTCCGAAGAAATCCAGTATGGTGGCGGGGATGTCGATGGTCTGCGCCAGCTGGCCGCGCCGCTCGCCGCGTATCCCCAGCCTGGGATTCCATATGAACAGAGGGATATGGGCTATCTCGTTATAGAAGGGCTGACAGCACTTTGCCCACCAGTCATGCTCGCCCAAAAGGAACCCGTGGTCGGTGTTCACAATGAGCATGGTGTTTTCCCACATATCGTGCTCGTCCATATAGTCCAGAAGCCGCCCAAGATATGTGTCGCACATGGACTTGGACGGCGTGATACTCTTTAACTCGGGGCTGATAGCCGAAACAAAGAAATCCCTTGCGGCGGCCGGCCGTGACGCCGACAGGGATGTGGCCATAGCCTGCTGGGATATGGTTGACCCGCGCACATACCAGGGGACCGACGCGGTCTGCGTTGAACAGCCGGCGCAGGAGATTGCCCGCAATGCCGTGGAGGTCCTGACTGATACCATAGAGGGAAAATGCGCCGAGATACGGCAGATAATCCTGCCCACCACGCTGCTGCCGGGAAACTTCGCCTTCCGGCGGGAGCGTGAAGATACCCTGGACGAACAGGAGCAGGAGTGATTTCCTGCCGCCGGAACAAACAGATAACCGCCCCGCTTGTCAGCACAAACGGGGCGGTTATTTATTGGTAAATTCTCCGGTAATGGTATTTACTTCAGCTCAAAGACTATCTCATCTGCGTGGGAGCAGGCAGTAAGGTCCTTCGTTGAAGCGCGGAACCACTCATCGTATTTTTTAGAGCCCGCCACAACAAACTTGTCGATTTCAGCCCGCATAGACAGGTCGTTTTCAGACTTGTACTTGCGCATAAGGGAGACGGCCTCCTTAACCTGTTCGCCGAACTCCAAAATCTCCGGGTTCAGCTTTTGCACCTTGGGCCATGTGGTCAGGTGGATGGACTTTTCCCCCACAAGCTCCCGGAAGCCCTTTTGATAGATATACTCTGTCAGATGTGGGACATATATCGCGTACATTTTCAGTATGGTCAGCAGGCAGTAATATATCGCCGCCTGAGCGGACTTTCTCTCCTCCTCGCCGTGTATGTCCGGCTGATAGAGGCGCTCCTTGGCAATCTCGATATAGTTGTCGCACAGGTCCTTCCAGAACAGGTCGTCTATAAGCTTGCGGGCAAGGCCTATCTCATACTGGTCAAGCTGCTTTGCCGCCTCCTGAACGGTCTGGTTCGTGCGCTCTATGAGCCATCTGTCTATGGGCAGAGACAGGGCCGGGATATAATTCGGGTCGAAGTCCTGTAAATGAGAGAGCACAAACTTTGAAGAGTTCCAGAGCTTGGTTATGGTGCGCCGGGAGGCGTCCTGCATTTCCTGCTGGTCGAAGAAGGTGTCCGTGCCCAGGCGGGCGCCCGCCGCCCAGTAGCGGATGACGTCGGCTGAGTAGGCCTCCACCAGGGCCTGGGGGGTGAGCTTGGCGTTGCCCTTGGACTTGCTTATCTTCTCCCCGGGCTTCGCAAGCACAAAGCCGCAGACCATCACGTCCTTCCAGGGGATGTCCCCGGTATGATACAGACTCTTCGCTATGGTGTAGAAAGCCCAAGTACGGATAATCTCGTGGGCCTGGGTGCGCATGCTCATGGGCAGGAAGTCCCCGTCAATACCGTACTTTTCCGCAGTGTGGCGGTTTATCTGGGGGGTTATCGAGGATGTGGCCCAGGTGTCCAGCACCGCCTGCTCGGGGATAAATTCGCTGCAGCCGCAGTCGCAGACCCCGTGATACTCCTGCTCCAAGGGGTTCACTGGCAGGTCTTCCATATTGGCATAGTGGGGTTTCCCGCACTTGGCGCAGTACCAGACCGGGAAGGGCACGCCGAAATACCTCTGCCGGGAAATGCACCAGTCCCATTTCAGGTTCTCCACCCAGGTGGTGTACCGGTTCTTCATAAAGGCCGGGTACCAGTTGACCTTGTCCCCTGCGGCCAAAAGCTCGTCCTTCATTGAGAGGATGTCTATATACCACTGGCGGGAGGGAATTATCTCCACAGAAGTCCCGCAGCGCTCATGCACGGAGACAGTGTGGGTAATGGGCTCAAGCTTCAGAAGCAGCCCCTTCTCCTCAAGTAGCCGCACTATCTCCTTCCTGGCTTTTTTATGGTAGAGGCCGCCTATAAACGGCACGTCCTCGGCTATCCTGCCGTCCGGGAGCATTACCTTCTTATAGGGCAGCTTATAGTCCTCGACCCACTCCACGTCGGTGGTGTCGCCGTAGGTTGCGCACATCACGGCGCCGGTGCCCTTGTCTATGGCTGCGCGCTCGTCCGCAATCACGGGCACCGGGAAGTCGTATAGCGGCACTCTGACGTCTTTGCCAACGAAGCTTTTATAGCGCTCGTCCTCAGGGTTCACAAACACGCATACCACGCCGTAGAGCAGCTCCGGCCTGGTGGTTGCTATCTCTATAGTCCCGGTTTCACCGGTAAAGGGGATATAGTGGAACGCAGAGGGCACGTCCTTGGCCTCAAGCTCGGCCTGGGCTATGGAGGTCTGGCATTCGGTGCACCACAGCACCGGGGACTCCTTCATATACGCCCGCCCGGCCCTCGCCAGCTCAATGAACGACTTCTGGGAAAGGGCCTGCACATCCCGGCTGACCGTGGAGTATTGCAGCTCCCAGTCGCAGGAAAAGCCCATGGACTGCCAGAGCTCCCGAAACTCCGCCTCATACTTCTGGGTGGTGTCCACGCACTTTTGGCAGAACTCGCTGCGGGGCAGCTCCTTTGCCTTTATATCGTTCTCCTTTTCCACCAGGCGCTCGGAGGGCAGGCCGTTATCGTCGAAGCCGAACGGATAAAAGACGTTGAAGCCCTGCATACGCTTATACCGGGCCACCATCTCGGCCTGAGTGTAGCTGAAGATATGCCCTATATGCAGCTTTCCGTTTACTGTCGGGGGAGGCGTGTCTATGGAATATACCTGGCGGGAGGCGTCCGGAGAGAATTTATATATCTTCTCTTCCCGCCAGAAGTCCTGCATTTCCCTCTCCACCGCGAGGCCGTCATAGCGCTTTTCAAAGCTTTCCATTTCCTATCTTCCTTTCTGTAAGAAGAAACTCCAGCGCAAAGGCTTGGGCTGTTTCCCACAAGAATTTTTGTTACATTATAAATAACGGAAGAAGAAAAGTCAAGGGGCTTGCCGCATTGAGTGCTGAATGGACCGGGCCAAGCCCTGCAGGCGTGGGAGCGCGTAGGCGAAAAATTCCTTATAGGCCGGGCAGAAATAGCTGCCCCCCGCCGCCAGGGGTTCCCGGTCCCGGCGGCAGCCTCCCCGGCAGATGAAGCCGTAGGCGCAGGTCCTGCACTCCTCCCTGCCCGAGCAGCCCTCCCGGAGAAAGCGCTTTGCCGTTTCACCCGCCGCCATCTCCCGGAAGCCCTCCTCCCGGATGTTCCCCAGCCGCCACTCATCCAGGCAGTAGAAGTCGCAGGGGTACACGGAGCCGTCGGCCTCCACCACATTCTGAATCACGCATTGACCGCTGAGCCCGCAGCTCTCCGGGGGCCGGCCCATGAGCATACCCACCAGGTTCTCAAAATATCGGATATAGATAAACCTGCCCGCCGTCACGTCCCTGTACCACAGGTCGAAGAGGGTTTTGAGGAACCGGGCGTATTTTTCCGGCGTAAGGGAGTAGGGCGATGACCCCCGGGCCTCATCCAGAGGGTCCAGGCAGGGGATATACTGCTGGTACAGCAGGTTGGAGCGGCGGTAGAAATTGTATATCTTGGCGATGGCGTCCGCCGTGCGGTTTGTGACCACCGTCAGCAGGTTGAAGTCAACCTGCTGGGCGGCCAGCTTCTGCGCGGCTTGCAGCACCCGGTTAAATGTGCCCCTGCCCTCCGGGTCCAGGCGGTTCTGGTCGTGCACGTCCTTGGTGCCGTCCAGGCTCAGGCCCACCAGGAAGTTGTTGTCCCGGAGGAATTTAGCCCATGTGTCGTCTATGAGCATACCGTTGGTCTGTATGGCGTTGGCGACCTGCGCGTGGTGGATATTATACTTTTTTTGCAGCTCCACCGCCTTGCGGAAAAAGTCCAGCCCACGCAGGGTTGGCTCACCCCCCTGAAAGCCGAAGGAGCAGTGCACCGTGGCGTATTCCAGGGCCTTTTTCACCAGGATTTCCAGGGTCTCCTCGGTCATAAAGCCGTAGGAGAAGGTCTCCCGGTTCAGCTGTTCGTCGTGATAAAAGCAGTATTTGCAGCGTATATTGCAGCCCCCGGACGAGGGCTTGATAAGCAAGCTAAGGGACGGCATCTGCGTCCTCCTTTCTGGTTACCGAATAGTCCGATATAATCATCTGCCTGCCCTGTTCCCAGCCTTGGCCGGCACGGGCCTTTTCCCACCGGGCCAGCCCTGGGGAAAGTGCCTGCAGGAAAGACGACGGTTCTTTGGAGGTGGTGATGGCCAGGACCTCCCGGGCGCGGGTGAGCCCTACATAGAACAGCCGGCGCTCCTCCTCCTCGCTGGAAGAACCCTTCCCGCCAGAGAAGGGTATCAGCCCCCTGCGTGCCCCGTAAATCAGCACCACAGGAAATTCCAGCCCCTTTGCGCCGTGAAGGGTCATCAGCGTGACCGCGCCGGCTGTGTACCGCTTGCCGCCGCAGCGTTTCAGGTCGCTCTCCACGCCGGTGTCCAGCGCCTCAAGGAGGTCCCCCATGCGCCGGTAGAGCACAGAAGCCTGAATGAGCTGTTCCATCTCCTTTTTATTCTCAAGCCCCCGCCCGCGCGCCCAGTCCTCCAGAAGGGTATGGGGCCTTTTCCTTTGGAGCTGAGGGGCGTACTTCTCCGCCATGGCTTCGTAGAGGCCCGGCCGGTCGCCCAGCAGCGCCCGCGCCGTCATGGCGGCCAGCCTGTCCTCCGGCCGGGAGATAGCCTTGAAGAAGCAGACCGCCTCCCGCACGGATTCCTCCTGCAAAAAGGGCTCCCTGCCCGCCACCACATAGGGAATGCCCTCCCGGGCAAGGCATTCCTCCAAAAGCGCCGCCTGGCGGTGGGTGCGGTACAGCACGGCGATGTCCTCAAAGCCCCAGGCGCTCCCATCCCTTGCAGGGGACATCTCCTGTGCCTCAAGCATTCCAATGCCCCCCACCAGACGGTTGATTTCCTTTGCCGTGAAAATGGCCTCCTCCCTCTCACTGCCCGCCTCAACGACCCTGACCGGAGGGCCCTCGGGACAGCAGGGCTTTAGCGCCCTGCTCCCGCCCGGGCCGGAGGAAATCACCGCCGAGGCCGCCGCCAGTATTTGGGGCGTCGAGCGGTAGTTCATCTCAAGGACAATGCTGTGGGCCTGGGGGAAATCCTCCTCAAGCTTCTGAAAGCACCGGGCGTCCGCCCCGCGAAAGCCGTAGATGGCCTGGTCCCGGTCGCCGATAACGAACAGCTCCCGGCCGCCCCGGTTCCACGCCTGAACCAGCCGGTACTGCAGAGGGCTGACGTCCTGGAACTCGTCCACCAGAAGATACGAAAACGGGCCTTCGCCGGTATCGCCCGCTTCTTCCTCAAGGAGCCTCAGGGTTTCCAGCAGGAGCCCGTCAAAGTCCAGAGCTCCCCATTCCTCCAAAGCGGCCTGATAAGCCGCCAGCGCCCGCTCCTCCTGCCCGGGGGCAGGCGCCTTTGTCCCGGTCCTCCAGCGGGAGATTTGGTCGAGGAGCCGGGCCTCCGTCTGCTTTAGGCCGTATTCCTTCCGTATACCGGCGGCAATGGCCCAGGTTTCCGTCTCCCCCGCCAGGGAGAACACCCGGCCGCGGGATTTTAGGAACTTCCGGGCGAGCCCGTGGAAGCTGCCTATCTGCACCTTCTGCGCCGCCCTGCCCAGCTGGCCGCCAATGCGCTCCCGCAGCTCCCCGGCCGCCTGATTGGTAAATGTCACCGCCGTAATGCGGGAGGGCGGCACGCGGCGGGTCTCCACTAAGTGGAGGATACGCGCGGCCAGGGTGCCGGTTTTCCCGGTGCCGGGGCCGGCCTTTACCACGGTCACGCGGTGGATTGATTGGATGGCCTCCTGCTGCCTCTGGTTCCAAATGCGCTCCCGGACGGCAGGCACGGCGTGGCCCGCGGCGTCCGGACCGGGGCCCGCGGGACTCTTTCCTTCCTGCGGCCCCTTCTGCTGAATGGGCCTTTCCCCCGCAGCGTCCGCTGTCTCTTCAAACAGGCTGGTCTGGCCGCTAAGCCGCTGAATTTCTCCCGGCGTAAACAGGCGCAGCCTTCCGTATTCCCCGTCAAAGCCGGGGCGCCAGTCAGCCTCCCCCCGCCTGAGCCGGCCTATCCCCTCGGCAATCAGCCGTCCGGACACGCGGCTTATTTCTTCCATGGGCAGTTCCCGCAGGATGGTGAACTCAGCCCCCAGCTTTCGGAGCATTTCTTCATAGACCCTGCCGGCCCTCCCGCTGGCCGGGGAACAGCCCAGACAGGCGCCGATGAGCTCCATGAGGGGAACCAGCCTCTCGAACCCCGCGGCCCCATCCTTACAGCAGCCCTCAGGCCGGTCGGAGAGCTGCTCTATCCTGTGGGACACCCCAACCGTCAGTTTCCCTCCGCATACCGGGCAGACGCCCCCATACCGCTCTGTCTCCGCCGGGGACAGGCAGAGGCCGCATTTCCGGTGTCCGTCGTAGTGGTATTTCCCCTCCTCAGGGAAAAATTCTATGGTCCCTGCCAGGCCCTCCCCCCTCTCCACCGCCCGCTTCATCCCGTCGTAGGAGAGCTCCGTGTCCAGCAGGTTTGCCTCACGTCCAAGCTTTTGGGGGGAATGGGCGTCCGAATTGGAAATCAGCCGGAAACGGTCCAGGGCGGAAACCCGCCAGTTCATGGGCGGGTCTGAGGAGAGCCCGGTTTCCAGGGCGTGTATCTCTGAGGAAAGGCTGCCAAAGCACTCCTCTATGGAGTCGAAACCGGAAAAGGCCCCGAACAGGGAGAAATGGGGCGTCCAGATATGCGCGGGGACATAGACCGCTTTTGGGCTCAGCTCCAGAAGTATCTCCAGCAGGTCTCGGCAGTCCAGCCCCAGTATTGGCCTGCCGTCGGAATGAAGATTACCCAGAGTTTCCAGTTTCCGGGCAACCCTCTCGGCGTCCTCCAGGCCCGGCAGCATAATCAGGCTGTGCACCTTGCGGACGCGGCCGTTTTTCTTATAGATGGAGCTGATTTCCCCGGTGACTAAGAAGTGCGGCTGAGGGCCGCCCGCCGCAGGGTCCGGAATGCGGTATTCTTCCTTAAGGGTGTACAGCCCACTGCCGGTGGGCTCCAGCTTGTCCCGCAGCTCCTGCCGCCAGCCCGGGTGGGTAAAGTCCCCGGTGCCGACAATGCTGATTCCCTTGCGCCGCGCCCACATATCCAGGTGCTCCGGCGTGCAGGACTTGCTGGTGGCCCGGGAATAGTGGGAGTGGATATGTAAATCCGCAATATACATGGGTTTCTCCTTAAACGAAAATAATATGGGGATTGCCGCCTCTATCCGTCTCTCCCATACCCCGCGCAGTCCCTCGGCGGGCAAAGGGAGTCCCGGTATTTGCCCGGGGTCGTCTGCATTATGCGCTTGAAGACCCTGTAGAAGTTCCTAAGGTCCGGAAAGCCCATGCTGGGCGCCAGCTGCTCAAAGCTCAGGCTGGGGTCCCGAAGCATGTATTCCAGAATTTGGGCTATACGGTAGCGGTTAAGGTATTCGGAGAAGCTCACGCCCGTCTCTGTACGGAACAGCTTTCCCGCATACTCCGGGCTGAGCCCAATGGACCTTGCGGCGCTGTTCAGCGTAAGCTCCCTTGCAAATCCCTGCTCCACCAGGTCTATCATCTGTGCCGCATAGGGGCTTTGGACGTTCCTGTCCTGTGCGGCGGAGGGCCTTGCCGCAAGGGCGCGCCAGCACTGCCGGTAGAACAGCAGCTGCCCCTGTGTGGGCGCGGCGTCCGGCTGGCAGGCCGTCAGCTTCTCAAATTCCTTCGCCCCCTGGAACGGCCTGGGCACGGAAAGGGCGTCTCCGTTAGTATAGCGCCTTCCCAAAAAGCAGTGGCCGGTAAGCGCCGCGTGGAGCGCCCGCTCATATAGCTCCCTCAGCTGGGCCCCGGTGGCGGGCTGCCCGGCCGCCGTGCCGATAAACATCACCGGCGAGTCCTTCAAAAGGGAATTTACCAGTGTCTTTTCAGCGCAGGGACGGCTGAAAAGCACAAACACCGGCAGGTGGTGGATAGACAGCACCTGGTCTGCAAGGCCCCTGCCCCGGTACTCCTTCAGCTTTCTTCCAAGCTCCGGGTCCGCAGGCCGAAACAGCGTCTCGGCCACAGCCAGCAGCAGCGGACGGCTGCCGCCGAGCTTCTGGTCCTCCAGCCGGCCGAACAGGCAGTCCGTCAGCATGGACTCCCGCTCGCGGCGGCGGGAATCGTCCCGGGCGCGGACCTTTTCGCTTACAGCCTCCAAAAGCTCCCGCAGCTTTTCCTTGTCCACCGGCTTTAGCAGATAGTCCTCCACGCCCAGGCGTATGGCCGAGCGGGCGTACTCGAACTCGGAATACCCCGAGAGTATGCAGAAGTTCTCGCATAAGCCCGCGTCCTGGGCGGCCTTTATGAGCTCGAGCCCGCTGCCCCCCGGCATGGAGATATCCGTTATCACCAAATCATAGCGCGCCTGCTCCATCCGCCTGAGGGCGCCCTCGCAGGAGCAGGCGGTGTCCACCTGGCTGAAAGGCCCCCTGAACTGCTCGATAACATGGGCAATGCCCCGGGCTATCAGATTTTCATCGTCCACTACCAGAAGCTTCATTGCTGTCCCCCTCTGTCCCCGGCCTCCAGCGCAAAGACACCCGAAGCCCTCCGCCCTCTGGAGCGCTGAGCTCCATGGAAAAGCTGTCCGGGTACAGGTAGCGCATCCGGTTATTTATGCTGTCCAGCCCCACTCCCGTCCCTGAGGAAAGCTCTGAAAGGTCCTCCCCCCGGGACAGCAGCTGGTTTATCCGCTCCATGCGCCGGCTGCCCATGGCGGCGCCGTTGTTCTCCACCGTCACCAGGATAAGCCCGCCCTCCGTACTCAGGGTGATTGATAAGCACACCTCCGAATTGCTGCCGTCGCGGCCATATTTTATGGCGTTCTCCGCAAGGGGCTGTATGATGAACTGCGGGCAGCGGCAGGAGTAGAGCTCCTTCGGGCAGCTGATATTGAAGCGCAGCTGCTCCCCGAGCCGCATTTTCTGCACCTTCAAAAACTGGCTGACCAAATCCAGCTCATCCTCCATTGTCACAAGGCCTGTGTTTACGGAGAAGCTGTAGCGCATGAGCTTGCTTAAAGAGAAAATCATGTCGGAAATCTCCGGCTCGTCCTTCATCTCGGCCATCATCCGCACGCTCTCCAGGGTGTTATAAAGAAAATGCGGGTCTATCTGCGCCTGCAGCACCTGGTAGGCCATCTCGTTCTGCCTGAGCTGCTCAAGCTTTATCTGGTTTATCAGGTCGCTGTTCCTCTCAAGCATAAGGTTAAAGTTATGCACCACCAGGCTCAGCTCGTCGTGGCCGGGGTCCGTATAGGCCCCGGGTATCTCGGTGAAAGAGCTGGATATATACCTTGAAAACCGCACGATTCGCCCGGAAAGCCTGGATATGCTGAAGAAAAACATGCAGCTGCTGAGTATCAGCAGCAAAAGCCCCACCAGTATCGTGATGGTAAGCAGGTTAAAGCTCTTGCTTGTCTCCTGGGGGACATAGCCGCCGGTCTGTATGGTAAGGGAAAAACCGTCCAGGCTCTCGCTCTGGGAGTCCTTTACCGTGACAAGCTCCGCCCCCGGCAGCAGCGCGCCGTCTTCGGGCAGGCAGCACACCCCGTCGATAATCACATACACCACGCGCCCGATGGAGCCGGAGAGCTCCGTTGCCTGCAGGGACACAAGGCTCGGGCTGCAGTTTATCTCCAGTATGCCAAGGCTCACGTCGCCGCTGATACTGTTAAGGGTCTGGCGGTATACGAGCATCTGCTTTTCGCTGTCATACCGCCAGAAGCCCGCCGCCGTGCGTATGTCAAGGGAGTAGTCCCCCAGCTGGCTTATGCCCTTCACGTTGTCGTTCATGTTCAGAAGGTCCTCCCGAAGGGTGTATACATTGACGCTCTCGATATAGGGCGAGTAGCTCTCCGCATAGTGGAACATGCTGGAAAACTCCCGGAAATAGGCCTCAAGCTGCCGGGGCACAGACTGGTAGCTGCCGTTGAGAAAGCGCAGGAAATTGCTGTGCTGCTGTATCTGCTTGTACACATTGGCGCAGGAGTCCAGGTCCTGCTGAATATTGAAGCAGCAGCGGGACATGGCGGACATCTCAAGGCTCGCCCGCTCCCTTGAAAAGTACGCCTGGTTCACAAAGAAGAACGCCGCGGCGAAGAGCAGGCAGGGCAGGAGAAGGAAAATTAGGAACAAACAGAGCATTTTGTGCAGAAGATGGGAACGGATTGTCTCTATCATCTTCACGGCCCTGCCCCCTCGGAGTAAAAACATTAACTACAATATATCATCTTTAATATCGGGTGTCAAGTGCACATAATTGCCAGGCCGCCCAGGGGCCGGCCATTGTTGATATAGCCGAAGCCTTAGGCATTCCAGGGGAAAACGCGGCTGCGGGTGTATAAATACAGCGAAACATATCGGATTTTGTCAGTCAACTTAACGGATTATGCCATCAAAAAAGTTTCAATTTTGGTTTATACTATATTCACAAATATTCACAAAAAATTAATAGGAGGACCTTTGTGATGAACAAAAAAGATGAAATATCCCACCGGCCGAAGGGGACGTTTGCCTCCCGGTTCCGGCAGCAGGCGTCCCTGCAGATGATACTTCTGCTGGGGCTGCTGTTTTTGGCTGTCTTCTCATACGTGCCCATGGTGGGCATAATAATCTCCTTTAAGGAGTACAAGCTGTCCACGGGCCTGATGGGCTTTTTTACCAGCGAATGGGTGGGCTTCAAGTGGTTCATAGAGTTCTTCACCAGCCCCATGTGCTTTAAGGTTGTGCGCAATACCCTGGTCCTCTCCCTCTTAAAGCTGGCTATAGCCTTCCCCGCCCCAATACTTTTCGCGCTGCTCTTAAACGAGATACATTCCAGCAAGTTCAAGCGGCTGGTGCAGACGGCCAGCTATCTGCCCCACTTTATCTCCTGGATTATCGTCTCGGGCCTTTGCTTTACTATGTTCAGCTCTGTAAACGGCCTGTTAAATGAGCTTCTGCTCAAATGGGGGTGGATAGACGGGCCCCTGACCATCCTTACCGACGGAAAGCAGTACTGGGGGCTGGCCATTGGCACGGAGGTGTGGAAGGAGACCGGCTGGAACGCCATCATCTTTATCGCCGCCATAGCCGGCATTGATTCAGCCCTGTACGAGGCGGCGCAGATAGACGGGGCCAACCGGCTGCAGAGGATAATCCACGTGACCCTGCCGGGGATAAAGGGCACCATCGTCATCATGTTCATCCTGGCCCTCGGGGGGCTTGTCAACGGCAACCTTGACCAGGCGATGATGCTTGGAAACAACCTTAACCGGGACTATTCCGAAATAATCAACTCCTATGTCCTGACAATAGGCCTGCGGCAGTTCAGGTTCGACTACGCGGCCGCGGTGGGCATGATGCAGTCGGTTATCTCGGTGGCGCTGGTATTCTCCACAAACGCCCTGAGCCGCAGGACCACCGGCGCTGCACTTTATTGAGAAAGGATGACAGCAATGACAGATATCCGTAAAAAGAGGCGCCGCCATATCCGCTCCGCGGAGGACTGGGCGGTGGATATAACCATCACGGTGATTATGGTCCTTGTGGTGCTGGTCACAGTGTACCCGTTCTACTATATCGTCATCCACGCCTTCAACAACGGCATGGACTCCTCCACCGGGGGGATGTACTTCTGGCCCAGGAGGCCCACCCTTGAAAACTTCGAGACACTGCTTGCGGACGCCAGCTGGGGCAGCGCCATATTCATCTCCGTGGCAAGGACTGTGATAGGCACGGTCCTCGGGGTATTCGTCACCAGCGCCGTGGCGTATGCGCTGTCCTTCGAGCACGTTATGTTCCGCGGGGGTTATTATAAGCTCTATATCTTCACAATGTACTTTTCCGGAGGCATGATACCCTTCTATATTCTGCTCAAGAGCCTCGGTATGCTAAATACCTTCTGGGTATATGTGATACCGGGTATGCTAAACGTATACTATATGCTCATCCTTGTGAATTTCTTCCAGACCATTCCGTCGTCCCTTTATGAATCCGCCTGGCTGGACGGCGCGGGAGATATCCGGGTGTTCTTCCAGATAGCCCTGCCCCTGTCTAAAGCGAGCCTTGCCACTATCGCCCTGTTCTACGCGGTGAGCCAGTGGAACTCCTGGATGGATTCGGTGTACTATGTAACCAAGGACGAGCTCAGGCCGATGTCTTATCTCATGATGGAGATAATCAATAAATCCGCCACGGCCTCCACGGTTACCAACGCCCAGTCCATGGGCTACGCGGCCTCGGCCATGCAGAGCACCACCACCTCTCTGCAGATGGCCAGCATGGTGCTGGCGGTAACGCCCATACTGATAGTTTACCCCTTCCTGCAGAAGTATTTTGTCAAGGGCGTAATGATAGGCTCTGTAAAGGGCTGACCTCAGGTGATTCCCCGGAAACCGGGTGAACATAAAATTTTCATCAAAAGAAAGGACGAGAAACATGAAAAGAATTATTTGCCTGCTGCTGACCGCAGCAATGCTGCTGGGCTGCTTAGCTGCCTGCGGCGGGGACGCCGGTTCTTCCGAGCCCTCCAAGCAGGAGAGCTCCCAGCAGGAACCCAGCTCCAAGGACGAGGAGAGCTCCGAGGCCTCAGAGCCCGAGGACGAGAGCACCGGCGCCAAGGACCCCGTCGAGTTCTCGCTGTTCGTGGACATGACCTGGTTCTGGTTTGACAAATGGGGCACCGAGCCCGTCTCCCAGAAGATAACCGAGACCACCGGCGTCAGCTTCGACGTGACCCGCGCCAGCGATGACCAGCAGCTGGCCCTGCTCATTGCCGCCGACGACCTGCCGGACATCGTCTATACCGACAGCAACGCCCGCACCGCCCTGCTCAGCGACCCCAACGTGTGCTGGTCCTATAATGAGCTCATTGAGGAGACCGGCGTTGACATCCACGCCACTGAGTCCGAGATAGCCAACAATACCAGGCCGGACGGCAACTACTATGCTCTGCTCAACGCCTATACCTCCCAGGAGGCCATCGACGAGGGCAACACCCTGCTCTCCGGGGGCATTCCGTCCGTTGCATACCGCACCGACATCTATGAGGAGATAGGCTCTCCGAAGCTTGATACCCTTGAGGACCTGGAGAAAGCCCTGCTGGCCGCCAAGGAAAAGCACCCCGGCATTGTGCCCCTTCTCAACGGCGACGGCGGCTACCTCCACTATTTCTCCCAGCAGCTGGGCCTGAAGGGCAACAGGGACGGCGTCGGCTACGACAAGGACGGCAGCCCCTGCTACTGGCTGGGCATGGAGAAGGTGGACGAGTACTATAAGCTTCTCAACCGTTTCGCCCGGGAGGGCCTGCTCTCCCCCGAGGCCATGACCTATAACCACGACAAGTTCTGCGAGGTGCGCAACGCCGGCAACTCCTTCATGCAGGTACGCGCCACCGACGAGGCCCAGTCCTCCAACAACGCCGCCATCCAGGCCGGCACCGATTACCGCTGGAAGCTGCTCACCAACGAGCTCAGCGACGACGCGCTTGTGGGCGTGAACACCGGCATAGGCTGGGCGGGCACCTTCATCACCAAGAAGAACAAGGACCCCCAGCGCGCCATAGAGTTCATGTCCTGGGCCCGCAGCGAGGAGGGCCGCAAGCTCTGCTCCTGGGGCATTCAGGGGGAGCACTGGGATTATAACGAGAACGGCGAGACTGTCACCACCGCCGAGTATCAGGAGGCCCTCTCCTCCGGCAAGCAGAAGCAGGACGACTTCGGCATTGCCGTCTGGATTTTCGGCGACCAGGGCGATGAGAACGCCTTTATCGACCACGCCGTTACAGACCCCGACATGCAGGACTACTACGCCCGGCTGCAGAACGCTGTGAAGCACACCGCCGTCATGTCCGAGCTGTATTTCTGCATTCCCACCGAGGGTGATATGCTGAACATCTACAACTCCCTTGGAGACATGGTCAAGTCCGAGGAGCAGAAGGTCATCTTCGCCGAGACGGAGGAGGAGTTTAAGGAGGCCCTGGATAACCTCTACGCCCAGGCTGAGAGCATGGGCATGTCCAAGCTCAACGAGTGGATGGTGCAGCAGCTGGAGGCCAGAAAGTAAAAAGCAGACGCCCTAAGCTCAATATCTGATAATATGGAAGGGGCAGCCCAACAACCGGCGGGCTGTCCCGTCTCCATATATATAATTATTTTTTAGTAAAGGAAGGTGTAAAGCTTGCTGAACCTTGAACACCCGGAATATCTTGCGCTGAAAAAGAGAATGATGTCCGGCTGGAGGACCTATAACGTGTACAGCGTGCTCTCCCATGTGCGCATGGAGGACGGCCTTGCCCTCAATGTGGCCGTGAAGGAGTATTCCGCCGGGCATTACCTGAAGGAGGCCCTTATCGGCCGGCATAAGGCGGAGGCCGTTATGCACGGGCGCGAGACCGAAGAGGTGCTGCCTGGCCTGCACTCCTATGACGGCAGCTATACCCAGGCCTCCGTACAGTGGATGGGCATGGAGTTCTCCGTGGAGTCCACCCAGGACGGCAGGGAGCTGGTGCTGCTTATAACGCCTCGAAAGCGGCAGAAATGGCCCTCAATGCTGGTGCTCGAGACCGGCTTTCTGTGGAACCGCCCGGGCTGGACGGAGCACACGGGGGACGGCCTCTGCGCCCACAGCCCCCTGGGGGACACGCCCATATACACCACAGGAAAGCCTGCCGCCCGCGACGCCAATATCCCCGCCCAGGGGCCGTACTTCGCCTGCGAGTTCACTGAGCCCATAGCGTTCAGCACCCATAGGCCGGTCACAGTCTCTCAGGCCAGGGAGCTTCTGGACGGCAAGCGCCAGGCCCTTCTGGACAGCTTTGCCCGGTACGGGGAGTCGGCCCCGCTGTATGAGGCCATACAGTGCGCCGTGGCCTGGGACACCACATATGACGGGAAGAAGGACCGCGTCGCGTCGCCAATAAGCCGCCTTTGGAGCATAGGCGCCGGGGGCTTTATCATGGCCTGCTGGGACAACTATTTCGTCTCCTTCATGGCCTCCCTTGAGGACAGGGACCTCAGCTACGCCAACATTATCGAGATAACCCGGGAGCAGACGGACCGGGGCTTCATACCCAATATCGCCCACGCCTCGGGCTATTCCAGCGAGGACCGTTCCCAGCCGCCGGTGGGCTCGGCCATGCTGCTGGAGCTCTACCGCCGGTACAGGGAGAAATGGCTGCCGGAGTACCTGTACCCCACGCTCAAGGAGTGGAACGACTGGTTCTATACCCGCCGCAGAAACGAGGAATACGGCGGCTTCTGCTGGGGCAGCGACCCCTATGAGGGGAAGCGCGGCAACTATTGGGAGCTGGCCGGGGTCAACGGCACCTACGGCGGGGCCCTGGAATCGGGCCTGGACAACTCCCCCATGTACGACGATATCCCCTTCGACAGGGAGAAGCACATGATGTGCCTTGAGGATGTGGGCCTTACGGGGCTCTATATCCTGGACTGCCGCAGCCTTATCAGGATAGCGGAGCTTATAGGGAAAGACGGCGATATACCGGAGCTCAGCCGCCGCATGGATGAGGCCGGCCGGGGCCTTGAGAGGATGTGGAACGAGGATATGGGCTGCTACTGCAACCTGCGCACGGACACCGGGGAATTTTCCCCCCGGCTCTCCCCCACCCTGTTCTACGCCCTGTTTGACGAAAACGTCCCGCCTGAGCGGGCCCGGCGCATGGCCGACAGCCATTACTATAACCCGGATGAGTTTTACGGCCGGTGGATGATACCTGCCATCGCCCGCAATGACCCCGCCTATCCCGACCAGGACTACTGGCGGGGCAGGGTCTGGCCCTCTACGAATTTCCTGGCATACGCGGCCATACGCAGCCACGGCAGCCTGCCCGACGTGCAGAAGGACCTTGCCGGGCACTCTGTTGCGCTGATGATGAAGGAGTGGCGGGAGCGCCGGCATATCCACGAAAACTATAACGCCGACACCGGCGAGGGCTGCGACGTGAAAAACAGCGATAAGTTCTACCACTGGGGGGCCCTGCTGGGGCTTATAGGCATGCTGGAGGCCGGAGAGGCCGAGGGATTTCTGGAACCCCTCAGCGGGCAGTGATACGAAAGGAAGGAGCAATTATGAATCAAGAGGAGAACATGAGGCGCATTTTCAGCGAGGGCCATCACCTCTACCGGGTAAACGATGACCTGACCTATACCTATCAGCCGCTGGTGGAGGAGAACAGCTTCATCGGCAAGGAAAAGGACACCGAGCCCCTACCCACATATGAGGAGAGCCGGGATATCCTGCCGGCCCTTATATGGGACGGGCATGAGGACACTGCCGCATGCTTTGACAAAGCCTGGGAGACTGCCTTCGGCAACCTCCGCAAGCCGGGACCTGATGACGATATGGTTTCAAACTATATAGACACAGCCTTTAACGGCTTCCTTTTCATGTGGGACTCGGCCTTTATCACCATGTTCGGCAAGTACGGCTCAAGGGTATTCGACTTTCAGAGGACCCTTGACAACCTCTATGCCCGGCAGCATATGGACGGCTTTATCTGCCGGGAGATATGCGAGGCGGAGCGGGGGGACCAGTTCCACCGCTTTGACCCCTCGAGCACCGGGCCCAATATCATGCCCTGGGCCGAGTGGGAATACTATCTTGTCACTGGCGACGAGGAACGCATACGGCGGGTGTTCCCGGCCCTTCTGGCCTATCCACCTTTGGCTGAAGGACTGGCGCACCTGGCCGGACGGCACCTACTGGTCCACCGGCTGGAGCTGCGGGATGGACAACCAGCCAAGGCAGAAGCCCGGCGTCTCTGTGGAGTTCCACCACGGACATCAGGTCTGGGCCGACGCCTGCCTGCAGCAGCTTTTGAGCTGTCAGATGCTGACAAAAATGGCGAAGCTTATCGGGAGGGAGCGGGACGCGGAGCGCCTGCAAACTGAGGAAAAGTTCCTGTCCCAGGTGGTAAACCGGAAGCTTTGGGACCCTGAGAGCTGCTATTATTATGATTTGTGGAGCGACGGCCGCCTGAACCATGTAAAATCCATCGGCGCGTACTGGGCGCTGCTGGCCGGCTGCGTGCCCCCAGAAGGGATAGGCCCGTTTATCGCACACTTGAAGAACCCCAGGGAGTTTGACCGCCCTCACCGCGTCCCGAGCCTTTCGGCGGACCACCCGGAGTACAGGGAGAACGGCAGCTACTGGCGGGGCGGCGTCTGGGCCCCCACAAACTATATGGTGCTCAAGGGCCTGGAGAAGGCCGGGGAGTATGAGCTTGCAAGGGAGATTGCCCTGAATCACGTGGAGAATGTGACCCGGGTCTATATGGAGACCGGCACCCTTTGGGAGAATTACTCCCCCGAGAATTACGCCCCCGGCGACCCGGCCAAGAGGGACTTCGTGGGCTGGACAGGGCTATCCCCCATCGCCATTGTGATAGAGGAGATATTCGGCATTCACGGCAGCGCAAGAGAGCGCAAAATAACCTGGCGGGTCCGGGAGGCCAGCCGTCACGGAGTGCTGCGCTATCCGATGGGCGCGGACGCGGTGGACCTGATATGCCCGGCGCACCGGCCCGGGGAGAAGCCTGAGGTTGAGATAAACGCCTCCGGTCCGGTAACGGTGGAGCTCCAGTGGCCGGACGGCACAAGGGATATGATAGAGGCCGGTAAATAAGCTCAATAAATTATATAATAAATTATTTGACAAAAGGAGGACAGCCATGTATGAGAACAGATTTTACAGCCTGGACGCTGCCGGCCGGCTGCGTTACCGGCTGGCCGGTGAGGAAGAGGCCATAGAGCTGGACCTGCCCAGATTCCATATTGACGGCCGCGGCACCGGCGCGCCTGGACCCATGGTAGAGCGCGGGGCAAAAGACCTGGGCGGCGGCTTCACGCTGCTGAGCTGGGAGGGGGCTTATCCCTGCGGGGCGCGGCTGACCCTTGAGGCCAGAGTCTGCGAGAACACCCCCTTCGTGCGTTTCAGATATATCCTGTCGGGAGATAAAGATATGCGTTTTACAAAGCCCGGCGGCAGGGAGAGCCTGACCTATTTTTCCTACTCCTCTCCCCCCGGGGCTGAACGCACGGAGGTGCGCCTGTCAGACTACGACTATAGGCTGCACAGCTATTGTCTCAGCGAGCTGCCCGCCTTCCGCAGCGAGCCCGACGCCATGGGGCCCATACTGGCCGAGGGGCGCGATGGCTACGCCATGCTTACCGCCTATGAGCACGGCTCCCAGTACCCGGACAAGTTCCTGGCTTTCTTCCCCGACGGCGGCGGGGTGTCGCTAAAAGCGGTGAAGGGCAACACATGGCAGGGCCAGCACATCTTCCCCGCCCCCTACGAAACAATATGGCTGCAGATAGGGGCCGTAAAGGGGAATGTGGACGACCTGGCCCGGGCCTACAGGGAATTTCAGCTTAAATATTGCAGCCCAAACCGCGAGAGCCGCAAGCCCTATATCTTCTATAACACATGGGCCTTCCAGGAGCGCAATAAGTTTTATAATGGCGCGGCCTATCTCGACTCCATGAACTTTGACCGTATCTGCCGGGAAATAGACGCGGCGCACGAGATGGGCATAGAGGTATTCGTCATTGACACCGGCTGGTATAAAAAGACCGGCGACTGGGAGGTCGATTTGGAGCGTTTCCCGGACGGGCTGAAAGAAGTTAAGCGGCGGCTTGATAGCTATGGCATGAAGCTGGGCCTATGGTTCAACCCCACCGTGGCGGCTGTTACCAGCAGGCTGCTCAAGGAGCACAGAGACACCGTGGCCGAAATGCACGGCCGGGAGGCCGCTCCCTTCCCCATCTGGGAGACAGAGGAGAGCTATCCCATGTGCATTGTCTCCGAAGCCTGGGAGGCCTTCGCCGGCCAGCTGGTGCGGCTGTACAAGGAGCTGGGCGTGACCTATTTCAAATGGGACGCGGTGAACCTGTACGGCTGCGAGAGCGCCGGGCACCTGCACGGCGGGCCGGAATCCGGGGCGCAGGAGAACGGCGGCTGCTATGCCTTTCAGATAGGCCGCTATCTGTCAAAAATAGTTGACCGGCTC
Organism: Clostridiaceae bacterium; assembly: GCA_021769555.1. Taxonomy (GTDB): domain Bacteria; phylum Bacillota; class Clostridia; order Oscillospirales; family Acutalibacteraceae; genus Acutalibacter. The sequence goes on from JAETSR010000003.1 coordinate 150,896, forward strand.
TGCGAGGAATGTCCTGAGGCCATTGTGGACATGGATATCACAGAGTGCTGCCGGTATTTCGGCCTGGGCTTCCTGTCATCCGGTAAGTTCTTTGCTGTAAACAACGGCCCATACTTCCAGGATTATGACATAGAGCCTCCAAAGGACGTCTGGATAAACGCCTTTGTCCACCCGGGACCCGCCAGGCCGAGAATCTGCCGGGGAGTGCTGGGCTATGACAAGTGGATACCCTCGGTGCTGATGATGACCCATTATCTGCCCGATGGCCCGGAGAGTTCCCAGCTTATCAACCTTGCCACCCTTATCCTGGGCCAAAACGGTATCTGGGGCGACCTGCCCGCCATATCGCCGGAGGGAAGGGCCCTGTTCCGCCGGGTGCTGGACGCCTATAAGCAGGTCAGGGACGATATCACTGCCGCCAGCCCGGTGACCCTTGGGCACCCGGGCAGCACCTTTGAGGTATACGAAAAGATTAGCGCCAGCGGGCGCGGAGTGGTGTCCCTGTTCGGCTCGGCGCCGGGGATTTACCGTTTCCGCCTGGCGTCCCGCCCGGCAGGGGACCCCCTGTGCTTTGGCCCGGCCCGGCTTGTCAAGGAGCAGGACGGGCTCTGCATTGAGGCGGATTTCAGCACCCCCGGCGCGGCCATGGTCTTCTTCGGGGCTGCTGCCGGTTCCAACTGACGAGGCCTGCAGTAAACACTGGATACAACCGAATAAGCATAAAAACGGAGGTCAAGGATTTTATACCTTGACCTCCGCTGCTCGTTTTGACATCAGAGCCACACTATCGTTGGTGTTCGTCTAATGTCCACTTGGTGGACCCGAAGGGGATCGAACCCTCGACCTCCGCGTTGCGAACGCGGCGCTCTCCCAGCTGAGCCACGAGCCCATACAACTCCCTTAGTTTACCACACTTCACTCAAATTGTAAAGGGGGTTTTTCATATTTTTTTGCGGTTTTCAGGTTGCTTTTTCCAGTGAGCTCGGTTATAATATAGTAAAGACGTGCCGGGGAGACCGGTGTAAATTCATAATCGGAGGGAAATCGCTATGTTAGTTTCTGCAAAGGAAATGCTTACCAAGGCCAAGGCCGGGAAGTACGCCGTTGGCCAGTTCAACATCAACAACCTGGAGTGGACCAAGGCTGTGCTGCTCACCGCCCAGGAGTGCAATTCTCCTGTTATCTTAGGCGTGTCCGAGGGCGCGGGCAAGTACATGTGCGGCTATAATACCGTTGTCGGTATGGTGAAGGGCATGCTCGAGACCCTGAACATCACCGTTCCCGTGGCTCTGCACCTGGACCACGGCAGCTATGAAGGGGCTCTCAAGGCCATGGAGGACGGCTTCTCCTCCGTCATGTTCGACGGCTCCCACTACGCCATCGAGGAGAACATCGAGAAGACCAAGGAAATCATCAGGATTGCCGGCGAGAAGGGCATTTCCGTTGAGGCCGAGGTAGGCGCCATCGGCGGCGAGGAGGACGGCGTCGTGGGCGGCGGCGAGGTGGCTGACCCCGCCGAGTGCAAGCAGATTGCGGACCTGGGCGTCACCATGCTGGCCGCCGGCATCGGCAATATCCACGGCGTGTACCCCGACAACTGGACCGGCCTTAACTTCGACGTTCTGGCAGAGATTCAGGAGAAGACCGGCACAATGCCCCTAGTGCTCCACGGCGGCACAGGCATCCCCGAGGATATGGTGAAGAAGGCCATCAGCCTGGGCGTCTCCAAGGTGAACGTGAACACCGAGTGCCAGCTGAGCTTCGCCGCCGCCACCCGCCAGTACATCGAGGAGGGCAAGGACAAGCAGGGCAAGGGCTTCGACCCCCGCAAGCTCCTGGCCCCCGGCACCGAGGCCATCAAGGCCACTGTCAAGGAGAAGATGGAGCTGTTTGGTTCTGTCGGCAAGGCATAAGCCTGAGTATAGACATGAGGGCGGTACTTCGGTACCGTCCTTTTCTATTTTACCAACAAAAAACCGCTCAAACGCTTAGTTTGAGCGGTTTTTAGACTTGCCTTCAGCAAGTTTCATGGTCCGAGTGGCGAGACTTGAACTCACGGCCTCTTGACCCCCAGTCAAGCGCGCTACCAACTGCGCCACACCCGGACGACTCTTGTATTATACCTCACTTCGCGGCAAAATGCAAGAGTTTTTTTGCGTTTTTTCAAAGTTTTTTCAGGACTTATCCTTGCGCTGCAGGAGCACCGCGCCGATTATTATAGCGCCCTTGAAGGCCGCGCTCAGGTACGGGTCCACGCCTATCAGGTTCAGCAGGTTATTCATAACGGCCACTATCAATGTGCCGAAAACCGTTCCGATTATGGAGCCCCGGCCCCCGGACATGCTGGTGCCGCCCACTATCACCGAGGCGATAGCGTCCATCTCAAAGCCGCTGCCCGCGCTGGCGTAGTCCATGGAGCCTATCCTTGAGGTCTGGATTATGGCCGCTATGGCCACAAGGAAGCCCGTGAGGGCGTAGACCCGGCGCTTTACGGCCCGGACATTCACTCCCGACAGGCGGGTGGTGCGCTCGTTGGAGCCGATGGCGAAGACATAGCGCCCGAAGGTGGTCTTCCTCGAGATTATGTACATGGCTGCGGCCAGCACTGCCCAGTAGATAATCGGCATGAGCTGCTGGCCGCCTATCTCAAGGCGCGCTATGCTCTTATAGGCCTCTGGCAGCTCGGTGCGCTGGGCCTTCATGAAGTACTGGGTGACGCTCCGCAGTATCTGCATGGAGCCGAGGGTAGCTATAAACGGGGGCATTCTGCCGTTTGAAATGAGCAGCCCGTTGCCCTCCCCGAGAAGGCCCCCCAGCAGCACCGCGCCTATGAGCCCGATAAGTATGGCCGGTATGCCGCCGAGCCCCGCCAGAGGCCCGCCGCTCACGTTCAGCACCACCATTATGAACGCGCCCACAGTCACATAAACCGAGCCCACAGACAGGTCTATGCCCCCGGAGATTATCACGAAGGTCATGCCAAGGGCTATTATGCCTATGCCCGCGTTTCCCCTAAGGAGCGATACCCAGTTCTGAAGCCAGTTCTGGGCCCAGCTCCCGAAGGAATCGAAGCTGGTGTTCATGGAGAGAGCCGCCGTCTGCACTATCACCATCACCAAAAGGGCAATGCCGGTGCTGAACAGCGGGTTATCGCGCCACTGTTCACGAAGCTTCACAAGAAGATTTTTGCCTGTTTTTTCCATTTTTCCTGCCCTCCTCTTATTCCTCACGCGCCGGTTGCAAGGCGCATTATCTCCTGCTCGGTCATCTCCCCGGCGGGGAGCTCGCCCTGCACCCTGCCGTGGTACATCACTATGGCCCTGTCGCACAGGCGTATTATCTCCTGGGCCTCACTGGACAGAACGATTACCGCCACCCCTCCGGCCGCGAGCTCAAGCACAGTGTCGTATATGTCCTCCTTGGCGCCCACGTCCACGCCCTGGGTGGGATTGTCAAATATAAGCACCTTCGGCCCGGCGTTCAGCCACTTTGCCAGCACCACCTTCTGCTGGTTGCCCCCAGAGAGGCTGCCTATCAGGTCCTCCTCAGAGCCCATCTTTATGCGAAGGTTTTCCGCCTGCTTCCTGAACGCCTCCCTCACCTGCTTCCAGCTTATGAGCCCGGACCTCACGTGCCGTGGCCAGGTGACTATGGAGCCGTTCTCCAGTATATCCATGTCCTTTATTATGCCGTTCTCCTTGCGGTCCCGGGGGACGTAGCCTATCCCCAGTTCCACGGCCTGCTTGGTGTCGTGTACTGCGACTGGCCTGCCCTCAAGATAGAGCTGCCCCTGATACTTCCCGCCGCTGCCGAACACCGACTGGAACAGCTCGCTTCTGCCGTCCCCAAGAAGCCCTGTGAAGCCCAGCACCTCCCCGGCCCTCACGCAGAAGCTCACATCCTCAAAGCTCCGCTCCCTGGAAAGGCCCTCGGCCCGGAGCACCTCCTCCCCCAGCTCCCGCTCCTTACGCAGGGACTGGGTGCGGACCTCGTGGCCCACCATATGCTTCGCAAGCTCGTCCACATCAGTTTCGGACACCTTTCCGTCCGCCACCATGGAGCCGTCCCGGAGCACCGTGTACCTGTCGCATACGGCCATTACCTCCCGGAGCTTATGGGAGATAAAGACCATCGCCACCCCCTGGCTCTTTAAATTGCGCATCATCTCGAAGACCCGGTCTATCTCAGGGTCCGTCAGTGACGTGGTGGGCTCGTCCATGATGATTATCGACGCCTCCATCAAAAGGGCCCTGGCTATCTCCACTATCTGCTTATAGGAGGCGTCCAGCTCCCGGACCATGGCCCTCGGGTCCAGGTCCACGTCCATGCGCCGGAAGACCTCCGAGCAGCGGGCGCACATCTCCCTGCCGTCCAAAAAGCCGGCCCTTGTCTTCAGCTCCCGGCCTATGAACATGTTCTCGTATATGCTCAGGTCGTTCACCAGGTTCAGCTCCTGGTGTATAAAGGCTATTCCGGCCGAAAGGGACTCCGCGGGATTGCGGAAGACCGTCTCCCTGCCGTCCAGCAGCACCGTGCCCCGGTCGGCTGGGAGCACGCCGCCCAAGATATTCATTAGGGTGGACTTGCCCGCGCCGTTCTCTCCCAGAAGGGCGCATATCTCCCCCGGGCCCACAGAGAAGCTTATGTCCCTCAGCACGTCGTTTGCGCCGAAGGATTTATATATGCCGCGCATTTCCAGAGTCATACCCAAAACCTCCTCCATAATTTACAGAAAGGCTATGACGCTTACGCCATAGCCTTCTGCTCAGGTCAGAAAGATTTTATTAGTAGGGGGACTTCTCGTCCAGATAATCCGCACAGTTGTCCCTGTCCACGATAGTGGTGGGGATTATCTTCTCCACATCGGGGCTCTCGCCCTTTAAGAGGGCCACCGCCACGTCAACGGCATCCTTCACCATGTCGGGGCTGTAGAGAGCGGACTGAATCCAGATGTTCTCGTTCTCGGGCATCATGTTGAAGTACTCCTGGCACCCGCCGCCGCCGGTGACGACCTTTATGTCGGTGCGCTTAGCCTCGTCGATGGCCTGCAGCACGCCGATGGAAGTCTCGTCGTCCATGGAGAAGACGGCGTCAATCTGGGCGTTGGCGTTGAGGATGTCGGCGAAGTCCTTCAGGCCGGCCTCACGGGTGAACTGGGTGGAGTAGTAGGATATCTCCATGTCCGGGGCAATCTCCTTAATCTTATCGTCGAAGCCCTTCTTGCGGAGCTCGGACACGGAACCGGAGGAGGGGACCTCGAGGACGACCACCTTGCCGGTGGTGCCAATCTTGTCAACGATGTACTGAGCGCTCTGGGTGCCCATGTCCTCGTTGTCGCCGGCCACGTGGTACACGCCGTCAACGTCGATGACGATGTCGAAGTTCACCACCGGGATACCGGCGTCTACAAGACCCTTGATGGGGTCCTCCATGCCCTCCCACTGGGGGAACGCCACAACAGCCTGTACGCCCCAGGTCTTGAGCTCGTCTATCTGGTTTGTCATCTCCTCGGCGTTGCTGCTGGTGAGCAGCTTGTAGTCAACAGTGTCGGAGAGCTCCTTGCAGCGCTCCTCGGCATAGTAGGCAACGCCGGCCACCCAGCCGTGGGTGACGGCGGGGGCAAGAATGCCCACCTTAAACTTCTCGCCGCCGGAAGTATCATCGGCGCTGGCCTCTGATGAGCTGCTCTCCTCGGTCTTGGAGCTCTCCTCAGTGGAAGCCTCGCTGCTGGAATTGCCAGCCTCGCTGGAGCTGTTGCCGTCATTGCCGCAGGCCGCGAAGCAGCCGACGACCAGCATAAGTACCAGCAGCAGTGAAATTACTTTCTTCATGTTTTGTTTTCCTCCTTAGTGCATAATTTACTCGAATTGGGTTTCACGCGGCGTCTTCCGCATGTAATCGACACCTTCACGGTGCACGCGCACATTATATCACCCCCAAAAGAAAAAAGCAAGGGGGTAATTTTAAATATTTTCCCCTCTTGACATCAACATGGCCGAAACCTATAATATAATTGAACAAAATATTGTGCGAAAGGAGAAAAGGGATGGATGAAAGCAAGCTCGAGGTGATACCATACCTGTCGTTCAGGGGGGACTGCGAGGAGGCTCTCGCCGCCTATATAAAGGCCTTCGGCGGGGAGGTGCTTTACATGTCCCGCTGGTCCGAAAATACCTGTGAGCAGCCCTCTGAGGAGGGGAAGGTCATGCACGCGGAGTTCCGCCTTGGCCGCACCCGCATGGCCGCGGGGGACTCCCCCGGCGGCGGGGAGCCAAATGCGGACATAAAGCTCATGGTGCATATGGACTCCATGGCGGAGGCCGGGAGAGCCATATCGGTGCTCCTTGAGGGCGGCGGCGCGGTCTTATGGCCCCTTCGCCCCCACCCCGCCCCGGACGACGCCGGCTGCGGCTCCGGCACCCGGGACCGCTTCGGCTATACCTGGATAGTTACCTGCCCGAACCCGGAATATATTAAGAAGGGATAATTGACATGAATGGCCGGACGCCGCCCCTAGCTAGTCGCACCGCTCCGTCATTATCCTGAGGATAGTCCTGTCGGTCTCGCACATGCCCTCTTTTGCCAGCACCCCGATATTCGCGATGGTGTCGTCCACCGAGCGGGTGACTATGCCGTCGCCGCTCTTAAATTCCTGGCTGGACTTATACATATGGTAGCCCAATATCCCCGCGTCAACGCTCGCGGCAATTTTAGCCGCGCACGAGGGCTTCGCCCCGTCGCATATGGTGCCGCTGATTATGGCCACGGCGTTCACGATGGTGTGGGCCACCGCCGTGAAGCTGCCGTCCAGCATATAGGCTATGCCGGCCCCGGCGCCAACTCCCGCGCTCACCGCGCCGCAGTAGGCCGAGAGCCTTCCGATACCGCTTTTCTGCTGTATGGTGACAAGGTCACTAACAAGCAGGGAGCGGTATAGTTTTTCCTTATCAAAGCCGTAGTGCCTGGCGTATCTTACCACCGGCACCGAGGCGGTTATCCCCTGGTTGCCGGAGCCCGACAAAATCACCACCGGCATTTCGCAGCCGCTCATCCTGGCGTCGCTGCCCGCCGCGGCCCAGGCCTTGGCCTCGGTCTTTATGTCCTCCTGATAGTTTTCCAGGAGCACCGAGCCTATATTGGCCCCCCAGCTCCCCTCAATGCCCTCCTTCACTATGGCCGTGTTGCAGCTTACCTGCTGCTCCAAAAGGCACTCCACCATGGAGAGCTCCACAGTATCCGCAAACTCGATTATATCCTCTACCCGCATAAAGCCGCGGGCGGTCATGCTGTCGTCTGGGGAGTCGCTCTCAGGCTTCTCAAGGAGCACCCGGCCGTCCAGCTCCTCCCTGACGATATTGCTGTGGCTGTTGGCTATCTGCACCAGGGCCCTATGCTCACCCGCCCGGCCTATAAGGCAGATGTCCAGGAGCCTCGGCGTCTCTGCACAGACTATGTCTATCGGAGTGGACTCCATGTATTTTCCTATCTCAGAGTGCTTCTCCTCAGGCACACAGGCTATCACCTGCAGCCTCAGGTCCGCGTCCCCGGCAATGATTCCCGCCGCTATCGCGGCCCTTATGCCCTTCCTGCCGCCGGTGTTTGGCACGATAACGCTCTTCACGTTCTTGATGATGTTCCCCGAGACCCTGGCCTCTATCCTATCCGGGGCCGCGCCCAGCACCTGCCTGAGCCTTGCGGCGCAGTAGGCCAGGGCTATGGGCTCCGTGCAGCCCGTGGCCGGGACCAGCTCCTCCCTGAGTATGGATATGTACGCCTCTCTCGCCTCTTTGGTAAGCATGGTATTTTCCCCTTCCGCAAATTTTATCCCATCCCTAAAAGCTCCTTGAGCCAGGCCGCAAAGCTGTCCGTGCCGTAGACGGCAAGCATAATGAGCAGCAGAAAAGCCGCCACGGACAGCACCTCCCCGATAATGCGCTTCACCCCGGGCCGACTGTCCCCGCCGTCCCCCTCAGGGGAGCGCTCCAGCTCCACCTCTTTCAATATACCGGAGGCAATGCCCCCCGCACGTTCCAGTTCCTTATAGGGCACATAGATATTCTGGTCCGTGGGCATGGACGCGCTGTCGAAGTTATAGTAGGCGCTGCCCTCGCTCTCAAGGCTGCACTGTATGCCCGACTCTATAAGGGCCTCGTTTATTCTCCCGGCGGCATACATGTCCGCGCAGCAGAGGAACGCCTGGTCCCCCTCCCCCGCCGGGCGCAACTTACGGCTCCGGCAGCCGGGGCATTTTGGGAGGCCGTCCTCACAGACCCGGCGGCATTTTACGCAATACTGCATATTCCCTCCCTATATCAGCTCCTGGCCGTTTATGGCCAGCTTAAATTCCAGCCCCAGCTTTCCCGCCGCTTTCCGGCAGAGCATCATCCGGGCCATGAATATCTCGAAATACTCCATCACAGAGCTGAACGCCGGGTCAACCTCAAGCTTCAGCCATATGGACCCGCTGTCCTTGTCTATCACCGTCTCGGACTTTGTCACCGAGTAGTTCACCCGGTCGTGGATGTCGAAGCTGTGCACGTCCTTTGAGCGCACCCTCGTGCGGCGCACGTCGGACTTGTCCGCTATGATAAGCGCCGCGGCCTCAGGGCTCACGGGCACGCCGGTGCCCTCGTCGTGGTTGCCGATGGCCGTGGCTATCAGGGCTATCTCATCCGGGGGAAAGCCCATATTGTCAAGGAGCCTAAAGGCCATTACCGCCCCGCTCTGGCTGTGGTCCACCCTGTTTACAAGGTTGCCGATATCGTGGAGATACCCCGCTATCTTCGTCAGCTCCACCCGCCTCTGGGAGTAGCCGAGCTCCGTGAGTATCTCCCCTGCCACCGCCGCCACCCGGCCCACATGGGCGAAGCTGTGCTCCGTAAAGCCCAGGGCCGCCATGGAGGCGTCCGCCTGTGCGATATAGGTCTTAATAGCCTGGTCGTTCTTTATCTCGTCGTAGGTTATCATCCTGCTCCCCCAATGCTTTTATAGTCACTCTATGAGTTTAACATATTTCCCGGGAATTATCAAGTCAGGCGTATCAGCCAGTCTATCCCCCACAGCAGAAGCAGGTGCGCCGGGTAAAACACATACCCGAAATACCTGGGCAGCCTCCTGCCGCGCTCCCCGTTATAAAGGCAGATGGGCACGGCGGCAATGACAGCGTAAATCTGTATGTCAAGAATATTCCCGTGCTGCACGCAGTAGAGCACGGTAAGCGCCGTAAGGCTTGCGGCGCAGAGCCAGCGGTTCTTCCTGAATATATAGAAACAGATACCCATCAGCACACCGTAAGGCCCGTACATGGTGTCGGCGGCATATGAAAGGAAGACGCAGAGTACCGGCAGAACCAGGAAAAGCCAGTTTTTATCTTTGGCTGACCGGATACCCCAGAGGGCGGCAAAGATAAGTATGAGCTCGAAGAAAATGTTGGAGATAGGGTTATTTGTGAGGGAGGTGAGCCAGTAGGGGCCCAGCATGAAGAGATGGTATGGGACCTCAGAGATAATGGCGAAGGCGCAGAGCCGGGCCATATACTTCCGCCGGTCCCCGGTATGGGCGAAGCCCTCCGCCAGCATGAAGGCAAAGAGCGGGAAGGATATCCTGCCTATGCCCCTGAAGACCCAGTACCCATAGTCTACCGGCACCAGTATACCGATATGGTCTATAAGCATTGTGAACATGGCTATGAGCTGAAGCGCGGCTGATGTCAAATTGGGTCACTCCTTTTCACTATATTGGGATAATATGTATTATATATTCTCTTTTTGCGCTTGTCAACTGTTGGAACTTGTAGTATTATTATAGAAAACAAAGCAAAAGGACTGATGCAAATGACTACTCAGGAGCTGGCATTAAAGGCCGTGGAGGCCCTGAAGGCCGAGTACCCGGACGCCCTCTGCTCCCTGGACTATGAGGACCCCCTGCAGCTGCTCATTTCCGTGAGGCTGGCTGCACAGTGCACCGACGCCAGGGTGAACCTTGTGACCCCCGCGCTCTTTGAGCGCTTTCCAACCCTTGAGGCCTTCTGTGAGGGCACGGAGGAGGAGATAGGGGAGCTGATACACTCCTGCGGGTTCTATAGGGCCAAGGCAAGGGATATCTTAGGGGCCTGCCGGATGATAAAGGAGAAATTCGGCGGGAAGGTGCCGGACAATATGGAGGACCTTCTCAGCCTCCCCGGGGTGGGCCGCAAGACCGCCAACCTGATACTCGGGGACGTGTACCATAAGCCCGCCGTGGTCACCGACACCCACTGCATAAGGATATCCGGGCGGCTGGGGCTCACGAAAAGCAAGGCCCCCGAGAAGGTGGAGCGGGACCTTTGGGCGGTGCTGCCCCCTGAGGAGTCCAATAACTTCTGCCACAGGCTGGTGCTCCACGGCAGGGCTGTGTGCATAGCCAGGAAAGCCCTTTGCGAGAAATGCTGCATGAGGGAGTTCTGCATTAAAGCGGGTGTTGAGTGATGTGCGGCAATGAGAAAAACGACTCCTGGGATGAGAACAAGAGCGGCCTTGCGCTGTTCTTCCTGGAGCACCCGGAGGCGGCAAGGGCCCTGGAGGAGGCGGACAACGACAGCCTAAACGGCGCGGACCTGGCCTGCAAATCCGCGCTCTGCCAGCAGCGGGGGATGTACCTGGAGGCAGCGGAGATGTTCCGGGCGGCCTGGCGCAAGTGCTATTCCGAGGAGTACATCCGGGAGTTCGGGGCCCAGCTGGACTTTATCGCCGGGGAGCTGAAAAGCTGCCCGGGGCCGATAGTGGACATTGCCAGCGGGCGGGGGATGCTGGTGGAGAAGCTGCTGGAGGGCGCCCGCGCCCCCATAACCGCCACGGACCTCTCCCCCACCGTGCTAAAAGAGCACCTGGGCGCGCGCTTCCCCAATGAGACAGAGAGCGGGCGGCTCACCCTCACCCCCTGCGACGCCACGGCCCTTCCCTTCCCCGACAGCTCCATACCGGCCCTCACCACCTGCCTGGGGCTTCAAAATATTCCCGGGCCGGAGCGGACCGTGCGGGAGCTGAGGCGGGTCTGCGAGGGAAGGCTCTACGCCATGTGCGCTTTCTTCCCCGAGGACGACCGGGAGAACCAGGAGGCCGCCGCCAGGCTGGGGCTCCCTGGGGCCTACTCCCAGTCAAAGCTCCAAGGGCTCCTGGAGCGCTGCGGCTGGCGGGTCGCCCCCCACGAGGGCAGGCCGTTCAGGACAATGCCAACGCCGGTGGGAGTGGTGGTCCCCGGGGCCGGGTTCGACGCGCTGCCGGTGGTCGAGACTACGTCCTGGTTTACCACACTTATATGCGAATAGGAGGATATCATGAAACAGTTCGCCGATTTGCACGTGCACACCAATCTCTCAGACGGCAGCGACTCTGTATATGAAGTTCTGGCGCTGGCAGAGAGGAACAACGTCTCCCTTATATCCATCACCGACCACAACACCGTGGCCGCGTACACGGAAGAAGCTTTCAGCGAGGCCCGGCGGCTGGGGGTGGAGCTTATCCCCGGGGTTGAGCTGGACGTTATACACGATGGTAAGCAGTACCACATGCTGGGCCTGGGCGTCGACCACAAAAACACGGAGCTGCAAAAGGCATGTGCCCATAACGCCCTGGTGCAGGAGGAGTATAACCTCAGCCTGCTCCGGCTCCTTGAGAGGGACGGCCTCGGGGCGGTTGAAGCAGATTATGAACGGTATGAGATACCGGCAGGCCGCGGCGGCTGGAAGCTGCTGAACTATCTGCTGGACTCCGGCATAACCGGCTCCCTGCGCGAGGGACTGAAATACTACGGGCAGTACGGCTTTAATTCAAATACCATCAGGTTTATCAGCCTGAAAGAGGCGACGGAGATTGTCAAGGGCGCCGGGGGCGTGCCAATACTCGCCCACCCTGGGGAGCAGATACCCTATGAGCAGTACGGCGGGGATAACTCCGGGTTCTGGTCTGAACTTGACAGCCTTTTGAGTGCCGGCGCAGAGGGCGTTGAGTGTATACATCCCCTGCACAGCTTTGAGCTTCAGGATGAGCTGACGGCCCTTTGCCGGGAGCGGGGGCTGTATATTTCCGGGGGCACGGACTATCACGGCAGCTTTTTCAGCAGGCAGAAGCAGGTTATCGGGGGCCAGTTTGTAAAGCAGGACTCCGTTTCAAAACTAATAAACCATATTAAAAGCTAAAGGAGCGTATGCACAATGAAGTACGATTTTGAAACCCTCATCGACCGGACAGGCCACGGCAGCGGCAAGTGGGACGAAATGCGCCGCAAGAAGCCCGGGCTCAAGTATGACCCGGTGCCACTGTCCGTTGCGGACATGGAGTTCAAAAATCCCCCGGAGATAGCCGAGGGCCTCAAGGAGTATATGGACACCCATATCCTGGGCTATACCGGTCCCACAAAGGAGTATCTCGACACGGTCTGCGCCTGGATGGAGAGGCGGCATAACTGGCATATCGAGCCCGAGTGGATAGTGGGCACCCACGGCGTTGTGGAGGCGCTGAAGGTCTCCGTCAAGGCTTTCTGCGAGCCCGGGGACGGGGTAATCACCTTCACCCCTGTGTACTACCCCTTCTACATGGCCATAGAGAACCACGGCTGTGAGATAGCGCGCTGCCCGCTGGTTTATGAAAATAACGCCTACACCATCGACTTTGAGCTCTTTGAGAAGCTCTGCTCCCAGGAGAACAATAAGATGTTCATCCTCTGCAGCCCCCACAATCCGGTGGGCAGGGTCTGGACGGCTGAGGAGCTTACAAAAATTTGCGATATCTGCCGGGAGAATAACGTGCGCATTATAAGCGACGAGATTCACTTTGACATAATCATGCCCGGCTTTAAGCATACCACCATACATAACGTCTCAAAGCCCTCGGACAATATTATAGTCTGCACCGCCCCCAGCAAGACCTTTAACCTGGCGACAATGCAGACCTCCAATATCATCATCCCCTGCGAGGATGACCGCAGGCGCTTCCAGGAGATACTGGGCTTCGGCGGCCCCTCCGCCCTGGGGCTCGAGGCCTGCCGCACAGCGTACACCCGCTGTGAAGAGTGGGCGGACGAGATGGTCCAGGTTATCGACGGCAACCGCCGGGCGGCTGTGGACTTTATCGCCGGAAGGCTGCCTGAGATTAAGGCAGTGGAGCTTCAGGGCACATATCTTTTGTGGCTGGACTGCACGGCCCTGGGCAAGTCCAAGGAGGAGCTTGAGGCCATGATGGTGGAGGCCGAGCTGTTCCTGGACGAGGGGTATATGTTCGGGGACGAGGGCATAGGCTTTGAGCGGGTCAACCTGGCCGTGCCGAGGGATGTGCTCATGAAGGCCCTTGAGCGCCTTGAGAGGGCCGTTAAGGGATAATTAAAGTCCCAGGGCCTCCCTTGCCAGGGAGTCGGCCATGTCGTTGTATTTGTCCCCGGAGTGGCCCTTCACCTTCACGAACCGGAGCTTCATATGCTCCATAGCGGCCCGGCACTCGGCGGCGTAGCTCTTTGTCCCCGGCTTATTGGCCTTCCAGCTGCCGTCGGCCCAGCGGCCCACGCCCTCGTAGTCGTGGTGTATCTCAAGGGCCTTTATATGGTGCTCAAGGCAGTAGCGGATGACTGTCAGGGCGCCCATTATCTCCCCGGCCACGTTGTGCATTGAGGAGAGCTCCGGGTCCGTGAAGCGCCGGGAGAATGTGACCTCCTCCCCGTCCAGGAACAGGACCGCCCCGCATGAGAAATCCCCGGTGGACTTGTCAAAGCTGCCGTCCACATAGGCCTTTGCCCATTCGCCCCCGCCGCGCCCGTTATTATCCGAACCAGCCGCTTCCCCGCCACTGACGAAGGCCTCGGCCTCTTCTCTGGCGGGGAAACTTTTATATACGGCGCCGGCCACGCCGTGGACCTGGGCCCGGCACTCCTCCCAGGTATCGTAAACTCCCGCGCCGTCCCTGCCTATCCTGACGGCGTAATATTTTTTTGCCATTCGTGTTACCTCCCGGGTATATTTGTCGTCTATATATAAGAGTATACCTTAAACCGCCGCCAAAAGCAACCGCCCGGCAGATTCTGGGTGAATTAACAGTTTCTTAAAAATAAATTCAGATATCCGGGGCAAAATCGGTTGATATATGGACGCGGATGATGTATAATACTAAGGAATGTATTGCGACAATCTGGCATAAAGGAGCGCCTTTGCATATGGATAATCAGAATATGGAACATAAGCCCGCCCGGGAACCGGCCCAGCAGAGTCATGCACAGCAGAATGCCCCGCAGCAAAATGCTGCCCAGCAATCTGCTGCACAGCAAAGTGCTGCACAGAAGCCCGCCCCGCCCCAGCCGTCCGCTCCCCACGAGGCGGCGCATATGGCCCCGAAATCCACTAACCTTCCCCTTCGCAAGCCAACCGTAAAGAAGGTTGACAAGCGGCTCATAGCGGCGGGAGTGGTCATAGCCGTGATAATAATCGCCCTGTGCGTCTGGTTCTTCTGGCTCAAGGGGTATCTTGACGCAAAGAACGCCAGCCCCGTATATGTCACCCCTGTCTCCTCCATAACCGGCGTTATGTCCGACACGGACCCGAGGTATTCCGGGCTGGTGGAGCCCCAGAAGATAACAAAGGTAAATAAGGACGAGAGCCGCACTGTCTCCGAGGTGCATGTCTCCGAGGGGGACCCGGTGTATGTGGGCGACCCGCTGTTTACCTATGACACCGGGGAGATAGACCTCTCCATACGCCAGGCGGAGCTGGAGCTTGAGGGCATAAGCAATCAGCTCACAACCCTGCAGGACCAAAAGGCCACCCTTGAGAAGCAGCTGAAGGACGCCAGCAAGGACGACGAGTTCAAGTACACGGTCGAGATACAGTCGGTGGATTTGCAGATACGCTCCCAGGAGTACCAGCGCTCGGTGAAGCAGAGCGAGCTTGAGAAGCTGCAAAATTCCATGAACAACACCCAGGTCTTTTCCGAGGTGGATGGCACCGTACAGCAGGTGAACCTGACCCCCGCCACGGACAATATGGGCAACCCACTCCCCTTTATCAGCATACTCTCCTCCGGTGAGTTCAGGATAAAGGGCACCATCACCGAGATGAACATGGGGGCCATAGTGGAGGGCCAGGCTGTAACGGTGCGCTCGAGGGTAGACACCACAGCCCGCTGGCGGGGCACCGTCGAGTCCATAGAGCACGAGCCCGTGCAGGATAACAACAATATGTACTGGAGCGGTGAGAGCGGCGAGAAGGCCTCCAAGTACAATTTCTTCGTTGTGCTCGAGTCCCCCGAGGGGCTCATGCTGGGCCAGCACGTCTACATCGAGCCGGACACCGGGGCCTCCGCCACCCATAAGGGCATGTGGCTGCCCGCCATGTATGTTGTCGTGGACGAGGACGACGCCGGCAGCGGCTTCGTCTGGTGCCGTGGCGAGGATGAGAAGCTTGAGCTCCGGCCGGTAATGCTGGGCCAGTACGACCAGGGCGAGGGGCTCTATGAGATTTTAAGCGGCCTTGCGGCCTCCGACTATATCGCCATCCCCTCCGAGGACCTGGTAGCCGGCGGGCCCACCACCACTGACGCGTCCGCCATGGTGACTCCCGGCGGCGACGGCCCTGCTGTGGACCCGGACTTCGGCGGCATGGACCCCGGCCTTGACGATGGCGGGACCGTCACCCCCGATGATGGCCTTGACACCCCGGCCATCCCCGAGGGCGGCACTGACGATAATTATACCGAAGGCGGCGATGACGGCTATACCGAGGGCGGGGAAGATAATATTGGCGGCGGCGACACCATGATTATGCCCAGGTCCGCTGATGGGAATGATGGGGGTGAACCTGCCGCATGATGCTGGAACTTCGAGATATCTATAAGACCTACACCCAGGGGAAGCTTGAGGTGCCGGTGCTGGGAGGGATATCCCTCACCGTTGAGGAGGGGGAATACTTAGCGATAATGGGCCCCTCCGGCTCCGGCAAGACCACCCTTATGAATATAATCGGCTGCCTTGACAGCGCCACCTCCGGGGAGTATATCCTTGAGGGGGAGGACATTGCCGGGGTCAGCGAGAAGCGCATGTCCGAGGTGCGGCTGCACAGCATTGGCTTTGTGTTCCAGAGCTTCTACCTGCTCTCAAGGCAGTCGGCCCTTGAGAATGTGGCCCTGCCCCTTCTGTACTCCGGGGTTCGCCGCAGGGAGCGCCAGGCTATAGCCAGAAGGGCCCTTGAGCGCGTGGGCCTGGGGGACCGCACGGACTTTAAGCCCACCCAGCTCTCCGGCGGCCAGTGCCAGAGGGTCGCCATAGCCAGGGCCATTGTGAACAGCCCCAAGATACTCCTGGCCGACGAGCCCACCGGCGCGCTGGACACCCGCTCCGGCGAGCAGATAATGGAGATTTTCCAGAGCCTTAACGATGAGGGCGTAACCATAGTAATGATAACCCACGAGCCCGAGATAGCCGCCCACGCAAAGCGCACCCTGCATATCAGGGACGGCCTGCTGGTGAACTCTGCCGGCAAGCCCTTGAATCCCAATGCCCGGCCCGGGGTTCCGGCGGCTCCCGCTCCCCCGGCGAAGGAGCCTGCCCCTGCGGACAGAACGGCGGAGATAACCGCTCCAAGGATAAAGGCACCCAAACTTCCAAAACTCCCGAAGCTCCCCAAGCTGCCCAAGCCCGGGAAGCCCAAGGCTCCCGAAGAGGAGGCTGCTCTTCCCCAGGCACAGCAGAGCGCGGCCCCCGCTCCCGCGGCAGCGCAGGAGGCGCCAGTGATTTCTGAACCTGTCAGGCCGAAGGCGCCTGTGGGGTCACAGCATGAGCCTCCAAGGCCGAAGGAGCCCGCAGAGCCTCAAGCGCCGCCCAGGGAGGAGATAAGCGGCCAGACCATTATCGCCGCACTTGAGCGCCAGCTTCAGGAGCTGAACAATAAGCAGGACCCGTCCGGTCCCGCAGAAGGGGAGGGTCCGGCTGATGAAAAATAAGAAGCTGCAAAAGCGCCTGATTATCCTGGGCGTGACGGCTGTTATAATAATCGGAGCCATTGTGGGCGCGGTCCTGTACGTGCAGCACCGCAATGACCAGAAGACCGTGGAGGTCCAGCCCCTCTCCTATTTCACCACAGGCTACTGGGGCAGCGACACCTCCACAAGCGGCAATATAGTCTCGGACTATATGCAGGAGCTCTATCCCGACAGCTCCAAGTCCATAAGCGAGATATTCGTCGAGGAGGGCCAGAGCGTGGCTATAGGCGACCCCCTCCTTCAGTATAACAGGGAGGCCCTTGAGCTGGACGTGGAGGCCAAGACCGTGGCCCAGCAGCAGGTGCAGGTGCGCATTGACGAGGCCAACAGGCAGCTCAAAAAGCTGCAGAAGACCAAGGCCTATGTTGAACCTACGCCTACGCCGAAGCCGAAGGTCACCCCTACTCCCAAGCCCACCAAGAAGCCAACCCCCACTCCGACTCCGACTCCCAAGCCCACGCCCACCCCCTTCCCCACCCCGGACGTGAACGTGTACACGGAGCTCACCCTGGACTCGGTGCCCTACAGGGGCAGCGGCACGCCCTCGGACCCGTATGTGTTCCTATGCAAGGACGGTTATAAGCTGACCCCGGACTTTATGAAGCTCATGATGGGGCTCCTCAATACGGATGAGCCCGCCATAAGCCCCGAGCCCACCTTTACCCCGGAGCCCTCGGAGACCCCAGCCCCCAATCCCGGGCCGGACGAGACTCCCACTCCCGAGCCCACTGAGACCCCCACGCCTGAACCCACCGAAAGCCCCACTCCCCGGCCCTTTAAGCTGAACTCCCCCTTCGCGGCGGTGTTCGAGGTCCGGGAGCACGACTCCAACTACGGCAGCCTTATCTCAAAGGTCACCATAGACGGCACGGGCTTCTCGGGCACCGTGAACCTGCCGGGGCTCCTCAGCGGCGTTTCGGCGGCGGCCGACGTAGTGACGGACGCGGTGAACTCCCCGGCCCAGGTAAAGGCCGCGGCTACCCCCACCCCCACTCCCAAGCCCACCCCCGAGCCTGACAATTATAACCACATGAACTACACCAAGAAGGAGCTCGAGGACCTCATCAAGGCCAAAAAGCAGGAGATAACCAACCTTCAGCACGACATGAAGCAGGCCCAGCTGGACCTGGACAAGGCGAACAGGGCCCTTGAGAACTCCACCGTGCTCAGCACCGTTGACGGCCAGGTGCGCACGCTTATCGACATAGAAACAGCCACATCTGAGGGCAGGCCCTTCCTAGTGGTCTCCGGCGCCCAGCAGTACTACGTGAACGGCACTCTCAGCGAGTCCCTGCTGGGGAGCGTGAATATAGGGGACCAGGTAACAGTAAACTCCTGGTCCAACGGCATGAGCTATTCGGCCCAGATAGTGTCCATCTCAGACTACCCTGTGGATAACAACGGCTACTGGTCCTCGGACATGAACCCCAACAACTCCTTCTATGAGTTCACTGCGGTGCTTCTGGACGCGGACGACACCATACAGAACGGAAACTATGTGGACATCATGCTCAGCGTGAACGACGCCAGCGGGATGGACGCGCTGTATCTTGAGAAGATGTATATCCGGGAGGACGACTCCGGCTCCTATGTGATGAAGGCCGGCAAGGACAACCGGCTCATGAAGTCCTATGTGACCGTGGGCAGGAGCCTCGGCAACGGATATGCTCTGGAAATCAAGTCCGGGGCGACACTTGAGGACTTTATCACCTTCCCCTACGGCCCCGATGTAAAGGAGGGCGTGCGGTGCGTGCTCCAGGAGACCGGCGAGCCGCCCTTCCCTGAGGGCAGCGGTGACTTCCCCGAGAGCGGCACGGACGGCGCGGACGGCCCCGTGGTAAGCGTGCCCGGCGGCGGTATGATTGACGGCGGCGGGGACGAGTTTACGCCGGAGGAAGGCGGAGATGTAAGCGAACCTGTTGAAAGCGACCCGGCCCAGGCTATCCCCGAGGGCGGCGTTATCACAGGCAGGACCGAGGAGGGCGTCACTTTTGAAACGGAAGACGGAGGAGGGATAATCCTTGATTGAGAATATACGCCTGTCATTCCAGGGGATATGGGCCCATAAAATGCGCTCGTTTCTGACAATGCTGGGCATAATCATCGGCATCGCCTCCATTATCTCCATCGTTTCGACTATAAAGGGCACCAACGAGCAGATAAAACAGAACCTTATCGGCGCGGGGAACAACGTCACAAAGGTGCAGCTTTACCACACCAACGACGGCAATTACCCCTATACCATCGACTATGAGGGCATTCCGGACGGCGTGCCGCTTATGAACGACGAGCTGTTTGAGGCCATACGGAACCTCCCAAATGTTACGTCGGCGGCGGCCTATACCAAGCGCCAGGGCGGCAACACCAACTATTTCTACGGCACCGCCTCCCTCTCCGGCTGCCCTACCTACGGGGTGGACAACAGCTATTTCGAGACATGCGGCTATGTTATCAAGGAAGGGCGCATGTTCGTGCCCAACGACATGAGCGGCTTTAGGCCGGTGGTGATACTGGACGACAACGCCGCAAAGAGCCTGTTCCAGGGTGAGGACCCGGTGGGCAAGACTATAGAGTGCAACTCCATCGCCTTAGTCGTGGTGGGAGTTGTGGAGCTGGACACCAAGTTCGAGCCGGTGATAAACTCCATTGAGGACTACTACACATATATGGACTCAAGGACCTCCGGTGCCGTGTTCCTGCCCGACGCGCTCTGGCCCGCCCTTTTCTCCTACGACGAGCCCAAGGAGGTGGCCGTTCAGGTGAGCTATACCGAGGCCATGTCCGCGGCGGGCAAGGCTGTGGCGGACCTGATGAATACCTATAACACCAACTCCAACGGCATACTCTACAAGGCCGAGGACACCCTCGAGCAGGCCAAGGAGCTCCAGGACCTCTCAAACGCCACGAACCAGCAGCTGGTCTGGATAGCCAGTATCTCCCTTCTGGTGGGCGGCATCGGCGTTATGAACATCATGCTGGTGTCCGTCACCGAGCGCACCCGGGAGATAGGCCTGAAGAAGGCCATAGGGGCCAAAAAGAGCCGCATACTCTGGCAGTTCCTCACCGAGGCGGCGGTGCTCACAAGCATGGGCGGCCTCCTGGGCGTGGGGACCGGCATAGGCCTTGCGGAGGTCATTTCCAGGATTGCGGAGACCCCTGTGGCAATAAGCGTGCCGGCCATAATCTTCGGCGTGGTGTTCTCCATGGTCATCGGGATAATCTTCGGGCTGATACCGTCTATCAAGGCGGCTAACCTCAACCCCATCGACGCGCTGAGGCACGAATAAGGGATATACAAAAAACAAGACAGACCCTGTAAAAGCGGCCTGTCTTGTTTTATTTTTCAAACTATTGCTTCAAATATTCATCGCTCCAAAGCTGGGCCTCCACATAATGAAACCCTGTGCCGCGCAGCAATGGGCCCAAGCCTCCGTGTTTATCAAAAAGCCTGCGGAACTCGTCCAGGGAGAGAAGCTCAGCCTCTCCGCGCCGTTCAAATACCGCGCCGCTGTCCCCAACGGTAAAGCTGATATGGCAGGGACGGATTTTCTTTAGCGGCAGCTCCGTCCTTACCCCCTTACCGAACCATTCCCAAAGATAGCCGCTGCCCTCCGCCACGAATGACAGCGGGTGCTCCTCCTCCGGCTCGCCGCCCATCTGTATGAACCGCGCGTGAAGATACGCATCCTGACTTTGACGGAGAGCGTAGTAGTTCTCAAAGTCCGCAAAGCGATAGAAGGCGGTGGTATCCGGGTGCTCCCGGGCAAGCTCCGCCGCAAAGCGGAAGGCTTCCTCCTTCGGCAGGCGCATGATGTTCATAAGCGGCACGCAGTCCGGGTGGGAATAATTCACAAGGACAAGCTCGTCAAAAGCTTTCACGCAAGCACACCTTAAATGGACAGCCTTGCAGAGACCCTGTAAAGGTTCTCGTCAAAAATCCTGGGCATATTCAGGGCCTCGGTGATGTCGAAGTCCACAATCTGCTCGCCCTTCATGGCAACGACCCGGTTGGACGCGCCGTTATACAGCAGCTCCACGGCGTGATAGCCCATGCGGCTGGCGACTACCCGGTCCCTAAGGGTGGGGGAGCCTCCCCGCTGCACATGGCCCAGGACCGTGGCCCGGCTCTCTATGCCCGTGGCCGCCTGGATTCGCTCGGTGAGCTCCTGGGTATGGCCCACGCCCTCGGCCACAACTATGATGTAATGCCGCTTGCCGGTCTGCTGGGCGGCCTTCATGCGGTCCACTATATCCCTCTGGAAGTCGTAGGGCACCTCGGGCACAAGAGTAGCCATAGCGCCCACGGCTATGCCGGTATTCAGGGCAATGTCCCCGCAGCGGCGGCCCATGACCTCCACGACGCTGCAGCGGTCGTGGGACTCGGTGGTGTCCCGGATACGGTCTATCATCTCCATGGCCGTGTTCAGGGCCGTGTCGTAGCCTATGGTGTAGTCCGTGCAGGCGATGTCGTTGTCGATGGTGCCGGGCACGCCCACGCAGGATATTCCGGCCCCGCAAAGGTCCCTGGCCCCCCTGAAGGAGCCGTCGCCGCCGATTACAACTACGCCCTCAATACCCTTATCACGGCAGAACTTCGCCGCCTTCTCAACGCCCTCCTGAGTGTTGAACTCGGGGCTGCGGGCGGTGAACAGGGCCGTGCCGCCATGCTGCATGATGTCGGAGACGCTGCGCATGTTCATCTCCTTAATGTCGCCGTTCAGAAGGCCGTTATAGCCGCGCATTACCCCGTAGACGTTCATGCCAAAGGAGATGGCGCTGCGCACCACAGCCCTGACAGCCGCGTTCATGCCCGGGGCGTCGCCGCCGCTGGTGAGTACTGCTATTGTTTTTGCTCCCATATTTTTGTTCCCTCCAAGTTTACCCGGGGGCTTGGAGCCGCCCGGTCATTAACAGTTTTACCCTTTAATTATACCAAATCTGCCGGAATTATCAAGAGGTTGGTTGATATTTTCACGGCCCATATTTGCGTTTTAGCAATATTTTCGGCCTCTCCCCTAATCCCCCGCAACATACCGGGCGTTATCCTCCCCGAGCAGGCGCCCGAGGGCCGTCATAAGCTGACGGCTGATGTCCACCCTGTACCTTGCCGGGGCCTTTGTAAGCTTTCCGGTGTCCCTAAAGAGGATGAACACGTCGTTATGCCCGCCCTCAAATATGTCGATATACTGCATGGCCTTTTTTAGCCTTTTGTCATCCTGTGAGTCCACCCTCAGGTACAGCCCCGGGCGCGAGGACTTCTTTGCCCCTGCCCCCTTCTGCCCGGGCTTCGGCGGCGCCAGGACCTTGTCGCACAAGACCTCCGGTT
Source organism: Clostridiaceae bacterium (assembly GCA_021769555.1). Lineage (GTDB taxonomy): Bacteria > Bacillota > Clostridia > Oscillospirales > Acutalibacteraceae > Acutalibacter. The sequence continues at coordinate 173,216 of JAETSR010000003.1, forward strand.
CCCTGTCCTCCTGGAAGCTCAGCCGGCCCTGGGCCTCCACTACCGCGCCCTCATACAGAAGGTTTCCGTACTGCTCAAGAACGCTCGGGAAAATCAGGCCGTTTACAGCGCCGGACATGTCCTCAAGGGTGATAAAGGCCATTGTCGTCCCCGAGCGGGTGTCCTTTCGCCGCAGCGACGTGACTATCCCCAGCACAGCCACCCTCTGCCCGTCGGTATAGACCATCCCCCCGGCCTCCCCCTGGGCGCTGAGAAGTATGTCGCTGCTCTTCGCGTACCTGCCCCCGGCATACAGCTCTGAGTATGCGGACATGGGGTGTCCGCTGAGGTACATGCCCGTGACCTCCTTCTCCCCCGCCAGCTTCTCCATCTGGGGGAAATCCTCGGCCTTCGGCAGGGGCTCCTCGCGCTCCTCCCCCATGAGCTGGGGCGAGTCAAAGAAGCCCACCTGCCCCTCGATGTTCCTGCGGCGGGCGCCGTCCAGCTCATTCATAATGCTATCAAGGCCCATGAGCATTTCCCGGCGGTTGTTCCCAAGGCCGTCCAGGGCCCCGCATTTTATCAGGCTCTCTATGGCCCGCCTGTTTATGTCCTTGCCGCTCATGCGCTTGCAGAAGTCCCTGAATGAGGTGAACTTACCGTTATTCTCCCGCTCCCCCTCCATCCTGATTATCACCGAGCGCCCCAGGTTCTTCACAGCCGCCAGCCCGAAGCGCAGGCTCTGCCCGTCCGCGGTGAAGCCCACGCCGCTGTAGTTCACATGGGGCGGCAGCACCGAGAGCCCCAGCCGCTTGCACTCCTCCATATACTCGGCCACCTTGCCGGTGCTCCCCAGCACGCTTGAGAGCAGGGCCGCCATATACTCCCTGGGGTAATGGCACTTGAGATAGGCTGTCTGGTATGCCACCAGGGCATATGCCGCGGCATGGGCCTTATTAAAGGCATAGGACGCGAAGTCCTGTATCTCCCGGAAAAGGGCCTCCGCCGTGGCCGCGTCCACTCCCCGGTTGAGGCAGCCCTCTACCTCCCAGCTGCCGTCCTCACGGCGCTGGCCGTGGATGAATATCTGCCGCTCCTTCTCAAGGACGTCGTGCTTCTTTTTTGACATGGCCCTGCGCACAATATCGGCCCTTCCGAGAGAGTACCCGGCCAGGTCCCGGAATATCTGCATGACCTGCTCCTGATAGATTATGCAGCCGAAAGTCACGTCAAGTATTGGCTTTAAAAGTGGGTGCTGGTACTTGACCCTTGACGGGTCCCGGGTGTTTTCAATGTACATGGGTATAAACTGCATCGGCCCCGGCCGGTACAGGGAGATTATAGCTATCAGGTCCTCTATCCCCCTGGCCTGGGACTGCACCACCAGCCGGGTCATCCCCGCCGACTCCAGCTGGAACACCCCCACCGTATGGCCGTCCTCCAGCATTTTGAAGGTCTCCCTGTCGTCCGGAGGCACATTTTCAATGGAGAAGCCGGGCTCAGACTTTCGTATCAGCTTCTCTGCATTGTCAATAACAGACAGGTTCCGAAGGCCCAGAAAGTCCATCTTCAAGAGCCCCAGCTCCTCCACGGTAGTCATGGTGAACTGGGTAACTATAACGTTGTCGTTCCTCGCCAGGGGCACGTACTCCATCACCGGCCTGTCGGTAATGAGCACCCCCGCCGCGTGAGTGGCGGTGTTCCTGGGCATACCCTCCACCTTCATTGCCATGCTCACCAGGGCCTGCACCTGGGCGTCGGACTCGCATTTATCCCTGAAATCCTTGGAGGACTTCAGGGCCTTCTCAAGGGTAATGCCCAAATCCGAGGGCACGAGCTTTGCCACCTGGTCCACCTTGTTGTAGGGGATAGCCATGGCCCGGCCCACGTCCCTTATGGCCGAGCGCGCGGCCATTGTGCCGAAGGTGACTATCTGCGCCACATGGTCCGCGCCGTACTTTTCCAGAACATACTCGATTATCTCACCCCGGCGCTCGTCGCTGAAGTCTATGTCAAAGTCCGGCATACTCACCCGCTCGGGGTTGAGAAAGCGCTCGAAGATGAGGCTGTAGCGTATCGGGTCGATATTGGTTATGCCTATGCTGTAGGCGGCTATGCTCCCCGCGCCGGAGCCACGCCCCGGGCCCACGGGTATGCCTATGCTCCTGGCGTAACGTATAAAGTCCCAGACTATGAGATAATAGTTCACATAGCCCATCTGAGTTATGGTCCTTATCTCATATTCCAGCCGGTCCTCAAGCTCTTTGCCCGGGTCGTCGCCGTACCTGTTTCTGAGCCCCTCCCGGCAGATACGCTCAAAGAACTCCTGGTTGGGGGAGCCGTCGGGGGTGTCGAAATGGGGCAGCTTCGTCTTGCCGAACTCGAACTCCACATTACAGCGCTCAGCTATCCTCACCGTGTTGTCCGCGGCCTCAGGGTGCTCCGGGAAGAGGGCGCGCATTTCCTCCTCGGTCTTAACATACAGCTCCCCGGAGCCGAAGTCCAGCCCCCCCTCCTCCTGGATGGTGCGGCCGGTCTGTATGCACATGAGCACCCGGTGCATTTCCTGGTCCTCGGGGGCGATATAGTGGCAGTCGTTTGTAACCACGAGGGGTATGCCCGTCTCCTGTGATAATTTTATAATGCTTGGGTTGACATAATGCTCATCGTTCAGCCCGTGGTCCTGAAGCTCCAGAAAGAAATTCTCAGGCCCGAAAATCTCCCTGTAGCGCAGCGCGGCCTCCTTTGCCTCCTCATAGTCCCCCCGGAGAATGGCCCGGGGTATCTCCCCGGACACACAGGCCGAGAGGGCGATAAGCCCCTCGCTGTGCTCGCGCATCAGGTCAAAGTCAATGCGCGGCCTGTTGTAGAAGCCCTCTATCCAGGCCTTGGAGACCATGGCGATAAGGTTTCGGTATCCGGTCTGGTTCTCGCACAGCAGCACAAGATGGCGGTTCTCCCGGTCGAACTCGCTGACCTTATCAAAGCGGGTGCGCTTGGCCACATAGACCTCGCAGCCGATTATGGGCTTTATCCCCCGCTTCTTCGCCGCCTTATAGAAGTCCACCACGCCGTACATATTGCCGTGGTCTGTTATAGCCACCATGTCCTGGCCCAGCTCACTGGCCCGGTCCAGAAGGCGCTCTATCCTGCATGCTCCGTCCAGCAGGCTGTACTCCGTATGCACGTGCAGATGTGCAAAAGCCATTTTCCTCTGCCACTCCCCTCAGCGCTCAAATTAACATAATCTTAAATGCCATTACATAACTCCGTCTATGCCCTTCTCCTCTATTATCTTCTCCCCCATCTCCAGAAGCTTTTGGAGCCTATGGTTCACCCCGCTCCTGCTGACGCCCAGCCGCTCCCCCAGCTGACGGAGGGTGAGCTCAGGCTCGCCCAGCCTGAGCTCCGCCAGCTCCCGAAGGTTCTCGGGCAGGGAGCCAAGCCCCACAGTGTCGCTTATAGCCGCTATTGCCGCTATCTGCCTGGCCGCGGCGGAGTAGGTCTTGTCCATATTCGCCGTCTCAAAGTTGGTCTTGCGGTTGATATTATTCTTTACCTCTTTATACATCTTCACCTGCATAAGGTCCATAGAGGCCCCGGTCGCGCCCAAAAAAGTCAGCAGGTTCTCTATCTGCCCGCTGTCCTTCAGGTATACCCCATATCCCCCGGGGCGGCGCACCAGGCTGGGGTTTATCTCAAAGGCCTCGGCCTCCCCCAGCAGCGTATACAGGTCGTTTGCCAGGTTCTTATAGGGTGCGGCAAACTCAAGGTGGTACCCCTTATTGGGGTCCGTGGCGTTGCCGCACACCAGAAATACCCCCCGGAGAAAGGCTACCTGGCAGCAGCTGTCCTCAAGCACCCCGCGGTTAATGCGAAGGCTGGGCTCAAGGCCGCTGTGCCCGAACTGGTTCACAAGCCTCAGGCGCTCCTGCTCCTCAGGGAGGCTCACCTTATAGGCCGGCTGCCTGCGGCGGCTGACCGCATAGGTCATCTGGGCCGAGGCCCCCGCCCCTGCCGCGGCCAGCTCCAGCATTCGCCTGGCTACCGGGGCGTTCTCCGTGGTATACCCCGCCTCCTTTAATGTGAAGCACTTGGAGAACAGCCATGCTCCGTAGCACTCGGCGTGCAGGCAGCATGGCTTCTTCCACTCTATTTTACATAATTCCGATTTTATATCTGATGTAAATGACATATTTCAAAACCCAAAACCTGGCAAAATGTAATCAGTGCTTGAGCATATCCCTATGGGTCACGCTGGCCCGGACGCCCTTGCCCCCAAGATAATCACATGTGTACTGCGCCAGGGCCACCGAGCGGTGGTGCCCGCCGGTACAGCCCACGGCGACTACAAGCTGGCTCTTGCCCTCCTTACCGTAGAGGGGCAGAAGATAGTCCAGAAGGGCCGTGAACTTAGCGACAAAGCCCCTGGTCTCGTCGTTCTCCATCACATAGTCCCGCACGTCCGGGTCAAGTCCGGTCTTGGGGCGCAGCTCCGGGTCGTAGAAGGGGTTTGGGAGGCACCTCACGTCCATCACCAAATCCGCCTCCATGGGTATGCCGTGCTTGAAGCCAAAGCTTATGCAGTGCACGGACATGGAGTCGCTGGAGCTTGTGAGGAACTGCCCGGCTATCCTGACCTTTAACTGGGCGGGGGACAGCCTGGTGGTGTCTATCACAAAATCCGAGCTCTCCCGCACAGGCCCCAGCATGTCCCGCTCCAATCTCACCGCCTGCTCAAGGGAGCCGGCCAGGTCATCGGAGAGGGGGTGCTTGCGCCTGGTCTCCTTAAAGCGGCGCACCAGCACGTCGTCCGAGGCGTCCAGAAAGAGTATTTTGTAGGGCTTGCCGTCCATCTTTAAAGCCTCCATGGCCGTGAAGAAGGATTTAAAAAGCTCCCCGCCCCGGGTGTCGGAAACCACCGCCACCCGGCCCATGGCGCTTTCAGACTTGGCGCATAAATCATAGAACACGGGTATCAGCGCCGGGGGCAGATTGTCCACGCAGAAAAAGCCGATGTCCTCCATGGAGTGCATGGCCTGGGTCTTGCCCGCGCCGGAGAGCCCGGTGAGTACAACAAATTCCACTTTACACATCCCCTTCCCTATTCTCTGCGGGCCTCAGTTCTCCCCTATGACCCGCACCTCGGGCTCGAGCTCAATGCCGGTCTCCTTGAGCACAGTCTCCCTGACTATATCCATCAGCTCCAGCACATCCCTGCATGTGGCCCCTCCGGTGTTCACAATAAAGCCCGCGTGCTTCTCGCTGACCTGCGCCCCGCCGACCCTGCGTCCCTTGAGCCCGCACTGCTCTATGAGCGCGGCGGCGTAGCCGGTCTTTGGGCGCTTGAAGGTGCTGCCGGCGCTGAGCATATCGTAGGGCTGTTTCTCAAGCCTCCGTGCCATGAGTTCATCCATCTTGGCTTTTATCTCCACTTTGTCGCCGGGAGACAGCTTGAACTCCGCGCGGGTGATTATTTTGCCGCCGTCCATGAAGGCGCTGTGGCGGTAGCCGAAGCCCAAGTCTTCACCGGAGCAGTCCAAAAGCCTGCCCTCGGTGTCCATGTACCAGACCCGCTTTATAATGTCCTTCATCTCCCCGCCGTAGGCCCCGGCGTTCATGTACACCGCGCCGCCCACAGAGCCGGGTATGCCCCAGGCGAACTCAAGGCCGGTGAGGCCCTCGTCCTTGGCGTAGGCACAGGCGGCGTTAAGGCTCACACCTGCCCCGGAGCTTATGATACTGTCGCCATTTTCCAATCTGTTCGAGGCCGCCGAGTTATACACTCCCTCCAGCATAACGGCCACTCCGGGAAAGCCCTTATCCCCTATCAAAAGATTCGAGCCCCTGCCCAGCACCAGGTACGGCAGTTCGAGCCGGGAAAGCTCCCGAATAACGCCGGAGAGCGGCTCATAATTATACACGGTAACAAACCTGCGGGCGGGGCCGCCTATCATAAAATTCGTGTGCTTGCTCAGCGGTTCGTCATGAACGACCTCGCAATCCAGTTCGGTCAAGAACCTGTCAAGCTCCTTAAATTTCAAAGCGTCCATACCGGGCCCCCTTCTATATAATAGTATCGGTAAATATATGCGCCGCGGGGCTCATATATCCAAGTCCATCTTCACGTCCTTGGGCTGGAGCTCGTCGAAGTCCATGCCCATATTGGCAAGGAGCTCCTGGGCGGCGTTATAGCCCATCTCCTTCTGGCGGTTATTCATGGCGGCGACCTCGATTATCACGGCCAGGTTGCGCCCGGGCTTCACGGGGATGGTGATTACCGGCACCCGAATGCCCAAAATCTCGGCAAACTCGTTCTCTATGCCCATGCGGTCGTAGGCCTTAGTGGCGTCCCAGGGCTCCATCTTTATACAGAGCTCTATTTTCTGGCTGGGCTTCACAGCGCCGGTGCCGAAGATACGCTGGGCGTTTATCACGCCTATGCCCCGAAGCTCGATGAAGTGGCGGATATTGTCGGGCGCCGAGCCCACCAGGGAGATGGCCGACACCCGGCGTATCTCCACGGCGTCATCGGCAATGAGCCGGTGGCCGCGCTTTATAAGCTCTATCGCCGCCTCGGACTTGCCCACGCCGCTGTCCCCTACCAGAAGTATTCCCTCGCCGTAGACCTCCATAAGCACGCCGTGCCTGGTAATGCGGGGGGCCAGCTCTACGTTGAGATAGGCGACTAAACTGGCCACGGCCCCGGAGGTGGTGTCCCGGGAGAGCAGTAAGGGTATCTCATAGCGCTCCGCGGCCTCGAGCATGGCGTCCCAGGGGTGAATGCTCCGGGCCAGTATCACCGCCACTGGGTGCAGGGCAAAGTAGCGCTCGATGACCTCCGTGCGCTGTTCCTCGCCGAAGCGGTTCAGAAGGCCCATCTCAGCCCGGCCCATTATAGCCACGCGGTTGGTGTCAAAATACTCATAAAAGCCGTTGAGCTCAAGCCCCGGGCGTATCACGTCCCGGGAGCGCACGATGATATTATCCGGGTCCCTGGGCAGATACAGGGGTTCAAGCTCCTCATGCTCTATTATTTTGGACAGCGGCAGCGTATATTCTTCCGTCATGCTTTTTCATCCTCCTGGTTGTCATTGGTATCGTCAGGCGAGCCGTAATACTTTTTAAAATCTCTTCTGAAGGTCTCCTTGTACGCCTCCTCAAAGCCGTTCTTTACGGCCCATTTCACAACAAAATACAGCGCGATAAGTATCACCAGCGCCGTGCCGGCACTGATTCCCAGCTCTTCCCACATAAGACCCACTCCTTTGAAGCTCGTACAATACCAGTTTATTATACCACATATCCCTGATATTGGAAAGCCCATTTGCAAAAACTTTGCTCCCGCAAAAAAATTTTATAATTTTTTGAAAAAGGGGTTGCAATTTCAGAACGGGTGTAGTATAATGATTAAGCTGTCCAGTGAGGCGGCTGATATCGCGGGGTGGAGCAGCTCGGTAGCTCGTCGGGCTCATAACCCGAAGGTCGTAGGTTCAAATCCTACCCCCGCAACCACATTAAATCCCTAGAAATCACAAGGTTTCTGGGGATTTTTGCTATTCATTCGCAACATTTTTAAGGGCCTCCCCAGGCCCCAAAATTCAACAATAATTCAACTCGGCCTTTTGCAGTAGCAAGTTCAACTCTGAGTTCAACAGATAACCCCCGGCTCGTTATGCCTTTTTCAAGAACACCTCTGCCAAGATGTCGGCGTTCCTCTCGTCTGCCTCCTCCATCACATGAGCGTAAATGTTGGCGGTGGTACTGACCTGGGCGTGGCCTAGCCTCTTACTGATACTCACGCTGTCCACTCCATTGAAGTATAACATAGAGGCCATCGTGTGCCGAAAGGCGTGGGGGTTGATGTGGGGCAGGCCGTGGCGCTTGCTGAACTTTGACAGCCAATCAGTCACGCTGTCCGGGTGCATGGGCCCGCCGTTGTCCTGGGCGAACACGAAGTCTCGGTTCTCATAATATGCTCCCAGCCGCAGGCGCTCCGTGTTCTGCCATATGCGGTACTCCCTCAGTAACTCCATCGTCTCATGGGGCAGGCTTACATATCGGTTAGAGGTTGCCGTCTTTGGGGTGCTCTCATAGATACCGATGTCGGCAGAGTATAACACGGAATTGCAGATATGTATACGTCCTGCCTCGAAGTCCACCTTATCCCACTTTAGGCCCAGAATCTCGCCTCTCCTGGCCCCGGTTATCAGTAGCAGGTGGGTGACGGTCTTCCACTTGATTGGTTCTGTCTCCAGGGCCTCACGGATGGCCGTCACCTGCTCCGGCTGGAAGTAGTTGACCTCTTTCTTCTCCACCTTTGGCAAAGTGGCCTTGCCCGCCACGTTGAAAGGTACAAGTCCCTCCTTCTCGGCCTGGTCCAGCACCGTGGAGATAAGCCGGTGGTGTTCTACCACGGTCTTGGGGGACAAGCTGCGGGTATTCGCTTGAATCTTGAACGCCTTGTCCAGCTTGACCCCCAGCGCGTCCGCTACAGCCTGTGCCGCCGTTGCGCTTCCCTTACCCGCCCCCTCTTTGCCCAGAGCGATATATAAGCTATTTAGGTGGTCAGCGCACAGGTCTTTCAGCTTGATATGCCCAATGGCAGGGTATATTCTCTCTGCAAGCTGCCTATAGCGCACTACGGTACTATGCTTTGTACCTCTGGCCTCCTTCAGTTCCAACACATACTCGCAGTAGTCCCGGAAAGTCTGGCGGCTATCGCTGGTTATCCCCTCCCTGCACTCCTTCTCAAAGGTCGCGGCGAAAGCCTCGGCCTTTTTCCTTGCGCTCTTTTCTGTCCAGGTAGGCTTGACCTCAAAGGTAGCGGTATATGGCTTTAACTGCTTACCATCCGCCCCACGCCCCCGGTGGACGCGAATAGAGTAGCTTATCAATTTGCCGGACTTGTCCCGGCGCTCCTGGATATTAGCCATTCAACCGCCTCCTCTTGAGAAAGTCCTCCACCCTGTCATCCAGCAGGTGCAAAAGCGAACTCATAGCCACATATTTGGGGTCTTGCAGATTATGGATAAACTTCTTCCAGTAGTCCTGAACATACTGCTCTGACCCCCGGTCAGCGTCGCTTGCCGCAATCAGGAACGCAACGGCTATGGCGTTCATCATCCTGCGAAACTCCCTTTGCTCCATCAGCCAGTTTGCAAACTCGCCCCCCTGGACACGGTGTTCCTCCTCATAGCCCCCGGAAGTGTACTCCTCCCAAAAGGCCACATTGTCCTCGGAAAGCCTCAAATACTCGCACACCTCAGCTTCTGTCGCTTTCGGGTCCCTAACCTGAGACCGCCCTACCAGCCAGTCCACCGGGACTTCAAAGTAGTCCGCGATGGCGCATAGGGCTGTCAATCCCGGCTCCGCCTTGCCGTTCTGGTAGTTGGACAGAGCTCCCACGGAGATGTCTATCTCCTTTGCCAACTCCTTGATAGGTTTTCCACTCTCTTTTGTCAGACTGCTCAGTCGTTGGGCCAGCAATCGGGCGTAAGAATCTTGTTTCATTCGCTCATCCTTTCTACATATAATCGTGAACTAAATCTTCAAATCATCATCAAAAAGAACATCATGAACCTGCTTGACATCTCTCTCTTTGTTCTCTATAATGAAATTGTGATGATAAGTTCATTATAGTTATTCTACACGATGTCTGCTGAGATGTCAAGTAGAAAATTCAAAGCGAAAGGAAGATGTGCAATGAAAGCAAACGAAACTGTACGCAGGGCCGCACGCGCCGCCAATGTCCCACTCTGGAGGGTCGCGGCGGAGCTGGGAATCTCTGAACCCACCCTGACCCGGTGGTTGCGGTTCCCTCTTACCTCGGACAAGGAGGCCGCTATGCTGGCGGCAATCAGGAAACTGGAAAGAGAGGTGGTTTAATGGTGAAACGCTTTTTGACCATCCGTCAGACTGCCAAGCTGGGGCTTCTGAGCGAATACCAGCTGCGGCTCTGGCAAAAGCAGGGCAAGCTGCCGGGAGTGTACTCCGGGGTGAAATTCATGGTGAATGTCCCCCAACTAGAGGAAAAGCTGGAGGAGATAAGCCGGAATGGGGGTGCTGCATGATGTACGCAAAAAGAAAGGCCCTCTCCTCGCGCGGCAACGCTGGAAAAGGGCAAAAACTACATTCACAAGCGTATTGTATCATGGGCGGCAGGAGAAGTCAAGAGGTGCGCCTATGAACGACAAAATGTCGGTTTTAGAAAAACTTGCGCCCGAGTGCAATCCCCGCTACGCCTGCACGGATATCGGCAACGGCAACCTGTTCGCTGATTTCTACCGCCAGATTGCCCGTTATGTGCCGGAACGCAAACTCTGGTATACCTATTCTGGCAAGCTCTGGGAGCCGGATATAGGCAATCTCCGGGCCATGGAACTGTGCAAGAGATTAGCGGACGAACTGGTGATTTACGCACTCTCCCTACCCGATGGGCGTGAGCGCGACCAGTACCGGCAGTTTGTGGAGCGCTGGCAGATACGGCGCAATCGTGAGACAATTTTGAAGGATGCCGCAAGCGTTTACCCGGCAAAGCTAAGCGACTTTGATAGTAGACCTTACTTGTTCAACTGCAAAAACGGTACGCTGGATTTGCAGACAAGGGCGTTCCATGAACACAATCCCGCCGATATGCTTGCAACCATCTCCGACGTAAAATATGACCCGGAGGCCCGCTCAGAGTTGTGGGGGCGCACTATCCAGGATGTTATGCAAGGCGACATAGACCTTGCCTGCTACTTGCAAAAGAGCCTGGGCTATGGTCTCACCGGGGACACCAGTGAGGAATGTTTCTTCCTTCTCTACGGCCCCACCACCCGCAACGGCAAGGGCACAATTATGGAAACATACATGAAAATGCTGGGCGGCTACGGCAAGGCCGCTCGGCCTGAGACCATCGCCCTGCGGCAGAACTATAACAGCTCCGGCCCCTCTGAGGACATCGCGAAGCTGGCGGGAGCCAGGGCAGTGAACATTTCCGAGCCAGACAAGCAGATGGTTTTGAGCGCTGCTTTGGTGAAAACCTTGACCGGCAACGACACCATGAGCGCCCGCTTCCTTAACGAAAACAGTTTCGAGTTCAAGCCCCAATTCAAACTTTTCATCAACACAAACCACTTGCCAAAGGCTAACGACGTGACGATTTTCAGTTCCGGGCGGGTGAAAGTCCTCCCCTTTAACAGGCATTTTGAGCCAGAGGAACAGGATAAAACTCTCAAAAAACGCCTTGAAAAAGAGCTGCCCGGGGTGCTGAACTGGTGCTTAGAGGGGCTTTGGCTTATGCAGGAAACAGGGTTTGAGCCGCCGGAATCAGTGAAGAGCGCCACTGAAAAGTACCAGCATGACAGCGATAAATTGACACGATTTGTTGAAGAAATGCTTGAGTTTGACCCCGATGGTGAAGTCCGTACAGAGGACGCTTACCGGGAATACCGTGACTGGTGCCAGCGCAACGGACAGTTTGCGGACGGCTACCCGACCTTCAAGCAAGGCATGGAGGGGTATGCGCAAATCAGGAGAAAGCGGCCTAAAGGGGCCGGGAGGTCAGTAAACGCAACGGCTATGATGTGCGGCGTTCAGCTCAAAATTGATGATAGGATTAGATTGTAAATAAATGGTGTGTCAGGTGTGTCAACGAAATATATGGGTAAAAATATTTGTTCTCGCGTAGAGACCTATATTTTGAGCTGACACACCTGACACACACCCGGCTTGCCGGGTATAAAAGCGGCCCCGCAAGGGACGCAAGTACAGAAAACGGTCAAAGGACGTTTTCTGTATGAGCCAGCATCGCATTTGTACACACATTTGTAAGGACAAATGTGCGGCAAACGCAAACTGGATAGGGTGAACCCTATAACCCCATATTTTTAGAGCGCTGACGCGCTGAAGGAGGGATTTGGTTGACAGATAAGCGTAAGTTTGACATACGGCTCTCTCAGAGAGATTTCAAACTGTTAGAGAGGAACGCCTGTAGATGCAAGGTCAGCAAGTCAGAGTACATGAGAATGTTGTTACACAAGATTACGCCGAGGGAGGCTCCGCCTGCTGACTACTACGGCATGGCTAGTTACGAGTGATACGCGAGGACTTGGACGTACTTGCACAGATGGCGGCGGCGACTGGGTTGATGGAGGCGGCTACCGTTGAGACGGAGTTGCGTAAGCTTCGGAAGGTATCCGAGAGGATTGGGATGGCTGTGGCTGGGGAGTATGACGAGGACGAAATGCCTGTGACACTTTTGTGACAAATTCTTGACAGGCTTGCGGGGATTTTTCCCCCGATATGCTCTATAATGAGACCATGCCGAAGCAAACCGGCAAATACACCATCAAAGGAGCGAAAGAATATGAAAAAACTGAACTGGAAGGCCACAGTGACCTCTCTGACCCTTGCGGCGGCCCTGACCTTGCCTGTAGCGGCTATGGCGGCGGAGGACACGGCCCCGGCGGAGGACTACCCCCTGCAGACCCTGGAGTACCGAGACGAGGAGTACCCCATAGAGGACGCCCAGCCGGAGCTCATTCTGGATGCTCAAGCCGAGGAGGTCAGCTTGGAGGAGTATGTTTCAGGTATGCCCAACCTCAGCGAGGACGAGAAGAAGGAGTATCTGGAGCTGTGCCAGAAGCTGGAGGAAATGGCGGCTCAGCTGGACGGCGTGGAGCCGGGCAGCAACGCCGTGGCGGATGACCTCTTCTGCCAGATGGCCCCTCTGGAAGCCCGGCTGATGGAGCTGGAGGAGAAAGCCTGCCCCATGGAGGAGTACGTCGCGGAAGAGATCTCCTACCAGGACATGGTCGCCCAGCTGGAACTCTCTGAGGAGGAAAAGCAGGAGCTTGCCGCCGCCTATGAGAGGCTGGACGCCCTCTGGATGGAGACAGAGCCGGAGGCCGAGGACTGGGCCCCTACCCCCGAGATGAACCAGCTGGGCGCGAAAATCACCGAGCTGGAGATGAAAGCCTATGTGAATAGTCTTGTGAAGTCAGACGACCGCCAGGAAGTAAAGGACGCGGCAGAGGAAGTCGCAAAGATTTACAAGGAGTATGTGCAGGCTCTGGAGGATAATGCCCTTGAGGAGCAGTTGAACGCTCTGGAAGATAAGCTGGACGAGGCTTTCCTCAAGCTGGAAGAACTGACTCTTGCCTGACAAGCTAACGATTGGGCCCGCTCTAACCGGCGGGCCCTTTGTATGGGAGCTTGTCTTCTGCGGTGAAACCAGCTATACTATAACCTGAGAACAGGAGGTATAACCATGCAAAAACTCATTTACGCCGCCGATGATGACGAGAACATACTCAGCGTTTTAGAGGCCTTTCTTGGGAACGCCGGATTCGCCGTGGAGACCTTCGCCACCGGCGACGCGCTGAAAGAAGCCTTTGCCCATAAGCCCAGCGACCTGGTCATCTTAGACGTGATGATGCCCGGCACCGACGGCATGACCCTCTGCCGTCAGCTTCGGGAGATTTCTAACGTGCCCATTGTGATACTCACCGCAAAGGAGAGCGAGATGGATCAGATGATGGGTTTTACCCTGGGCGGGGACGACTACCTGACAAAACCATTCTCACCCTCCCTGCTTGTCATGCGGGTAAAGGCCCTCTTGCGCCGCTCGGAGATGAGCAGCCCGGGAGCACAGGGGGATATCATCTTTGAAGATTTAGTGTTGAGCGTGGGGGAGCACCGGCTGCTCTGCGGGGGAAAAGATGTTGGTCTCACCGCCACGGAGCTTGCCTTTATGCGCTGTCTGATGGGGCATATTTCTGAGGCTGTGTCCAGAGATGTGCTTCTCAGCGAGGTATGGGGTATTGACGCCGATGTGGAGACCCGGGTGACTGACGAGACCGTCCGGCGCATACGCCGAAAGCTCCGGGAGGCCGGGAGCGCCGTTGCAATCACGGCGGTTTGGGGCTATGGCTACCGATTGGAGGCGCGCGATGAAAAGACTTAGATGCAGGTTAGCTCTGGGCGTGGGCTTCGTGTTTATCACGGCCTTCGGACTGGTGCTGGGGATATTCAATTGGCAGATGGACAGGCAGATACGCCAGAACTCTCTGGATTCTATCGACTATATTCTCACTGAAAGCGAAGAGCTACCCCCATTGACCCTCTATATGTCCGGCCTGCTGTTTTTGGACTGGGACTATCAGCTTGACCAGAAGTTTGTACAGACCCCCGAGCAGGAGCAGCAGGAAATTGAGCTGGCCCGCTGGTGCGGCGAAAACCGTACCACCCGAGAGCTGGTACGCGCTGGTGTGGGCAACAGAGTATACTACCTAAAGATGATTCCGTCTGAGGAAGAAGACGGATACTACGAGGTCACTGTGGTCTATGTGGACGTGACCGGGGAGATGGCTCTGATACGGAGCATCAACATAGCTGTGCTGGTGGTGATACTTGTCACAGGGCTTGGGGCAAGCGGGCTTGGGTACATTACCGGGCGGCAGATAGAGCAGAGCCAAGAGGCCCAAAAGAAATTCTTTGAGAACACCTCCCACGAGCTGAAAACGCCCCTGACGTCCATCCAGGGCTTTGCCGAGGGCCTGCTCACCGGGGTGATGGAGGACAGCAAGCGGGCCGCGAAGGTCATCCTGGGCGAGACGGAGAAGATGACCGCGCTCATTGAGGATATCCTCACCAGCGCCCGGCTGGAGAGCGGCACGGTAAAGCTGAACCTGGAGCCGGTAGACCTCCCCGCCCTGGTGGAAGACTGCCTGATGCCCCTGGAGGGGGCTGTGCGCAAGCGACACCTGCATATTGAGCGGTACATGGAGCCGGGCACCGTCACCGCCGACCCGGCCCAGCTGGAGCGGGCGCTGAACAACGTGCTCACCAACGCCATCAAGTATGCCGACAGTCAGATAGCCCTGCTGTATGACCGCAAGGAGCTGACGGTGTGGAACGATGGGGACGGGCTTTCTGATGAAGACTTACGTCATATTTTTGACCGCTTTTATACGGGAAAGACCGGGAATACCGGGATTGGATTGGCGCTTACAAAGGAGATAGCGGAACTGCATGGGTGGAGGCTGAGCGTGAAGCGGATGAAGGGGGGTGTGGGGTTTGTGTTCCGGGTGGTGGCGGAGCACGTAATGAAAGAATGAGAAGCATTATACACTTTAGTATTACATGGTTTTAAGTGTAACGCAAGCCGATTTTGAGTTCAACAAAAATTCAACTCCGTTGCAAAAATCCGCAAAATCGGGCAATACGATATAAAACGTCAAAGTGCCAAAACCCCAGTGTTTTCAAGGGATTTCGGTACTTTGACAAACGATGTGAAACGGATTGACTTGAACTCATAACCCGAAGGTCGCAGGTTCAAATCCTGCCCCCGCAACCACTTTTTCCCAAAACGGCTTCCAGCGTACTTTTCGCATGGAAGCCGTCTTCATTTTTCTTATCCTCTCAATCAACAAATGAACTGCCTGTTCATCCGGCGCGGCCTTGATAGCCTCTTCGGCGGGCAGCTCTTGCTTCTCCCCAATCCGCTTTCCGTCCTGTCTGCTTGCGCTCGTTCATGATAACCGGCAGGGCGTTTTCTATTCGTATCGCGCCCGGCTTCTCCCGCCGCTTCCATTTCACGGATAACCTCAGTAAACCCCCAGCGAGCCTCTGTCCACCCAGCTCAAATAGCTTCGCCGCAGCAACATGGTAGACAAATTACAGAATAACTCAAAATCCTTTGCCACTTCCCCAATCCCCCTTGTCACCCCCGCCCCGGCCTGCTACAATTAACCAAAACCAAACCCGGAAGGAGCGGTAAAGATGGAATGGCAGAAGGTTGCGGACGGATATGTTCTGCGCGGCGGGCGGTATGGCGCGCGGCTGGTGACTGGGGAGGCGCCCTTTTTCAGGTTCACCCTTGACGGAGTGTGCTTCGGGGAGTTCCCTGCGGCGGCGGCTTTTGACACGCTTTCGGAGAAAGAGAGGCTGTGGGATATTGCCGTGGAGCGGCTGGATAGCAGAGGGGATACTCTGGAGGCCGTCTTTGGGGCAAAGAGCTCCATTTGGCGAGAGCACCGCTTTGTGTGGCGGTTTGAGCGGCGGCGGGCGGAGTTTTTCCACATGGTGAAGGGTGAGGGGCGGCTGGGCAGGTGCTTCTTCTTTTCCAGCGGCATACCGGGGGTCTATGACCCGGGGGACAGCCAAGGTTTTATGTACAACGCGCGGATAGACGCGGAGTTTTACTTTAACCCTGATGTGAATCTCGGGAACGTGGAGGAGTGCCGCAACGCTCAGTACGGCACCACCGGGCTTTGGCCCGAGTTCGGCGCGAAGGATGTCTTCCTGCCGGAGCGCTCCCAGGGGGGCTTCTCCCCCTCGCCGCTGTGCTTCTGCTTTTACGACGGGCAGAGCTCCATGGGCGTGGGGCTGGGGACAGAGCCCGGGAAGTACCGCTTTGCAAGCTTTGAGTATTCAGGCGCGCGAAAGCACGGCGCGGCATTTTATGTGAACTATCTCGGCTACACCAGCGCCGGAGGCGAATACACCTCCCCCGCGGTCTCACTCACCTTCGGGAGCGGGCCGCTGGATGTGCTTGAGAAGCATATAGATTGGCTGGACGACAGGGGCTTCTCCACCCGGTTCGCCTTCGAGCCCGCCCCATGGCATAGGGCCCCGGTGTTCTGCGGCTGGGCCGAGCAGACGGTGCAGGCGAGATATGACGGCATACCCGATGGCGCCGAGGCCACTCAGGAGAACTATGAGAAGTGGATAACGGAGCTTGAGCGGCGGGACATACCCCTCTCCACCATCGTCATCGACGACAAATGGCAGAAGCACTACGGCACCTTTGAGGTGGACGAGAAGAAGTGGCCGGACATGAAGGGCTTCATAGAGCGTCAGCACGAAAAGGGCCGCCATGTGCTCCTCTGGACTGCAAGCTATCACACCGAGGGTCTGCCGGAGAGCATGTGCATATTTGACAGCAATGGGAAAAAGCTCTTTGCAAACGTGGCCGACCCGGCCTATGAGGAGCTGATACGCTCTCAAATCACCCGTCTTGTCAGGGATATAGGCGCGGACGGCTTCAAGGAGGACTGGATAGGCAGCTGCGGGCGTGAGGCGGATATCCCCGGCTACGGCGAGCTCCACGGCCTTGAGATGGTGCGCCGGTTCCAGTACATTCTCTGGGACGCCGCCCATAAGGTGAAGCCTGACGCCCTTATCGAGACCCAGACCCCCCATCCCCTCTTCCGGGAGTCCTCGGACGTGCTGCGGCTCAATGACCTGTGGTTCTCCACCAGGCACGTCACGGAGACTATGCGCACCCGGGCGCGTATCTCCCGCATAGCCGGCTGGCAGGTGCTGGACTGTGACAACGCCTCGTGCACCACGGTCGCGGAGTGGTTCCGCTACATGCAGGCCCAGCCTAAGCTTGGCACTCCCGCGCTCTACTGCGTGAGCCGGACCGAGTCCTTCCTTGAGGAGATACCTTCAGAGATGTGGGCATACATCTCTGCGCTCTGGAAGAAATATATCAAAGATAATATATAATTATATATAAAATCAAAACCCCTGGCTAACCAGGGGTTTAGCTTTACTTCTCGCCGGGCTCTGTGAAGGAGCGGAGCCTCTCCCTGTATTCGCTGGGAGTAATGCCCTCGCTGTTTTTGAAGAGCTTCTCAAAGTACCTCTCGTCGGAAAAGCCCACCTTATGGGCTATCTCACGCACCCGGTCGCCGGTGGATATGAGCAGCTCCTTGGCGCGGCGAAGCCTTATATTTTGAAGGTACGCCGTCACGCTCACGCCGGTGCGGGACTTGAAGATATTGCTGAAATAGGCGTAGTTCAGGGACACCACATTGGCGAGCAGCGTCAGAGTCAGGGGCTTTTGGTAGTTTTTCTCCATATAGTCTATGGCCATGGCTATGGCGTCCTGGCTTGCCATGCGGCTTTTCAGGCGGCTTTGGCATAGCTTCAGCAGCGTCCGCTTCACCTTGGCCCTCAGCTTTTGAGCGCTGCCGCTCTGGGCCATGAGGCGGATAAGCGGGGATTCCAGCTCCTGCTCAAGCTCCTCCTGTATGAAGGAGTCTATGCGCCGAAGGCAGGCTGGAAGTATCTCATACAGCGCCGGATGGGCCAAAATGCTGTTGAAAAGCTTGTCCACCCCCGGCTCCACCTCGGAAATCTCCGGCAGGCGGAGCTCACTGCACAAGGCGTCGCAGAGCTGCATGGTGAGGGTCTGGGCCATCATGGCCGAAGGGTTCATTGGCTCCCAGATAAACGCGCCGCTGCCGTCCTCCCCCTGGGTAAAGCGCAGGCAGAGAGCCCCCTCGGCCTGCATTGCCGCGTCCTTCAGATTGAAAATGCTGTCCACCGCCGGGCTTATGCCGCAGAACGTCCCGGGATATTGAGCCAGCCTGCGGCTTAGAAAGATTTTGAGCTCCGGGATATCATCCCGCCCCTCCAGCCGGATTATGGCCATGCAGGAGCGCCCCAGTGTGGGGAGCATTAAGAGCTGCTGGTATTTCTTGCGAATACCCGCCGAGAGCTGCCTGTACAGCTTCTCCGTGCCGCCGCTGCCCCCAAGATAAAATACCGCCGCCGAGAAGGCCGCTGCCTGGAAGAACCTGTTGTCCGTTGAGAGGAGTATGCTCTCCCCCTCAGGGGACAGCCCCCTGCCCCAGACGGCGCGCAGCTGCTCAAGGAGTATGCCCGAGATGAACTGCTTCTGCTTCTTGTGCCGGGAGAGCTTTTCTATGCAGCGGGACAGGGCCGCCCGCAGCTCCTCAGGGTCTACGGGCTTTAGAAGGTAGTCCTCTATGCCGAGATGTATGGCTGTCTTGGCGTACTCAAAATCGTCGTAGCCGCTGATAATTACGGCCTGGAAGTCCTCGCGGAGCTTCTGCATACGCTGCAAAAGCTCTAGGCCGCTCGCCCCGGGCATCTGAATGTCAGTCATCACCAGGTTTATATGGTGCCGGGAAAAGAGCTCGAAGGCCTGCTCGGCGTCCTGGGCGGGGTATATCTCCCCTATGGGCAGGCCGAGGCTGTCCACAAGCTTTTTAAGGCCCATCAGCACCACGTATTTGTCCTCGCATATCAGCAGGTCAGTCATAGCGTCTCCTCCTTTTCATCTGGGCCTGAGGGTATGGACATGGTCACAGACGTGCCCATGCCGCGGATGCTGGAGAATAAAAGGCCGTACTCCTCGCCGTAGAGCAGCTTTATCCGGGCGTTGGTGTTATATAGCCCTATGGACGCGTCCGAGTCCACCGAGGCAGTCAGGAGCTTCTGCTGTATCTCCACCGCCCGCTCCGGGGGCACTCCCAGGCCGTTGTCTGTAATCTCAAATTTCATCACGCCGCCCTCCTCCCTTACCCTAAGGCGTATGCGTATGGCCGAGCCCTGGGGGCGGCCTCCGTGCTTTATGGCGTTTTCGATAATGGGCTGCAGCATGAACCTGGGCATGGATTTACCCAATAGCTCCTCTGGCACGTCCTTTTCCAGTATGCAGTCCCGCTCCTCCATAAGGCTCATGATGTTCACATAGTCCTGGGTCACCTCAAGCTCCGCGCTGAGAAGCCCTCGCTCGGAGGCGTAGCTTGCGTAGTACCGAAGGAGCCTTCCCAGGGAGAGCAGGGCCTGGGCGGCCTCTGTATTGTCCTCGAGCACGGCCCTCATGCGCAGGCACTCCAATGTGTTATAGAGAAAATGGGGCGATATCTGCTGGGAGAGCATTCTTATCTGCAGGTCCTTTATCTCCAGCTGGCTTTCAAAGTTATTATGTATGAGATTCTTGATTTTAGTGGCCATATTGTTGAGGTTCGCGGCCACCTGGTCAATAAAGTCCGTGCCCTCCACGGGAATTGATATGTCGAAGTTCCCCTCCTGTATCTGCAATATGGCGT
Organism: Clostridiaceae bacterium; assembly: GCA_021769555.1. GTDB lineage: Bacteria > Bacillota > Clostridia > Oscillospirales > Acutalibacteraceae > Acutalibacter. The sequence continues at coordinate 193,051 of JAETSR010000003.1, forward strand.
CGTTTATAGTCCGCGAACGCCGCAGAAGGCTGTTCACCAGAACCGCCGCAAGAAAGCAGCAGAACAGCACACAGATGAGTATGGCCGCAAGCACCACCATCTGGAAGTCCCGCACGGGCTTAAATACCGCCCCCAAGTCGCTGTGGCTCACCAGCACGCAGTTGATAGAGCTGATTGGCGCGGAATTTATCAAAAGGCTCCCGTCCCCATAGGAGAAGCTCTCCCCGTCCGGCACATTCTTGAGTATGCTGTCCGCAGCCTCTGCGGCCCACTCCGGGTCTGAGGAAAAGAGCACCTGCCCGGACTGATGGTAAAGAGTATAGCCGGTGGTCTCGAAGCCGTTTGTGGAGTATTTCAGCGCTTGGTAAAAATCCGTAAACGAGAGCTCGCATTCCAGCACTGTCCGGCTGGAGGTCGGGGCGTTCACAAGGCCGAACACAGAGAGTGTATTCCGCGATGAATACTCAATAGAATAGTAGTGCCGCCCCTCTTCCAGGAGCATCACCGCCAGGGTATTGTCCCCCATAGCCTCAAAGACTTGTTCAAAAAGGAAGTCATCGTCGCTCTTTATCACATTATGCACCGCCATATTGGAGAATATGGCCTGGTTTTTAGTATATAGCCTCAGCGCCCTCACATGCGGCGAGACGGCCTCCTGACAGTAGGTGAGATATGGCCGCACCTCGGTGATGTATTGCAGCAGCATATCTCTGGACTCCTTATGAGAGGAAAAGAAGCTGGAAACCTCCTTGTTAGTGCATATCTGTACGGTATTCGTGATGGTGCTGTCCATCATCTGATTGAGGTTATAGGCGTTCTGCTCAAAGGCAAGGCCCGCGTTATATATCTCCCGCTCCTGAAGAGCGTATATCTGGTGATAGAAAAAACCGAAGAGTGTGAGTATGGGGATAAGCGTCACGATACCTGTTACGCAGAGTATTTTAGTTCGGAACTTCATCTGCCGGAGTGTCCGGGCCAAAGGGGTAAACATATTTATATTTCCTTCAAAGAATTATGCTCTGTTTATACAAAATTCCATTTTACAATTTAGCACAGCTCTGTTCCCTTGTCAATAAAAACTAAAAAATCGCCACAAAACACAAAATCTCTTTATTGTAAAAACATATGCTTTTTATATATTATAGATACAGCTCATACTCCGAGAGAAGGGGGACTAAATTTGGAACTTAGAGATTCTAAGGCAAAAAAAGCCGCCGGGGGCGGCGCCCCGTGGCAGCGGTTCAAGCGGCAGCTGCCCTATCAGCTGATGGTGCTGCCGGGCATGATTTTCCTGCTCATATTCGCCTACATACCCATAGCCGGGCTGGTCATAGCCTTTCAGGACTATTCCCTGTCCACCTCGTACTTCAATAACCCCTGGGTGGGCTTCAAGCACTTCGAGGCCTTTTTAAAGGACTCCACCTTCTGGATGGCCTTTCGCAACACCATACAGCTGAGCCTCTTACGCATGTTCATCGTGTTCCCAATGCCCATACTGCTGGCCCTGGCATTAAACGAGATACCAAGCGTAAAGCTCAAGAAGACCGTGCAGACCTGCAGCTATTTCCCCCACTTCATGGCCTACGTGGTGGTGGCGGCCCTTTGGCAGGATGTGCTCAGCAACGGGGGGCTGCTCAATAACCTGCTGATAGAGGCGGGCATAATCAGTTCCCCCATCTCATTTTGGACAGACCCGGCAAAGTTCAAAGGGCTCGCGACTATAGTTGAGCTTTGGAAGGGCACGGGCTGGAGCGCAATAATATACTTCGCGGCAATTTCCGGAATTAACAGCGAGCTCTATGAGGCGGCAAGGATAGACGGCGCGGGGCGCTTCGCCCAGATACGGTACATCACCATCCCCGAGATAGCGGGCACCATTATAATCATGTTCATTCTGAGCATTGGCGGGCTCGTCTCCGGCAACCTGAGCATTTCCCAGCTTCTTGGAAACGCCTTCACAAAGTCGGAGTCCTATATCATTGAGTACTATACCCTTGAGATGGGCCTTGGCACCATGCGCTTCTCCTTCGCCACGGCGGTGGGCATGTTCCAGTCTGTGATATCCGTGCTGCTGGTGCTGCTTGCCAATTTCCTCTCGAAGAAATACGAAGACGTTGGGCTGTTCTGATACAGAAAGGATGCTGGTGAAAACATGAAACAAGCCGCAAGCCATATACGCCTTACAAGGGAGGACAGGCTGGTAAACTTCCTCGCCGTGTTCATAGGCCTGTTTACCCTGGTATTTACTGTCTACCCTATATACTACTGCTTTATCTACGCCTTCTCAGACGGGGCCTCGGCCCTCGCCCATCAGATATACTTTTGGCCCGTGGACTTCACTCTCGACAACTTCAAGTCCGTACTGAACGACAGCCTTTTGGTGAACAGCTTCTTTGTGAGCGTGGCAAGGACGGTGGTCTCTGTGCTGACAGGCGTCTCCTTCACGGCCATGACGGCATATGGGCTCACCAAGAAGGAGCTCAAGGGCCGCAAAGTCTACTCCATTATAGCAATGATAACCATGTACTTCGGCGGGGGCGTCATCCCCACCTACCTGCTCTACAGGTCTTTGGGGCTGCTCAACACCTTCTCGGTGTATATCATTCCAAGCCTGTTGAGCGTATACAATATGCTCCTGTGCATGGCGTTTTTCCGGGATATCCCCGAGTCCCTCATAGAGTCGGCCAAGCTGGACGGGGCGGGAGAGATGAAAATACTTGTGCGTATAGTCATCCCCCTCTCGGCGCCCATACTCGCCACCATAAGCCTCTATGTGGGCGTGGGCGCCTGGAACGACTGGTACGCCGCGGCCTACTTTGTGAACGACCAGAAGCTCATGCCCATGGCCACCATACTCATGAAGCTGGTGAGCTCAGCCAAGGCCTCTCAGAAGGCCATGGAGAGCGCGGCGGCAAGCGGCATAAACATCGGCCAGCGGGGCCCGACGGCCACCTCCATACGCTACGCCACTTTGCTGGTGTCCATTATACCCGTCATGTGCGTGTACCCCTTTGTGCAGAAGTATTTTGTGAAGGGCGTCATGGTTGGGGCAATAAAGGCCTGAGCTATTCCCACAGTCTTTAGCCGTCAAACGGCGGTTTTAGAAGTATAAAAAATTTATTATGTAAGGAAGGACGCAAAATGAAGAAAACACTGAAAATCGTCTCATTACTGCTGGTTCTCCTGATGGTGCTGTCAGCCTGCGGCGGCAGCGGCACAAGCAGCGGCTCCTCCGCGCCCAGCTCAAGCTCAGGCTCCAGCGAGAGCTCCTCCTCCGCTCCTGAGAGCAGTGAGGCCGAAAGCAGCGATGTGGGCACCGGTGACGGCTACGCCTTCGAGGCCAAGAAGGACAGCCCCGAAACCATCAGCATTTATGCCCCTTGGGCTGACTCCCTCTTTGAGACCTGGGGCGAGGACCCAGTCTCTCAAAAGATAACCGAGCAGACAGGTATCTCCTTCACCTGCGTTGCCCCGGTCACAGACGACGACACCAAGCTCTCACTGCTTATCTCCTCAGACGACCTGCCGGATGTTATCGTCTCCGACTGGAACGACAAGAACTGGTCGGCAATGCTCCAGCAGGGTATGCTTGCAGACCTTGAGGAGGCAGCAAGCGAGAGCGCTCCCAAGCTTTTCTCAGAGCTCATAAACCCTGAGCTCCAGGATTATGTCCGTCAGGATGACGGCACCATACGGTTCCTTCTGGGCCACTGGCGCTCCTCAGACGACATGCAGTGGTGGCTGGACCATGACTCCCTCATCCAGACTAACCAGAGCGTCATACTAATGCGTCAGGATTACTTCGAGGAAATAGGCAGCCCCGAGATAAGCACTCCCGAAGCGTTCATGTCAGCCTGCGAGAAGATAAAGGAAAAGCACCCCGACAAGGTGCCCTTCTACACCGGCGGCGTCACCAAGTCCGGCCCCGGTTCCCTGCGCGTCCTCTTTGGCGTGGGCAACTATTATGTAGCCGATGACGGCACCGTATCCAACTCCTACCGCAGCCCCGGCTATCTCGAAATGTATAAATGGCTCAACGAAATGACCCGCAAGGGCCTCCTGGATGAGGAGAGCTTTGTGGACAGCGAGGACGAAAAGGACGCAAAGTCCCTTGCAGGCTCTGTTGCGTCCTATGTGTGGACTATCGGCGAGGCCAATAAGGTACCCGCCGACAACGCCGACACCTTCTACTACCCCATGAAACCCTGGGACTGCTATAAGCAGGTGCGCACAAACACCGGCTGGCTGCGCTCAGCGGTCTCGGCCAAGTCCGAGCATAAGGACGCGGCCCTGCGCTGGATGGAGTTCGGCAACACCAAAATAGGCGCCCAGACCATGTGCTGGGGCATTGAGGGCGAGCCAGACGCGGAGTTCTCCGGCGACGTTGTAAACGGCCCCCACTTCTTCTGGGAGGAGAACGGCGAGAAGGCCACTCTGTACCCCGGCTTCATGGAGGCCCGCATGGCCGACTGGGGCGGCGTTGAGAAGAAGAGCGGAATTGGCTTCTATCAGTCCTTTGTGTGCACCAACGAGGTCTGGATGAACATGGGCGAGGTCACCGGCAGCGATTTGATGAAGGAGATGAACGAGTGGTATGCTCCCAAGGTGGAGTACAGCAATGGCTTTGTCTTCGACATCCCCGCAGGCAGCGACGAGGCCATAGCCTACCAGACTATAAGCTCCCTTATTGAGGAGTACAACGTGAAGTGGGCCTTTGCCTCCGGGCCCGACGAGGTGGAGACGCTCTATAATGAGTTCCTCACCCAGGTGGAGGCCGCCGACGAGGCGATACTCAATAAGCTCTACACCGAGCAGTATAATAAGAACATGCAGTAATTTCAATAAGTGTATACAGAGGGAAAAATTATGATACTAAAAACGCCGCCAATGGGGTGGAACACCTGGAATACCTTTGGGGAAAATATAAATGACAGGCTGATAAGAGAGACCGCCGACGTGATGGCGGAGAGCGGGCTGCTTGAAGCGGGGTATGAGTACCTTGTGATAGACGACTGCTGGTCGGAGAGGGACAGGGACCCCGAGACCGGGAAAATTGTGCCCGACAGGGAGAAGTTCCCCGAGGGCATGAGGGCCGTCAGCGACTATGTGCACAGCAAGGGGCTGAAATTCGGCATGTACTCCTGCGCCGGGGTGCGCACCTGCGCAAACTATCCGGGCAGCTTCGGGCACGAATACCTGGACGCAGAGACCTTCGCGGAGTTCGGCTGCGACTATCTGAAGTACGACTACTGCTTTAAGCCCCAGAATTTTGACGGCGAGCTCCTATACCGGCGCATGGGCCTTGCCCTCAGAAGCTGCGGGCGGGACATCGTGTTCTCCATGTGCAGCTGGGGCAGCGACGACGTCTGGTCTTGGGCTCGGAGTGCGGGGGCGCACCTCTACCGCTCCACCGGGGACATTGAGGACAGCTTCAAGTCCTTTAGGGACATAGCCCTAAGTCAGCTGCCAAAGCTCGCAAGCTCCGCCTCCGGCTGCTGGAACGACATAGACATGCTCACCTGCGGCATGTACGGCGACGGGAACGTGGGCACCGAGTCCGGCTGCACCGACACGGAATACGCCGCGGAGTTTGCCCTCTGGTGCCTGATGGGCGCGCCCCTGATGCTGGGCTGCGACCTGCGCAAAATGAGCGGGGCCACAAAAAAGCTGGTGCTGAACCCCGAGCTCATTAAAATCGACCAAGACCCTGAGTGCCGCCCGCCTCAGTGTCTGCCATGGGGCAGCGACATGCAGCGCTTCGTGCTCTTTAGGCACCTCGCCGGCGGGGACTACGCCATAGGCTTCTTCAATATGTGCGACCGGGAGGCCGGCGTGCCCGTGTACCTTGAGCAGCTGGGAATACCCCTGCACAGCGGCTATGGCTTAAAGCTCACCGACCTGTTCACCGGCGAGGAGCTGCCCGCCAGGCAGGAGATACTTATGCCGAAGGTCCCGGCCCATGGGTGCAGGGTTTATAGGGCCGGGATGGTAAAAGTTAAGTAGGATTTAGATAGAAACTGGTTTTCGTCCTTTATAGATTTGCTTGTGACCCGCCGCGGTGAGTTTTTGCCGCGGCGGGGTTTGGTTTTGGGTGCAGCTTGGTAAAGTGCAGGATTTACAGAACAGTTTCAGTAGGAACACCGGCAATCTCGCCGCCAAAAATCTCCCGCAAATTCCCGCCGTTCAGCATGGCGGCAAGCTGTGACTTCGCCGCCACAGACGCAGCCACCTCGGAGGCCAGCACCTTCCGCTGAATCTGCCTCTCCACCGCCAGCTTCATCAACTCGGCGTGCCGTGCCATACGCAAATCCCACCAGCTCTCCTCGCCGTCAGAACCGCTTTTGGAGTAGGTGATTTCCCCGCCGCCGCTGGAGGAACAGGCATTGCAGATATTCCCGTCCTCCCCAATGGCAACCGCCTGGGACATATCCCATGTGCTGCCGGGTATGACGGCCTCGTTCCGCGCTGCGTCAAAGGCAAACCAGGTGTCAATTTTTGCAAAAATCTCTTGGGCGTAGGCCGGGTCCTGCTCCATCCGCTCCTGCACCTTGGGGTGGATGACTACAGCCTTGCTCCCCGGCGGGACATGGCCCAGGGCATGGATTTCCTTTGGCGCGGTAAACCTGCCGTCAATAGAGCCATAGAACGGATTTGCCCCAGAGGGCTGCCAGTTTTCAAGAGTTTCCCTGGCCTTGTCACCGTCCTGATAGAGCAGGTAGTGGGGATAGTCCGTCCGCGTGCGCCAGTAGCTGCTGCTTGCGTCAAAAACGTGGTAATGAATATTTGGATATTTTGCTTTCAGCATGGTTTCCAGAGATGGGGCTTGTATTGTTTCGGCGCTGTCCACTTGCGATTGCGCCTGCACAGCCATATCCCTAAAACCGATTGCAGACATCCCGCCCCGCCTGCCATAATATGTGCTCTGCGGCGCATATAAAGCCCCCAAAACAGATGAAATATTATTCATAAGTATTCCCTCACATCAGCCCAGCCAGGTCAAACTCGCTGATACCCAGCTCATCCTCCGCCTCCCTGGGCACCTGGCTCATCCGCGCCTGAGCGGAGTTCAATAGCGCCTGCACCTTTGCAATCTCCGCCTCGTCGCATAAGCCCTTCTCAAGCCCAGCCTTGCAGTCGGCCATATCCTTTTTCAGCAGCGCTATCACCTGCCTAACGTCATCCTGGCATTTGGCCGCGGCAATCTGCCGGGCGCGCTTATGCTCGTTGACCGCAACCGAGCCGCCCTGCTTTTCGGAAGCTTCTTCCTCGTCATCTTCGACGGCGGCCTGCCTGACCTTTTCCTGCTCTGCCGCAAGACGGCCCGCCTCGGAGATTTCAATGCTGTCAGCTTTAGCAAAAATCTTTTTGCCTTCAATCCAGCGTGATTTTCTAATCAGTGCCTCCGTGGTATCCTGAATGGATTTGCCTCTCGCTTTGAGTGAATTTGCTTTATGATTATTCTGCCGCCTTTTTGCCGTCTGCTGCTCTCTGACCTTCTTTTCAGCGTTCTCCCGGGCAATTTTTCCGTCCGGGTCATTTGTGCCGGACATAATGGCAGTGATTTCGCCATTGCTGTCAATTTGATAACTGATATTTGTAATTGTCCCAAGGCAATTTGCTTTTGCAGATGAAACACAGCCTGGAATAGCCGCTAAATTTTCCTCCAAATAAGCCGCTTTGTCAGAATCCTTTGCGCACTTCTCCAGAAATGATTTTGATACCGTTACCGATGTGGGCACGCCGTCCATTACCGTTGAATTGTTCATATAACTGAACTTTTTCTGCATGGCTTGTGCATACTCCGAGCCGGGGCTTCCTGCTGCCGCTTTTTGAGCCCTATAGCTGTTATTCACAGATGAAATTGACATTATGATACCTCCAAAAATTATATGATATTTTGCAGCATTACCGTAACTATAAACTCC
>JAETSR010000067.1 GCA_021769555.1 Clostridiaceae bacterium
AAGCAACTGTTCTCACTGTTTTAAGGGGGATTGCGGTCAATATCGCCCTGCTCGTTGTACTGCCCATGATAATGGGAGCCGACGGCATATGGTGGGCCGTTGTAATTGCGGAGGCGGCAGTGACAATTTTCTCCGTGGCGTTCATAATTAAAGCGAGAAAGGCGCTCCCAAGAGAAGAAGCATAAACAAAGGCAGGCCGAGCTTATTGCCCCGGCCTGCCTTTTCAGAATATGGTTTTATACATATATTGTCAATACGGCCTTACCCGGCATATTTATGGTTGAGAGCAATTAAAAATATGCGGGAGGAAAACAATGCCTTATACATACAGTTATTTTTTGGGAGCGTGTTCAGGCGGGCACTTTAACTCCCTATTTGACGGGTTGGCCAAAAAAGGGGAATATCTATACATAGTTAAAGGGTGCCCGGGCTGCGGCAAGTCCACTTTTATGAAGAGCATAGGCGACCATTTTGCCGCTGTAGGGGACGAGGTGGAGTATATACTCTGCACAGGAGACCCCGGCTCCCTTGACGGGGTGCGTCTTCCGGCGAGGGGTTGCGCGTTTGTGGACGGGACGGCGCCCCACGTTTACGAACCGGATATATACGGCGTGGGCGGGGAGTATGTTGACCTCAGCCATTTTGTTGACACGGGAAAGCTGGCGCACTGCAAAAAAGAGCTTGCAGACCTGAATGAGGAGCACGGGCGTCTTGCCGCCTCGGGCCGCAGTCTCACCGCGGCGATGGCCGTCACGGAAAAGTGCCTGCGCCTGCCCTTTGACGGGAGAGTGCGCGAGGTGAGCGAAAAGCGTGCGGAGGGAATAGCCCAGAGAGAGTTCAGGGGTAAAAAGGGGAACGGCAGAGTTAAAAAACGCCTGCTCTCCGCCGTGACAGGAGCGGGAAAGGTATTTCTTCGTGATACGGTGGGAAACCAGTGTTCCAGGGTTTATTACATAGACAATGACTTTGGCTTTGGGGGAGAGATGCTCCGTTTCCTCCGGGACAGAGCGGTAAAACAGGGCATAGACACTGTGGAGTGTCTGGAGCCCCTTGACACGCAGCGCCTGGAGGGGCTGATTTTCCCCGGGCTCGGGCTCG
>JAETSR010000004.1 GCA_021769555.1 Clostridiaceae bacterium
TTTTAGATTCTCGTGCGGCGCTGTTTTGCCGCCGAGTGGAAGTTATTTATATACTGTAATACCGGGTGTTTGGGCATGAAAACAGCCGCTTCAGGCATTTGCCTGAAGCGGCCAAATAATTCTAAATGAAACTCCAACAATCCCGCGGTGGGCTACACCAAAAGACCCACCCGCCCATCGGGGCCGATTATGCAGGGCTCCTGCCCCGCCAGATAGGCATACTCCGGCAGCCGCGACATTAGATTTCTGAGCATACAAAGCAGCACAGGATGAAGCTCCTTATCCTGTTCACTGTGCATTACGTAGGTGCGCCGGAGCTTCTTCTCCAACTCCGCGCGGTGCTTATCTATCTCAGGCAGAGCAAGCTCCAGGGGCATTTCAGACAGGCAGAGCCAGAAATACCAGAGGGAAAACCATGGGCGCTTTTTCTCGCCTGCATGACGGTTGTAGTTGTCTATCCTGCTCTTAATCCACCCGGTATCATCAGGCGCGGCGGCACACAGAAATCTCAGCACCACCAGCGAAGTGTCAAAGCATTCGCCTACGCCGTCGTCACCCCAGCCGAAGCAGGTGGTCTTCAGCCGTTCAAAGGTCCGGTCTCTCATGAATATCACCCGGGGGTCCTCCGGCGCCAGCAGACATAGGAGCCGCAGTATCTCAAGCTCATATATATTCCCGGCCAGTATCACGGTCCGGGGCTTCTGGCTCATAAGGCTTTTCAGTTCTATGCCCTTTGGCGGGATATAAAAAATCGGGTACAGTCCGCGGCTGCTGCCGGGTCCAATAGGCACGTCCGGCCCGGCCGCCTCAAGGAACTCTGTAACAATAGCCTTGCGCTCTTTTTCGGTGATGGCCTCGCCCTTTATCATGCGGTAGTTTGTCTCTATAGCGGTATGGTATACGTTCATGCTTATTTCCTCCTTACAGTGTACTCTGTTATCGTCTTCCACAGGCGCGTCCGGGAGCAGTCCGGCATTTCCTCTCTTATACACCCAGCAGCGGCCGCAGATACTGCCCGGTATAGCTTCCATCCACCAGGGCTACCTCTTCCGGAGTGCCTTGGGCCACTATGGTGCCGCCCCGGTTGCCGCCCTCGGGGCCCAGGTCGATAATATGGTCGGCGGTCTTTATCAAATCAAGATTGTGCTCGATGACCACCACGGAGTTGCCCTTATCCACAAGCTGCTGTAAAACTTCGATGAGCTTGTGAACGTCCGCAATATGCAGACCGGTGGTGGGCTCGTCCAGAATATATATGGTCTTGCCCGTGGGGCGGCGGGAGAGCTCTGTGGCGAGCTTTACCCGCTGGGCCTCGCCTCCGGAGAGGGTGGTGGCGGGCTGGCCTATCTTCACGTAGCCCAGGCCCACATCAAACAGGGTCTGAAGCTTCCGCGCGAGACGGGGCAGGTCCCTAAAGAAGTCCAGGCCCTCTTCAACGGTCATCTCAAGCACATCGTATATGCTCTTGCCCTTGTACTTTACCTCCAGGGTCTCCCTATTATACCTATGGCCCTTGCACACCTCGCAGGGCACATAAACGTCCGGCAGAAAGTGCATCTCTATGCGGATTATGCCGTCGCCCTGGCAGGCCTCGCAGCGCCCGCCCTTTACGTTGAAGCTGAACCGGCCGGGGCCGAAGCCCCTGAGATTTGCCTCCTGGGTGCTGGCGTACAGGTCCCTTATGTCGTTAAAGAGCCCGGTATAGGTGGCCGGGTTGGAGCGGGGGGTGCGGCCGATGGGGGACTGGTCTATCTGTATCACCTTGTCAAGGTGCTCAAGGCCCCTTATCTCCTTATGAGACCCCGCAAAGGTATGGGCGCGGTTAAGCTCGGCGGCCAGCTTCTTATAGAGTATCTCGTTTATCAGGGAGGATTTTCCGGAACCGGACACCCCCGTTATGCACACCAGCTCGCCCAGAGGGAGCTTCACGTCCACATCCCTGAGGTTGTTCTGGCTGGCGCCGATTATCTCCAAGAATCTGCCGTTTCCCTGGCGGCGGACCGGGGGTATCTCCACTTTCCTTTTCCCGCTGAGGTACTGGCCGGTGATGGACTCCTTGCACTTCATAATGCCCTTCACAGGCCCTGAGTATATCACCCTGCCGCCGTGTACGCCGGCCCCGGGGCCGATGTCAACGATATAATCGGACTCCCGCATGGTCTCCTCGTCGTGCTCTACCACAATCACCGTATTGCCAAGGTCGCGAAGGCGTTTCAGTGTGCCTAAGAGCTTGCTGTTGTCCCGCTGGTGCAGGCCTATGGAGGGCTCGTCCAGAATGTACAGCACGCCCATTAGAGAGGAGCCTATCTGGGTGGCAAGGCGTATGCGCTGGCTCTCGCCGCCGGAGAGGGTGCCCGAGGACCGGGAGAGGGTCAGGTACTCAAGGCCCACGCTCTGCAAAAAGCCCAGCCGGGACTTTATCTCCTTAACGATGGGCGCGGCTATGAGCTTTTCACGCTCCGTGAGCTCCAGCGCCCCCACAAACTCCAGGGCCTCGGTCACGGACTTGTCGCAGAAGTCCGCGATATTCACCCCGCCCACTGTGACTGCCAGGCTCTCCGGGGAGAGGCGCTTGCCGTGGCACTCGTCGCAGGGGACGGCGCTCATATAGGTCTCTATCTCGGCCTTTATCCAGTTGGAGGAGGTCTCCTTATAGCGGCGCTCCAGGTTGTTGATGACGCCCTCAAATGCCGCCATATATGAGCTGCCCCTGCCGTACTCGCCCATGCGGGTGAGCTTTATCTTCTCCCCCTTGGTGCCGTATAAAAGCACGTCCACTATCTCCTTGGGCAGGTCGCCGATTGGGGTGTCCAGGGAGAATTTGTAGTGCTCCGAGAGGCCCTGCATGTACATGGTGGCTATGGTGCTGCCCTCCATGGCCCAGCCGCTGGCCTTGAGGCCGCCCTTGCGTATGGAGAGCTTCTTGTCGGGTATGATAAGGGCCGGGTCTATGCGCATGAAAACTCCCAGGCCCGTGCACTTCTTGCAGGCCCCGAAGGGGTTATTGAAGGAGAACATCCGGGGGGTGAGCTCGTCCACGCTGACTCCGTGCTCCGGACATGCGTAGTTCTGGGAAAAGGTGATGTCCTCGCCGTCTATAATATTCACTATCACTATGCCGCCTGTGAGCCCCGAGGCAACTTCAATAGAGTCCGCAAGGCGGGAGCGGATGTCCTCATGGACCACAAGGCGGTCCACAACTATCTCAATATTGTGCTTCTGGTTTTTGTTCAGCTGTATGGGCTCGCCCAGGTCATACAGCAGGCCGTCCACCCTGGCGCGCACAAAGCCGCCCCTTCTTGCGGCGTCGAACTCCTTCACGTGCTCGCCCTTCCTGCCGCGGACCACCGGGGCCAGCACCTGTAATTTTGTCTTCTCCGGAAGGGCCAGCACCTGGTCCACAATCTGGTCGATGGTCTGCTGCTTTATCTCCCTGCCGCATATGGGGCAGTGGGGTATGCCTATCCTCGCGTACAGAAGCCGAAGGTAGTCGTATATCTCCGTCACCGTGCCGACGGTTGACCGGGGGTTCTTTGAGGTGGTCTTCTGGTCGATGGATATGGCCGGGGACAGGCCGTCTATTTTGTCCACGTCCGGTTTTTCCATCTGCCCCAGGAACATCCGGGCATAAGAAGACAAACTCTCCACGTACCGCCGCTGTCCCTCGGCATATATCGTGTCAAAGGCCAGAGAGGACTTTCCAGAACCGGAAAGGCCGGTCAGCACCACCAGCTTGTCCCGGGGGATAGTAACGTCTATATCTTTCAGGTTGTGCTCGCGGGCTCCGCGGACTTCTATCTTGTCAAGGCTCATTTTATATCATCCTCTTATTCAATTATTTCCGGGCTGCCGCCCAGAATTTTTATGGCCTGGGCGTTAGTAAGGCAAATTTTTCCCTCCGGCAGTTGCCCTGCGGGGGAGCCGCTCTCACAGTGCACGTCAAGCTTTTGAGGCAGATATCCGAGATTTCCCGGAAGGTTTCCGGCGGAGATGATACTCCCGGCACTTACGCCCACATAGACAAGCCCCTGCTCCAGCGCCGCATCCAGCGAGCGGTCAAAGCCCACGGCCTTTATCCGCTTCAGGAGATACTCAGTGGAGCCGCCGCAGAAGTACACCGTGTCGTACCCGGAGAGCTCGTCCGTTGACATGGGGCGGTCCAGGTCAAAGTCGGTTATGTGCTCCGGGAGCACTCCCGCGCCCAGAAGGTCTCCCCGGCACTTGGGAAGCACCGCCTTGGCGTCCTCGTCGATGGCGGCGGTGGGTATGAACAGCGCCCGGGCCTCCCTGGCGGGCTTTTCCAGGAGGTCCAAAAAGCAGCGCTGTACGGCGGGGTTCTCAAAGCCCGCTGATGTGAGCAGTATTTTCTTCATAGGCTTACTCCTTTCCAAATCCATTGAACCAGGCCCGCTCCTCAAACGCCTGCTTCTTCGGCCCCGCGCCCGGCTCCCGGGCGGCCTTTCCCACAGGCAACAGGCAGACTATCCTGTATTCCTCCGGCACGCCCAAAATCTCCGCAAGCTTCAAATCTATCCTGTCCAAGTCCGTGATATGCCCCTCATACCAGCAGCTCTCATAGCCCAGGGCCTTTATTGCCAGAAGCATGTTCTCGATAGCCGCCGAGTAATCCTGCACGCTGTAGCACCTATCCCTATAGGCGATTATTTCCCGGGTGAGCACCAGTATGGCGGCAGGGGCGGTCTCGGCTATGGGCGGGTCTATAGTGTCCTTAAGCCTTTTAAGGAGCTCCGGGTCGTCCACGGCGATAAGGCTGGTGGTCTGCTTATTGCACCCCGAGGGCGCGGCAAGGCCCGCCTCCATTATCCTGCGCAGGTCTTCCCGGGGGACGGGAGTGTTCTCGTATGGGCCGCGATAGCTTCTTCTTGTAAGTATCAGTTCGAGTGTGTTCATATTTATCTCCTTTTGCTTTTAATATCCGTGAGCCTGAGCTCTGCAAGTTTTTGCAGAAGGGCCAGCTCATCCCTGCCGGGGTTTACAAACCGAAGGGTGGTGCGGCACACGCTCTCAAGCTCCCTGCCGCATATTATCTTCGCTGTGCCCCCCGGGCAGGAGCCGCAGCGTTCGCATATGTCCGCATGGGCCCAGCAGAGCTCCTTTTCACGGGGGCCCAGCGGCGGGTTCTCAAGCCAATTTGAGCCGCTGTCGTCAGTCCAGACAGTCAGAGGGGCAAATGATGCCTCGTCCCCGGTGCCATTAACAAGCATATAGAATACCGGCTCTTCAAGATACGATATCTCCCAGTAATACTGTCCTGCCCAGTAGCCGCCGCTCCTCTTGAAAGCCACGCCCTTACCGCGCAGAAAAGATAGAAACTCCAGCACATTCTCACTGCTGTCAGCCGGGAAAGTCTCGCGGACAAGAGTTTCCGGGGAAATATAACGCCCCCGATATTCCTCCTTCGCCCGGGCCGTATGCTCCCTGACAAAATCAGTCTTCTGCCGGGTGTACTCGTCCCTGTCGTGCTCATACTGTTTCCAGAGCCCCAGTTTCAGGCGCTCGTACTCTTTCGCCAAGTCCTGGTGTTCGTTGAGATAATCCCTGAAGTACGGCTCATCGTGGTCGCCCAGGAGCCTCAGGTGCAGGTGGAACACCTGCTCCGCAAAGCCCTCGGGGGTATAGCCCTTGTTAAAGTCCACCCTATCGCCGACCTGGGACATGCAGATATATCCCGCCGCTTTCAGCGCCTTGTCTGCCTTGCTCAGGGCGGCCATGTCCGGTGCCTCTATCAGGATGTCTATAATGGGCTTGGCCCATATGCCATTTATGGCTGTGCTGCCGATATGGTGAAGCTCCAGGCCTGGGGAGAGTATGCTGCGGAGCGTCCGCGCCTCATCCTCGTACCACTCTGCCCAGCAGTCCTTGTGCTCGGTCAGAAATATGGGGAACAGCTCCCACAGCTCTTCCAGTGTCATTTCAGACAGCGGCTTTCCCATGCTCATCCCTCCTTCTTCTTGGCCGACACACATACCGACGCCGGTCGGAACCCGCATTTCCAGGCGATGTTCTGGGAGTGGATATTGCTGAGGCTGGTGCCGTAAAAAGGCACGGCGCCCCGGCGCTCCACCTCATGACAGAGGTTCTCCACCAAAAGGGAGCCCAGCCCCCGGCCCCGGTAACCGGGTAGTACGTCAATGCCAATCTGCCAGAGGGTATGGCTGTCGGCGCTGGCCCCGGCCATAGCGGCGGGCCTGTCCCCTTCCAGCGCCAGCAGTGCCAGCATATCGGGCCGGGCGGGATTCTCGACCGTTTGCAGGGCGTTGGGCCAGGCTTCGTTGGGGTAATAGGCCCCTATCTCCCGCCGTTCCAGCCATTTCAGGCTGAACCCCTCCGGGGCACCCGCAGGCGCAAAGCCCCGGGTGGGCAGATAGTGGTGGAAGGTCTGGGTCAGGGCATAGCCATAGGGGGACAAAATTTCAGCCAGCCTCTGCATACGGGGGAACTCCATCAGCCAGTGGGGCTCGTCCGCATCCCCCGCCCACTGCCGCAGGGCAGGCCAAAGCCCTTCCTCCGCCATGATGACAGCGGCCGTGCCGGTGGTGACCAGCTCGAAAAAGGGGAGCTTGTCTGAGTAGGCCCGCCGCCCGGGGTTCAGGGCCGGGGGCGTGAAGATAAGCCCTCCGGCCCAGAGGGCCTCGGGGGTGGTGTTAAAGTCAACGGCCAGCTGGTTATAGGCGGTATCGAAAATATCCTCTTTTGTCATTATCCTCTCCTCCTCCTTGGCACCGGCGCGTGCCCTGCGCCCTGTCCCTCAAGCTCCTTTATCTTATCCCTAAGGTACGCCGCATGCTCGAACTCCAACAGCTTCGCCGCCGCCTTCATCTCCTTCTGGTAGCGCTCTATCAGCTCCCGGCGCTCAGCGGGGGTATAATGCTTCTTTTTCTTCTTTCCGTCGTCCTTATGGGTGGATATCTCAAGTATTTCGGCAACGTCCTTTTTGATGGTCTTTGGAACAATGCCGTGGTCCAGGTTGTACTTCTCCTGTATGGCCCGCCTGCGCTCTGTCTCGGTTATGGCGTACTCCATGGAGGGGGTAACGCTGTCGGCGTACATTATCACCTGGCCTTCGGCGTTGCGTGCGGCGCGGCCGATGGTCTGTATCAGGCTCCTGCCGCTTCGGAGGAAACCCTCCTTGTCCGCGTCCAGTATGGCGACCAGGGTGACCTCGGGCAGGTCCAGGCCCTCCCGCAAAAGGTTTATGCCCACCAGCACGTCAAACTCGCCCAGGCGCAAATCCCTGATTATTTCCATGCGCTCCACGGTGTCTATGTCGTGGTGCATATATCTCACCCTGATACCGTAATTTTCCAGGTAGTTGGTCAGGTCCTCGGCCATCTTCTTTGTCAGCGTGGTGACAAGGACCCTCTCCTGCTTTTCCACCCTCAGGTTTATCTCAGAGATGAGGTCGTCTATCTGCCCGTCGGTGGGCTTTACCGTTACCTTCGGGTCCAGAAGCCCTGTGGGCCTTATGACCTGCTCCACCACCTGGGCAGACTTGTCCAGCTCCAGGTCCCCCGGGGTGGCGCTGACGAATATGGCCTGGTTTATGTGGGAGTAGAACTCGTCAAAGTCCAGGGGCCTATTATCATAGGCCGAGGGCAGGCGAAAGCCGTAGTCTACAAGCATTTGTTTCCTGGCGTGGTCCCCGCCGAACATCCCCCGCACCTGGGGCAGGGTCACATGGCTCTCGTCCACAAACAGCAGATAGTCCTCCGGGAAGTAGTCCAAAAGGGTGAAGGGCGCGCTCCCCGGCTCCCTTCCCGAGAGCACCCGGGAGTAGTTCTCTATGCCTTTGCAGAAGCCTATTTCCGAGAGCATTTCTATATCGTGCCTTGTGCGCTGCTCAATGCGCTGGGCCTCAATAAGCTTGCCCTCGCCCTTAAAGTACGATACCTGCTTTTCCATCTCATCGTATATATTTGCTATTGCAGTCTCCATCTTTGTTCCCGGCACGATATAGTGGGAGGCGGGGTAAATGCCTATGTGCTTGAGCTCCGCCGTCACCTCGCCGGTGAGGGGTATAAACTCCCTTATGCGCTCTATCTCGTCCCCGAAGAACTCCACTCGCACGGCCTTCTCGCTGGACTCGGCGGGGAATATCTCCACCACGTCCCCGCGCACCCGGAATTTATTGCGCACGAAGTTTACGTCATTGCGCTCATACTGCAGCTCCACCAGCTTTCTTAGCAGGTCGTCCCGGTTCTTCTCCATGCCCGGGCGCAGGGATATCACCATGGTCCTGTAGTCGATGGGGTCGCCAAGGCTGTATATGCAGGAGACAGAGGCGACAATGATAACGTCGCGGCGCTCGGAAAGGGCGCATGTGGCGCTGTGCCGGAGCTTGTCTATCTCGTCGTTAATGGCGCTGTCCTTCTCGATATAGGTGTCGGTCTGCACGATATACGCCTCGGGCTGATAGTAGTCGTAATAGGAGACAAAGTACTCAACCGCGTTCTCCGGGAAGAACTCCCGGAACTCGGAGCAGAGCTGTGCCGCCAGGGTCTTGTTATGGGCCAGTATCAGGGTCGGGCGGTTGAGCCGGGCTATCACATTTGCCATGGTGAAGGTCTTGCCCGAGCCGGTGACGCCCAGCAGGGTCTGTTCCTTCATGCCGGAGCTCACTCCATTAACGAGCTGGTCTATAGCCTCCGGCTGGTCGCCGGTGGGCTGAAATTTTGATGAAAGCTTGAAGTCCATCTGCAGTTCCCTCCTTTTATTTTCCCGGGCCCCAGCCGGATTTAGCCAGGTAGTCTGTAAGCTCCCTGGTCCCCTCTATCCCGTTTCGCCACTGGGCCAGGGCGTCGTCGGTCATGGCCTGAAGGATGCCGCTCTCCGAGAAGGAGAAGTACCCGCCGTCGGTAAGTATTATATGGTCCTTCAGGCGGACCTGAATGCAGTCCAGGGCCAGCACCAGGTGCTTTGTTGTGAGTATATCCTGCTTTGAGGGCTCGGCGCTGCCGCTTATGTGGTTGTGGGCCAGCATGAAGCTGTCCGCGTCGTAGTCTATGCACAGGCGCACAAGCTTTCTCACATAGAGGGGCACGGCGCTCACCGCCCCCTCACAGACTATGCCCCTGTATATCACCCTGCTGCCGATGTCCAGCAGGATGGCCCCTATGGCCTCCGTCCTTCGGCCCAGGAAGAGCGGACGGAAAAGCTCCACCGCCGTGAGCCTGTCCCCCACCCGCTTTACGCTGTCCGTCTCCTCATCGAGGCAGGCCCTTGCCAGCTCAAGGGTCAGGCGGAGGTGCCGGGCAGTGCCCGGGTCCAGTCCCGGCACAGAGGCCATGGCCTCCTCAGGCGCGGAGAGTATATTCCTGAGGCTCCCCCAGGTGCTCCACATGAACTGTGCTGCCCGTTCAGCCTGCTCTCCGGGAATCCTGCCCTCCAGGACCTCCTTTAGCAGCTGTATCCTCCGGGCCTCCCTCGGCCCGGGCTTTTTCTTTCTTGCGGCCATTTTTCGAGCCTCCTCTCCATAATACCAATATCATAGCAAACGTATGTTTCTTTGTCAAGCCCTAACTCCATATTGTTTGTATTATAATCAAATATAAAATCAAAATCAACGCTATATTTCCGCAAAAATTTTTGAAAGAAATATTGCGTTCACATCTTCCATTTTTTCTCGTTATATAGTATAATTACCTATAATCATGTACTATATGTAAAAGGAGCAATGTACCTATGAACACCGCAAGTCCCCGTATAACTCTACGGCAGCTGATATCCGTATTCCTGTGCTGCCTGCTGGTTACAGGCTGCCTGGGCCTTACCGCTGCTGCTGACGACACCCCCGCTCAGCCGGAAGCAGAGCCGGAGGCCGCAGAAAATTTAGAGGACCCTCAGCCGGATATGTACGCTGAAAACGAGCCGGGTCCGGACGGCACTGATGAGCCCCCGGAGTGCGGCAATATTTCTGTGACCTTTGATTTCGGCGATTTCGGCTCGGAAATACAGTCTTTGATTCCCGGGGAGAAGCCCGGGAGCGTACCGGATTTTCCTGAAGAGCACGCCTGGCAGGGCTATATTGTCACCGGCTGGCTGGATGAGGCCGGTGAGCCGGCGGACCCTGCGGAGACGGCTGTTTCTGCCGATACGGTATATACCGCCTGCCTTGAGCGGAGCGTGGACGCGCTGCTGAATACGGACGAGCATAAGGCTTACATCAACGGGTGCTCCCCGGAGATTTTTAATCCCAACGGCAGCCTGACCCGGGCGGAGGCGGCTGTGCTGTTCAGCAACCTTCTTCGCATAAAGGACTTTGAGCACAGCGCAGGCTTTAAGGATGTGAAACCCACCGACTGGTTTGCGGACGCCGTTGGGCGGGTGAACGCGCTGGGCATTGCTACCGGTTCCGAGGAGAGCGGGTTCAGGCCCCAGGCGAAGATAACCCGGGCGGAGTTCGTGCGCATGGCCGCGTCGTGCGATAAGCTGGAAGAAGGGGAATGTCCCTTTACCGATGTGACTGAAAAGAACTGGGCAAGGCCGTATATAGTGTCCGCATACGTTAAGGGCTGGATACAGGGCGGCGCGGACGGCATGTTCCACCCCGGCGACAATATCTCCAGAGCCCAGGCTGTTACAATACTCAACAGCATGCTGGGCCGTGAGCCTGACGGGAACATTGAGGGGCTTAAAGGAACCAGGGAGTTCTGCGACGTTTTTCCAGGGCACTGGGCCTATGGCAATATCATTGAGGCTTCTACCGACCACGAGTTCACCACTGCCGAGGATGGCAGCGGGCTGTGGAAGGAGGAGTGGACGGACTATACCCGCTATGAGCCCACAAAGAAGCGCGGATGGCTGAGCCTGAACGGAACGAAGTACTATATCGGCCCCGACGGCAAGTGCCTGAGGGGGCTGCAGACCATCGGCGGCGTGAAATACCGCTTTGACTCCGCTGGGGCCGCGGCTACAGGCTTCTTCAAGGAGGGCGGCTGGACGCGGTACTATAAAAACGGCCTGATAGTTGAGGATATTTCGAATCTGGGCGTCGTCAAGGGGCCATATTATATAAAGGTCTATAAGCCCGCGAATTATCTGATTATTTTCGCAAAGGACAGCGCGGGAAACTATACGATACCTGTTCGCTCCATGCTGGTATCCTGCGGCAATCCCACCCCGACGGGAAACTTCTACACCCCCGACCGCTACCGCTGGCTGGAGATGGTGGGCGGCAGCTGGGCCCAGTGGTGCACCCAGATAATGGGCAGCTACCTGTTCCATTCGGTGCCGAATGACCTGAGGAATAACTACACCATGTGGTCCGGGGAGTTCAATAACCTGGGCACCACCCGCTCCCTCGGCTGCATCCGCCTGACCTGTGAGGACGCAAAGTGGATATACGACAACTGCGCTCTCGGCACCCATGTATACATCTCGCCCTCCGAGACTTCCGGCCCGCTGAAGAAGCCTGCCGGCCTGAAGATACCCTCCTGGCACACCTGGGACCCGACGGACCCCACGGCAAAGTACCTCTGCAGGCAGCACGGCTGTCACTGAACGAAAATGTGAAAAGACAAAGAGCGGGATAAAAGGAAAATCCGCGCAAATAATATCCCCGTGAAAGCCGCCCGGTCGGGCCGCTTAGAATGGGAAGCGGACGATAAAAGCGGCTGGCAATTTTTGAGCGAAAGGGTGTTATTATATGAAAGCAACCGGAATAGTCCGCCGCATCGACGACCTCGGCCGGGTCGTTATCCCCAAGGAGATACGCCGTACCCTGAAGATACGCGAGGGGATGCCAATGGAAATATTTACCGACGTGTCGGGAGAGGTGATACTCAAGAAGTATTCCCCCGTGGGAGAGATGTCCCAGCTGGCACAGTCATATGCCGAGGCCCTTGTGAACCTGACGGGATTTGGCGCGGCCGTATGCGACACCGAGCAGGTGATAGCCGTGGCGGGTCCTGTGAAGAAGGACCTGCTGCATAAGCAGGTGTCTGTGCAGATGGAGGAGCTGGTCCAGGGGAGAAGGAGCTTTGTCACCAACGGTGAGAGCACGGTGCTCGCGGCCCAGGGCTTCCCCGCGGCGGCGCTCACAGTGTTCCCGGTGGTTTCCTCCGGGGACCCGATGGGGGCGGTAATGCTTATCAAGGGGGAGAAGAGCCCGCCTAAAATAGGCAGTGAGGCCGTTGAGAGCGCAAAAGCGGCGGCAATGTTCCTCTCAAGGCAGCTTGAGTCGTAAAAACCTGTGCAAAACTTTGAAAAAAGCCTTGATTTTCCCGGAATTGGGTGCTATAATCATTGTATAGTGTAGGTAGAGTGAGAGAGTGGGGCGACCCGCTCTTTCGTTTGTTATATCGGAAAGGCGGTCGGATATGAGCGGTAAGCTTGGAGTGGCGGGGCGGGTGCACGAGCTCTGCCTTCCCATAGCCCGGGAGCTGGGGCTGAGGGTCTGGGACGTGCAGTATCAGAAGGAGGGCGCGGAGTGGGTGCTCCGCATATATATCGACAAGGAGGGCGGCGTGGGCATAGACGACTGTGTGAGCATGAGCCGCGCCATCGACCCTGTGCTGGATGAGGCCGACCCGGTGCCACAGGAGTATGTGCTGGAGGTGTCCTCTCCGGGGCTCAACCGGAAGCTCACAAGGCCAGAGCATTTCGAGGCCTATATGGGGGAGCCTGTGAGGGCCAGGCTCATACGCCCCCTTGAGGACGGCGCAAAGGAGCTTGAGGGGCTGCTCATAGGCTATGAGGACGGCAGGCTGGAGCTGCAGATGGACGAGGAGACCGGCGTGACCATTGAGAAAAAGGAGCTTGCCTGGGTGTGCGCGCTGGACGATATTGATATAATAGAAGAATAGCATAATAATATATTATTGAGATTGATTTTAACAAACTAAGCACGGAAGAAACTGTAAGGAGTGATTTCAAAAAATGGTACGCAAGAAGAAGGCCGCCGAGCCCCAGGGAAATGAGGAGCTGTTTCTGGCGCTGAGCCTGCTGGAGAAGGAAAAGGGAATCCCCATGGACTTCATGCTGGATAAGATAAAGAAGGCCATCGGCACAGCCTGCAAAAACACCTATAATAACGAGGACGTGGATATGAAGGTGGACCCTGACACGGGGCGCTTTGAGGTATATCTGCTGAAGAATGTGGCCGAGGAAATAGAGGACCCTGACAAGGAGATGACTTTGGAGGAGGCCAGGAAGATATCCCCCATGGCCGCGGTGGGCGGCACTGTGGGCATAAAGCTTGACACCAAGCAGTTCGGCCGGGTGGCGGCGCAGACGGCAAGGAATATAATCCGGCAGGGAATCCGCGACAGCGAGCGGGGCCAGATGATGCAGGAGTTCCAGAGCAAGCACCAGGAGCTGGTCAGCGCCCTCATCGAGCGGGTGGACCCCCGGAGCGGGGCCCTGACACTGAGAATAGGCAAGGCCGAGGCGGTGCTTCCCAAGACCGAGCAGATAGGCGGGGAGAGCGTGCACGAGGGAGACTACATAAAGGTCTATGTAGTCGACGTGCTGGAAGGGCTCAAGGGGCCGAAGGCCATAATCTCCCGCACCCGCCCGGAGCTTGTAAAGCGCATGTTTGAAACAGAGGTGCCCGAGATATACGACGGCACGGTGGAGATAAAGGCGGTGGCCAGAGAGGCCGGCTCCCGCACGAAGCTGGCCGTTTTGAGCCATAACCCGGACGTGGACGCGGTGGGCGCGTGCATCGGCACCAGGGGGGCCAGGGTCAACGAGATAGTTGAGGAGCTGGGCGGCGAGAAGATAGATATTGTTGAGTACAGCGAGGACCCCGGCAAGTTCATAGCGGCGGCTCTCTCACCGGCAAATGTGCTGTCGGTGGAGCTCTCCGAGGGGGATATGCGGGCCTGCAGGGTCACTGTCCCGGACAGCCAGCTGTCCCTTGCCATAGGCAATAAGGGCCAGAACGCCAGGCTTGCGGCGAAGCTCACCGGATGGAAGATAGACATAAAGCCCGAGAGCGGCTTTTATGGAGAAGACGAGTAAAGACGGATAAGGAAGTGAGCCCCATGCACCAAAAGAAAATCCCCATGCGCATGTGCGCCGGGTGCGGCGAGATGAAGCCAAAAAGAGAGCTTGTGCGCATTGTGAGGGCGCCGGAGAAGCTGGATGAAAACGGCGAGCCCCTTCCAAGGCCCATAGAGCTGGACTTGACCGGCAAAAAGCCCGGGCGGGGAGCGTACATCTGCCGGGACCCGCAGTGCCTTATAAAGGCAAGGAAGGCCCGGCGGATAGAGCGGGCGTTCTCCTGCAAAATACCTGACGAGGTGTACGAGCGTCTGGAAGGGGAGATGGCTGAGAATGGATAAGGTGCTGTCGCTTCTGGGGCTCTGCCGGAAGGCGGGAAGGCTTCAGGCAGGCTTTGACGCATGCAGGGAGGCCGCCAGGGGCAAAAGGGCCGCGCTGCTCATAGCCGCCGGGGACGTGTCGGAGAAGACCTATAAAAATCTCCGGTATGAGGCCGGGCGGGCAGGGATACAGGCTGTACGGATAAGGGCAGGCATGGAGGAACTGAGCCGGGCCTGCGGGATAAGGGCCGGAGTGGCGGCCGTGACTGACGAGGGGTTTGCCGGCGCGCTTTTGAAGGAATACGGGAACGAACCTGAGAGCTTTAAGCGAGAGAAGGAGGAATAAGCCTATGATGATAAAGTACAGGGTGCGGGAGGTCGCGAAGGACCTGAACCTCACCAATAAGGACGTAATAGACACGCTGGCGAAGTACTTTCCTGAGCCGAAGAAATATATGACGGCTCTGGAGGAGAAGGAGCTGGACATCGTCTTTGAGACCTTTACCCAGGAGAGAAACCTGGAGAGCCTCAACGAATATTTTGCCCAGAGGGAGCTGGGCCCGGAGAAGGAGGCTGAGCCAAAGCCCGAGGCGAAGCCCCAGGGCGATACAGCGCAGGAGGCTCCCCAAAGGAAGAAGGCCGAGGCAAAGCCCGCGCCCAATAAGGACAGCGGGAAGAAGCCGGCCCAGACTAAGGGCAGGGAGGCCCCCAAGGCCCAGCAGGCCCCGGCGGCGGCAAAACCCTCCAGGGAGCAGCAGGCGGGGCAGAAACCCCAGCAGAAGCAGGAGGCCCAGCCTGTAAGGGAGCCCAAGGCCCCCACCCGCCGGGTGGTGGACACCCGGTCCAGCAATGTGAATATCGACAGGTATAACGAGAAGTATGACCGCCTGGCAGACCAGAAGGTGAGCGCGAGGCAGGACAACGCCGTTACCAAGCAGAAGTTTACAAACCGGAACCAGCAGAGAAGGGGCCAGCAGAGGCGCGGCAAGCGGGAGACCGAGGCCGAGCGCCTGCGCCGCATAGCCATGGAGCGCAAGGCGAAGCATATCACCATCGAGGTGCCCGAGGAGATAACCGTCGGAGAGTTTGCACTGAGGCTCAAGGTGGCAGCCCCCGAGGTGATAAAGAAGCTCATGGGCCTGGGGGTATTTGCCGCCATAAACGATGTGATAGACTTTGACACCGCCGTGCTCATTGCCGACGAGTTCCACGCCAAGGTGGAAAAAGAGGTGGTCGTCACTATAGAGGAGCGCATTATAGACGACAGCGAGGACGACGAGGCCAACCTTGTGACCCGGGCGCCCGTGGTGGTCGTCATGGGCCATGTGGACCACGGCAAGACCTCTATACTGGACGTTATACGCCACTCCAACGTCACCGAGGGCGAGGCCGGCGGCATTACCCAGCATATCGGCGCTTACAGGGTGCGGGTCGGCGACAGGGATATCACCTTCCTCGACACCCCCGGCCACGCGGCGTTTACTACCATGCGCGCAAGAGGCGCCCAGGTCACAGACATAGCCGTGCTTGTTGTGGCCGCGGACGACGGAATCATGCCCCAGACCGTTGAGGCCATAAACCACGCCAAGGCCGCCGGGGTCAGCATAATAGTGGCAATAAACAAGATGGATAAGCTTGGGGCGAACCCTGACAGGGTTAAGGAGCAGCTGACAGAATATGAGCTGGTGCCCGAGGAGTGGGGCGGCGAGACCCCCTGCATACCGGTCTCTGCCCACACAAAGGAGGGCATAAACGACCTCTTGGAGATGATAACCCTCACGGCCGATATGATGGAGCTGAAGGCCAATCCTGACCGGGCCGCCAAGGGCACGGTCATAGAGGCGAGGCTGGACAAGGGCATGGGCCCCATTGCCACGGTGCTTGTGCAGAATGGCACGCTCCGGGCTGGGGATACTATTGTTGCCGGGGCAACGGTGGGCCGGGTGCGCTCCATGATGGACGATAAGGGGCGCAAGGTCACAGAGGCCGGGCCCTCGGTGCCTGTGGAGATAACCGGCCTTGGGGACGTGCCCGTGGGCGGCGACATCTTTGACGCCGTGTCCGACGAACGCCTTGCCAGGGAGCTTGTGGAGCAGCGACTGAACGAGCAGAAGGAGGAGGCCTTCCGGGCCCAGACCAAGGTCACCCTCGACAACCTCTTCGAGCAGATGAAAGAGGGCGAGATGAAGGAGCTGAAGATAATCGTCAAGGCCGACGTGCAGGGCTCGGTGGAGGCCGTGCGCCAGTCCCTGGAGAAGCTCTCAAACGAGGAGGTGCGCGTGCACATCATCCACGGGGCCGTAGGCGCTGTGAGCGAGAGCGACGTCATGCTGGCAAACGCCTCCAACGCCATCATAGTTGGCTTCAACGTGCGCCCGGACCCGGTGGCCGAGGAGAGCGCCAAGCGGGACGGCGTGGATATGCGGCTATACAGGATAATCTACGACTGCATTGAGGAGATAGAGAGCGCCATGAAAGGCATGCTGGCTCCCAAGTACCGTGAGGTTGCCCTGGGCCGCGCCGAATGCCGGGAGACCTACAAGATTTCAAACGTGGGCATTGTCATAGGCGGCCACGTCACAAGCGGCAAGATAACCCGCAACGCCCTGGTCCGGGTGGTCCGGGACGGCATTATAGTCGCCGATGACAAGGTGGCCTCCCTGCGCCGCTTCAAGGACGACGTCAAGGAAGTGGCCGACGGCTACGACTGCGGCATCACCCTTGAAAGATTCGCGGACATCAAGCAGGGGGATGTGCTTGAAGCCTACGAGATGGAAGAGTACAGAGATTAAAAGTTTCGCCCGCCTTTTCAAAGGCGGCAGAGTTATGCAGAGCATAACTCTTGGTGTGGGGCAGCGTCCCACGGTCTTAAAGGAGGGTTAAACCATGCCCACAAACAAGCAAGCCCGCATAGCCGAGGACATCAGCCGGGAGCTCTCGGCCATCCTTCGCGAGCTAAAGGACCCTCGGGTCACCGGCTGTCTATTGAGCGTAGTGCGGGCGGAGGTCACAAACGACCTCTCCTACTGCACGGCCTATGTCAGCACTGTGGAGGGCCTTGAGCGCTCGAAGCAGGCGGCTGAGGGCTTAAAGTCGGCGGCGGGGTATGTGCGCCGGGAGCTGGGCCGCAGGCTGAAGCTGCGGCACGTGCCCCAGCTGATATTCAAGCCCACGGACTCTATTGAGTACGGGGCCAGCATTTCAAAGATAATAAACGGTTTGGATATACCCGAAGCCCCAAAGGAGGATGAAGATGCTGACCTGTAAGGAGACCGCCGGGCTTATAAGCGGCTGGGACGATATACTGGTGATATGCCACGAGAACCCGGACGGGGACGCGCTGGGGAGCATGTTCGGGCTGGTGCGGGGGCTGCGCTCTATGGGAAAGAGGGCGGGCTGGTACTGCGCGAGCCCTCTGCCAAGGAAGTTTGCTTATCTTGAGGAGGGGCTTCCTGAGGAGGAGCTTGCCCCTGCCCATATCCTGACTGTGGATGCAGCCGACAGTAAGCTCCTGGGGGACGCCTGGGAGAAGTTTGGGAGCGGGATAGAGCTTGCCATAGACCACCACGGCATACACCGGCCATTTGTGGACGCCCGCTGGGTGGACCCGGAGAGCGCCGCCACCGCCGAGATGGTGTGGCTGCTGCTGGGGGAGCTGGGGACAAAACCCGACATACAGACTCTTGGAAGCCTGTATACCGGAATTGTCACCGACACCGGCTGCTTCCGCTATAGGAATGTGACCCCGCGGACCCTGCGCATTGCCGCGGAGCTGCTGGAGCTGGGGGCCCCGGCGGGGGATATCAATAAGAACATTTTTGAGAACAAGAACCTGGCTGCGGTCCGGGCGGAGGTCATGGAGCTGAACACCCTGGAGGTATTCTGCGGCGGCAAGTGCTCGATGATACAGATACCCCGCTCCATTATAGAGAGCACCGGCGCGGATGAGGGCGATATGGACGGCAGCGTTGGCCGCGCTGCCGCCGAGATAGAGGGCGTGCTGCTGTTTGTCAGCCTGAAGGAGAAGGATGACGGCAGCATAAAGGCCTCCCTGCGCGCCACGCCGCCCGCAAACGCGGCGCTCATTGCCCAGCGCTTTGGAGGAGGCGGCCATGTGGGGGCGGCAGGCTGTCCTCTTGACGGAATGGATATGGCCGGAGCCCGGCTCAAAATGATGGAGGCCTGCGAGGAATACTTAAAAGAGATAGGATGTATCTGACTCAATGAACGGAGTTATCATACTGGACAAGCCCGCAGGCTTCACCTCTTTCGACGCGGTTGCAGTCATGCGTGGGCTTGCAAAGGAAAAGAAGATTGGCCACACCGGCACCCTGGACCCTATGGCCACCGGGGTGCTTCCTTTGCTTATAGGGCGGGCGGCGAAGGCCGCGGACCTGCTGCCGGACACGGACAAGGAGTATACCGCCGGGTTCCGGCTGGGGGAGAGGTTTGACACCGGGGACGTGACCGGCAGGGTCATAGAAACAAGCACAGTCCGGGCCGCAAGAGAGGCCATAGAGCAGGCCATTCCGAAATTTCGCGGGGATATCATGCAGGTGCCCCCCATGTACTCGGCAGTGTCGGTAAAGGGGCAGCGGCTCTATAAGCTGGCAAGGCAGGGCATAGAGATAGAGCGGGAGGCCAGGCAGATATATATACAGACCCTGGAGCTCACCGGCTTTGATGAGGGCAGCCAGACCGGCACGCTGAGGGTGTCCTGCTCCAAGGGCACATACATCCGGACGCTTATTGAGGACATTGCAAAAGCGGCCGGGACCCTTGGGACCATGACATGCTTACGGAGGGTGAGGGCGTGCGGCTTCACGGAAGAGGAGGCCGTATCGCTGGACTGTCTTCGGGCGATGGCGGCAGAGGACGGGCTCGGGGCAGCGCTGCACCCTGTGGAGACACTGTTCAGGGATTACCCGGCGGTAAGGGTGAGCCCGGCCCAGGCCGTAAGATTCTGCAACGGCGGCGGGCTGGACATAGGGCGGCTGAGAATGCCCAAAACAGCTCTCAGAGACGGAATGCGCTTTTGTGTCTTTGGCCCAGATGAGAGCTTCCTGGGACTGGCCCGGGTGAAGACTGAGGAAAACTTGCTGGGCTTTTTAAAGCTGTTTGCAGAGAATAAGTGAGCGGAGGCCAAAATGGAGATACTTGAGACCCTGGACATAAAAGACAACCTGCCCTCATCCCTGGCGCTGGGCGCCTTCGACGGCCTGCACCTGGGGCATATGGCTGTGCTGAAGGCCGCGCTGGACTCAAGGCACAGCCCACAGGTGTTCACGTTCAAAAGGAGCCCCTCAGGGGACCCGGCGCTCATGACCCAGGAAGACAAGGCCGCGCGCCTCGAGGCGGTGGGCATAGAGCGGGTGTACTCCATGGACTTTGCAGAGCTCAGGGACATGGAGGCAGGGAGATTTGTTTCAGACATACTGCTTGGAAGGCTCAGGGCAAAGCGCCTCTGCTGTGGGGAGGACTTCCGCTTCGGCAGGGGCGCCGAGGGGGATATAGAGCTGCTGGAGAGCATATGCGAAGCCTCCGGCACAGAGCTCATAGTTGTGCCCCCGGTGCTGGACGGGGGGGAGAAGGTGAGCTCCACCCGCATACGAAGGGCAGTGGCCGAGGGGAATATCCCCGCGGCAAACCGGCTGCTTGGCTACCCCTTCGGCTTTACCCTCGAGGTCATACACGGCAACCACATCGGCCGGGGGATGGGCACGCCCACCATAAACCAGGCTGTCCCCGAGGACCTGGCCCTGCCCAGGTTCGGGGTATACGCCGCCTGGTGCAATACAAAAAGCGGCAGGTACTACGGCGTGTGCAATATAGGCGTTAAGCCCACCGTCGGCTCGGACCGGGTGCTGGCCGAGACCTGGATGCCGGACTTTGAGGGGGACCTGTACGGCCAGAGAAT
Organism: Clostridiaceae bacterium; assembly: GCA_021769555.1. Taxonomy (GTDB): domain Bacteria; phylum Bacillota; class Clostridia; order Oscillospirales; family Acutalibacteraceae; genus Acutalibacter. Next base: position 20,203 of record JAETSR010000004.1, read on the forward strand.
ACGGGTGGAGCTTGTGGGCTTTATCCGCCCGGAGAAAAAATTCTCCTCCCTTGACGAGCTTCGGGAGGAGATAAAGCGCAATGGGGCTGCCGCCAGGAAGATGACTATGGGCTAACGCCGAAAGATAACGTCCATCTCCCCGGGCTCCGGGGGCTCAAAGAGGCTTTTCAGTTTTTCAAGAAGGCCCTCGTCTACATAATAGCTGTCGTCCTCGCCGGCCAGAACCGCCCTGTTGCGGCGGGCAATGCTCTCCAGCCAGGTTTCCTCCGTCACGTCTATATAGTGCCATTCATAGGCGATATTTCTCTTGGAAAAGAAGCTTTCGGCCTCAAGCCGCCAGGCCCGGGTCCAGAAGCCCCAGTCCAGTATCACGTCCGCCCCGGCGGCCACGGCCTCTGCGGCTTTATCAAAGAGGTAGGCCCGCACCCTGGCCGTGACCGCGTCGTGGCGGTCCCCCAGGTCCTTGTCAAAAACGCGCTCTGTTATCTCGTCCACGGAGAGCAGCAACGCCGGGGACCTCTTTAAAAGCTCCCGGCAGTACCAGCTCTTGCCGCAGCAGAGCTTTCCGCATACGAGCATTACCTTTGCCATTATTGTTCCTCCTTTTCTTTAAGAAGCTTTGAAGCGATGCGGTCATACTCCGGCATGACCTTCTTCAGAGACACCGGGCGGCCCGCCTCATTTATAAAGCAGTGGTAAGTCCAGCCGTCACAGCGGTTCTCCCCGGTCTTCTTATCCCTCACCTGATAGCGGAAGGAAATGCGCGTGCGGGAGTAATCGTTCAGCTCCACCTCTATCTCTACGGTTTCCCCAAAGCGGCACATGGCGTGGTAGTTTGCCTCAACGCTCAGCACAGGGCTGACTATGCCCGCCGCTTCCAGCCCCTCGTAGGGGAAGCCGTTTTCCTGCATAAAGTAAACTCTAGCCTCCTCGAACCAGCGGATATAGTTTGAGTGGTGCACACAGTCCATGCGGTCGGTCTCATAATAATGGACAGGTCGAGTGTATACGGTCATGATAACCCAGCTTTCTTTAATATAATATGGCAGGTGATTTTATGGGCAATGGTACATTGGTGCTTGTCTCCGGCCCCTGCGGCTCGGGGAAGACCACAGTCTCCCGGCTGCTCGCGGACGGAAGCGAGAGCCCCTCGGTGCATATGCACACGGATGATTTCTATGACTACATACGCAAAGGATATATCCCCCCGTGGCGGGATGACTCCGGGGACCAGAACGAGACGGTGGTAAAGGCCATATGCGCCTGTGCAGGGGAGTACGTTCTGGGAGGGTATCAGGTCTATGTGGACGGCGTCATAGGCCCATGGTTCCTTGGCCCCTGGAGGGAGCTGGCAGAGAAGGGGGCGGACTTGCGCTATATAGTCCTGCGTCCGGATAAGAGGGAGACAATGGCTCGGGCGGCAGGACGTGAGCAGCGCGCAGAGTTTCCGCTAAAACCGGAAAATGTTGCCTCCATGTGGGACATGTTCGAGGACCTGGGGGAGTACGAGCCCAACGCCGTCAATACCGGAGGGCAGTCCCCGCATGAGACGGCGGGAGCGCTGCGCCGGGCCCTGAAAGGGGGCCTGTACCGGCTATTATAGCATATAGCGCGAAAAAAAGCCAGCCGCCCCATACGGACGGGCGGGCACACCGGAAGCAATACAAATAGTATGATTTAGCCATAAATTCGCAATAAATACACCATATATTGTTAATGCCCGGCCTGTTGATTTTTTGGTCGAAAAATGTTATCATTTCTATAAACCAAAATTGAGACAGGAGAAACCAGGGAAAGGAAGCTGCCGCATAGTATGAGAATAGGTTTGGATGTTGGCTCCACCACGCTGAAATGCGTTGTATATGACGGGGATAAGCCGGTTTTTAAGAGATATGAGCGCCACTACTCCCAGATAGCCGAGAAGGCCTCGGGAATGCTCCGGCTCATAGGGGAGCAGCTGCCGGGGCTTGAGAGGGCTGGGCTATGCGTGTCCGGCTCGGCGGGCATGGGCCTTGCGGAGGACCTGGGCATACCCTTCGTCCAGGAGGTCTACGCCACCCGCACGGCGGTGGTGAAATATATGCCGAAAGCCGATGTGGTAATTGAGCTTGGGGGCGAGGACGCGAAGATACTCTTCCTCTCGGGCTCCATGGAGGTGCGCATGAACGGCTCCTGTGCCGGGGGCACCGGGGCGTTTATAGACCAGATGGCCACTCTATTGGACATCACCCCCGGGGAGCTGGACGAGATAGCTGGCAGGGCTGAGAGAACATACAGCATAGCCTCGCGGTGCGGGGTATTCGCCAAGTCCGACATCCAGGCGCTTTTGAACCAGGGCGCCCAGAAGGACGATATAGCCGCGAGCATTCTCACAGCCGTTGTGAACCAGACAGTGGCGGGCCTGGCCCAGGGCCGGGAGATAGAGGGGAATATCGTGTACCTCGGCGGCCCCCTGACCTTCCTGCCCCAGCTTCGCAGGGCCTTTGACGAGATACTGGGGGTGGAGGGCGTATGCCCGGAGGACTCCCTCTACTATGTGGCGGCGGGCGCGGCCCTCTCCGATGACTCAGAGGAGTTTGACCTAGCCGAGATAACCGAGCGAATAGCAAACTACAGCTCCAGCCACAGCTATCAGAGCAGCGAGGCGCTGTTCGCCAACGAGGACGAGTACAACGAGTTTGTGGAGCGCCATAAGCGAGACAGCGTGCCCACGGACGGAAAGCTCTCTGAGGACGGCGCCGCCTATATAGGCATAGACGCTGGCTCCACCACGGTGAAAGCCGTGGCCATAAACTCAAGGGGAGACATTGTCTGCTCCCGGTATCTGCCCAACAGCGGCAATCCTGTCCCCCTGGTGAGGGACTTTCTCTCCGACCTATACAGGGACTTTCCCGATATACAAATAAAGGGCGCGGCCTCCACAGGCTACGGCGAGGAGATAATCAAGAACGCCTTCGGCCTGGACCTGGGCGTAGTTGAAACCATCGCCCACTTCACCGCCGCAAAGAAGTTCCAGCCCCAGGTCGATTTCATAATAGACATCGGCGGCCAGGACATCAAGTGCTTCAGGATAAAGGACGGCGTTATCGACAATATTTTCCTCAATGAGGCCTGTTCCTCAGGGTGCGGCTCCTTTTTGCAGACCTTCGCCGGGGCCCTGGGCTATGAGATGAGCGATTTTGCCAAGGAGGGCCTATTTGCCGACAGCCCCGTTGACCTGGGCTCCCGGTGCACGGTGTTTATGAACTCCTCAGTAAAGCAGGCCCAGAAGGATGGCGCTACCCTTGGGAACATATCGGCGGGCCTCTCGATGAGCGTTGTGAAGAACGCCCTGTATAAGGTCATACGCGTGACGGACGCCAAAAGCCTCGGCAAACACATCGTGGTCCAGGGGGGCACTTTCTTGAACGACGCTGTGCTCAGGGCCTTCGAGCGGGAGATAGGCCAGGGGGTCACCCGACCCTCAGTGGCCGGGCTCATGGGGGCCTACGGCGCGGCACTCTACGCCATGGAGCGGGTGAAGGGCGGCAGCGGCATACTGGGCCCGGAGGAACTTAAGAGCTTCTCCCACGAGGTAAAGGCCGTTACCTGCAATGGCTGCCAGAACCACTGCCGGCTGACAGTGAACACCTTCGCAAACGGGGCGAGATACATAGCCGGCAACCGCTGTGACAAGCCCCTGCAAAAGCACAGCCCCACCGCGAAGTACAACCTCTACGACTATAAAAAGCAGCTCCTTGCTTCATATAAGCCCACAAAGGGAGAGCGGGGCACCATTGCCATACCCATGGGCCTCAACATGTTCGAGCTATACCCCTTCTGGCATACCTTCTTCACAAGACTGGGCTTCGGTGTGGTGACCTCACCCCAGTCAGACCGGAAGCTGTATTTCAGGGGCCAGCATACCATACCATCAGACACGGTCTGCTATCCCGCAAAGCTCCTCCACGGCCATATAGAGGCCCTTATGGACATGAAGCCCGACGCAATCTTCTACCCCTGCATGAGCTATAACGTGGACGAGCACAAGGGGGATAACCACTATAACTGCCCTGTAGTCGCGTACTATCCCGAGGTATTGGACGCGAATATAACCGCCCTTGAGGACTATAAGTTCATCTACGACTATGTGGGCCTGCACAGGCCCAGGGACTTCCCCAAAAAGATGACGGCTATTCTGGCAAAATACTTCCCTCCCATTCCCGAGCGGGAGGTGAAGGCCGCGGCAGCGGCGGCCTATGACGAGTACGGCGAGTACATGTTCCGCGTTAGGGAAAAGGGCCGGGAGTACCTTGAGTATGCGAAGGAAAAGGGCCTGCCCGTTGTGATACTCTCCGGCAGGCCGTACCATCTTGACCCGGAGATAAACCACGGTATCGACAAGCTCATATGCGAGTGCGGGGCGGTTTTGGTAACAGAGGATTCTGTCAGCGGCCAAATCGAGAAATTCCCCACCACGGTGCTGAACCAGTGGACCTATCACGCAAGGCTTTACGCCGCGGCAAAGTTCGTCGCCCAGAGCCGGGACCCCCGCATAAATCTGGTGCAGCTTGTGTCCTTCGGCTGCGGCGTGGACGCCATCACCGGGGACGAGGTGCGCTCCATCCTTGAGGAGGGCGGGCGTATTTACACTCAGATAAAGATAGACGAGATAACCAACCTCGGCGCGGTACGGATAAGGCTTCGCAGCCTCTTCGCCGCCCTGGGCCTGGGAGAGTAGACACAGAAAGGTAATAATATGGCTGAAAACACCGGCCGGGTTGAATTTACCCGGGAAATGAAGAAAGACTATACTATCATCACGCCGAATATGGCCCCAATACACTTCGAGCTCATAAAGGACGTGCTCGTTAGCTTCGGCTACAAGGTAGACCTACTTACCACCACCGGAAGGGAGATAGTGGACGAGGGCCTGAAGTACGTCCATAACGACACCTGCTATCCCGCGCTGCTATCCATCGGCCAGATGATGCACGCTCTCCACAGCGGCAGGTACGACCTCCACAAGGTTGCCCTGGTCATGACCCAGACCGGCGGCGGGTGCCGGGCCTCCAACTATATCCACCTGCTCCGAAAGGCCCTAAAGAAGGACGGCCTGGACTATATCCCTGTGATTTCCCTGAACCTCTCGGGCCTTGAGTCCAACAGCGGCTTCAAGATAACCCTGCCCCTTCTGCGCCGGGCCATCGCCGCCCTCACCTACGGCGACCTCTTAATGCTCCTGAAGAACCAGACAAAGCCCTATGAGCTGGCTCCGGGCGAGAGCGACAGGCTTGTATCAGACTGGATAAAGAAGCTCACAAGGCTCTTTGAGGAGAACAAGGCCTTTACCCAGAGGGAAGTCCGCGCCTACTTTGACGAGATTACCGAGTCCTTTGCGAACATCCCGGTGGAGCGCCGGGAGAAGACCCGCGTGGGCGTGGTGGGGGAGATATACGTGAAGTACTCGGCCCTTGCCAACAACGGACTTGAGGATTTCCTCTTTCACCAGGGCTGTGAGGTCATGGTGCCCGGCATAGTGGGGTTCATGATTTTTAAGGTGGACAACAGGCTTGAGGATATCGAGCTCTATGGGGGAAGCGCCGCCAAGAAGCAGTTTTGCACCATGCTCAAGTGGTATTTTACCAAGTTTGAGCGGGACCTTATTGAGTCTGTGAAGAAGTACCCGCAGTTTATCGCCCCCGCGCCCTACAGCCATCTTAAAGAGCTGGCGGGGCAGGTCATCGGATATGGGTGCAAGATGGGAGAGGGATGGCTCCTTACCGCCGAGATGATGGAGCTTATTGAGAATGGGTTTGAGAATGTGGTCTGTACTCAGCCGTTTGGGTGCCTGCCTAACCATATAGTTGGCAAGGGGATGATACGGAAGGTTAAGAAAGTGTATCCTCAGGCTAATATTGTTCCTATTGACTATGACCCCAGCGCTACGCGCGTGAACCAAGAGAACCGTATTAAGCTTATGCTGGCTGTCGCCGGCACGTAAGACCGTGGGACGCTGTCCCACACCCTGCAAGGTGCCTAACGCACCTTGACCGCGCAATTTTTGAGGTGCCCATGAAACGAATCGCTTCGCTATTCATACTGTTTTTTCTGCTGACTGAGCTGCCGTCATGTTCTTTATCGGGATTTTCAGCACAAAATCTTATCTCCCCCCCGAAGGCCAACGCCGACCAGCAGAGCATATACCGCCTCCTCCAGGGCTCCCAGACAGAGCTCACCTTCATCTACCCCAAAAACGGCAGCTACCGCTCCGCCATAATTATGTGCGACTTCACCGCCGACGGCGTTGAGGACGCCATCGGCTTCCACGCCACCGAGGACGGCGGCTCCCAGGTCCAGTTCCTCACCAAGGCCGGGGGCGAGTGGGATGTCGCCGCGGCCTTCAGGAACACCGCAAGCCAGGTTGACAGGGTCTGCTTCGGAAGCCTTCCCGACGGCGGCACGGCGGTGTTCATCGGCTGGGGGAGCACCGCGGGCACCACCGGGCGGCTGGCGGCGGCATACGCGTATATCTATCAGCCCAGCGGCGGGGTGATAGAACAGCTTCTTGGGAACTACGGCGAGATGATAGTTACGGATTTCGACGGCGACGGGGTGGACGAGCTGTTTATGATAGACAAGTCCGTGCCCACCGAAAAGGAGGGCGAGGAGACGGCCACGGCAAGGGCAACCCTCTATGCCTTTGACAGGGACAAGCCGTATATTGCGGCTTTTGCAGAGGCAGACAACACCATATCCAGCTATTCGGGCATGACCTTCGGCAAGCTGGGCCTTGGGGACTGGGGCGTGGTGGTGGACGGCACCACCGCCGACGGAAGCATGAACACCCAGGTGTTTTTCCTTGAGGAGGGCGGGCTTAAAAACTATCCCGCCGGGGTGAACGCCGAGGGGTATGTGAATGAGTTCAGCCGCCCGGCCGCCGCGGCCGTCACGGCCAGGGACATAAACGGTGACGGCTGCATAGAGATACCGGCGGCGGCGCCTCTCCCGGGCCCGCCGGAGGATACGGCCCCGGACTCCACGGGATATATGGTGGAGTGGCGCTCCCAGGCCCCGGGAGGGCCAAGCCGGGTGGTAATGCGCACGCTGATGAACGTGAGGGAGAACTACTGGTTCCGCCTGCCATACTACCTTCAAGGGAAGGTCTACGCCGACAACGACGCGGAGCGCCGGACGGTGATGTATACTGAGGTGAAGTCCTCGGAGGAGGGGGAGCTGCTTCTTGGGGGGAATCTGTTCTCAGTAAGGGTGTTCACCCGCTCGGCCTGGGAGAGCCGGGGGGAGTCCAGCGGCTACACCATGGTCGCCGAGCAGAACGACTCCGTTTACGGCATACAGGTATACAGCCGGGACGAGCAGGTCAGAAGGGCCACAGAGGATATCATGAAGAGCTTCTCGCTTATTGACGAGTAGCTAAATATACTCGTACACACTCAGAAGGAGGTGCACCCATGAAGAAGGTGCTGGTTGCGGAGGACGAACAGAATATACGCGAGTTCGTGGTGATAAACCTTGAGCGGGCCGGGTATGAGATAACCGAGGCCGAGAGCGGCGACCAGGCCCTGGAGCTCTACAGGCGGGGGGGCGGGGACTTCCATGTGGTGATACTGGACATCATGATGCCCGGGGCCCACGACGGCCTTGCCGTCTGCCGGGAGCTTCGGAGCAGGAACCCTACCCTCGGCATAATCCTGCTCACGGCCAAGACCCAGGAGATGGACAAGGTGAGCGGCCTGATGATGGGCGCGGACGACTACGTGACAAAGCCCTTCTCCCCCTCTGAGCTGGTTGCCAGGGTGGACGCGGTGTACAGAAGGGTGGCCCTGGCGGCGGAGCGGTATGAGTCCGTAAGGCAGGACCAGCTGGCGGCCGGGGAGTTCACCCTGAACCTTCGGGACCGCTCCTTTACAAAGGGAGGGGCCCCCATTGAGCTGACCCAGGTGGAGTTCCAGATAATGGAATACTTCCTTGAGAACCCTGGAATTGCCCTTGCAAGGGGGGATATCCTCCGGCACGTATGGGGCCCGAGCTATGTGGGGGAGGAGAAGATAGTGGACGTGAACATCCGAAGGCTCAGGATGAAGGTGGAGGACGAGCCCTCCAATCCCCAGCATATCACAACAGTATGGGGCCTGGGGTACCGCTGGAAGAACTGAGCAGAGGGGGAAGGGCATGTTTGGGGGAAGCATTTCAAGGCGCTGGTTCATAAATACCATCGGGGCGGTGCTGGTGATACTGGCGGCCTTCGTGGTAACGCTGTCATATATGGTGCAGAACTCCACCTATAACAATATAGAGAGCACCCTGACGGGCCGCATGGACGAGCTTCTCAACTGGCTCTCAAGCCGCTCCGGGGATTACCAGACCTCCGAGTTCATAGCCGTGACCCGGGACTATATCGAGACCTTCCAGGACAAGGCCAAGATGGAGATAATGGCCCTGGGCCGGGACGGCAGGGTGTTTATCACCTCCACCGGCTTTGAACCCGACCACGAGCAGCCCATGCCGGACTATCAGATTGCCCTCGGGAGCAGCGACGACTCAGGCAAATGGGTGGGGGAGCTGAACACCGGGGAGAAGGTCATGGCTGTGACCAGGGTGGTGAGAAACGAGAACGGCGGCCTTGTGGGCTCGGTGCGCTATATGGTCTCCATGGAGCGGGCGGACCAGCAGACTTTGACCATAGTGATATTTCTGACTGTGGCGGCCCTGTTTATCATGCTGCTCCTGACCTTCTCCGGGGTGTACTTCATACGGTCCATACTGGTCCCCGTGCGGCAGGTGACGGAGAGCGCCAGGCAGATAGCCCAGGGGGACTTTGAGGTGCGCATTGAAAAGGCCCGGGACGACGAGATAGGCGGCCTCTGTGACACCATCAACGACATGGCCGGGGAGCTGGGCGCGGCGGAGCGCATGAAGAACGAGTTCATCTCCTCGGTGTCCCACGAGCTGAGAACGCCCCTCACGGCCATAAAGGGCTGGGCGGAGACTTTAAGGAGCGGAGCGGACCCGGCCACTGAGGAGAGGGGCATGGACGTGATAATCCGGGAGTCCGAGAGGCTCTCGGGGCTTGTGGAGGAGCTGCTGGACTTTTCCAGGCTTCAGAACGGGCGAATGCAGCTGGTATGCGAGCGCATGGATATTCTGGCTGAGCTTGACGAGGCTGTATACCTCTTTACCGAGCGGGCCCGCACAGAGAAGAAGGAGCTGATATACGAGGAGAACATCAGCCTTGCGCCGGTGTACGGGGACAGGAACCGGCTCAAGCAGGTATTCGTGAATATCATAGACAACGCCCTGAAGTACACCGGGGAGGGGGGCTCCGTCACCGTCTCCTCAGAGCTTACCGGGGAGCGGGTGCAGGTGATAATAGCGGACACCGGGTGCGGAATACCAAAGGAGCACCTGCCTAATGTGAAGAAAAAATTCTATAAGGCAAACCAGCTGGTGCGGGGCTCTGGGATAGGACTGGCCGTGGCGGACGAGATAGTGTCCATGCACGAGGGGACGCTGGAGCTTGAGAGCACCGAGGGGGAGGGCACGGCTGTGACCATAAGCATACCATTATGCAAAACTTGACCGGGAAAGGACTTTGATTTATGCCAAAGAAGATAACCACCATAGGCGGCCAGGCGCTGATGGAGGGCATTATGATGGTGGGCCCAAAGCGCACTACCGCCGCCTTTTGCGACAGCGAGGGAAATATCACCACCGAGGACATACACGCGGACAGGCTCACAAAGAAATACCCCATCCTGGGCAAGCCCTTTATCAGGGGGATATTCGCCCTTATAGACACCTTCAGGCTGGGCTATAAGGCCCTCTCCATGTCCGCGGACAGGCTGACGGATATGGAGGATGAGGAGCTCACCGGCCTTGACAAGTGGCTGGAGGACCATCTTGGGGACAAGCTCACCGGCATAGTCATGGGCATAGGCTCAGTGCTGGGGGTGGGCCTGGCGGTGTTGCTCTTCTTCATGCTACCCACCTTCCTCTTTAACCTGCTCCTGGGGGCCGTGGGGGAGGGCATTGCCGGGTGGCGGTCCGTATTCGAGGGCGTGCTGAGGATAGGCATATTCCTGGGGTATGTGGCGTGCGTATCAATGGTGCCTGACATAAAGCGGGTGTTCCGGTACCATGGGGCTGAGCATAAGACCATCTTCTGCTATGAGGAGGACCTGCCACTTACCGTTGAGAACGTCCGGCCGCAAAAGCGCTTCCACCCCCGGTGCGGCACGAGCTTTATGATACTTATGCTCCTTTTAGGCATAATAGCGGGCTTCTTTATCCCCTTCTCAAACCCAGTGATACGCACAGCTGTGAAGCTCTTGTGCATACCCGTTATCGTGAACATAGGCTATGAGGTGCAGAAGGCGTGCGCAAGGCACGACAACCTGCTCTGCCGCATTATAACCGCCCCGGGCCTCTGGATGCAGCGCATTACAGTGAAGGAACCGGACGACAAAATGATAGAGGCAGCTATAGCCGCCATGCAGGCGGTCATACCAGCAAACGGCGAGGACCTTATAAAGTGACCGCCCGGGAGCTCTACCTCCTGGCCAGGGCCCGCCTGGGGGAGGCGGGGATAGACTCCCCAGGCTTCGACGTCTCCCTGCTTGCGGAGCGCTTTCTGGGCCTTAACCGGCCGGCGCTTGCTATGCACGGTGACACTGTACCAAATGAGGAGAAGCGGCGGGAGTTTTTAGAGGCCCTGGACCAGCGGGCCGCCCGCAGGCCCCTGCAATATATCCTGGGGGAGTGGCCCTTCATGTCCCTTACCCTAAAGGTTGGCGAGGGGGTGCTCGTGCCGAGGGAGGACACCGCCGTGCTGGTGGAGGCCATGGGCCCAATGCTAGAAAGAGGGGCCAGGGGCCTCGACCTCTGTGCGGGGACAGGAGCCGTCGGGCTGGGGCTGTGCTCCATTGTGCCGGGGATAGAGGTCACCTGCGTGGAGCTGGACGAGCTTGCCTTGGGATATCTTCGGGAGAATACGGCAAGGTATCCGGAGTATAGCTGTACAGCTGTAAAGGGGGACGTGCTGGGCGCTCCCGAGGGCTTCCCCCATGGGCTTGACTTCATCGCCTCAAACCCGCCGTATATCGCCACAGAGGAGCTGCCCGCCTTACAGCCCGAGGTACAGAAAGAGCCGCCCCTCGCCCTGGACGGGGGCGGGGACGGCCTGAAATTTTACCGGGCTATACTGGAAAGCTGGGCCGCGCTGCTCCGGCCCGGAGGCCTGCTGGGGGTGGAGACAGGCGAGGACCAGGGGGCCGCAGTAATGGAGCTGTTCGCCCGGCACGGCTTTACGGACATCGCCCTGCACCGGGACCTTGCCGGGCTCCACAGGGCCGTAACAGGGCGCTCAGCAGTCTGAGAGCCCCCTCATCCCCTCCCTGATATGCTCATAGCTGTAGCCCATGCGCTGGAGCGCCGCGTGCGCCCGGCGCTTTATTTTTTCATCCTCCCGCCAGAGGGGGTACTTTCTCTCCAATATCTCCCCAATACGCAGGGAGAACGCCTCCGGGTCGTCGTACTCATCCAGAAGCTCGTCGATAAGCTCCGGGCGTATACCCTTCTGCCTCAGCTCCTGGCGCACCCGCATGGGCCCGAAGCGCTTATGCTCGAAGAGCTCTCTTGCATACCGCCTGCCGTACTCGTCGTCGTCCACAAGCCCCAGCTCCTCCATCTTCTTAACAGCGGCCTCTGCGGCCTCCTTGGAGGCGGCTGTGCGGGCAATCTTCTCCCGGAGCTCCCTGCTGGTGTGGTCCCGGTACTCAAGGAGGTACAGGGCCTTCTCCGAGGCCCGCCTGTTGTCGGAGTCCAGTATGAGCTTATGGAGCTCCTCGTCGCTGAGCTGGTCCCCGGGGCTCAGGCGGGACATCAGGAACACCTCACGGTCTATCTTCACGGCGGCCTCGCCGTCTATGTAAAGCTGTACAAGGCCCTTTCGCCTGGGCTCGGCGGCAGTGAGCTCCATCAGTCGTCCACCGTGATGTCAAGGCTGGCGTCATCCGCCGGGGCCTTTGAGGCCGCCGGCTTTTTCTCAGGGGCCTTCTCCTCCGGCTGGGCCTTCTCCTCACCCTCGGCGGGAGCGGCCTCATCCTTCTCTGCCTCATCTTTTCCCTTGCCCATCTTTTGGGCGTAAAGCTTATTCACATTATCCCGCACGGCCTTCTCTATGTTCTCCGCCACCTCCGGGTTCGCGGCGAGAAAATCCTTCACCTTCTCCCGGCCCTGGCCTATGCGCTCGCCGTTATAGGAGAACCATGAGCCGCTCTTCTGGATTATCTCAAGCTGCACGCCGATGTCCACAAGCTCGCCCATCCTGGAAATCCCCTTGCCGTAGAGCACGTCAAATTCAGCCGTCCTGAATGGCGGGGCCACCTTGTTCTTTACCACCCTCACCTTTGTGTGCGCGCCGATGATTTCCGTGCCGTTCTTTATTACCTCCCCCTTGCGCACGTCTATGCGCACGGAGGAATAGAACTTCATGGCCCGGCCGCCGGGAGTGACCTCCGGGCTGCCGTACATCACGCCAACCTTCTCCCGCAGCTGGTTTATGAAGATGGCCACGCAGTTGGACTTGGAGATGGCCCCCGCCAGCTTTCTCAGGGCCTGGCTCATGAGCCTTGCCTGCAGTCCCACGTGGGTGTCGCCCATCTCCCCCTCTATCTCCTGCTTTGGCACCAGGGCCGCAACGGAGTCCACCACTATCACGTCGATGGCGTTGGAGCGTATCAGCTCCTCGGCTATCTCTAAGGCCTGCTCGCCGGTGTCCGGCTGAGAGACCAGAAGCTCGTCCACCTGAACGCCCAGGGCCGCGGCGTACATCGGGTCTAAGGCGTGCTCAACGTCTATGAAGGCAGCATACCCTCCCGCCTTCTGCCCCTCGGCCACACAGTGCAGGGCGAGGGTCGTCTTGCCCGAGGACTCCGGGCCGTATATCTCCACTATCCTTCCCCTGGGCAGCCCGCCCACGCCCAGAGCCAGGTCCAGGGACAGTGAGCCCGTGGGGATGGACTCTATGTTCAGCGCCGAGTTCTGCCCCAGCTTCATCACCGCGCCCTCCCCGAAGGTCTTTTTTATCTGGGCCAGGGCCGTGTCCAGGGCCTTCTTGCGCTCGTCCCCCTTATTGGCCCCTGCCGCCGCCTGCTTCTTTTCCGCCATATTTATTTCCTCCTGTATCCTGAGACATGTACCTATTATATATGAAAACATCCCCAAAAGCAAGACCTTTTCAAAGAAAATTCAAACATATGTTTTAGTTGCTTTTTCAGATAGTTTGCGCTATGATAGTAAATAATAAAGCTCTGCAACTATGAATATACGGAGGGATTTCCCATGAACAACATTCCAAAGGTCAAAATCGGCGTTGTGGCCGTCTCCCGGGACTGTTTCCCCGAGAGCCTGTCGGTAAACCGCCGCCGGGCCCTGATGGACGCTCTCACGTCAAAATACGGCGCGGAGGCGTCGGAGGTCTACGAGTGCCCGGTCTGCATTGTGGAGTCTGAGATACATATGACACAGGCTCTTGAGGACATAAAGAAAAACGGCTGCAACGCCCTGGTGGTGTACCTTGGCAACTTCGGCCCCGAGATTTCCGAGACCCTTCTTGCAAAGCACTTCGACGGCCCCTGCATGTTCATCGCCGCCGCCGAGGAGTCCGGGGACAATCTTATCGGAGGCCGGGGCGACGCCTACTGCGGTATGCTCAACGCCAGCTATAACCTGAAGCTCCGGGAGATAAAGGCATATATCCCCGAGGAGCCTGTGGGCGACGCGGAGGACTGCGCAGACCGCATACACGAGTTTATCCCCATCGCAAGGGCCTTAGTGGGCCTCAAGTCCCTTAAAATCATCAGCTTCGGCCCCCGCCCCCTGAACTTCCTGGCCTGCAACGCCCCCATCAAGCGCCTCTACGACCTGGGCGTTGAGATAGAGGAAAACTCTGAGCTGGACCTCTTCGAGGCCTTCCATAAGCACGCCGGTGACCCCCGCATAGCCGAGGTCAAGGCAGACATGGAGCGTGAGCTGGGCGAAGGCAACAAGAAGCCGGAAATCCTCGAGAAGCTGGCCCAGTACGAGATTACCCTCCTGGACTGGATAGAGGAGCACAGGGGCTACAGGCAGTATGTCACCCTCACCAGCAAGTGCTGGCCCGCCTTCCAGACCCAGTTCGGCTTCGTGCCCTGCTATGTGAACTCCCGCCTTACCGGCCGTGGCATTCCGGTTTCATGCGAGGTGGACATCTACGGCACCCTCTCCGAGTTCATCGGCACATGCGTCAGCAGTGATATCGTAACGCTCCTGGACATCAACAATACCGTCCCCAAGGACATGTACAAGTCCGAGATAGAGGGCAAATACCCCTACCAGTTCTCCGACACCTTCATGGGTTTCCACTGCGGCAACACCTGCTCCAGTAAGATTTGCAGCCCCACCATGAAGTACCAGATGATTATGGCCCGCAGCCTCCCCGAGGAAGTGACCCAGGGTACTCTCGAGGGCGATATCGTCCCCGGAGACATCACCTTCTTCAGGCTTCAGTCCACCGCCGACTGCCAGCTCCGCGCATACGTAGCCGAGGGCGAGGTGCTCCCCGTAGCCACCCGCTCCTTCGGCGGCATCGGCATCTTCGCCATCAACGAGATGGGCCGCTTCTACCGCCATGTGCTCATTGGGAAGAATTATCCCCACCACGGCGCTGTGGCCTTCGGACACCACGGTAAGGCGCTGTTTGAGGTGTTTAAGTATCTGGGAGTTTCCGATATCGGGTTCAATCAGCCTAAGGGTATGATGTATCCGGGGGAGAATCCGTTTAAGTAAGAGAGTGGAAATTATTAGGGCAGACCTTGGCGGTCTGCCCATTTTCTTTGCGCTTCGCGTTCAAGACCGTGGGGCGCCGCCCACACCCTGCAACCTTTGAAAAGGTTGACGAAACTTTTACTTTAGCTTCACCGGGCGCAGCACCTCATACCCGATACCCTCCGGGTAATGCCGCTGATAGCACTGGCACTCAACCTCATTCCACTCAAACCGCCCCGCGCTCGCCGACGTGCTCAGCCCGCTGGCGTCCGTATGCTCCGCCGAGAGGTCGTAATTCCACGCCAGCTCCTCCACCCGGCCCATCACCTCGCCGTTATCCTCCATATAGTCAAAGGGCGGGTGGTAGAACACCAGATAGTAGCTCCCCGGAATCTCACGCACCTCAAAGCCCTCGGGTATCGGGCCCTCATAATCGTCCCTCAGCCCCAGGCCGTAGAAATAGTGCCGCTCGCCGTTTACATAGTGCCAGCCCGCCGTGTGGGGGGTAACCACCGGATGGCCCGCGTGCGCCATGCTCTCCACTATGCCGCAGACCTCGTCGCAGTTGTGCCGCCCCCAGAAGGTGTCGTAGCAGACGGCCTCATTGTCCCAGATGCCCAGGTACTTGTGGGCGGGGATGTACTCCACCCTCATCCGTGCCTCTCTCAGACTGCCTTTGCTCATGTCTGTGCCTCCTTTGTTATTCTGTTGTGCGTACTGCCAGGGGTGAAACACGTCCATGCCCATAAACAGCGCCAGGGGCCGGGGAGACAGCCTGTACTCCCGGGGGGTGCACCCGAAAGCCTCCTTAAAGGCCCTTGTAAAGGCCTCCTGAGAGGAGAACCCGGAGTCCAGCGCTATGTCCAGTATGCGCGCGCCGCTGTCCCTGAGGGCAAGTGCGGCCGCGGCCAGCCGACGTCTGGAAGCATAGCTCTTGAGCGTCATCCCGGAGACCTGATGAAACAGCGCCGAGCAGTACCAGGGGGAATACCCCACGTGTCTCGACAGCTGAAGGAGCCCCGCCTCCCCGGAAAGGTTCTGCTCAAGCCAGTCTATCATCCTCTGCACGGCCTCATTGCTGTTGTACATTGTATCACCTCTTAGCTGGGTATAGGATAGCACAAAGCGGGCCTAAATTGCTTGATGTCAGTTGCGGTATTAAAAGGAGTACAGCGCCCTCTCATATCCCTCTACATAGTACCGGAGATTTTTCCTCCCCCTCTGCACAACAGTATGCCCCTCGGCCGTGAGCTTCTCCCGCTGGGCCTCAACGCCTCCCGGGTACTTGGGGTTCAGCTCACCCCCGGCCTTAAGGGTGCGCCAGTAGGGGGTCTCGTCAGCGCCCCTTTGGTAGCTGGCCCAGGCGGCTATGGACACGAATATCCCCGCTGTGATGGGCTCGGTGAAGTCCGCGCCGTTCTCCTTGGCAAAGTGG
Organism: Clostridiaceae bacterium; assembly: GCA_021769555.1. Taxonomy (GTDB): domain Bacteria; phylum Bacillota; class Clostridia; order Oscillospirales; family Acutalibacteraceae; genus Acutalibacter. The sequence goes on from JAETSR010000004.1 coordinate 36,443, forward strand.
GCCCGGATGTCGGTAATGGTGGTCAGCCTGCCCTTTGGCACCAGGCGCATGGCCCGGTCGTAGTCTATCGGCGGGGCGAAGTACATTTTGTCCCCGCCGTACTTCTCAATGGTGCCGGGGTCCGTGACTATCTGTATTTTGGGCATGTCCTTACTGTTGTTCAGCATAGCGTTGAAATCTTTCCTGTGCTCGTCAGCCATAATATCGCCTCCTGATTAGAGCATAGCACAGACTGCTTTTCAGTGCAATGAGACGGTTTAAATTTTTTTGTCGGCTGCAGGGTATTTTCTCATGCGCACAAAGCCGGCCCAAATTGCTTGATGTCAGTTGGGAAATGTAAGTTATATTTAATATTATAGTATGAAACAAGGGGGCAAAGAGCATACAAAATAGCCGTAATAGTCGTTTAGCCGTTCAAGGGCCTTTAAACCTGACTATTTATGAACGGATTATGAATAGAAACGAGTAGAACGACTATTGCGGCTATATATGAGGTTTTATCCCACACAATTTATAGTATGATACTGATTATCAGCGGATGTCACAGCCGTCAACCGTCCCTGCCTCCTTGGGCGTTTCCGGCAGGGTACTTTCTCATGCGCACAAAGTAGGCCGACATAAGGAGCACCGCCGCCCCGGTCCAGGCCCCGACTTCGGCGTAGTATATGCCGTCCGTGAGCACTAAAGGCAGAAGGAGGGCTATCCCGACCCTCATCACCATCTCCACAAAGCCCGATATCATGGGCACCACCGTGTCCCCCAGGCCCATCAGGGCCGAGCGGTAGATATGCAGCATATAGAGCACCGGCAGGCAGAGGCTCATCACCGCAAGATACTTGTATGCTATGTCCATGGAGGCCGAGACCTCCTCCGGCGTTCCGGAGATAAACAGCCCCAGGAAAAGCTTTCCCAAAAACAGCATGGACACGGTTATCACCGCCGAGGTGGCAAGGGCAATCACCGCCGCCGAGCGCATTCCTTTTCTTATGCGGGAGAAGAGCCCTCCCCCCAGGTTCTGCCCCACAAAGGAGGTGACGGCGTAGCCGTAGGAGGTTGCGGCTATCTCCAAAAGGCCGTAGAGCTTATTTGTCGCGGTGAACCCGGCTATAAAGAGCATACCGTAGCGGTTCACAACGGACTGCACCACCATGCCCCCCGCGGAGATTATGGCGTTCTGCAGGGCCACGGGCGAGCCCAGCTTCAACAGCGCCCCGGAGATGGAGCGGCCAAGCTTAAAGTCGGCGGGGCGAAGCTCAAGTATCGTCACCCGGCGCACGTTGATATAGCAGTACACGGTGGAGACGGTCTGGGCGATGATAGTCGCCCCCGCCGCGCCGGCTATCCCCCAGCGGAATACAAGCACGAACAGAAGGTCAAGAACTATATTCACCACAGTGGCCACCACCACGGCATAGAGAGGGGTCTTGCTGTCCCCCAGGGCCCGGAGGATGGAGGCGAGAAGATTGTAGGCGGTGATTATGGGTATGCCCGCGAAGACTATGCGAAGGTACAAGAGGGAGTCCCCGATAATGTCCTCCGGCGTGTTCAAAAGCCTGAGCACCGGCTCCGAGAGCCCCTGGCTCAAAATGAGCATGGCTATGGCGGCAAGGCCGCACAGGGTTGTGGAGGCCCCCACGGTCCGGGAGAGCTCCCTGTAGTCCTTTGCCCCGAAGTGCTGGGCCATGAGTATGGAAAAGCCCTGGGCAAAGCCCTGTACAACGCTTAATACCAGCCAGTTCAGCCAGTCAGCCGCGCCTATGGCCGCTAATGCGGTAACGCCCACTCCCTGGCCCACCACGGCGGTGTCCACCACGGTGTAGAGCTGCTGGAAGACGTTTCCAAGCATTAGGGGCAGGGCGAAGGTTATGAGGAGCCTTGTGGGGCTGCCCTCGGTCATACTTCTGATACGCATATGCTCTCCTTCCCAAATCAAAACAAATCTATATTATATTCTTTTGCGGCGGAAATCCAGTATTTTTCGGGCACATCCGCCCAGCCGGCCTCTGTCCCCGAAACACACTTATACAGCTCCACTGCCAGCTGGGGCACCCTGCCGAAGGGGTCCGTGCCGGTGAGCACGTTGTGCCTAAGCATTGCCGCCCATACAGGGGCCCTTTTTGTGAGCCCGGAGAGCTCAAGGTTTTTAATTGTCTGCTCCCAGTCATAGGGCACTGTCACATACTCCGGGACCCAGCGGCCGCCTTCATAGTGCATAAGGAGCATTTGAGCTGCCTTTGCAAGGGGCGTGATTTCTACTGTGCCGCGCTGTGTCCGGGAGTATATGGGGTTGCCCGCTGAGCCCGCGCATGTGACCCTCAGCCCCCTGTGCCAAAAGCTGAAGGGGCGGTGGTTATGTCCCTTCAAGAGTATGCGCTCCGGGAGCAGGGCAAGTTTCTCCAGGGCCTCGGGGCTGTATATCTGGGCCTTGGCCTTATCCGGCGAGCCGTGGCAGAAGGCGATGGGCGGGGCGGAGCCTATCTGCCAGGAGCCGGAGATGGGCAGGCTCTCGAACCAGTCTATATCCGAGTCCGTCAGCTCCTCATAGCAGTATAGAAGCGCCCCCTGGCAGGAGCCGTCCTTCCACACAGAGCCGTCGGCCTCCCTGCCGCCGTTTGCCCGGTAGCTAATCATATAATCCTCCCGGTTCCCCCGGATGAACCGGCAGTCATACCGGCTCTTCGCCTCATACAGCAGCTCCATAACCCGCCGGGGGTATGCGTGGTCGGTGATATAGTCCCCAAGGAAGATGTATTTCTCTATCCTATGGGCCCGGGCGTACTCAAGGCAGGACTTTAGGGCCAGGTAATTGCCGTGCACGTCCGCAAGGACGGCGGCGGAAAATTCTCTCAATTTGCACCTCCGTTATTCTGGGTGAAAAGATATGTGCCTATGCTCACGGCTATGGCCAGGTTCAGGGAGTCCACGTCCTCTGTCTGGGCAATAAATAAGCTCTGTCCGTAATCCCGGAACTCCGGGGGGAGCCCGGTGGCCTCATTGCCGAACACAAGGGTATAGCGGGAACTCTTCGGGCAGGAGCCGGGGGTCAGGACCCTGCCGCCGTCCAGCATGAAGGGGAAGACATCCCTGTTATTTCCAAACTCCCCGAGGTACTGGGGGAAGCTCTCAAACTCCTGCACCCTCAGCCGGAACAGGGCCCCCATGGAGGCCCGCACGGCCTTGGGGTGCCAGTGGTCGGCCCCGCCGCCGATTATGGCAAGGTCTTTTATGCCGAAGCCTAAAATAGTGCGCTCTATTGTCCCCAGGTTCCCCATGTCCCCGGGGTGCACAAGGGCCACATGGGGGAGGTCCCCCCGAAGGGCCTCGCTGTACTTATCAAACTCCCCGGCGGCGTAGCATATCTCCTTCTGGGAAATGCGCAGGAGGGCCTTTTGGGAGCAGAAGCAGGGCACACGGAGCTCTTCGCAAAGGGAAATGAGCTTGTCCCGCTGGGTGAAGTCCTCCCTATAGTATACGGCTTTGGCGGCCCTGGGGCGGCAGTTCAGGAGCTCGAAGGCCGGGAATGGCCCGAGGGCGTAGGAGAAGGGGGACTCGCGCTTGTATTTCTTTGGCAGCTCCATAAACTCTCCTTTCTCAGTGCCGGGGGGTATAGGCGCTCTGAGGCCTTGGATTTTTTGGCGGGCGAAGGAAAAATCCGGGCAGGACTACAAGGATAAGACCGGCTATAAAAATTATGATAACGCCGGGTATGCTGCATAAGAGCCTGAAGGCCTCCCCAAAGCCGGGGATATACCCGGAGTATACGCCGTCTATCTCCTCTAAAGAGGCGAGCCTGCTGTCCTCGGCGCCGTCGGGCTTTAGTATCAGCTGCCCCTCGCTGGTGCCGATTATCCTGGTGAGCTCCGGTATGCCGGCGCTGTCCTTTGAGAGCACGGCGTCCCCGCTCTCGGGGGTCCCGCCCATATGTATCACCGCCAGGTCCCCGGGGGAGAGCTCCGGGGCCATGGCGTTATCCGTCACTATAAAGCCCCGCCAGTCTGATATCCCCGGAAGGCCGCTGCTGCGGGTGCTCATAAAGAGCAGCACCGACAGGGCCAACAGGGACAGCCATACCAGTGTGAGCAGTGCCTGTATCGTTCTTATAACTCCCTTCATATCGCGCCCTCCCTCTCAAATCTCTCCAGAAGAAAGCGGGCCACGCCGCCCTCCTCGTTAGTGCCTATTATCCCGGTGGCGGCCGCCTTCACCTCTGGCATGGCGTTTTCCACGGCGTAGCCCTCGTCTGCCGCGCTGAACAGGGGCAGGTCGTTCATGGCGTCCCCGAAGGCCACGAGCCTGTCGCAGCCCAGCAGCTCCTTGAGCCTTAAAGCGGCCCGGGCCTTGGTGGCCTCCCTTGAGGTTATCTCAAGCCAGTATTCCTTGCGGTAGAGCTCCTGCTGAAAGGTGACATTCACCCAGGGGAGGTCCTTCACCTGCTCCCAGAGGGGGGCGAGGGCCTCTTTGTCATGAATAAACGTAAAGTAGTAGGTCTTCCCCTGCAAAAGCTCCTCCCGGGCCTTTACCGGGGAGAGGCGGGGGTCCCCTCTGCGGTGGTCTATATAGTATTCCATGCCCGAGTGCCGCGCCTTGTCCTCGAGGTAGAAGACCTTCTCCTCATTTTCCAGTATGCCGTATGAGAGGGGCCAGAGGCCCAGGCTTTCACAGCGGGACAGTATCTCCCGGCGCTGGGGGTCGGTGAAAAAGGCCTCCTGTGAGCGCGCGCCAGTTTTGCCGTCGCAGAGCATAGCCCCGTTATGTACTATCCAGGGAAGCGCCGGGGAGAGGCCCTCTGTCACCACATGGGCCGAGTGCCAGGAGCGGGCCGTGGCGAAGGTGAAGAGCATGCCCTTTGAGAGAAGGGCGTTGAGGATGTCCGCCGTGCGGGCGGGGATACGGTGCCGGCAGTCCAAGAGGGTGCCGTCCAGGTCGCTGACATAGAGGGTCTTGGGCATTTTATCATACCTCCCGGTTAAAGCTCTACTGCCTATTCTATCACGCCTTTGGCCATATTTCCAGATTTATTTGAATAATTTCCCCAAGGCGGGCTTATAAATAGAAAAAGAGAGGGGCGGGGTCCATAATGAAACCGGAACAGAAGGGGCGGCTTTATGCCCTTATAAGGCTTGATATCAGAGTGCTGCTCACAGGGCTTTTGACCGTGCTGCTGGGTACGGCGGCGGTGGTGACCGCCAGGGCAATGGCCGGGGCCGGGGGAGTGGATATACCCATAGTGATGTACCACTCGGTGCTGAAAGACGAGAAGTACCACGGAAAGTATGTGATATCCCCGGCGGAATTTGAAAACGATTTGCTGTATCTTAAAGAGCACGGCTATACCACCATACTGATGGAGGACCTGATAAATTATACCAAGGGCGGGGAGCTTCCGGAAAAGCCCGTTCTGCTCACCTTCGACGACGGGTATTATAATAACTATCTATATGCCTTTGAGCTCGCGAAAAGATACAGGATAAAGTTTGTCATATCACCCATCGGGCGCTATGCGGACCAGTACAGCGAAACCGGCGAGACCAACGCCTACTATACCCACGCCACCTGGGAGCAGCTCAGGGAGATGACGGGCTCGGGGCTCGTCGAGGTGCAGAACCACAGCTATGACATGCACGGCCAGAAGGGGGGAGCCCAGGGGGCAAAGCAGCGGCCGGGGGAGACTGAGGACGCCTACAGGGAGCGAATTACGGCGGACATAGGCCGGGCCCAGGAGGCGTTCAGGGCAAATCTCGGCAAGGCCCCCAGCACGTTCACCTACCCCTTCGGGGCCATAAGCAGGACCACCCCGGAGATAATAAAGGAGATGGGGTTCTCGGCAAGCCTTATATGCAGGGAGAAGATAAGCGCGGTCACAAGGGACCCGGAGTCCCTTTACGGTCTTGGCAGGTTTTTGAGGGAGTCGGGGATAAGCTCAAGGGAGTTTTTCGAGAAGCGGATGAAGCTTCCGCCGTGAATAATCATATGGGAGGCGAAAATATGAGGGACAGCGTCTGCATAATTTCCTCACAGAGACCGGACAAATACCCCAACGGCGGGGACGAGGCCTACTGGACTGCCAGGATAGCGGATAAGCTCAGGGAGGACCTGGGGGCCAGGGGCATTAAATGCCCGGGGGAGGAGGAGCCCGGGGACTGGGGGCTGAGGCTGTACCTTTGCAGCCACGCGGCCCCCAGGGAGGTACAGGCCAGGATAAAAGGGGCGCTGGTGTCCTATTATGAGTACAGCCCGGCGGGGAAGAGGGCCGCTGAGATATTCATTAGGCATATCAGGGAGGTATACCCTCAGCCGGACCTGGTGGAGGCCATGCCCACAGTGGCAAGGGAGGGGCTGAGCGGCTCGAAGGTCCCGGCCCTGCTCATACAGCTGGGCTACCATGACAACCCCCAGGACGAGGCCTGGCTGGTGAACAGCGCCGGGCAGATAGCCGCGGGCCTGGCGGCAGCGGCGGCGGATTTCCTGGAGGCGGAGCCATGACGGATATATTGGAGGTAATTAGGGATATCCTGTGGGGCTGGCCGGTGCTCCTGCTTATTTTGGCCGCGGGACTGTACTTCTCTTACGAGAGCTGCTTTTTCCAGCTTTTTCACCCGGTGCGCTGGCTGAGGGCGGCCTTCGGCTCCGGGAGGGAGCGGGGCAGCGGCAGGCTCAGGGCCATCACCACGGCCCTGGCGGGGTCCATAGGCACGGGGAACATTGTGGGCGTTGCGGCGGCCATAACCGTGGGCGGGCCCGGGGCAGTATTCTGGATGTGCGCCTCGGCTGTGCTGGGGATGATGACGGTCTTCGGGGAGAATTACTTTGCGGCGGTATACAGGGAGCGGGGCGGCACGGCCTCAGGGCCCCTTTCGTACATAGAGCGCGCGGGTAAAATAGGTGGGACGCTGGCGGGGGTATATGCCCTTGGCTGCACGCTCTCATCTTTAGCCATGGGCAATATGGTCCAGGTGAACGCCCTGGCCTCGGCCTGCGGGGACCTGGGCCTGCCGGAGGGCTGGGTTGCGGCCGCGGCGGGGGTGCTGGTGTTCTTTGTGGCAAGGGGAGGGCTGAAAGCGGCGGGAAGGCTTGCGGAAAAGCTCGTGCCTGTAATGACCCTGCTCTTCTTCGGCGCGTCCATAGCCGTGCTCTGGGTCCATAGGGAGAACCTGCCCGGGGCGGTCCTCAGCATTTTTGACAGCGCCTTTACCCTCAGGGCCGGGGCCGGGGGCACGGCGGGTATGCTCATAGCCATGAAGGCCGGGGTCTCGAGAGGTGTGTTTACAAACGAGGCGGGGCTTGGGAGCTCGGCCTTCGCGTATACGGACGTGAAAGGCCACACCCCGGAGGAGATAGGCTGCATGGGGATATTTCAGGTGTTCGCGGACACCATTATCATGTGCACTGTTACGGGCCTGTGTATTTTGTGCAGCTGCCCGCCGGAGCAGCTTGACGGCGCGCAGCTCACCTTCTACGCCTACCGCTCGGCCTTAGGGGAGCTGGGCGGCACGGCGGTCTCCCTGTGCACGGCTCTCTTTGCCCTGGCAACGGTCATCGCCTGGTGCTGCTACGGCAGGGAGGGGCTCCTGTACCTTACCCGGGGAAGGGGCGGCTCCGTGTACCCCATAGCGGCGGGGCTGGCGGCGTTTTTCGGGTGCCTTATGCCCCTCTCGGAGGTGTTCCTCATAGGCGACGCCATGAACGGCTTGATGGCCCTGCCCAATGTGCTGGCCCTGTTTTGGGTAATGAGGGCCGCCGGCAGGGGAGAATTTGGAAAAACAGGCAAAAGTCGGGCTTTACAAACCGGTCCGAGTATGTTAAAATAGCGAAGGTACCCATCCCCCGGATACCGGCTTCACCGGCCGCAGCCATTAGCTGGGCCGCCGTAGGCTGCGGGATGGGCGAATAAAATAGAAAAGGTGATAGAAATGACCAAAGCAGAGAAGACAGAAATTATCCAGAAGTATGCCCGCCATGAGGGCGACACCGGCTCCCCCGAGGTGCAGATAGCCGTTCTCACAAAGCGCATAAACGACCTTACCGAGCATTTGCGCGTAAATAAGAAGGACCACCACTCCCGCCGGGGCCTCTTAAAGATGGTAGGCCAGCGCAGGAGCCTTCTCAATTACCTGACGAAGATTGACATCGAGCGCTATAGGAGCATTATAGCCGAGCTGGGCATCCGTAAATAAGAAGCTGAACATCTGTCCTGTGGCCTGCATGCCCTGATACGGCGCGCAGACCATGAACTTGAGCGGGGGCGGCGGCAGGCTCTCGGGCTTGCCGCCGCTGTTCGTTCATATTAAGGACGGGAAAGTGCCGCAAAGCACCTGTTTTACAAACAGACTCCCCGAGTTTCTTCGGAGGGCCTGTTTGTCAAACAGGGCGGCGGCGCGCAAGAAAATGCCCTCCCGGCTTCGGGAGGGGGAAAGGGTAAATTATGTTTGAGAATTTTAGACGCTATGAGACCGACTTCGCCGGGCGCCCGTTGGTGATAGAGACCGGCAAGATGGGGCAGCTGGCAAACGGCGAGTGCCTGGTGCGCTACGGCGACACCGTGGTGCATGTGGCAGCCACGGCCTCGGCAAAGCCCCGGGACGGCATAGACTTCTTCCCGCTCTCTGTGGACTTTGAGGAAAAGCTCTACTCCGTGGGCAAGATACCGGGCTCCTTCTTAAAGAGGGAGGGCCGTCCCAGCGAGAAGGCCACTTTGGTGTGCCGCATGATAGACAGGCCCATACGCCCGCTGTTCCCAAAGGACATGAGGAATGATGTGGCGATAGTGTGCACGGTGATGTCCGTGGACCAGGACTGCTCCCCTGAGATAGCGGCAATGGTGGGCACTTCCATTGCCCTGACTATCTCCGATATACCCTGGAGCGGGCCTATTTCCGGTGTGTCCGTGGGGCTTATTGACGGGGAGTTCATTATAAACCCCGACGCGGAGCAGCGCAAGGTGAGCGAAATGGCGGTGACTGTTGCCTCCACCTCGGAGCGCATAGCCATGATAGAGGCCGGGGCAGACGAGGTCTCGGACGAGGACATGTATAACGGCATTATGGCCGGGCATGAGGCGAACCAGCATATTATCGAGTTTATTAAGGGCATACAGGCTGAAATTGGCAAGGAGAAGTTCGAGTACCCCAGCAATGAGCCGGAGCCGGAAATGTTCGAGGCCATAAGGGCCTTTGCCGAGGACGACGTGCGGGAGGCCATGGACACGGACGACAAGACCGTGCGTGACGCAAGGCTCAGGCCGGTGTACGACAAGGTGCACGAGCGCTTCGACCCGGAGTACCCGGAGCAGGAGGCCAAGATAGACGAGTGCATGTACAAGACCCAGAAGTACGTGGTGCGCCGCTGGCTCTTAGACGAGCAGAAGCGCGTGGACGGGCGGGGCATGGACGAGATGAGGCCCCTGGCCGCCGAGGTAGGGCTGCTGCCCAGGACCCACGGCTCCGGCATGTTCACAAGGGGACAGACCCAGGTGCTCACTGTGGCGACTCTTGGCTCTATAAGGGACAACCAGCTTCTGGACGGCATAGACGAGGAAGAGAGCAAGCGCTATATCCACCACTACAACTTCCCCTCCTACTCCGTTGGCGAGACCAGGCCCAGCCGGGGCCCGGGCAGGCGGGAGATAGGACACGGCGCTCTGGCTGAAAGGGCCCTTGTGCCGGTGGTGCCGGGGATGGACGAGTTCCCATATACCATCAGGCTTGTGAGCGAGGTGTTGAGCTCCAACGGCTCAACCTCCCAGGCCTCTATATGCGGCTCCACCCTGGCGCTGATGGACGCGGGCGTGCCTATTAAAGCCCCTGTGGCGGGCATTTCATGCGGGCTTATCACCGAGGGGGACCGCTGGATGACCATGGTTGACATCCAGGGGGTCGAGGACTTCTTCGGGGACATGGACTTTAAAGTGGGCGGCACGAAGAAGGGCATTACCGCCATACAGATGGACCTGAAGATATCGGGCCTTCTCCCTGAAATGGTGAAGGAGGCTTTGGAGAAGACCCATAAGGCCAGGAACTATATTATAGACGAGATAATTCTCAAGGCCATACCAGAGGTGCGGCCTGAGCTGTCGCCCTACGCGCCGAAGATGCTCAGTATGCAGATACCTGTTGACAAGATACGCGAGGTCATCGGCACGGGCGGCAAGGTGATACAGAAGATATGCGCAGAGTGCGAGATAACCATGGACGTGGAGGAGGACGGCCACGTATTCATAACCGGCATTGACATTGAGAAGTGCAAGCGGGCCATGGACATTGTGGACACCATTGTGAACGACCCGGAGCCGGGGAGCTATTATAACGGCAGGGTGACGAGGCTCATGGACTTCGGGGCCTTTGTGGAGATAGCCCCGGGCAAGGAGGGCCTTGTGCATATCTCGAGGCTTGACATCCGGCGCACGGAGAAGGTCACGGACGTGGTGAACGTAGGCGACGTGGTGAAGGTAAAGGTACTGGAAATAGACGATAAGGGCCGGCTGAATTTGTCCAGGAGGGACGCCCTCATTGATTTGGACGGAGCCGTACCTGAAAATGACATCAGCGCCGACCGCCCCCCCAGGCGCGACCGGGACCACGACCGCCGTCCCCCAAGACGGGACCGCGACAGAAAGTAAAAGTTTCGTCCACCTTTTTAAAGGTGGCAGGGTCTGGGGCAGAGCCCCAGTCTCTTGACCTAACAAAAAAGCCACGGAAAATCCGTGGCTTTTTCTATTCAAACAATTCCGGGTGCATCCGGCTGTAATGGAAAATATACTGCTGCGCCAGCCCCGCATTAGGCCCAAAATCCCCAGGCCCCATCCCCGGAAGCAGCTTCGCCATAGCCCTCTTCATCCAAACGTCCAATGGAAAACACTCAGTCTTATGGAACCCATACAGCAGGGCGCACTCAGCCACCTTAGGCCCAACTCCCTTGATTTTGCGAAGCTCCTCCCTGCCAAACCCCGCGGGCTCGTCCATAATCCTGTCCAGGTCTATCTCCCCGGAGACGACCTTCCGGGCGGCGTCCAGTATGTAAGGGGCCCTGTACCCTGAGCGAAGGGGGGCCAGGTCCTCTATGGAGAGGGAGGCGGCGGCCTGGGGCGTTGGGAAGGAGTACATATCCGTGCCGGCGATGGGCTCGCCGAACATGCGGCAGAAATTGCCGACCAGCCCCTTAATGCGGCTGATATTATTATTCTGGGACATGATAAAGGAGCACAGGGCCTCCCAGGGCTCCTGGCGTAAAATGCGTATGCCCGGGGCAAAGGCGGCGGCCTCGGCGAGGACCGGGCTCAGGGCCGATAGCTCGCCGCGTATGCGGGCATAGTCCTCGTCTAGGTCAAAATATTTCTGCCAGACAGACTCCATATCCCCGGAGGAGCAGCTGAGCTCAAGGCCGTCCGCGCCCGCCCGGAGGTACAGCACCTTCCCGAAGGCCGCGCCGTACCATAGGCCCGGGTTATCCTCCTTCTGCCTCCACCGGAAGGCCTGGCCGCAGTCCAAGGTCTGGGAGAGGTCGAAAAGGGGCGGCAGCTTTGTGCCAAACACCGGGGCGCTCAACGGTTCTTCTCCCCGGAGTCCTGCCGGACCGTGGGCGCGCGGGAGGTGAGCCAGGTCATGGCGCGCTCGATGGCGTCCTTGGAATTGCCCCAGTCCCCGCCGGCGTTGCGGTAGTCGAACATGCGGCAGAAGTGGGTCACATCGCCGCTGAGGGACTCAATATAGGCCTTTGCGAGCTTCGTTGTCTCAGCCTCGAAAATCACGAAGTTTTTCTTGGGCATTTTAGCCGCGGCCTCTATCACCAGCCCGTAGTGGGGCAGGCAGATGAACTGCTGGGCGGAGTACAGGTCCCTGAACTCCTGCTCGTTCTGCCACAGGGCTATGGTGCTCTCCAAAAGGTGCCTCATGCTGTCTTTAATATTCTCACAGATAAAGCAGTTCTCCTCCCTGCTGTGCACCGCGGCGGCTATCTTCTTAGGTACGGCCTTTCCCTCGGGGAAGACCTGCCCCTTCACCTCGGCCAAAAGGCTCTCTAAGATGAGCGCCACGGAGAGCCTGCTGCCCCGGGCGAGTATCTGGTTGAAATGCTCAAAGCAGAAGCCCAGACGGTTGGTCTCTATGCGCACGTCGGGCTCCATCATGGCGGCGCCGGTGATATAGGTGGCCATGCGGTCCTCAAGCATGTCGCGCATACGGCAGAAGGGGCAGCCGTCCTTTGGTTCAAATACTTCGTTAATGGGTATTGAGCAGATGTCCTCTCTCATGGGGCCAGCCTCCTGATGATAAGCATAATAAATACATTTTAGCATAAGCGGGCGGAAAAATAAAGAAAAACTTTCATATAGCCGAAAATGGCCGGAAAGCAGGGCCGGGCGTTCATATTACGGAAATATATTCATCATATTTACATAATATTCTGACTGTAGAATACTTTTCAACCTGGGAAAAGCCGGTAAAATGGAGGGCTATCAACATTTTCCACCGAGTTTTCCACATTCCGCTACAGACATAAAATGTTATGGGGAAACCTGAGGGCCGATTCAAGGTGAAATTTCCAGCGCTTTACAACCGCCGCCCTTTCTGCTATAATCAACATAATAATATCGGAGGGGGCGCTGTGAAATGCCGAGAGGTTCAATATGCGCGAAAATAGTGGACTGGGACGAGTCCATATCAAACAAGTACGTGGTAATTTTTTCCCGCTATCAGGGCAGACTGCTCCTTAGCAGGCATAAAGAGAGGAAAACCTGGGAGACCCAGGGCGGGCATATAGAGCCGGGGGAGTCGCCTATGGACGCGGCAAGGCGGGAGCTCTGGGAGGAGAGCGGGGCCAGAAAGTTCACCTTGGAGCCCATGTGCATGTACTGGGCCGAGGACGGGGTGGACGGAAAGCCACAGAGCGGCGCGTGGGGGGCCATATTCTTCGCGGACATAGAGGAGATGGGGGATATCCCCGAGAGCGAGATGGCGGAGACCAGGCTCTTCGACACGCTCCCCGAGGACGTGACATATCCGTATATCACGCCCAATATTTTTGAGCGGGTGCGGGACAGGTTTCAGAATTGACTGCAAAAGGGGGACATATATGAAAGTCCGGATACTTGTAAACCCCAACGCCGGCAGGCAGGTGGTGCTAAGGGAGCTGCACAGCGTCTACCGGGCCCTTGCCGGGGAGGACGGCAAAAACGAGGTGGTGATGGAGCTGACGGTAAGCTCCGCACACGCGGCCGAGGCCTTGGACAGGGCCATAAGGGCAAAGCCCGACGTACTGGTGTGCTGCGGCGGCGACGGCACCCTGAGCGCCACGGTGGACAGGCTGCTCTCAGGGGGAGGGGACATCAAGCTCGGCTATATCCCCGCCGGGACCACCAACGACTTCGCAAGCTTCCTGGGCCTGCCGAAGGAGCCCGCCGAGGCCGCGGACCTTATCGCTGACGGAGAGGCGAAGCCCATAGACGCCGGGCGCTTCGGGGAGAGGCATTTTATATACGTGGCCTCCTTCGGGGCCTTCACCCAGACCTCCTACGCCACCACCCAGAGCCTCAAGAACTCTCTCGGGCACCTTGCGTATGTGATAGAGGGCATAAAGGAGCTGCCCCAGCTGAAGTCCTACGCCGTGAGGACAGAGACTGCCGAGGGGGGCGTGTACGAGGGGGAGTACCTTTTCGGGGCGCTGAGCAACTCCACCTCCCTTGGGGGGATAATCAAGATGTCCGCCGACAAGGTGGACCCTGCCGACGGCCTCTTTGAGCTGGCGCTGGTGAAGAAGCCCAAGAACCTCCACGAGCTCAACCGCATACTGCTGGCCCTGATGGGCGGACAGGTGGACGAGGAGCTCATCACCTTCGTGCACACCGCCGGGGCCTCCTTTACCTGCGCGGAGCCCATGCCCTGGTCGCTGGACGGAGAGTATGTGAGCGGCGGCACGGACGTTAAAGCGGAGGTGCTGCCGGGGGCGCTGCAGCTGTTCAGATAAACAACCGCCGGCTTTCAGATAAAAAGTGGGAATATGTAAAGATTTTGAATGGCTTTGTTTACAATGTGTTCAACACCTGGAGGGAAAAATCGGGTAAAATAAGCGGTAGATAAGGGGAGTGGACCATGTTTGGCTATGTGCGGCCCTATAAGCCCGAGCTGCTGGTGAAGGAGTACGGACAGTATAAGGCCATATACTGCCAGCTCTGCCGGGTGCTGGGGGAGGAGTACGGGGCGCTGGCCCGCTTTGCCCTGAGCTATGACTGCGCGTTCTACGCCATGCTGGCGCTGTCGGTAAGCGGAGAGCAGGTTGAGGAAAAGAGAAAGCGCTGCGTATGTAACCCGATGAAGGCCTGCACGTATCTTCAAAGCCCCGGGGAGGCCTATAAGAAAGCGGCGGCCCTTTGCGTGCTGCTGACATACCATAAGCTCCGGGACGACTGTGAGGACGAGGGCTTTTTCCCCTCCCTGGGGAGCAGGCTGCTGCTGCCGGTAGTTTCCCCCAAGGCTAAGAGGGCGGCGAAAAAATATCCGCAAATGGCGGGCATAGTTGAGCGGACCATGGAGGACCAGCGGCAGGCCGAGCGGGAGAGCGCGGGGGTGGACCGGTGCGCGGAGCCCACGGCGAACCTTTTAAAGGAGCTTTTCGGGGAGCTTGGAGGCTGTGACGGGAGGCAGCGCCTGGCGCTTTCGGATTTCGGGTATTTCCTGGGCAGGTGGGTATACCTGATGGACGCGGCGGACGACCTTGGCGGGGATATGCGCTCCGGGAGCTTCAACCCGTTTATAAAGCGGCTGGGCCTTGAGGGCAAGAGGGAGCTCACCGGGGAGGAGCGCAAGGCCGCGGACGAAGCCTGCAACGAAGCTCTGAACGCCACCGCCGCAAGGCTGGTGCTGGCGGCAAACCTGATAGACCTGGGGCAGTTCGCCCCCATAATCGAGAACGTCGCTCAAAAGGGCCTGCCGGAGGTCCAGCGGGAAATATTATTCCTGCACATCCGTGAGAAGCCAAAGCGCGAGCTAAAGCAGTAAAAGTATTGTCCACTTTTTCAAAAGTGGCAGGGGTGGAGGGGGCAGCGCCCCTCCGGAGGCAAAATATACTCAAAAGGAAAGGGTTAAATCGATGAACGAACCGTACAAGGTGCTGGGAATCTCCCGCGCCGCCACAGACGAGGAAATCAAAGACGCATACCGGAAGCTTGCCAAAAAATACCATCCCGACCAATACGCCGAGAGCCCCTTAAAGGAGCTTGCCGACGAGAAGATGAAGGAGATAAACGAGGCCTACGACACCATCACGGCCCAGCGGCGAAGCGGGAACAAGGGCGGCTACAGCGGGGGCTACAGCTCCGGCTACAATCCCGGCGCGGGCTCCTACAGCTCCTCCGGTTTCGGGGACGTGCGTAGCCTCATCATGTCCGGGCGCTTCGCGGACGCTGAGCAGATATTAAACGGCGTCCCTGCCGACAGGCGCAGCGCCGAGTGGTACTTTTTGAAGGGCTCCGTGCTGTACCGCCGGGGCTGGCTTGAGGAAGCGAAAGACCACTTCTCAAGGGCCTGCCAGATGGACCCGGGGAACCCTGAATACAGCGCGGCCTTAAACCAGGCCATGAACCAAAGGGGCGGCATGTACGGCGGCTATAACCCAAACAGGAGCGCCGGCGGGGAGTGCAACACCTGCGACATGTGCTCGGGGCTGCTGATGGCCGACTGCTGCTGTGAGTGCATGGGCGGCGACCTGATACCCTGCTGCTGAGGTGACACGGCATATGAAAGGCAATACGGCAAAAACCGCCGTCTGCGGGGTGATATCGGCACTCTCGGCGGCGCTCATGATGTTCGAGGGCCTTTTCCAGATGGCCTCCATAGCCATACCCGCCATAGCCGGGTGCCTGCTGATACCCATTGTGGCCGAGGCAGGGCCGGGCTGGGCCCTTGGCTCATACGGGGCCACGGCGCTGCTGTGCATGTTCCTTGCCCCGGACAGGGAGGCGGCGCTGATATACCTGCTGTTCTTCGGGTACTACCCGGTGCTGTTCGCCTGGCTCAGCAGGATAAAGAGCCCTTTGCTCTGCTGGGCGGCGAAGCTGGGGATATTTAATCTGGCGGCGGTTCTTGAGGCGGCGCTCACGGTATATGTGCTGGGGATACCCTGGGAGGACATACCCTTTCTGCCAATGCCATGGAGCATTATAGTGCTGGCGATATTAGCGAACGTGGTGTTCGTGCTTTATGACAAGACCCTGCAGGGGCTTATACGGGAGTATTACAGAAGGCTCCACGGGAGGCTGGCGAGATATTTTAAGTGACGGCTGTATGATTTTGGCGGGCAGTTATCCTGCAAAAAGGTGACTGCCCGGTTTTTGCGTTTTGAAGGCGGAAATAATTCAGAATAATACTTGATTTTCACCGGGAAAAGACGTAAAATTACATCAAATACGTTTTTTTGGGAGGAGAAAGTGAGACCTATGAACGACCAGCTTTCCGAAAAGATACAGGAGAACCGCCGGGGCTTCTCCAAGAGCCAGCGGGCCATCGCCGGATATTTGCAGGAGCACCCGGAGGAAGTTGCTTTTATGACCGCCTCAAAGCTGGGGTCCACGGTGGGGGTGAGCGAGTCCACGGTGGTGCGCTTCGCCACTGAGATAGGCTACTCCGGGTACCCGGCAATGCAGCAGGCCGTGCAGGAGATGATACGCAACAAGATGACAAGCTTCCAGCGCCTTGAGATGACCTCAAGGAATATACCCCTTGAGAAGCTTGTGGACGCGGTGCTGGGCCAGGATATAGACATACTCCGCCGCACAAGGGAGGGCATAGACAAGGGGGAGTTCTACAGGGCCGTGGACGCGCTGGTGAACGCCCGGAGGGTATTTGTGCTGGGGGCGGGGAGCTCTTTAGCCCTTGCCACCTTTCTTGCCCACTATATGCAGCTGGTCTTCGACAGCGTGCAGCTTATAGAGGCCACCAGCGAGGCCCAGATACTGCAGCAGATGGTCCATGTGAACAGGGAGGACGCCATTATCGCCATCAGCTTCCCCCGGTATTCAAAGAAGGCCGTGAGGGCCCTGCAGTACGCCTCAAGGCAGGGGATGACGGCCATAGCCATAACCGACAGCACAGCCTCGCCCCTGGCCCAGAGCGCCTCCCATGTGCTTTTGGCAAGGAGCGACATGGTCTCCTTTGTGGACTCACTGGTGGGGCCGCTGAGCGTGATAAACGCGCTGATAGTCACAACGGCCATACGCAAGAAGGATGAAGTGATAAAGGTGCTGGAGAGAATAGAGGGCATATGGGACGAGTACGGAGTATATGAAAAGGTGGAGGAGAGGAACAGCTGAGAGACGTTATTATAGTTGGAGCCGGGGCCGCCGGGCTCATGGCCGCGGGCTTTTGTGCCGGGAGCGGGCTCGACGTACTGGTGCTTGACAGGAATGAGCAGCCCGGGCGAAAGCTGAGGATTACAGGCAAGGGGCGCTGCAACGTGACGAACAGCTGCTCCCCCCAGGAGGTCATAGCCGCCGCCAACGGGGGCAGGTTCCTGTACAGCGCCATCGGGGGATTTACTCCCGAAGATACCATGGCGTTTTTCCAGGGCCTGGGCGTGCCCCTAAAGACAGAGCGGGGGCGGCGGGTATTCCCCCAATCGGACAGGGCGGCGGACATTGCCGAAGCCCTTATCCGGTTTGCACAGGGCGCGGAGCTTCGCCGGGAGACGGTAACCGAGGTGCTCACTGAGGGCGGGCGCGTCACCGGGGTGAGGACCGGCGGGGGGTATTATCAGGCAAAAAATGTGCTCCTGGCCTGCGGCGGGGCCTCATATCCGGCCACGGGCTCGGACGGCTCGGGATACAGGCTCTGTGAGAGGCTGGGGCATACCATTGTGCCCATAGGCCCATCCCTTGTGCCCCTTGTGGAGGCCGGGGACATATGCCAAATGCTCATGGGCCTGTCCCTAAGGAACGTGGGCGTCAGGGTCACGGCCCGGGGAAAGAAGAAGCCGGTGTATGAGGACTTCGGAGAATTGCTGTTCACCCATTTCGGGCTCTCGGGGCCCACTATCCTCAGCGCCTCGGCCCATATGCGCCCGATGGAGCCGGGAGCGTACACGGTGCATATAGACTTAAAGCCGGCTCTGGACGAGGGCCGGCTGGACGCAAGGATTTTGCGCGACCTGGGGGAGAACCGCAACCGGCAGCTGATAAACTCCCTTGATAAGCTCCTGCCCCGGAAGCTGATACCTGTGACAGTGGAGCGCTCGGGGGTCCCCGGAGAGACAAGGTGCAACTCCATAACCAGGGAGCAGCGAAGGAGCCTACTCTCCGTATTAAAGGACTTCACCGTGGAGATAGAGGGCTTCCGGCCCATTGCGGAGGCCATAGTCACCGCCGGGGGCGTCAGCCTCAGGGAGGTGGACCCGAAGACCATGGGCTCAAAGCTCATAGAGGGGCTGTACTTTGCCGGGGAAATGCTGGACGTGGACGCGCCAACAGGCGGGTACAATTTACAGATAGCCTTTGCAACCGGGAGGCTTGCGGGGCTGAGCATAGCAGAGAAGGAGAGAAACCATGATTAGGCTTGAAACGCCCAGGCTGGTCATCCGTGACTATACGCCCGCCGACGAGGAAGAATATTATCAGCTGAAATCCAACGAGGGGGCAATGCTCAAGTACCAGAGCGACATCATGGCGCACAGCCGGGAGGAGTCTGACAAGGAGTTTGCCGAAGTGCTCGCTGACGCCCGAAAGCCGGACAGGACGTTTTACTTTTTCCGGGTGGAGCTAAGGGAAAGCGGCAGGCAGATAGGCTCGGCGGGGTATACGGTGACGGAGCGCACGCCCGTGGGGAAGATAGTCCACGCGGGGTACTTCTACTTCCCGGAGTTCTGGGGGCAGGGCTATGGCACGGAGGCTTTCAGGGAGGTATTGCGCTTCGCTTTCCTTGAGGACGGCGTTTACAGGGCCACTACCGGGTGCCTGGCTGAAAATAAGGGCTCTGAGCGGATAATGCAGAAATGCGGGCTCATAAAGGAGGCCGAGCATGTGGACTGGCAGTGGCACGAGGGCAGAATGAAGACCAGGCTTGAATACAGATTATTGAAGCATGAGTACGGAAAGCTAAGCGGATAACACAGAGCAAGGGAGAGGAGAACTATGTTTGCAATAGCGATAGACGGCCCGGCGGGGGCGGGGAAGTCCAGCGTGGCGAAGGCCGCCGCCAGGGAGCTGGGCTTCACCTATGTGGACACCGGGGCCATATACAGGACCATCGCCCTCTATATGCTGGAAAAGGGCGTGGACATTGAGGACCCGGCGGCGGTGACAAAAGCCCTGCCCGGGGTGGAGGTCTCCCTGGAATACGGGGAGGCCGGCCAGCGTACCCTTTTGGGAGGGCGCGACGTCTCGGAGAAGATACGCACCCAGGAGGTGTCTATGGCGACGTCAAGATGGGTGGCCCATATCCCGGAGGTCCGGGCGTTCCTTGTGGAGGTCCAGAGGGAGCTTGCTAGAAAGAACAACGTGGTGATGGACGGCCGGGACATCGGCACGGTCATACTGCCGAAAGCCCAGCTGAAGGTGTTCCTCACGGCCTCCCCCGAGGAGCGGGCCAGAAGGCGCACCCTGCAGCTTGCAGAGGCCGGGGAGCCGGCGGACTTTGAGGAGGTGCTCAGGGAAGTGGTCCAGAGGGACAGGCAGGACTCGGCCCAGCTGGACCTGCTGCCAACGGACGGCGTGATACTTGACACCACCGGCCTTGGCTTTGAGCAGGTGGTGGAAAAGCTCACTTCCATGGCCAGGGAGCGCATGGAGAATGAAGGGGGAGGGGGCGAGTAAATGGCAAAAAACCGCGGAGCAAGACGGAAGGACTGGCTGTACCTTATAGGCCAGTCGCTGCTGGCGCTGTTCTACTACCCGGTTTTCAGGATAAGCGTCCGGGGCCGGGAGAATATACCGAAGGAGGGGCCGGTGCTCCTTTGCAGCAACCATATGGCCAAAAGGGACCCGGTCATGCTGGGGGTCGCCCAGTGGCGGCAGGTGCTGTATATGGCGAAGGAGGAGCTGTTCAGAGGGAAGTTCCTGGGAGGGCTTCTCCGTATGCTGGGGGCGTTCCCGGTGATAAGGGGCAGCGGCGGCACGGACGCTTTGGAGAACGCCTACAGGCTCCTGGACGAGAAGGGCATGGTGGGCATATTCATAGAGGGCACACGCTCAAAGGACGGCCTGTTGCAAAGGCCCAAGACCGGCGCGGCGCTCCTGGCGTACCGCACCAAGGCCCCGGTGGTGCCGGTGTGCATTACAACAGGGGACGGGGGACTGCCAAAGATGTTCAAGCGGCATATTATAAATATCGGGAAGCCCATACCGGCGGGGGCCCTGAATATAAAGGACGACTCCAGCCTGGAACTGCGCCGGGCCAGCAGGGCGATAATGAAGGAGATAGCGGCCCTGCGGGAGGAGACCCTTAAAGAGCTGGGGCTGCCCTCCCAGGCGGGGGAGGGGAAGGCCCAGTGAAAATAGAGCTCGCCAAAACCGCCGGCTTCTGCTTCGGGGCAAAGCGGGCTGTGGACATGGTGTACGGCCTCCTTAAAGAGGGGAAAAAGGCCGCCACCCTGGGGGCGCTGCTCCATAACCCCCAGCTTGTGGAGGAGCTGGAGTCCAGGGGGGTGAAGGTGGCGGACACCCCGAAGGACGCCCCGAAGGACCATGTGCTGGTGCTCCGCTCCCACGGAGTGACAGCCGAGGTTGAGGAGGAAATAGAGCGCCTTGGGCTGGAATTTGCGGACGCCACCTGCCCCTTTGTTAAAAAAATCCACCACTTAGCCGGGTGTTTCTCGCAGGAAAACAGGACGTTTATTTTGTTCGGAGACCCGGAGCACCCGGAGGTTAAGGGGACCGTCAGCCACTGTAAGGGCCCATATTTTGTGTGCAGGGACCATAAAGAGCTGCAAAATCTGCTAAAGACCCATGCAGAGCTGACAAATGTCCCCATAACCGCCGCGGCCCAGACCACCTTCCGCAAAGGGGAATGGGAAAAATGTTTGGAAACTCTCGAAAAGGTATGTACAAATGCCTCGGTTTTTGATACAATATGTAATGCAACAGCGAAACGGCAGAAAGAGGCGCTGAACCTTGCCAAAAGAAGCGATGTGATGATAGTCGTCGGCGGCAGGGACAGCTCGAATACGGCCAAGCTCCGGGACATATGCGCGGAGCAGTGTAGAACGTATCTCATCGAGAAGGCGAGCGAACTGCCCACCTTTTCCGCCGGCCTGAGCGTTGGCATAACCGCCGGGGCCTCGACCCCGGCAAGCATAATAAAGGAGGTACTAGTTACCATGGCTGAAGTCAACAGTACGGAACAGAATTTTGAGGAGATGCTTGAGGAATCCCTCAAAAGCATGAATACAGACGAGAAGGTACACGGCGTAGTTGTGGGCATCTCCCCCACGGAGGTCTACGTGGACGTAGGGCGCAAGCAGGCGGGCTTTATCCCCGTGGCCGAGCTCTCCAACGACCCGGCCGCCAAGCCCGAGGACATCGTGAAGATGGGCGACGAGCTTGAGCTGCTCATTATGAAGACCAACGACCAGGAGGGCACCATCATGCTCTCCAAGCGCCGGGTGGACGCCATGAAGGGCTGGGATGTTATCCAGACAGCCCTTGACAACAGCGAGATACTCGAGGGCAAGGTCATCGAGGTGGTAAAGGGCGGCGTTATCGTCCTTTGGGACGGCATGCGCGTGTTCGTGCCCGCCTCCCAGGCCACGGCCAACCGCGGGGACGACCTGAATGTCCTTGCGGGCCAGGACGTGAAGTTCAGGGTCATTGAGGTGGACCGCAAGCGCCGCCGGGCCGTGGGCTCCATAAGGAGCGTCCTCCGGGAGGAGCGCAAGGCCGCCCAGGCTAAGTTCTGGGAGCAGGTGGAGGAGGGCCAGGAGTTCACCGGCAAGGTGAAGTCCCTGACAAGCTTCGGCGCCTTTGTGGATTTGGGCGGCGTTGACGGCATGGTCCATATCTCCGAGCTCAGCTGGAACAGGGTCAAGCACCCCAGCGAGATAGTAAACGTGGGCGATACCGTGACTGTATACGTAAAGGGCCTGGACCGTGAGAACGGCAAGATTTCCCTTGGCTATAAGCGCCCTGAGGACAACCCCTGGGTGAAGCTGGAGAGGGAGTTCCCCGTGGGCACCGTGTGCGAGGCAAAGGTCGTGGGCATGACCGCCTTCGGAGCCTTCGCGAGCGTTGTGCCCGGAATCGACGGCCTTATCCATATCTCCCAGATAGCCGACCACCGCATTGACAAGCCCCAGGATGTTCTCAAGGTAGGGGACATGGTGAAGGTGAAGATAACCGATGTGGACCTTGAGCGCCACAGGGTGTCCCTCTCCATACGCGCGGTGCTGGAGGACGAGCAGGCCGAGGCTGACGCCGCCGCTGAGAACGCCCCCGAGGAGGAGGTTGTTTTCAGCACGGAGGACGCTGAGCCGGCAGAGGCTGAGGCTCCCGCCGAGGAGTAATCAAGAGAATTAGCACTGACAGGGTAGTTGAGACTGCCCTGTTTTGTGCGTAATACAGGGCTTCGGCCCAGTTACTATAAAGTTTACGGCCCACCCCTGAAATTTAGGCAATATAGCGGGGGGACGGGCCATTGGAGGAAAACAAACATGAGGCGAGTAAAAAAACCGGTATTCTTTGTGGTGCTTATCCTGATAGCGGCCCTGGTGTACACGTCCCTTTTCGGCGTGTACGGCCAGAACGGCGACTTCAAGGTCACCTACCTGAAGGGGACGGGGGATATCCGCTGGGGCATTGACATACGCGGCGGCGTTGAGGCCACGTTCAGCCCGGCGGGGGGGATAACCGCCACCAGTGAGCAGCTGGAGAGCGCCAAGCAGATAATCGAGACCCGCATGGTGTCACAGAACATCACGGACTATGAGCTGTATACGGACGAGGCCAATAACCGCATAATCGTGCGCTTCCCCTGGAAGTCCGACGAGGCGGATTTTGACCCTGAGAAGGCAATAAGCGAGCTGTCCGCAACCGCCATGCTCACATTCAGAGAGGGCATGGAGTACGAGACCATGGAGTACGGCGAGGGCGGCAGGGAGATATACAAGACCCCCAAGGGCACCACCGCTGATACCATCATACTTGAGGGCGCGGACGTTGTAACCGCTCAACCCGGCGTGCAGGAGGACCCTAAGACCGGCGCGGTCCAGTACGTGGTGCAGCTTGAGCTCAGCGAGGAGGGCAAGGAGAAGTTCTCCGAGGCTACGGGCAGGCTTGTGGGGTCCGTCATATCCATCTGGATGGACGACGTGATGATTTCCTTCCCCACTGTAAACTCCCAGATAACCGACGGCAGCGCCATTATCTCCGGCACCTTCACCAGCGAGGAGGCCACAACCCTCGCCGCCCAGATACAGGCCGGTGCCCTGCCCTTCGCATTGGAGACCTCGAACTTCAACTCCCTGGCCCCCACTCTCGGCAGCCAGGCCCTCAACGCCATGCTTATGGCGGGCATTATCGCTTTCGCCGTTATTGCGGTGCTGATGATAGTCTGCTTTAGGCTCCCGGGCGTTGTGGCGGTTATCAGCCTTGCGGGGCAGATGGGCATATGCTTTGCGGCGGTTTCCGGGTTCTTCCCCAATATGAACTCCTTTACAATGACCCTGCCCGGCATAGCGGGCCTTATCCTCTCAATCGGCATCGGCGTTGACGCCAACGTTATCACCGCCAGCCGTGTGCGCGAGGAGCTCAATAACGGCAAGACCCTGGACGGCGCATTGAAGAACGGCTTCCAGAGCAGCTTCTGGGCCATATTCGACGGCAATATCACCACGGCCATAGTAGCCATAATGCTGATGATGGTCTTCGGCCCCAGCAATATCCTCTCGATGATATTCGGCCAGTCCACCACCGGTTCCATCTTCTCCTTCGGCTTCACGCTGCTGGTGGGCATCATCGCCAACTTCGTCATGGGCGTGTTTGCAACCCGGCTCATGACCCTGTCCCTGGCGGCGTTCAAGCCCTTCAGGAACCCCTGGCTCTTCGGCGCGAAAAAGGAGGGCAGCGGGGCAAAGACAAGGACCTTCAAGTTCTTCCAGAGCCGCAAGACCTATTATACTATCTCAGCTGTCATTATAGTGGTGGGGCTCATAGCGAGCCTTGTGATTGGGCCGAAGCTGGACATCCAGTTTGCAGGCGGCGCTATGATACGCTACACGGTGGACGGCACAGGCTATGACGGCGAGTCCATCGCAAGCACTATCTCCAGCGAGATGGGGCTGGACAGCTCCGTATCCGTCAATAAGGATATAACCTCCGGCCAGGACAGCGTGACAGTCTCCTTTGCCGGGAACCAGAGCCTCACTCCCGACCAGCAGGCCCAGGTAGCCCAGGTCCTCAGCGACGCCTATGACGAGGCCACCTTTACCCTGCTTGAATCCAACTCCGTTGACGCCACGATGGGCGCGAAGTTCTTCCAGAAGTGCATGGTCTGCTTTGTGCTGACCGCAATACTGCTGCTGGTGTATATCGCCCTCCGCTTCAAGAAGATAGGGGGGCTTTCCGCGGGCGTTACGGCCATTATAGCCCTGCTCCACGACGTAATAATCGCGTTCTGTGTGTTCGTGGTGTTCGGTATGCCCATCAATGACATCTTCATCGCCGTTGTGCTGACCCTTCTGGGCTACTCCCTGAACAGCACCATAGTCATTTACGACCGTGTGCGCGAGAATAAGCGCAAGCTTGGGCCCCGTGCCGAGTTCGTGGACACAATGGACCTGAGCCTCAACCAGACCCTGGGCCGCACGGTGCTCACCTCCCTCACCACCTTCCTGGCCCTTGTGGTGGTGCTGGCGGTTGCGGGCGTTTTCTCCATCAGCACGGTGGTGTCCTTCTCCCTGCCCATGATGGTGGGCGTTGTGGCGGGCTGCTTCTCGTCACAGTTCATCGCCCCCAACCTCTTTGCCGCCTGGCAGGTGCGCAAGGCGGAGAGCAAGTAAAAATTTCATAACAAAAATTGCCGCCGGAGCGTGAAGTCCCGGCGGCTTTTTTGGTGCATAAATCCTCAGAGCAGGGCGAAAAATAGGACAGAGCCTGAAATTTTCGGCTCATGAAAGGAGGAGGGAAGCATGAACATTATCGACAGGATAGCCCTTGCGCTGACGGTTATCGGCGGCGTGAACTGGGGGCTTGTGGGTGTGTTCCGGTTTGACCTGGTGGCGTGGATATGCGGGGGCCAGACCGCCGTTGTGTCCAGAATCATCTATACGCTGGTGGGCATTTCGGCGCTCTGGTGCCTTGCGCTGCTGTTCCGGGATTGGGACGACGAGAAGGACATGAGCGTGGCGCACAGCGCGCGGTAGCAAAAAGGTCAGCGCAAGCGCTGACCTTACATAGACGCGGTCCAGGGGCGCTGGGCCTCTGGCGGGGGTTCGGGGGCAGCGCCCCTGAGGTCTTAGGCGGGAAGCGCCTCGGCGCTTTTTCCCGCCCGCCCACCCCAATATTTTTTATGGGGGCAAGCCCCCATGCCCCCTTACATATGGGCCAATCTCACACCCATCACAATGCCCACTGCATTTTGGCAGCCCTAAAAAGTCACCCCTTCGTCAAAACCTCCTCAAGCCACCCCAGCACGTCGGAATAAACCTCTTCCTTCCCAACCTCATTAAGCACCTCATGCCTCATCCCCGGATAAATCTTAATCCGCACATGGCGCACCCCGGCCTCCGTCAGCCAGGAGGCTACCTGCCGCGGCCCGGCCCCATAATTCCCGACAGGGTCCTGGTCCCCGGCAATGAGAAAAACCGGCAGTTCCTTCGGCACCTTCCCGGCCCACTCAGGAGAGCTTATCTCCGAAAGGCCCGTAAACAGGTCCAGATAGCCCGCGGCCGTAAAGGGGAAATCACTCAGCGGGTCGGCCTCAAAGGCCCTGCACACATCGTCGTCCGTGGAGAGCCATGCGGACTCGTTCACAGGGTGCTCAATGCGCTTATTATACCCAGCGCTTGCAAGCTTGCTGATACGGGTGCCCCTTGAGCGGGGGCCCATGAGCCTTATCTGCGCCGAGGCAATGGCCCTGCCCAGGGGCACGCCGGGATTTTTGCCCATGGTGCCGCAAATAATACACCCCGCAAGGCGCTCCCCATAGCGGACGATAAAGGACCGGGTGAGGAAGGAGCCCATGCTGTGGCCCATAAGGAAGACAGGCAGGCCCGGGTGACGCTCCGCGGCCTGGTCCATAAGCGCGTTCAAGTCTTTAACAACGCACTCCCAGCCGTTCTTATCGGCGAAATGCCCCTTTATCTGGGCCGAGCGGCCGTGCCCGGTGTGGTCGTTCATATAGACCGCGAAGCCGTTTTCAGCTAGGAACCGGGCGAAGTGGTCATAACGCCCGCTGTGCTCGGCCATGCCGTGGGCTATAACTATAACGGCCCTGGGCAGGGAGCTCTCCTCAACCCAGCTCCGGGAGAAAATCTGTCCCCAGCCGCTTGAGGCGGGACGGAACCATTCTTTTACTTCCATTATAAACCCTCCTAAAATAAAATTAGAATAAGTCAAGAATCTGGCAGGGCTTGCGGTAGAACACCCGGTCAAAAAGGGCGAAGGGGTTCTCCCGAAGGATATCCGGGCTCAGCTCAAGGCTGAAAGCGTCCCGGGCCCCGCCAAGCAGTACGGCGAGATTTCCAACGTCCAGGGTTATGTCCGGAGACTCCTTTGTGCGCGTCACACGGTTTTCAAATTCATAGCCAAAGGCAAGCTCAAAGGTATCGTTGTTTTCAGGCAGGATATCGTCAGTGACCCTTATAACCAGCCGGCCCTCATCCTTACAGCGGCACAGCTTCAAAAGCATTTCCGCGTTCACGGCCCTTGCCATGCCGTTTAATACCGGGGCGTACTCCATGGAGGATAGCTCGGGGAGAAGGGCAGTCAGGTCCATATGGCCGGGGACGGAGAACTCTATGGTATCAAAGTTCGCGATAAAAGAGCTGTGCACAAAGTTCAGAAGGCCTATAAGCCCGTCGGCGCTTGTAAAGAGCAGGGCGTTGGGCAGGCCGAAATTGGGATAGCAGACAAGGCTGTTCCCCACCCGGCTGCACACCATAAAGGCCCCGGCCCCGCCCCTTTCGTCCCGCCAGAGGAATATCCAGCGCTTTGAAGCGAGGGGCTTATCCCCCTCAAGGTCCTTATCGAAGACCTCCCTTATGCAGGAGAAGTTTATGTCCCCATACATCTTATTATAGATTTCCGAGAGGGGGGACAAATCGTCCCCGGGGAAGAGCTGGGTCACGGAGCCCCCGGCCTTCGGCAGGCGCTTCAAGTCGGACAGCTTCACCTTCCAGCGGAGCCACTGGGAGGCCGGGGCGAAGCCGAACTGCCTGTAGTAGGCGGTGCTGAAAGGGTACAGATGGGAGAGGGCATAACCCTTATCGTACATCTCCCGGAGCGAGAGCTCCATGCAGGCCCGTATGGCACCGCCCCGGCGCTGGGCCGGGAGGGTGGCCACGCCGCCCACGCCCCCCATCTTAACCGTATGGCCGTCAAAGCGGACCTCCTTATTGTTTATGACGATGGAAGCGGCCAGGGGCCCGTCAGGAGTTATAGACGCGCCGTACAGGTCCTCCTTCGGGTCCTCCTTATCGGTCCCGGACTTTTCCAGCTCCTTCTCCTGCTCGAACACGCCCTCGAATGCCACGGCCATGGCCCGGCGTGCCTGCCAGTACTCACTGGGCTGAAGTTTCCTTGCAAACATATTATGCCTCCTAAAAAGGGTAATTTACAAAAATTTACACATTAAAGCGGAACAGCACAATGTCCCCGTCCCTCATGACGTACTCCTTGCCCTCGGAGCGCACCAGGCCCTTCTCCCTGGCGGCAGCCATTGTGCCGCACTCCATGAGCTCGTCAAAGCCTATGACCTCCGCACGGATGAAGCCCCGCTCGAAGTCGGTGTGTATCTTTCCGGCGGCCTTTGGAGCCTTTGTGCCCTTTGTGATTGTCCAGGCCCGGCACTCGTCCTTGCCCGCGGTGAGGAAGGAGATAAGCCCCAAAAGGGAGTAGCAGGCGGTTATCAGCCGGTCAAGGCCCGACTCATTGAGGCCCATATCAGAGAGGAAAAGCTCCTTCTCCCCGGGCTCAAGGCCGGATATCTCCGCCTCTATCTGGGCGCATATGGGCAGCACCGCCGCGTGCTCCCTTTCGGCCGCCTCCTCCACGGCCTTGAAGAAGGGGTTATTCTCCACCCCGTTCTTAAAGTCGTCCTCGCTGAGGTTGGCCGCAAAGATTATGGGCTTATTTGTGAGCAGGGATACAGTGGCGAGAAGCTCCAACTCCTCCTCACCGCACTCAACGCTCCTTGCGGACTGCCCGGCCTCAAGGGCCGCCCGTACCCGCTCGAAAAAGTCCAGCTCGGACTGGTACTTCTTATCGGCCTTTAAAAGCTTTTTAGTCTTGTCAATGCGCCTGTCCAGCACCTCTATGTCCGAGAGTATCAGCTCAAGGTCTATGGTCTCAATGTCCCGAAGGGGGTCTATGCTCCCCTCCACGTGTACGATATCGCTGTCCTCAAAGCACCGCACCACGTGGACCACCGCGTCCACCTCCCGGATATTTGAGAGGAACTTATTGCCGAGCCCCTCGCCCTTTGAGGCCCCCCGCACAAGTCCCGCTATGTCCACAAACTCGATGGTGGCCGGGGTGAACTTATTGGGCTCGTACATCTCATTGAGCTTATCAAGGCGCTTATCCGGCACGGCGACCATGCCCACGTTGGGCTCAATGGTGCAGAAGGGGTAGTTTGCGGACTGGGCCCCGGCGTTGGTGATGGCGTTGAACAGCGTGCTCTTGCCCACATTGGGCAGGCCTACGATTCCCAGCTTCATATATACTCACAGCTCCTTAGTTTTTTACAAATATATTTTTATATTTTTTGTATAGAAACCTCTATCTTTTTTTACAAAACTATGGTAAGATAATGAGAGCCCTATTCTCCCAGTATCTCCCTCTGCCTGTACTTGGGCAGTCCCCCCAGCACCAGCCCGTAGGACTTGTCCAGCATGGATTTCAGCACCTCGTCGGGCACGGCGCCGTCCGGGTTTATGGAGTTCCAGTGGACCTTATTGGAGTAGTACCCCGGTATAACGTCCCCCTCGTACTGGGCCCTGTAGCTCTCCCCCTCTGCGGGCTCAAGCTTCAGGTTGATATAGTAGGGCTTGTCATCATCACCCAGGCAGATGGCGGCGAACATCTTCCCGCCTATCTGATAGCGCACCCAGTTCCAGCTCTCCTGTAAATCCTTGGTGACCCCCGGCTTTTCCAGCAGGTATCCGTCTACCCATTCATATCGCATACGCGCACGCTCCCTTGGTTTTTGTATGATTATACCAGGAAACCCGAGGGGATGTCAAGGCGGCAGCGATAGTATTACATAATGAAAGAAGGCAATGAAAATGAAACTGTCCCATCTTCGCACGAACCACGTCACAAAGCCCCTGGGCCTGAATATGGCCCGCCCGGTATTCACCTGGACGGCTTACGACACACCGGACAAAAAGCAGGCCGCCGCGCAGATTACCGTGAGGCAGGGCGGCGAGACCGTCTTCGACAGCGGCAGGCGGGAGGATATCTCCTCCCTGGGGTTCGAGGCCCCCATAGACCTCATGCCCAGAAAGAGATACGACTGGACCGTCACCGTCTGGGGTGACGGGGGCGACACCGCCAGCGCCGGCTCATACTTTGAGACCGCAAAGCAGGACGAGCCCTTTGAGGCAAGCTGGATAGCCGCCGCCCCGGAGGGGATTTTCGCTGACAATGAGCGCCAGCCCCTTCTTGCCAGGGACTTCGGACTCAGGGGCAGTATAAAGAGCGCCCGGGCCTATGCCTGCGGGCTGGGCATATACGAGCTCTATATAAACGGCAGAAAGGCCGGGGACGAGTACCTTCTGCCCGGCTACCACTGCTATGACTTTAATCTGGAGTACCAGACCTTTGACATTACCGCCCTCTTGAAGGAGGGGCAGAACAGGGCAGGCCTCGCCCTGGGCCCGGGCTGGTACAAGGGGGACATGATATTCGACCGCTACCATGACCTGTACGGCGACACCATGCACGCCATCTGCGAGCTCCGGGTAACCTATGAGGACGGCTCGGAGGATGTGATTGGCACGGACAGCACCTGGAGGGCATACCCCTCCCCCGTCACGTTCAGCAATATCTACGACGGCGAGCACTTCGACGAAAACCTGACGGTCCCGGGATGGAGCGAGCCCGGGTGCGGGGCCGAATCCTTCGGCACGGTCATATATGAGGAGAAGACCCCCCTTGCCGCCCGGCGGGGGCCGAAGATAGTGAAGAAGCAGGAGTTCGCGCCCATAGAGGTGATACATACCGAAAAGGGCGAGACGGTCCTGGACTTTGGCCAGAACATGACCGGCTGGGTGGAGTTCAACGCCAGTCTGCCGAAGGGGAGCGTTATAAAGCTCAGCTATGGGGAGGTATTGCAGAAGGGCTGCTTCTACAGGGACAACCTGCGCACGGCAAAGGCCGAGTACATCTATACCTCTAACGGCGAGAGCCGCCGGGTGCGGCCCCATTTCACCTTCTACGGCTTCAGGTACGTGAAGGTGGAGGGCGTTGAGAATGTCTGCCCCGGGGACTTTACCGCCTGCCATATCCGCTCGGACATAGACCCCATAGGCAGTATCGTGACGGATAACGTGCGGGTGAACCAGCTGTTCCACAACGCCATGTGGGGCCAGTTCGACAACTTCCTGGACCTGCCCACGGACTGCCCCCAGCGGGACGAGCGCCTGGGCTGGACCGGGGACGCGGCCATAATCAGCGCCACAGCCTGCAAGAACATCTATATGCCCGCCTTCTTCCGCCACTTTATTGAGAATGTCCGCATGGAGCAGGAGTACCACGAGGGGGCCGTGCCCCTGTATGTGCCAGCCCCCAAGAAGCAGAAGCCCGGAGGGGGCGGCTTCGAGCAGGGGAACAAGCTGGGCGTGGCCATTTGGAGCGACGTGGCCACCATGATGCCCTGGGCGGTGTATGAGAACTACGGGGACCTGAGCCAGCTCAGGTCCGAGTACCCGGTGATGAAGGCCTGGGTGGAGCGCATGAGGAAGGACGATATTGAGGACGGCAGCAGGGGCCTCTGGCTCAAGGGTATGCAGCTTGGGGACTGGCTGGCCCTGGACAAGCCCGACCCAAAGGACGCAGAGAACCCCTTCGGGGCCACTGATTTGCAGTATACCTCAAGCTGCTTCTACTTCTACTCCACAAGCCTTGTTATGAAGGCGGCAGGGGCGCTGGGCTATGCTGAGGACGAGAGGGAGTATAAGGCGCTCAGCGAGAAGATTAGGGGCGCTGCCATAAAGGAGTATTTTAACCCGGACGGCAGCTTCAAAATAGAGGGCACCCAGACCGCCTGCGTGCTGAGCCTGTTCTTCGGCATTTACCCCGAGGGCGGGAAGGACGCGGTGCTCGCCCAGCTCAAGTCCCGGCTGGAGGCCAAAAACTGGCACCTGGACACCGGCTTCTGCGGCACGCCCTTCCTGTGCCGGGTGCTCTCTGACAACGGGGCCAACGATATCGCCTACACCCTTTTCCTCAACGACGACTTCCCCAGCTGGCTCTATGAGGTGAAGCTGGGGGCCACAACAGTCTGGGAGCGCTGGAACTCCCTTCTGCCCGACGGCAGTATCAGCGGCACGGGCATGAACAGCCTGAACCACTACGCCTACGGCTCCATTGTGGACTGGATGTACCGCAACATGATAGGCCTCTGCCCCAGCGAGGATAAGCCCGGCTATAAGCGGGCTGTGATACGCCCCATGCCCGACCCGCGCATACGCTTTGCCAGGATGGAGATGGACACGGCCTCCGGGCTCTATAAGGTCTCCTGGAAGTACGACGGCGGGGAGCTCCGCTATGAGATAGAGGTGCCCTTTGACTGCACAGCCGACGTTATCCTGCCGGACGGGCGCGTTGAGAAGGTGGGCGCGGGGAGCTATAGCTTCTGAATGAGAGAGCCAATGGATGACATCATAGAGTATATAAAAAGCCGCTACGACCCCATATGTATGATAGTATACGGCTCCTATGCCGACGGCACTAATGGCCCCGACAGCGACTTCGACGCTATGGCGGTCACCTCCCACGGCGCGCCTGCCCATGACACCTCGTTTGTGGACGGCACCCGCCTGGACCTGTTCGTCTACCCCGCCTCCCACTTTGATGGGGACATAGACTGGGACGAGATAGCGCAGATATACGGTGGCAGAGTGGTGCTGGACAGGGAGGGCCTGGGAGAGCGGCTGACAGCAGGCGTGGCCGAATATATCAGGGCCCTGCCCCAAAAGTCCCGGGAGGAAATAGCTGAGAGCCTTGCCTGGTGCCAAAAAATGCTCGCCCGGGCGGGGAGGAAAGACCCCGAGGGGATGTTCAGATGGCATTGGCTCTTAGTGGACAGCCTTGAGATATACTTTGACGCCATAGGAGAGCCCTACCGGGGGCCCAAGAAGGCCTTGCTCCAAATGGAGCGGGAGCGGCCCCGGGCCTTTGAGCTGTACAGCGCGGCGCTGGGCTCCATGAGCCAAGAGGCGCTGGGGCGCTGGATAGAGCATATCGGCGATACAGCCGCCGAGAGTAGTGATACTTAATATGATACTGTAATGCAGGGGGGTGAAGACCCCCGAAAATAGCCCGCATAGCCCGCATAGCCCGCATACCCCGCTGGATTTCAGAACTTGCGGGCTATGCGGGCTAATTTATATAGTCTTTACCCCCTACTTTTATAGTATTATAATAATAATAACTATAAGCACAGCCCTTCTTTCCGACAGATTAACCCTGCCAATGGCGCTATAATATCCAAGGGAGGTGGGCCCATGACTGTGTATGCCGACGTGCTGGTGATAGTCAACCTCTATATTGACTATATCCTCTTGAGCCTTGTGAAAAGTTTTCTGAACATAGAGGCCCCGGGGTACAGGCTGGTGCTGGGGGCGCTGGCGGGAGGGGCGCTGTCCCTTATGGGGCTTATGCCCCTGCCGGGCTGGGCCGGGCCATTTACGGCGGGAGCGGCGGCCATGCTCACGGCCCTGGCGGCCTTTGCTCCAAGGGGCCGCAGGCTCATGGTAAAATGCTGGCTGAGCCTGTGGGGAGCGTCATTTCTGCTGGCGGGGGCGGTGCTGTTCGTGCTGCAGTTCGTCCCCGCGGGGCGCATGGCCCTGGTGGGCGGGGCGGTGTACTTCAACCTGTCCCTGCCGGTGCTGTTCTTCACCACCTGCGGGGCATACGGCGTGTTTTGGCTCACAGGGAAGCTCCTGCCCGCCGGGAGGGGCGCGCCCCTCATAAAGCTCACCGTTACCAACAGGGGCCGTTCCCGGACCCTCTGGGCCAAGGCCGACACAGGCTGCTCCCTCCGGGAGCCCTTCTCAGGCCTGCCGGTGATAGTCTCCGAAAGGGGGGCCCTCTCGGGCCTTGCCCCTGAGGACGGCGGGCCCATGCGGGTGGTCCCCTTCGGGAGCCTTGGGGGAGAGGGCCTGCTGTATGCCTTCAAGCCCGAGGGAGTGACAGGGCCGGGGGGCGCAAAGCTCCCCTGCTACATAGCCCTGACGGATTCCCGTCTGTCCTCAGGGCAGTATTCGGCGCTGTACAACCCTGACATGTTCTGATAAATAATTATTATACTGGGGGTAATTAAAATGCTCATAAAAATATTCTCGCGCCTTACAGACGCAATAGTGAAGCTCCTGGGCCGGGAGCCCTGCCACTACATAAACGGCCCGGACACCCTGCCTCCGCCCCTTACAAAGGAGCAGGAGCTAAAGGTCATGGAGGACATCAAAAACGATGTGCCCGGGGCCAGGGAGCCCCTTATCACCCATAACCTGCGCTTAGTAGTGTACATAGCGCGGAAATTCGAGAGCCCCGGCGCGGGAGTTGAAGACCTTATCTCCATCGGCACCATCGGGCTCATAAAGGCCGTGAACACCTTCAGGCCCGAGAAGAACATAAAGCTTGCAACTTACGCCTCAAGGTGCATTGAGAACGAGATACTCATGCACCTGAGAAAGAGCTCCCAGCTTCGCAACGAGGTGTCCATCGACGACCCATTAAATGTGGACTGGGACGGCAACGAGCTCCTCTTATCGGACCTTCTGGGCAGCGACCCGGACGCCGTCACCGAGGACATAGAGCTTGAGGCCGAGCGGGATATGCTTCTCTCGGCTGTTAGCAGGCTCTCCCCCAGGGAGAAGACCATCATGCAGCTCAGGTTCGGCCTGGGGGCCGGGAAGGAGCACACTCAAAAGGAGGTGGCCGACAGGCTTGGCATATCCCAGTCCTATATCTCAAGGCTTGAGAAGCGGATAATCGGCAGGCTCAGAAAGGACCTGGAAAAAGCGGGATAGGGAGATTTTGGCGGCGGGGGAGTTTTATCTTGCATTTTGCCGGAAAAATGGTATAATAAGAGCGGTAAATTTGCATAAGGGTTGTGATAGACTTGTACAGGATAGTAAAGAAGAAGGAGCTTAACCCCACGGTCACGCTCATGGAGATAGAGGCCCCGGCAGTGGCGAGAAAGGCCCAGCCCGGGCAGTTCATCATCCTCCGGGTGGACGAGAGCGGGGAGCGCATACCCCTGACCGTGGCCGATTATGACAGGGAGAGGGGCACGGTCACCATCATCTTCCAGATAGTGGGGGCGACCACAGAGAAGCTGAACCATAAAGCCGAGGGCGAGAGCATACAGGATTTTGTGGGCCCCCTGGGCGTGCCAACCCATACCGAGGGGCTTAATAAAGTGGCGGTAGTTGGCGGCGGCGTGGGGTGCGCCATAGCGTACCCGGTGGCTAAGAAGCTCCATGAGCAGGGGTGCGAGGTGCACTCCATAGTGGGCTTCAGGAGCAAGGATTTGGTGATACTTGAGCGGGAGTTTGACGCTGTGAGCGCCAAATTATGCAGAATGAGCGACGACGGCTCCTGGGGCGAAAAGGGGCTGGTCACTGACGCGCTCAGAAAGCTTATTGAGAGCGGGGAGAAGTACGACCGGGTCATCACCATCGGGCCCCTTATTATGATGAAGTTTGTGTGTAAGCTCACCAAGGAGTTCAATGTGCCCACCACCGTGAGCATGAACCCCATCATGATAGACGGCACGGGCATGTGCGGCGGGTGCAGGCTGAGCCTGATACAGGACGGCAAGAGGGTGACAAAATTTGCATGTGTGGACGGCCCGGACTTCGACGGCTTTGAGGTGGACTTCGACGAGGCCATGGCCCGGGGGGCTATGTACAGGGACTTCGAGCGCCGCGCTCATGAGGAAACCTGCAATCTGTTCAAGGGGGTCGAGAATAATGCCTAATATGTCGCTTAAAAAGAATGAAATGCCCTCTCAGGAGCCCAATGTGCGCAACAAGAACTTCAAGGAAGTTGCCCTGGGCTACACAGCGGAGCAGGCCATAGACGAGGCCAGGCGGTGCCTTAACTGCAAGAACCGGCCCTGCGTCAGCGGGTGCCCGGTGAACATCATGATACCGGACTTTATCGCCAAGATGGCAGAGGGGGACTTTGAGGGGGCGTACCAAGTGATAGCAAAGTCCAGCGCCCTGCCTGCCGTGTGCGGGCGGGTCTGCCCCCAGGAGAGCCAGTGCGAGAAGCTGTGCGTGCGGGGGATAAAGGGCGAGCCGGTGGGTATCGGGCGCTTGGAGAGGTTCGCCGCGGACTGGCATAATGAGCACGTGCAGGAGGCTCCCCCGAAGCCGGAGCCCAACGGGCACAGGGTAGCTGTCATCGGCTCGGGGCCCTCGGGGCTCACCTGCGCGGGGGACTTGGCAAGGCTGGGCTATGAGGTGACGGTGTTCGAGGCGCTGCACACTGCGGGGGGCGTGCTGGTGTACGGCATACCCGAGTTCCGTCTGCCCAAGGCTATCGTGCAGAAGGAGATAGACGGGCTGAAAGCCATGGGCGTGAAGATAGAGACTAACATGGTGATAGGCCGGGCGCTGTCCATAGACGAGCTGCTTGAGGATGGCTTTGAGGCTGTCTTTATCGGCTCGGGTGCTGGACTGCCCAGATTTATGAACATACCCGGGGAGAACCTCAAGGGAGTGTATTCGGCCAACGAGTTTTTGACAAGGGTGAACCTGATGAAGGCCTACCTGCCGGGCTCGGACACGCCTATCCAGCACGCAAAGAGAGTGGCTGTGGTCGGCGGCGGCAACGTGGCTATGGACGCCGCAAGGTGCGCAAAGCGGCTGGGGGCAGAGGACGTTTACATCGTCTACAGGCGCTCGGAGAAGGAGCTCCCTGCTAGGGCCGAAGAGGTGGAGCACGCGAAGGAAGAAGGTATCATCTTCAAGCTCCTGAACAACCCCACCCGGATTCTTGGCGATGAAAACGGCAGTGTTGCGGGCATGGAGTGCCTTGAGATGGAGCTGGGCGAGCCGGACGCGAGTGGGCGCAGGAGGCCGGTGGAGAAGGCAGGCAGTGAGTTCACCCTGGACGTGGACTGCGTGATAATGGCCATCGGGACGAGCCCCAACCCGCTGATAAAGTCCACTACTGAGGGCCTCGAGACCCAGCGCTGGGGCGGCATCATAGTGGAGGAGGAGACCGGGCTCACCAGCCGGGAGAACGTGTATGCGGGCGGGGACGCTGTCACCGGCGCGGCCACTGTGATACTCGCTATGGGCGCGGGGAAGACCGCCGCTAAGGCCATACATGAGCGGCTCTCCGGTAAAGAGTCATGATTGAGATAAGCGTTCAAAAGAGCGGACTTCACGGTGAGGTGTATAAGCGCACGGCGGCCCGGGGGGTGGTGCTCCGGGAGGGGAAGATATTGATGGTACATACCGACCGGGGGGACTATAAATTCCCCGGCGGGGGCGTGGAGCCCGGGGAGAGCCTTGAGGCGGCGCTTAAAAGGGAGCTTTTGGAGGAGACCGGGCGGGAGCTTCTGGGGGAACCGGAGTATGTGGCGGTGGTTCACGAGCATAGGCGCGGGATGGTTGCGGACATACTTGAGATGGACTCCCACTATTTCCTCTGCCGGGTGAGCGAATTTAAAGGGCCCCTCCATCTGGACGGCTACGAGGCTGAGCAGCACTTTGAGCCGGTCTGGGTGAGCCCGGAGGAGGCCGTCAGCGCCAACAGGGCGCTGGACGGGGAGGCGAACCCCTGGCTTGAGCGGGAGATACTGGTCTTGGAGGCCCTTAGAGAAAAGGGGCTGGTATAGGTGGTAATATTATGACATTAAAGGAGTTCTTCACTGAGAACCCCCGGGTTGCCCTGGGCTTTTCCGGGGGAGTTGATTCGGCGCACCTGTTGTGGGCGGCGGTGTGCTTTGGCGCGGATGTGCGGCCATATTATGTGAACTCACAGTTCCAGCCGGAGTTTGAGCTTCGGGACGCAGAAAAGCTCTGCGGGGAGCTGGGGGTGGAGCTCTGCGTGATAACCCTCGATGTGCTGGCCTGTGATATGGTGCGGGAGAACCCGGCAGACAGGTGCTATCACTGCAAGAAGGCCATCTTCGGGGCCCTGCGGGAGCGGGCGCTCTCGGAGGGTTACCCGGTGCTTATAGACGGCACAAACGCCTCGGACGACGCGGGGGACAGGCCGGGCATGAGGGCTCTCTGTGAGCTCTCGGTGCGCTCGCCGCTGCGGGAGTGCGGCATAACAAAGGCCCAGGTGCGGGAGCGCTCGAGGGAGGCCGGGCTCTTTACCTGGGACAAGCCCGCCTATGCCTGCCTTGCGACGAGGGTGCCCACAGGGGAGCGGCTGACGGCTGAGCTTCTGGAACGGATAGAGCGGGCCGAGGACTGCCTTTTCTCCCTGGGGTTTACGGACTTTAGGGTGCGGGTCTTCGGCGGCGGGGCCAGGGTGCAGGTGCCCGGGGAGCAGATGGCCCTGGCGGTGGAGAAGCGGCGGGAGATACTGGCGGGGCTTGAGGGGATTTTCCCGGCGGTCATGCTGGATTTGGTGGAGCGCTAATCACCACTTGACTGACAGGCCGAAAGCTGGTAAAATAAAGCTGGAATATACGAAGGGAGGCGGCTTTATGCCCACCGAGAACGAGCGCAAGGATGTACGCAAGGCAATGGCATTTGACCTCTTGCAGATTTTCAAGGCAGAACCGGGCAAGGTCTACACACTGGAGGAAATTGAGAAGCTGCTTATCGCCTACGTACAGGGCAACGACTGACAAAAAAGGGATGGCAAATGCCATCCCTTTTCTCATGCCTGCTCCCCGCCCACCAGGGGGAACTGCACCGTCGCCACAAACAGGTCCCCGTCCGTGCGCACAAAGAACCTTCCCCCGCAGGCCTCGGTAAAGCTCTTCGCTATACTGAGCCCCAGGCCGCTGCCCTCGGTGGTGCGGTTCTGGTCCCCCCGGACAAAGCGGGCGGTGAGGTCCTCGCCGTTCATGGTTATCTCGGTCTTGGAGACGTTGCGTATGCTCACGCTTGCAATCCCCGACTGGGCGATGAGGTTCACATACACCCTTGAGCCCGGCAGGGAGTACTGGGTGCAGTTGCGTATAAGGTTCTGGAACACCCGGTAGAGCCGCTGGCCGTCCGCGTGGACAAGCATGGGGCTCTCGGGAATGTCCACCCGGAACTGGAGCTTCGAGCGCTCTATCACCTCTTCCATCTCCACAAAGGTCTGTCTCAGGAGCCGCCCTATGTCCAGGTCCTCAAGGTTCAGGCTGATATTCCCCGTGGCGGCTTTCGAGACCTCGAACACGTCCTGGACTATGACGCTCAGGCGCTGGGTCTTCTGGGAGAGTATCTCCACATAGTCCTTTGCCGCCGGGGTGAGCTCCTCTTTTTTCAAAAGCTCCACATAGCTTATCACAGAGGTCAGGGGGGTCTTGATGTCGTGGGACACATTTGTGATGAGCT
Organism: Clostridiaceae bacterium; assembly: GCA_021769555.1. Taxonomy (GTDB): domain Bacteria; phylum Bacillota; class Clostridia; order Oscillospirales; family Acutalibacteraceae; genus Acutalibacter. The sequence continues at coordinate 75,317 of JAETSR010000004.1, forward strand.
CTATCTTGGTGCGGTCGGCCTTGGTGCCCTCCTCAACGGCCTTCTGCACGCCGGTGCGTATCATGTTCAGCTGCATGGCGCAGTCGTAGAGATTTGAGGTTGGGGGCACGTGGTTTACCGCGTCCAGGTTCCCGCCGTACATTTCGGTTATCTGGTCCATTAAAAGGTTCCAGTCCCTAAGGTCCCGCTTCAGGGAGAGGATATACCACCAGACGGTGCCTATGACCCCCACTATAGCGATAAACGGCACGGAGAGGGCCAGCTTATCCCTGTGGGGCGGGGGGAGGATATTCACAAGCACCCCATAGCCGAAGAGCCCGAACACCGCAAGGGCCGCGCACATGCCTGAGACGCTGTAGGCCCTTCTCAGGGCCCGCTGCTGGAAGTCTGTCATCTTGTGAAAATCGTTGACCCGAAGGAGCAGGGAATGTATGATATTGTGCCCGAAGAACCGCCTGTTGCGCCCAACGTCAAGGCAGAGAAAGTAAAGGAGCAGCACCCCCAGCACGCCGGCGGTGAATATGAGCTCCGTGCTGCGTTGGTCCACAAGGGACATGAGGAACACCATATAGCAGGCGATTATTATGAGCTTTGCCTCCACCCATATCCACCCCAGCCACCGGGCGGCCACGGCTTCAAAGGCCCGGCGGTCCTGGCGGAAGGCAAAGACCAGTATGAGGGCCGTCAGTATAACCGCGGCGGCGCTGGCGGTCTTCACGCCGTACTCATAGGCTAGGTCCGGGGCCTCGGCCTTCTCGTACACGCCATCGGGCGTAAGCTCAGTGCGGTGGGGCACGCTCCCTGCAAACTCATGCACGCTGTCCGAGGCGTACTCGGTCATGCCCGGGCTCACCAGCACCATCACGGCGAACACCAGCAGAAGGCTCACCGCGCACAGGATGAACAGCAGGCACAGCCAGGATATGAGCCCCTTAAAGGTATTTGTGGGCCTGCTGCGAAGGTGCTCCCTGGGGTCAATGCTTCTCGAATTTGTAGCCAATGCCCCACACCACCTTCAGATATTCCGGCTCGCTGGGATTTATCTCTATCTTCTCCCTTATGCGCCGTATATGCACCATAACAGTGTTCTCGGTCGAGTACGCCGACTCGTTCCAAATCTTAGAGTAAATCTCCTCGGCGGGGAAAATCCTGCCGGGGTTTCGCATTAAGAGCTCAACTATCTTTGTCTCCGTGGCCGTGAGCTTGATGGGCTCGTCGTCGGCGTAGAGCACGTGCTCGTCCAGGTTGAACCTGAGCCTGCCGTTTATAATCACGTTCTCCCCCCGGGAGTTGATGTCCCCAAGGCTCGTGTACCTTCTCAGCTGGGACTTCACCCTGGCGGCCAGCTCCATGGGGTTGAAGGGCTTCGTGACATAGTCGTCCGCGCCCATTGAGAGGCCCAGTATCTTGTCGCTGTTCTCGCTCTTTGCAGAGAGGACTATTATGGGCAGGTTCTTCCCCTCCCGTATGCGCATGATGGCCGAGAGGCCGTCGAGCCGGGGCATCATCACGTCTATAATAATCAGGTGTATATTCTTGGTGGACACCAGGTCCAGAGCCTCCATGCCGTCGTAGGCCTTGAAGACTGTGTACCCCTCCCCCTCCAAAGTCAGGGCGATGGCCCGCACTATCTCCCGGTCGTCGTCCACCACTAGGATGTTCTTGCTCTCATTGTCCATAGCTATCCCTCCAGTTAGTTATAGTCTACAGTGTAAAGCTTAGTTTTTTTGGCACATAATTCTTACGAAAATCATACAACATCTTTTCGGGTTTGGCAACATATTTTTAGCTTAGAAAGGATGTGTTACAATGAAAAAACTGAAATTCCCCCACTGGTCCACCCTTACGGTCATACTCATAGCCGCAGTGCTGTTTTTAGCGGCGTTCTATACCCACCGGGAGCAGGGGGCCGTCGCCGCTGCCGGGGAGATAACCAACTGGGGGCTCAGCTTCCAGAAGGAGGGCGAGCCCCCCATAGCCAACGCCACAGGGGAGTATCTCTCAAAGTTCGACAGCGTGTACTGTATGCCCTCCGGCGAGAAGACCCTCTATATCACCTTCGACGCGGGCTTTGAGAACGGCAATACCGAGCCCATTCTGGACGCGCTGAAGAAGCATAATGTGAAGGCCACTTTTTTCTTAGTGGGCAACTACCTTGAGACCCAGCCGGACCTGGTGCGCCGGATGGTGGAGGAGGGGCATACCGTCGGGAACCATACGTACAGCCACCCGGATATGTCGGCGATAAGCGACAGGGAGAGCTTCATAAATGAGCTTCAAAAGAACGAGGCGCTTTATAAGGAGGTCACAGGGGAGGATATGCCAAAGCTCTACAGGCCCCCTCAGGGGAAGTTCTGCGAGAGCAATTTGAAAATGGCAAAGGAACTGGGCTACCGCACGGTGTTCTGGTCTTTAGCCTACGTGGACTGGTATGAGAACGACCAGCCCACCCATCAGCAGGCCTTTGACAAGCTTATACCAAGGGTGCACCCGGGGGCCGTGGTGCTCCTTCACAGCACGTCCAAAACCAACGGCGAGATACTCGACGAGCTTTTGACAAAATGGGAGGGGCTGGGGTATCGCTTCGGGGACCTTTGGAAAGACTTGCAATAAGCCCCTTCATGGGATATAATAGGGGAAACCCATAAAATAAAGCAAAACAAAGGAAGTCAAAAAATGGAACATATCGTTGAGACATTAGTGCACGTATTCAGCCAGGCAATACCCGCCGAGCTCACCGTCTTCGCCCTGTCCCTTATGCCCATAATAGAGCTCAGAGGCGGCATACTGGCGGCGAAGCTTTTGGATTTGCAGATGCTCCCGGCCTTTTTCATCTGCCTTGCGGGCACGCTTATACCGACGCCGTTTATACTGCTGTTTATCAACAAAATATTCGGCTGGATGAGGAACACCCGCTTTGTGAAGCTGGTGGACCGCATGGAGGAGAAGGGCAGGAGCAAGTTCGACAAGATAAACCGGTATAAGACTTTGGGGCTGATGATATTCGTGGCAATACCCCTGCCGGGGACCGGGGCCTGGACCGGGTCTCTGGCCGCGGCGCTGATGAAGATGGAGTTTAAGTCCGCAATGCTCTCCGTGGCTATGGGCACGCTCATTGCCGACGTTATCATGTGCGTGCTCTCCTACGGCCTTCTGGGGCTGGTGCTCTGATGGACTGCCGGGTGGCCGTGATAGGCGCGGGGGCGGCCGGGCTCGTATGCGCCTGTAAAGCGGCGGGGAGGGGAGGCGTGCTCCTGCTTGAGGGCAACGATAAGCCCGGCAGGAAGCTTTTAGCTACGGGCAACGGGCGCTGCAACCTTACGAACCTTAATATCTCCCCGGATGATTACTGGGGAGACCCTTTGCTTGAGGGCTTTATCAAAAGCTGGCCTTCTGAGAGGGTGACGGGCATGTTCCGGGAGCTGGGCCTTCTCACCCGAGCGGACGGCGAGGGGAGGGTATATCCCGCCAGCCTCCAGGCCGCGGCGGCAGCGGGGGCGCTGGTTTCCGCGTGCCGGGAGAAGGGCGTGCAGACCATGTACGGCTTCAGGGCGGTGAAGATAGTGAGGGAGCGCCGGGGGTTTGTTATCACCGGGGACAAGGGCAGCACTGTCCGGGCGAAATACTGTGTGCTGGCCTGCGGGGGACTTGCCTCCCCGGGGCACTCAAGGGGGGAGGGCTACTCCCTGGCAGAGAGCCTTGGGCATACCGTCACGGAGCTCTCACCGTCTTTAGTGGGCCTGAGGGTGAGGGGTAAATTCACCCGGGCCCTGAAGGGGGTGCGGTGCAGGGCGGGGGCGGCCCTTTGGCACAAGGGGAAGGAGCTCTCGCGGGAGAGCGGCGAGGTGATATTCGGGGACGGCTCGGTTTCCGGGATATGCGTTATGGACCTGTCGGCCCATATGCGGGGCCTTGGCGGGGGCGCGGAGCTTCGCCTGGATTTTCTGGAACAGCTGAGCGTAAGGGAGCTTGAGAGCTACCTTGAGAGCTTTGCCGCCGCACACCCTGAGCGCCCCGCGGAGGAGCTGTTCTCCGGGGCGGTAAACCTCCGGCTGGGGCGGGAGCTCATGAAGCTTCTGGGCCTTCGGGGCGCGGCGGGAGAGCTGGGCCCCGGGCAGATAAAGAAAGCGGCGGGCATTGTGAAGGGCCTGGCCCTGCCTGTGGAGGGCACCCTCGGCTGGGAGCACGCCCAGGTGACTGCCGGGGGCGTGCCCCTTTGCGAGGCAGACCCCAATACCATGGAGTCGAGGAAATGCCCGGGGCTGTATATATGCGGGGAAATGCTGGACGCGGACGGCCGGTGCGGGGGCTATAACCTTCACTGGGCCTTCTGCACCGGGGCCGCCGCCGGGGAGCGGCTGGGCTGAGTTTACTGAGAGGGGATGGGAGCCATGCTGCACATATCAAACCTGCACCTGGGGCTGGGCTTCACCGGGGAGGACCTTAAGAGGGCGGCTGCGAAAAAGCTCAGGCTGCCGGAGAGCGCAGTGATAAGCGCGGAGCTTGCCAGGAAGTCTGTGGACGCCCGGAAGAAGGATAAGGTGCACTTTGTATGTGCTGTCAGGGCGAGGGTGGACGCGGACGAGGGCAGGCTTATTCACAGGCTGAGGGACAGCTCTGTGCGCGCCGCGGAGCCCTATGTGTTCGAGCTGCCAAGGGGACCGGAGCCGGAGCTGCCGCCTGTAGTGGCGGGCTTTGGGCCCGCGGGGATGTTCGCCGGGCTCCTGCTGGCCCGGTGCGGCCATAGGCCGGTGATTATCGAGCGGGGCCAGCCTGTGGAGGAGCGCCAAAGGACCGTTGAGGCCTTCTGGCGGCAGGGGAGGCTGGACCCGGAGAGCAACGTCCAGTTCGGCGAGGGCGGGGCAGGGGCCTTCTCCGACGGCAAGCTCACCACCGGGACCGGGGACGGGCGCATAAGGTATGTGCTGGAGGAGCTTGTAAGGGCCGGGGCCCCGGAGGAGATACTCACGGACGCGAAGCCACATATAGGCACGGACAGGCTTCCGGAGACGGTGAAAAATATCAGGGAGAAGATAATCTCCCTGGGCGGGCAGGTGCTGTTTGACACTAAGCTGACGGATATCATTGCGAGGGATAATCAGGTCACAGGCGTAAGGATAGAGTCTGAGAGGGGCGAAAGGACCATACACTGCAGAAAGCTCATACTGGCGGTGGGGCACAGCGCAAGGGACGTGTTCTCTCTGCTCTTTAGGCTCGGGCTGCCCATTGGGGCCAAGCCCTTCTCCGTGGGCGTGAGGATAGAGCACCCGGCAAAGCTTATAGACCGGGCCCAGTACGGCTCCTTCGCGGGGCACCCGGCTCTTGGGGCCGCGGACTATAAGCTCAGCTGCCATTTGAGCAATGGCCGGGGGGTGTACACCTTCTGCATGTGTCCCGGCGGCACGGTGACAGGAGCGGCCTCGGAGCCGGGGGGCATTGTTACAAACGGCATGAGCCCCTGGGCCCGGGACGGCGTAAACAGCAACGCGGCCCTGCTTGTGGGCGTGGGCCCTGAGGACTTCGGGGGAGAGGGGCCCCTTGCGGGAGTGGAGTACCAGAGGGGGATAGAGCGGCTTGCCTATGAGTACGCGGGCGGGTATAGGGCCCCGGTCCAGCGCGTGGCGGACTTTATGGAGAAAAGGGCGAGCCAGGGCTTTGGCTCCGTACTGCCCACCTATCTGCCGGGGACTGTTCCGGGGGATATCTCCCGCTGCCTGCCGGAGTATATATGCTGTTCTTTAAGGGAGGCGCTGCCAATACTTGGCCGGCAGCTGAGGGGCTTTGACGATGGGGACGCAGTGCTCACGGCGCCGGAGACCAGGAGCTCATCCCCGGTGAGGGTGCTGAGAGGGGAGGATATGCAGTCCCCGGGCCTTCGGGGGCTCTTTCCCTGCGGCGAGGGGGCCGGGTACGCGGGAGGCATTGTCTCGGCGGCGGTGGACGGGCTCAGGTGCGCCGGGGCCGCTGTGGAGGGACGGTAAAGCTTGCAAGTTCCCGTGTTCCGTGGTACAATATACTTTTAAGGACAGGCGAGAACAATGGGAGCGGGGATGATAGAGTGAATCTGAAGATATGGGATATCCCGGCGGTGGACAGGGCGAAGACCCTTGAGCTGGCTAGGGCATGTGATATAAAGCCCCTGCTGGCGGCGCTGCTGAGGGCGAGGGGGATGGACACGCCGGAGAAGGCGCGGGAATTTCTCTCTCCCGGGGAGCTTTCAGACCCATTTAACATGAAGGACATGGACAGGGCGTCCTCCCGCATACGCCGGGCCGTTGAGGATTTTGAGCATATAGCCGTATACGGGGACTACGACGCCGACGGGCTCACGTCCACCTCCATGCTCTACACCTACCTGCAGGACAAGGGGGCGAATGTCTCCTACTATATCCCGCGAAGGGACAGCGAGGGCTACGGAATGAATACGGGCGCTGTGGACACACTCTCAAAGGAGGGGGTGGACCTTATCGTCACTGTGGACAACGGCGTTGCGGCCCGTGAGGAGACAGCCTATGCCAGGTCCCTTGGAATGGACGTGGTGGTCACGGACCACCACCAGCCCCAGGGGACCCTTCCGGACGCGCCGGTGGTGAACCCCCACAGGACGGATGATGAGAGCGGCCTCACATATCTGTGCGGGGCGGGGGTGGCGCTGAAGCTTATCATGGCCCTGGAGGGGGATAAGGAGGCGGTGCTGGAGAGGTACGGGGACCTGGCGGCCCTGGGCACCGTGGGGGACTCGGTGGACCTTATAGGGGAGAACCGGCTGATAGTGCAGGCGGGGCTGAAAATAATGGAGAGAGGGGGGCGCCCGGGCCTTGCCGCCCTGCTGGGGGAGGGGCCCGCCACCTCCACAAAGCTCTCCTTCGGCATAATACCCTGCCTGAACTCCCCCGGCAGGATAGGCACGCCGGAGAGCACCGTGCGCCTTCTGACACATCAGGACTCTGAGAGCGCCGGGCTGCTTGCAGAGGATTTGAGAGAGGAGAACCAGGCCCGCAAGGATATGGAGGCCGGGGTGGTGGAGGCCGCCCGGGCGGTGCTTGAAAAGCGGCCGGAGCTCTTGTATGACCGGGTGCTGGTAGTGTGGGGCGAGGACTGGCACCACGGGCTGGTGGGCCTTGCGGCGGGAAGGATTTCCGAGCTCTATGGAAAGCCCGCGATAGTGCTGTCGGTAATGGACGGCGAGGCCAGGGGCAGCGGCCGGAGCATAGAGGGCTTTGACATGTTCCGGGCGGTGACTGAGTGCGGGGACCTGCTCATACGCTACGGGGGGCACCCAATGGCCGCGGGGCTGACCCTTTCGCCTGAAAACCTTGAGGAGTTCAGGCGGCGGATAAATGAGTACGCAGGGGAGGCTTACCCGGAGATGCCCATGCCGGTAATGAGGCTGGACTGCACCCTGCAGGGCAGCGCGCTGACTGTTGAGAACTGCCGGGCACTCTCGCCGCTGGAGCCCTTCGGGGAGGGGAACCCCACGCCGGTGTTCGCGATTATGGGCGCTTTGCTGACGGATATCAGGGGCTTCGGAGGGGGGAGCCACTGCGAGCTTGTGTGCAGGAGAGGAGAGGCCTCCTTCCGGTGCAGGCTTTTCAGGGTGAGGCCTGAGGACTTCCCATATCCCAAGGGCTCTGTGGTGGACCTGGCGGTGAACCTTGAGGAGGACAATTACGGGGGAAGGACCAGCGCGAAGGCCTTCGTGCAGGACGTGAGGCTCAGCGGGCCGGACCGGCTGCAGTACCTTCGGGACTACAGGATATATGAGAAGTTTAAGCGCGGGGAGGGCCTGAGCGCCCGGGAGGCCCAAAGGCTTTCCCCGGACCGGGACAGGCTGGCGGCGCTGTACACGCTGCTGCCGAAGGTCAAGGGGCCGGGGCTTGGGCTTGAGGACCTGGCGATGCGCCTTGAGGGAAGCGGGCTGAATATGGGAATGCTGATGTTCGGCATGGACGTGCTGAGGGAGCGGGGGCTCACAGAGCACAGCGTCCAGGGGCGTATGCTCCAGGCACATAGGCTGCCGGTGAAGGGGAAGACGGATATAACGAAATCACCCCTTTTCGGGGAGCTGGCGGCGCTGGTCAAAAAAGACGGACAGGAAAAGGAGTGAGCGAAAGTGGCGGATGTGAGACAGATAAGCACCTATGAACAGCTGCAGTCCATCATAAAGGAGAGCGGCAAGGAGTTTGACCGGGAGCTTATAGCGGAGGCCTACCTTCTGGCGGACCGCAAGCATAGGGGCCAGAAGCGGAGCTCCGGGGAGCCGTATATTATTCACCCCCTTTCTGTGGCGGCCATACTGGTGGATTTGGGCATGGACACCCAGTCGGTGGTGGCGGGGCTCTTACATGATGTAGTCGAGGACACGGACTGCACCCTTGAGGACATCACCCAGGAGTTCGGCCGGGAGGCGGCGCTGCTTATAGACGGGGTCACGAAGCTGGATAAGATACCCTTTTCCTCGAAGGAGGAGGAGCAGGCCGAGAACCTTCGGAAAATGCTCATGGCCATGGCCCAGGATATAAGGGTCATCATAATAAAATTTGCGGACCGTATGCACAACCTGTCTACTTTGGAGTTCATGTCCCCCCAGAAGCAGAGGGACAAGGCCAGGGAGTGCCTTGAGGTATACGCCCCCATAGCCCACCGCCTGGGAATGCGCACGGTGAAGGAGACAATGGAGGACGTGTCTTTGATGTACCTGGACCCGGCGGCCTATAAGGAGATAGACGACCACCTGGAATCCCGGAGCGGGGCAAGGAGCCAGTTTATAGGGGGCCTGAAGGCCCAGCTCAGGGAGCGCATAGAGCCGGCCCTCTCCCACGAGGTATATATAGAGGGCCGGGTAAAGAGCAAGTACAGCATTTACCGCAAGATGTTCATAGGGGGCAAGGACTTTGAGGAGATATACGACGTCTTCGCCATGAGGGTGATAGTGGACACCATTGAGGACTGCTATAATGTCCTTGGCATAGTCCACGACATGTTCACGCCCCTGCCAAACAGGTTCAAGGACTACATCTCCACCCCAAAGCCAAATATGTACCAGTCCCTGCACACAACGGTGATAACCAAGGCGGGGGTGCCATTTGAAGTGCAGATACGCACCTGGGAAATGCACCAGACCGCCGAGTACGGCATAGCCGCCCACTGGAAGTATAAGCTGGGCATGTCCAGAAAGCAGTCGGACAACCGCTCCCTGGACGACCGCCTCGCCTGGATACGCCAAATGCTTGAGAACCAGGAGGACACGGAGGACATAACGGACCTGGTGCACTCCATCAAGTCCGACCTGATACCCGAGGAGGTCTTCGTCTTCACACCAAAGGGGGACGTGATAAACCTGCCCCAGGGCTCAAGCGTCATAGACTTCGCCTACGCCATACACAGCGCCGTGGGTAACAGGATGATAGGCGCGAAGGTGGATAAGCGCATAGTGCCCCTTGACTATAAGGTGAAGACCGGGGAGATAATAGAAGTCCTCACAAGCAGGGAGACCAGGGGCCCCAACCGGGACTGGCTCACAATGGTGCGCACAAGCGAGGCCAGGAGCAAGATACGCGCCTGGTTCAAAAAGGAGCGCCGGGAGGAAAATATCGTTGAGGGCCGCGCGGAGCTTGAGAGGGAGCTCAGGCGGAGCAGCATTTCCATGAGCCCGGAGCTTATGAACTATATGGTGGAGAGCGTGGGCAAGCGCCATAACTGCTCCACCGCCGACGATTTGTACGCCGCCATCGGCTACGGCGGGGTGCAGCTGTGGAAGGTCATGCCCCGCATAAGGGAGGAGTACCAGCGCATAGCAAAGGCCGGCCTGCCCCAGGAGCCCCCGGCTATATCCTCCGTCCCCCAGAAGACCTCGAAGAAGGTCTCAGGCGGGGTGCTTGTGGAGGGCATGGACAACTGCCTGACAAAGCTCTCCCGCTGCTGCAACCCCCTGCCCGGGGACGATATCATCGGCTTCATCACCAGGGGCTTCGGCGTGTCCATACACAAGCGCAGCTGCCGCAACGTCCCCCGGGACCTCACCGACTGTCCCGAGCCCGAGCGCTGGGTGAACGCCTACTGGGAGGGCGAGGTCAAAGATGACTTCAAGTCCACCCTGCACATCGTGGCTCTGGACAGGGGCGGCCTCCTGTTCGACGTGACCCAGCAGCTCAGTGCTCTCAACATCTTCATCCACTCCCTCAACTGCCGTCAGGAGAAGGGCGGGCCAAACGCCGTGATATCCGCCACCGTATCCATCAGCGGCCTGCCCCAGCTCCAGAGTATAATCGAGCGGCTCTCGAGAGTTAAGGGGGTCATCTCAATAGACAGGACGTGAGAAAATGCTCCTTACAATGACCGGCCACAGCTGCCGCTTCGAGTGCGAGAACCTGTGCCGGGTGTTCTTCCCATACAGCCCCGTGCGCGTGGAGGATGGCGCTGTTTTAGCCCCCGGAGAGCCCTTTGCGGACACATCCATTGATAAGACAGAGGGCGGCTTTCTCTACACCGTCAGGGCCTCTGACGGACAGCGGGAGCTCTCCCGCACGGCCACAGCCCCCATAGTGGAGGAGTACCCCATGACCCGGCTCTTATTCGACGTGCTCACGGAGCTCACGGGCGTAAGGCCCGCCTGGGGGATGCTCACCGGGGTGCACCCGGTAAAGCTCCTTCGTCAGCGGGGAATGGATGAGTTCCGGGAGAAGTGGCTGGTGAGCGAGAGCCGCGCGGAGCTTGCGGGGCGGGTGCTCAGCGCCCAGAGGCAGGCCGTGGAGGAGCTTTTGCCCCATGACTACAGCTTATATGTTGGCATACCCTTCTGCCCAACAAGATGTGCCTACTGCTCCTTCATTTCCCAGGACATGGCCCACGCGAAAAAGGCCGTGGAGCCCTATCTTGAGCTCCTGAACATAGAGCTTGAGCGTGCGGCGAAAGTGGCTGGGGAGCTGGGGCTCAGGCTCATATCAGTATATATCGGCGGCGGCACGCCCACCACTCTGAGCGCGGGACAGCTTGCGGCCCTCTGCAAGAAAATTCGGGAGACTTTCCCCATAGAGCACTGCCGGGAGTTCACCGTGGAGGCCGGACGGCCGGACACCCTGACCATAGAAAAGCTCATGGCCCTCAAGGAGGCCGGGGTGGGCCGCATAAGCATAAATCCCCAGACAATGTCCGATAAGGTCTTGGAGAATATCGGGCGGCGGCACACGGCTAGGGACGTTATAGACGGCTTCGGGCTCGCCCATAAGGTGGGCTTTCGGGACATAAACGCCGACCTCATAGTGGGCCTGCCCGGGGACAGCCCCGAGGGTTTCGCAGACACTCTCGAACAGGTGCTGAGCCTATCGCCCACAAATATCACCGTGCACTCCCTCGCAATAAAGCGCAGCGCGGAGCTGGTCACGGACGAGGGGGCCCTGAGCCTTCATAAGCGCCCGGAGACTGCGGCGCATATGATGGACCACGCAATAAGCAGGCTGACAAAAGCGGGCTTCGAGCCATACTATCTCTACCGGCAGACCCGCATGGCCGGGAACCTGGAAAACACCGGCTGGGCACTCCCGGGCAGCGCCTGCCGGTACAATATCTATACCATGGACGAGTCCGGCACGGTGATAGCCTGCGGGGCAGGGGGCGTCTCAAAGCTTAAAGACCCGTATTCCTCAGACTTAAAGCGAGTTTTCAATTTCAAGTACCCCTTTGAGTACATCTCCCGGCACAGGGAAATCTTAGAGAGAAAGGACGGCATTAAGGAGATATATGAGCAATTTCGCCAGCGGATATATTAAATATATAAATCACTTAGAGCAGATAAACGACGCGGCCCTGGCCAATCCCCAGCGGATGATAGACGAGGTGGAGGGCAGCTACAGGGAGCACTTGAGGAATATTGCCAGGAACCTTACGGAGCAGTATACCCCCACAAGGATAGTAATGCTCTCCGGCCCCAGTTCCAGCGGCAAGACCACCACCGCCCACCTTCTGCAGACCTACCTTGCGGAGTTCGGCGTCAGGGCCTTCATAATCTCCCTGGACGACTTCTACCTGGGCCGGGACAAGACCCCGCGCCTTCCAGACGGGAGCTACGACTACGAGTCCGTGGCGGCCCTGGATGAGGCAAGGATACGCCGGTGCCTTCAGGATGTGATAGGCTCCGGGGAGCTTACCGTGCCCCAGTACAGCTTCCAGCTTGGCCGTCCCGACGGCCCGGACAGGGAGTATAAGCTGTCCCCGGGGGACGTGGCCATAGTGGAGGGCCTGCACGCCCTGAACCCCTCCTTCACCCAGGACATCCCCGAGGAGCTGTGCATGAAGCTCTATGTGAGCGTGAAACAGCAGATAAAGGACGCAAACGGCGAGGTCATCTCCCCCTGGGACATAAGGCTGGTGAGGAGGATAGTCCGGGACATCCAGTTCAGGGACTCTACTGCCGAGAACACCCTTGCCATGTGGCCGAAGGTGGTGGAGGGGGAGAACCGCTATATCGGCCCCTACCGCATAAGCGCCGACTATACGGTGAACTCCATCCACATCTACGAGCCCTGCGTCCTGCGCACCATCGCCATCCCCCTCTTACGCGCCATCGCCGCCGACAGCCTCTACTATAAGAAGGCCCGGGACCTGGAGTCGCGGCTCATGCGCTTCGAGCCTGTGGACCCGGCGCTGGTGCCGGAAAATTCCATGCTCAGGGAATTTTTGGGCAAAAAAGGGCTGGAATAACCGTAATATCTGGTATTTAAGTCTACTTCTTAAAGAATTTTTAATGATTTAGAAAGAAAAACCCGCTTTACATTCACCGGAAGAGTTGCTATAATATGTACATGAACTAAAGGCAAGGCCACTCAGAATAAAAGGAGGATTTTATCATGGGCATTTTAGACGATGTGGTAATCAACGCAAAATCCGTTGCGGAGGCTGTGGGCCGCAAGGCCGGGCAGCTGGTGGACGTCTCAAAGCTGCATGTCAGTGCGGCGGAAGTCAACGCTGAAATCACCAAGCGCTATCAGACGCTGGGCCAGTATGTATATGAGAACGGCCGCGAGGCCCTTGCGGCTGACCCTGAGGCTATGGGCCAGATGGCCGAGCTGGACGGGCTGCAGGAGCAGCTCTCCGTTATCAACAAGGAGCTGGGCGACAAGCAGAACAAGGCCGTCTGCCCCACCTGCGGCAGGCACTGCGGCAGCGCGGACACCTTCTGCAGCACATGCGGCACAAGGCTTCAGCCTGAGGAACCCGCCGAGGAGCCCATCCCCCAGGAGGGCGGCCCCAATGACGAGGCGGCAAAGGCCGCTGCCCAGGGTCCCGCGCCCACTGTGAGCGATATTCCCCCAAGGGATTTTCCGTAAGCGTTAATTTTCCATAGCATAATGAACCGGCCCTCTGGCATTCCAGGGGGCCGGCGTTTTATTTTGAGTTATATCATGGCCTCCCGCGGCTTCGCCTGCGAAGCCGGCAGGACCGCGCAGTTTTTAGAACACCCAGGCGCTGCCGCCTTCCTCGTCCTCATCGTCTGAGGGGGCGCCGAAGTCAAAGCTGAACTTGGGCTTATATTCGGCCATCAGCCCCAGCAGCCCGTCGTGCATGTTCACCTCTGTGCGGCACTCGTCGTCGAACACCATAGTGACCATATTGCCGTCTGTGCACCTGTCCCACTTTGGCAGGCCCTCCGTGTTGGGGTCGCCGGTGCGGGCAAAGTTCACGAAGGCCCCGCACATCACCTTCTCGAGCTGTTCCCAGTTCTCCTGGTGGCAGACAGGTATCATTTGGGCATTGTGGAAGAAGAAGGGGATATCCGAGCAGTGCCAGGCGGCCTTGCCTCCGTCGTAGTCGAAGACCTTGGCGAAGAGGTAGTTATACACCGGGGCGCAGGCCTCCTTTGCCTTTTTCTTAACATAGGCCACAGTCGCGGGCAGGAACATATCGTCCGCGTCCACGGCAAAGGCGGCGTTTGTCCTGGGATAGATACGGCCAAACTCCCTGAGCACCTTTTCGCCGCCCTCGGGTCCGTAAAATTCCTTCACCAGCTTCTCGCTGTCCCCGGCGGTCATGTTTTTGACGTCCTTTCCGGGACCGAAGGCAAACTCGGCAATGACGGAGCCGACCATGGTGGGCACCTTTAAGGAGCTCTCGGTGAAGTCCTTCTCCAAGGGGTCGCAGACATAGTAGTCGTTGGGGCAGGGGGCCCAGTTCACATGTCTGCCCTGCTTATACAGGGACTTGACGGCCCTGTTCACCGCCCAGATATACTGGGGCACCGGCACCTTCTCAAGGCGCTGGGCCTCATTTTCAGGTATGTTCAGCTGGCCGAGTATCTCAAGCACAAGCTCTCTGCCGCTCACGCCGTTGGTGCCCATATCGGGGCTTAAAACACCGGACATGACTATGGCCTTGTGGAAAAGGCCGTCGGCCTCGGGTATCTGCCCCAGCACGGTGACCTTTGCCCCGCCCCCGGACTGGCCAAAGATGGTGACATTATCCGGGTCCCCGCCGAAGCCCGCGATATTGTCCCGCACCCAGCGCAGGGCCTCCACCAGGTCGGCCATGCCCACGTTCACGGAGTTCTTATACTGCCCGCCGAAATCAGACATGTCAAGATAGCCGAAGGCGTTGAGCCTATGGTTCACTGTGACTACCACCACGTCGTCCAGCTTCGCCAGGTTATAGCCGTCATAGCATATCTGCTCAATGCCGGAGCCCGCGGCGTAGCCGCCGCCGTGAATCCAGAACATGACCGGGCGCTTCGCCGTGGGGTCGCACCCGGCGGTCCACACGTTCAGATACTGGCAGTGCTCGGAGCTGGGCCAGAAGCGGTGGGGTATCATTATCTCCCCCATGGGCTGGGGCTCGGAGAGCACCGGGCAGTTCATGCCGTAGCTGCCCGCGTCCTTCACGCCCTCCCAGGGCTCAACCGGCTCGGGCATCTGAAAGCGCTTTGCCTTGGCGTAGCGTATGCCGTAGAAGTGGTCAACCCCCTTGAAGCGGAAGCCCCTAAGACTGCCCTTGGTGGTCTTGACAATGGGCGCGGTCTTTGAAAAACAGAAATCCATCTTGAGTCAACTCCTTTTATTTTTGTGCAAAACTGCTTATGCTATATAGTATACACCAAACGGGCCGGTTTGAAAAGACCCGATTTTCACAAAAGTTTTTTTGACCGTGCATTTTTTCTCAAGGTATGCTATAATTATTCCGGCACTAATCTTAATACGAGGTGATAGTCATGAACAAAAAAGCAGGAACAGGCGGCCAAAAGTATATCCCATACTCTGAGCGCACCGGCCCCGAGTCCGCGGTCTACTTCACAAGGGACCTCTCCCCGGAGGGCCTCAGGAAAATCTATGAGCGGGTGAAGGGGCCTATAACAGGCAAAACCGCCGTTAAGCTCCACACCGGCGAGCCCCACGGCCCAAATATCATACCGGCGGCCTGGGTAAAGGAGTTTATGGAGGCGGAGCTGCCTTTGGGGACTATCATAGAGACGAACACCTACTACGACGGCGACCGCTATACTACCGAGCGCCACAGGGAGACCCTCAGGGTCAACGGCTGGGCGGACTTCACCACAGTGGATATCACCGACGAGCAGGGCACGGCCATGCTCCCGGTAAAGGACGGCAGGTGGTTCACTGAGATGAGCGTTGGCCGGTCCCTGACGGATTACGAGTCCCTTGTGACCCTAACCCACTTTAAGGGCCATACCATGGGGGGCTTCGGCGGCTCGAACAAGAACATCGGCATTGGCTGCGCCGACGGCAGAGTGGGCAAGGGCATGATTCACGGCAGGGACGGCGAGCCCTGGGGCGTCACCGAGGAGGAGTTCATGGAGAGGATGACCGAGTCCACCAAGGCCGTGACAGACTTCTTCCGGGGGCGGGTGACATATGTAAATGTCCTTCGCAATATGTCCGTCTCATGCGACTGTGAGGGCGTGGGCGCGGAGCCTGTTGTCACGCCAAACGTGGGCATATTGGCCTCAACGGACATTCTTGCCGTTGACCAGGCCTCTGTGGACCTTATTCACGCCATGAGTGAAGAGTACCGCCACGACCTTGTGGAGCGCATGGAGAGCCGCCACGGGTACCGCCAGCTCACATACATGAAGGAGCTGGGCATGGGCAATGACCGCTATGAGCTCATAGACATCGATAACGGCGACGAGCGTATCACAGCGGAGAAGGCCGTTGAGGGAGTGAAACCCTTTGAGGGCTGACGGCCTCGAACGCTATGAGCTGACATGGCCGGGCAAGGGCTCGGCCATCGCCCTGTCCGGGTCCCCCACAGAAAGGTCTATGCTTTTGGACCCGCGCAGGTCCCTTGGCAGGGACGGCTCCCGGGGCTCGGCGGACTCAGGGAACCTCTATATTGAGGGAGATAATTTAGACGCGCTGAAGCTTTTGAAAAAAGAGTATTCAGGCAGGGTGAAGCTCATATATATCGACCCGCCCTATAACACCGGCTCGGATTTTATCTATGGTGACAACTTCTCCCGCCCAAGGGCCCGGTGCGGGGAGGAGGGCGGGCGGCTCCACGGGGACTGGCTCAGTATGCTCTATCCCCGGCTGAGGCTTGCAAGGGAGCTTCTTTCCGAGGACGGGGCCGTATTCGTGTCCATCGACTATAACGAGTCCGCGAATCTCAGGCTCATTATGGACGAAATATTCGGCGGGGAGAACTTCCAGCGGGAGATAATCTGGCGCATGGGCTGGCTCTCGGGCTTCAAGACCGCCGCCGCCAACTTCATACGAAACCACGACAGCATACTGTTCTATTCAAAGAACAGGGAAAAGCTGGACTTCAAAAAGATGTACATCGAGAATAAGGACTTCAAGCCCCTGATAAAAAGCACCCCCCAGCTTCGGGAGAAGCTGAGGGAGCTTGGGCTCACCCAAAGGCAGGGGCGGGAGCTTATAAAGTTCATAAACCACACGAACCGCCCTGAGAGATATCCAATTGAGGACACCTGGAACTGCAGCGAGTACGACGGCCTGAACAGCATAGCCATCGTCTCCTTCTCCGGGGAGAAGATATCAAAGCTTCTCGGCATAGACCAGGAGTTCAAGGGCCAGAAGTCCGTGAAAATGCTCATGCGGATAATCAAGGCCGTGACAGGGGGCGGCGATATTGTGCTGGACTTCTTCTCCGGTTCGGGCTCCACCGCCCACGCGGTTATGGAGCAAAACGCCGCCGACGGCGCCGGGCGGCGCTTCATCATGGTGCAGCTGCCCGAGGAGACCCCGCCTGACAGCGCCGCAAGGAAGGGCGGGTATGGCACCATATGCGATATCGGCGAGGAGCGCATACGCCGGGCGGGGGACCGGCTGAGGGAGCGCACCGGGGCTGACATCGACTACGGCTTCAGGCTGTTTACCCTTAAATAGCATGTTCCTTGCGAAATGCCGCCCTCCACATGACAATGGCGAGCCCCGCGCTCAAAGCGTCGGCTATGGGCTGGGCGGCCAGCAGGCCGGAGTAACCTGCAATGAGCACGCCTATGCCCAGCACCATGAGGAACAGAAGCCCCTGCCTTGAGAGGGAGAGGATAAGGGCGGGGGCCGCTTTCCCCGTGGCCTGGAACAGGCAGGTGAACAGCAGCACTATCCCCGCAAAGGCGGAGCCCGATACCTGCCAGCGGAGCATTGCGGCGCCGTCGGAGGTTATGCCCGGGTCGTCCATGAACACGCCCACCAGCACCGGGGCCAGCAGGATGATGGCGGCGGCCATTAAGAGCCCGTAGCCGCTTATAAACGCCGTGCAGAAGCGCAGGAGCTTTTTGAGCTTTTTAAGGTCCCTGCTGCCGTAGAGATATCCGAACAGGGGCACCCCGCCGAAGGCGAGGCCGATGAGCACCATCTGGGATATCATAGACACCTTGCTGGCAATGCCCCAGGCGGCTATCTTCTCGTCGCCGTACCCCCGGAGGAACTGGTTTACCACCACAACGCATATGCTCGAGGCGATATTCGTCACCGCGGCGGTTATCCCCACGCTGAGTATCTGCCCCAGCTCCCTGCCGCTGACCCGCCAGCTTCTGGGGTCAACGGACAGGTACCGGCTCTTTCGCAGGACGATAATGAGGAAGAACAGGTCGCTGGCGAGGTTTCCTATCACCGTAGCTATGGCCGCTCCGGCGGCCCCCATGTCGAGGACCTGGATGAAGATAGGGTCGAGGATTATGTTTATCACCGAGCCGCCCACGTTCCCAAGCATTGAGAGGGTGGATGAGCCCTCGCAGCGCAGCAGGTTGGAGTGTATGAAGGGCAGGATTATCGCCGGGGCGCTGGCGGCAAGCACCAGGTAGTACTCCCTGGCGTAGGGCTTCACGTCGGCGCTGGCACCCAGCAGGTCCAGTATCCGGTCCTGGAATATGAGCATGGGCACCGCAAGGACAATGCCGGTGACGATTGCAAGATAGAAGCAGAAGGAGCTTGCCCTGCGGACGCTCCCCTGGTCGTTCCTGCCCATGAGCCGGGAAATCAGCGAGCTGCCGCCCTGGGCGTACACGTTGCCGAAGGCCATGAGCACCGTGAACACCGGCGCGCACACTGATACGCCCGCCACCACCAGCGTGCTGCCGGTTTGGGCGATGAAGTATGTGTCGGCAAGGTTATAAACCAGGCTTATCATCATGCTGAACACCACCGGCAGCGCCTGGACAAAGTAGGTGCGGACAAGGCGCTCTGTGTCAAATACTTTCTTTTCTTCCATTGGAAGCGCTCCTTTTCTTATGTTTTGCCAAAAGATATTCTAGCATAACCTCTTGCTTTTTGTTGTGCCATATGGCACAATAGAAATAAAAAGACGGAGGATGGGATGGAGTATATAAAGGATGAAAGACTTTTGGAAAAGGCGCTGGAAAGCTGGGGCGGGCACTTCGAGACAGAGGGCCTCGGCTTCCGGCTGGCAAGGTACGAGAGGGGGGAGCTCCTCTCAAGCCCTGTGCGCCCCTTAAGGGAGCTGCTCTTTGTGGTGGAGGGGGAGGTGCTGGTCTATCTTCTCCGGGAGGACGGCAGAAAAGTGTTCATATCAAGGGGGCTGGGCCCCGCGGCGCTTGGCACGATGGAGCTTGTCCGCCGGGACCTGCCGGCCCTGTTCACCGAGGCCGCGTCGGACCTGCTCTGCGTGGCGCTGCCAATTGAAGAAAACCGCGCCGCGCTTATGGGGGACAGGGTCTTCCTGAGGTATATGCTCGAAAGGCTCACAGATATGGTGCTGTCCCACACCATGCTGGGCCAGCCTCAGCAGACCGTTGAGGAGAAGCTGATGATATTCCTCCGGTATGTCCAGCCGGACCACACCCTCCACGGCATGTCCGAGGGCATAGCCCAGCTGCACTGCAGCCGCCGGCAGCTGCAAAGGGCGGTAAAGGGCCTGTGCGAGCAGGGGACCCTTAGAAAGACCGGCAGGGGGACGTATGGGATAGGGGAAATAAGCTCGCAAAGCCCTTGACAATCCCCCGATTTGTGCTATAATAAATAGGTTGTTTGAGACAGAGTTTCAAACTTCCTTGCTCCGGGCAAATTTAAAAGCAGGCCCGGGGCCATAAGGCCAAAAGGAGGTGCAATACAAATGGCAGAAGGCAAAAATCTCTACGAGACCGTTATCGTTACGTCCGCAAAGCTGGGCGAGGAGGGCAGCGCGGCCCTGGTAGAGCGGTTCAAGGCGCTCATCGCCGAGCACGGCACTGTCCAGAGTGTTGACGACTGGGGCAAGCGGCGTTTCGCCTACCCCATCGCTAAGCAGACCGAGGGCTACTATACGCTCATCAGCTTTGAGAGCGGCCCCGAGTTTACGGCAGAGCTTGACCGCCGGTACCAGATTACCGACGGCATTATGCGCACGCTTATCGTCAAGCGCGACCCCAGGCATCTGAACAAGCCCCAGCAGCGGGCTCCCAGGGCCGAAGAGGCCGATATCGATGTTGAGGCCATCGCCGTGGAGGCGGTGGAGGAGGCCGCTGAGTAAAGCTCAAGCTGAATTGAAAGGAGTCGTCGCAATATGCTTAATGTAGCTGTTATTATGGGAAGGCTTACGGCCGCGCCGGAGCTGAGGACCACCCCCAACGGGGTGTCGGTGACCAGCTTTTCGGTGGCCGTGGAACGCGCGTATTCCTCCCGCAGCGGAGGGGAGCGCCAGACAGATTTCATCAATGTGGTGGCCTGGAGGGGTACTGCGGAATTTATCTGCAAATACTTCCAGAAGGGCCAGATGATAGCCATAGACGGCAGCATCCAGACCCGGAACTATGAGGACAAGCAGGGCAATAAGCGCACGGCCGTGGAGATAGTGGCCAATAACGCAAACTTCTGCGGCTCCAAGCGGGAGGCAGGAGGGGGCGGGTATGACGACGCTTCCTACGGCGGCAGCTACGCCGGGAGCTTAGCTGAGCCCGCGGCGGCGCCCAAGGAGCCTGCGCCGGCCTTTTCCAATGGGGACAGCGACGACTTGAGCGACGTTTTTGCAGTACAGGATGACGACGACCTGCCCTTCTAAAAGCATGGAGGGACAGTAAAAATTGTAGAGAAGGAGGTCAATCCTATGCCAGAGAGGCCCGAAAGAGAGATTCGCCGCGGGCGCAAGGGGCGCAGGAAGGTGTGCACCTTCTGCGTGGACCGCGCGGAGTTCATTGATTATAAGGATGTGGCAAAGCTTCGCCGCTTCATTTCCGAGCGGGGCAAGATACTCCCCCGCCGCGTGACCGGCACATGCGCCCGGCACCAGAGGGAGCTGACCGTGGCAATAAAGCGCGCAAGGCATTTGGCGCTGCTGCCCTATACCAGCGACTGATTTTATAATCACAGTAAAGATGTCTTTTGCAGGCGGCCGAAACATGAGGTTTGGGCCGTCTGTTTGTCTTGCTCAAAATAATCCCTTGCCATTCCCATAGGTTTATTGTATAATACACACAAAAGCCCATTATACGAGCAAAGGAAGGATAGAATATGAAAAGCAGCTTCCGATGGTACGGCGAGAGCGACCCGGTCACACTGGCGGATATACGGCAGATACCCGGTATGCGCTCCATAGTTTCCGCTGTGTACGACGTGCCCCCCGGGGAGGTATGGCCCGTTGAGAGGTTGGAGCGAATGGCAGGGCTGTGTGAGGAGAACGGCCTTGTGTTCGACATTGTGGAGTCCATACCCGTCACGGAGGACATAAAGCTGGGCGGCCCGGAGCGGGACAGGCATATTGAAAATTACTGCGAGAACATACGCCGCTGTGCCGGGGCGGGGGTAAAGTGCGTTACGTATAATTTTATGCCTGTATTCGACTGGACCCGGACCCAGCTGGATAAGGTGGGTACGGACGGCTCAAAGAGCCTGGTTATGTACTGGGACCAGCTCAAGGACCTGGACCCTCTCAGGGAGGACATACATCTCCCCGGCTGGGACTCAAGCTATACCCAGGAGCAGGTGCGCGGGCTCATAAGGGCGTACGGAGAGCTAGGGGAGGAGGGCCTCTGGGAGAATATCTCCTGCTTCTTAAAAAGGGTGATACCTGTTGCCGAGGAACAGGGCGTTATCATGGCCCTGCACCCCGACGACCCGCCATATCCCATCTTCGGCCTGCCTAGGGTGATAACCTGTGAGAAGAACCTGGACCGCTATCTCAGCATAGTGGACAGCCCCTCAAACAGCCTCTGCCTTTGCACCGGCTCCCTGGGCTGCTCAAGGGAGAACGATATCCCGGCCCTGGTGCGCAAGTATTCGGCCATGGGCAGGATAGGCTTTATGCACCTTAGGAACGTGAAGATACTTCCGGACGGCAGCTTCGAGGAGTGCGGCCACTGGAGCGGTGCGGGCTCCCTTGACATGAACGCCATAGTAAAGGCCCTGGTGGACACGGGCTTTGAGGGCTGGTTCCGGCCCGACCACGGCAGGGATATCTGGGGCGAGGGCGGCAGGCCGGGCTACGGGCTCTTTGACCGGGCCCTGGGCACGGCGTATATAAACGGACTTATAGAGGCCAACGGCGGCAGATTGGAGAGATAAGCTATGGCTGGATTTATGGACAGGGATTTTCTTCTGAGTACGAAAACGGCCCGGGAGCTCTTTCACGGCACGGCGGAGGATATGCCGATAATCGACTACCACTGCCATCTCTCCCCAAGGGAGATAGCGGAGGATAAGAAATTTTCATCTATAACCGAGGTCTGGCTTGGGGGGGACCACTATAAGTGGCGGCTCATGCGCGCGGCGGGGTGCACGGAGGACTTGGTCACCGGGGAGGCCCCGGACAGGGAGAAGTTCAGGGCTTTCGCCGCGGTAATGCCCCAGCTGATAGGCAGCCCTGTGTACCATTGGAGCCACCTTGAGCTGCAGAGGGGCTTCGGCATATACGAGCCCCTGACGCCTGATACCGCCGACAGCATTTATACCCGGGCGAATCAGGCTCTCAGAAAGACCTCCGCCCGGGGGCTCATGCGGCAGTTTAACGTCAGGGCAGTCTGCACCACGGACGACCCGGCCGACGAGCTCTGCTGGCATGAGAAGATAGCGAAGGACCCGGACATGGAGATAAAGGTGCTGCCGGCCTTCCGGCCGGACAACGCGGTGAATTTGGAGAAGCCGGGCTTTAATGAGTACATCAAAAGGCTCAGCGCCCGGGTGGGCCGGGTGCTTCAGACCGCCCAGGACGTGGCCGCGGCCCTCGCCGAGAGGATAGAGGACTTTAACCGGGCAGGCTGCCTGTGCGCCGACCACGGACTTGACTCCATGATGTACGCTCCCCCGGAGCCTGCCGCCGCTAACGCTGCATTCGGCGCGGCCATGGCAGGGGCCCCCATTGACCCCGCCCAGGCTGACGCCTACCGGACCCTGCTCCTTTTAGAGTGCGCAAAAAAGTATGTGGAGCTGGGCTGGGTCATGCAGATACATTTCGGGGCCCTCAGGGACGTGAATAAGCCCATGCTGAGAAGGCTGGGCAGGGACGTGGGCGGCGACGCCATAAACAGCCGCTCGGGGGCTGAGAAGCTGGGCATGCTCATGAATGCCATTGAAGAGAGCTCGGGGCTGCCGAAGCTGATACTCTACTCCCTCAACCCGAACGACAACGCCGCCATAGCCTCCATTATGGGTACGTTCCAAGGGGACGGCGGAGCTGGCAGGCCAGCTCCCGGCAAGCTCCAGCTGGGCAGCGCCTGGTGGTTCAACGACAGCCGCCCGGGTATGCGCGCCCAGCTCACGGAGCTGGCCTCAAACGGCGTGCTGGGGCAGTTCGTGGGAATGCTCACAGACTCCCGCTCTTTCCTCAGCTACCCCAGGCATGAGTACTTCCGGCGGGTATTATGCGAGCTCATCGGTGAGTGGGTGGAGAGCGGGCAGTACCCGGACGACAGGCTGCGCCTTGAGAAGCTGGTTGCTGACCTCTGCTATAACAACACCAAAAATTACTTTGGCTTTTAAGGAGTGATAAAAATGGAACTGCCGTATAATGTGGACTTTACCGGCAAGGTGGTGGTCGTCACCGGCGCGGGGGGCGTGCTCTGCGGGGACATGGCAAGGGCTTTCGCCCAGGCCGGGGCAAAGGTCGCGGCCCTGGACATAAACTTCGGGGCCGTGGAGAAGCTGGCCCTGGAGTGCCGGGGCGGGGGCTGGACCTGCCTTGCCTATAAAGCGGACGTCCTTGATAAGGAGAGCCTTGAGGCAGTGCGCCAGCGGGTGCTCAGTGACCTGGGCCCCTGCGACATCCTGATAAACGGCGCGGGCGGCAACAATCCCCGGGCCACCACCGACAATGAGTACCAGCACGAGGCGAAGGACGGCCAGAAGACCTTCTTCGATTTGGAGGCTGACGGGGTGGACTTTGTGTTCAGGCTGAACTTCCAGGGGACCCTGCTCCCCACCCAGGTCTTCGCCAGGGATATGGCCGGGCGAAAATCAGGCTGCGTGCTGAATATATCCTCCATGAACGCCTATGTGCCCCTTACGAAGATACCCGCCTACTCCGGGGCAAAGGCCGCCGTGAGCAACTTCACCCAGTGGCTTGCGGTGCATTTTGCGGGGACGGGAATACGCTGCAACGCCATAGCCCCGGGCTTTCTTGTGTCAGACCAGAACCGGGCCCTGCTCTTTAATCCGGACGGCACGCCTACCGCCCGCTCCGGCAAGATACTCGCGGGCACGCCGATGGGCCGGTTTGTGGACAGCAGCGAGCTTCTGGGAGGGGTATTCTTCCTCTGTGACGACAGGGCCGCCAGCGCCATCACCGGGGTGGTGCTGCCGATAGACGGCGGGTTTGCCGCCTACTCGGGGGTATAGGCGGGAGAGAGATATGTAAATAAGAAAAAGCCTCAGCCGATGTGTTGCCGGCGGGGGCTTTTTTCATAACCCGAACCTATCCTTAATCATTTTGGCGGCAATATCAGGCGCTAAATCGGAGTTATCTATTTTGATATAGTTTTCAAAGGGTATCTCGCCCTCAAGGCTTTCCAGGCGGTATTTGGCGTCGTCGGCTTTAAGACGCTGGTTTGAAAAGCCGATATCGCGCTTTGAGGCCTTGTTTTTCAGGCGGTTTTCCGTGACATTGCGGCAAAGCCGGGTCTCCTGCGAGGCAACTAGCTCTGCGTAGTAAAACTCGGTGTTGCAGGGCTTGAAGATATTTTTGACGTGCTCTATATAATCCCAGTCGCTCTGCTGGTCGAAGGCCCACATATAGGTGAAAATCATGCCGTAGTTATCAGACCTGGCAAACTCCTCGAAGATGACCTCTCTCAGGCGGTTTATGGCGGGAGGGTTATAATAGCCGAAGATTTCTATTATGGGCTCGATGGTCATGTGGTTGTGGAACAGCCGCAAATCTGTTATCTTCATGAGCTCCTGGCCTACGGTCATCTTGCCTACGGCGGCGCTGCCGATTAGGAAGAGTAGTTTCATTGGGGCTCCTTTCTTCGCTTCGCTCGAAGCAAGACCTTGGGGCGCTG
Source organism: Clostridiaceae bacterium (assembly GCA_021769555.1). Taxonomy (GTDB): domain Bacteria; phylum Bacillota; class Clostridia; order Oscillospirales; family Acutalibacteraceae; genus Acutalibacter. The sequence goes on from JAETSR010000004.1 coordinate 100,212, forward strand.
CCCCAAACCCTGCAACTTTTGTAAAAGTTGACAAAACTTTTTCGTTTTAGTGTTTCCCCGCACGGCGCACAGCGTAGGTGCGCTCGTCAGAGGCCTTCAGGAAGGCCATCAGGCCCCAGGTGGACGCCATGCTTGAGCCGCCCGCGCTGATAAAGGGGAGGGTCACGCCAGTCAGCGGCAAAATATCCGTCACTCCGAATACATTGAGACAGGTCTGGAACAACAGCAATCCCGCCACGGCACAGGCGGCAATGGAGAAGAAGGTGGAGCGGCTCCGGGTCACGTCGCTGCGGGCGTAGAGGGTGAGGGCGGCAATGCTCATTATTACCACGAGCCCCAAAAGCAGCCCCTGCTCCTCACATAATAGACCGAATACCAGGTCGCTGTCCGCGGCAAAGACGTGCTTTAGGTAGCCCCGCCCCAGGCCCATCCCGAAGAGCCCGCCGCTGGCGGTGTAGGTGAGCACCCGGGTCTGCTGGATTCCGGAGTCGTAGGGGTCTTCCCAAACGTGGCCCCAGGAGCTGAAGCGGTCCGCCACGTAGGGCATGAAGGTGAGTATCAGGAAGACGCCCAAGGCCGCGGCGGCTAAAATCAGCACAATGGTGCGCACGCTGCCCGAGCGCATGAAGGCGATTATCAGGAAGGTTGCGAAGAATATCAGCGCCGTGCCCAGGTCCCGCATGAGGAACAGAAAGCCGATACAGGCCCCGGTGAACACCAGGAACTCCGTGATGTTCTTCTTGGTCTGAAGCCTGTCCAGGGTGGACGTGCCCACAAATACAAAGGCTATCTTTATGAACTCCGAGGGCTGGATGCTTATAGGCCCGATGTAAATCCAGTTTTTAGAGCCAAAGCTCGTTGTGCCCAGCACCAGGTTCAAGACAAACAGACAGAGCGCCCCTATGCCGATGGGCAGCCTGAATTTTGCCACCCGGTCCATGTCGTTCATGAACCAAATGAGAAAGCAGAAAATGACAATGCCGATGAACATGGCCGCAAGCTGGGTCCGGGCAGCGCTTAAATCTGTGGCCGCAAGGAGGTTTATGCCTATGCCTGAGAGCAGGTAGGCAATGGTCTCTATCTCGAAGCTTATGCGGTGCTGGGCGGCCATGGAGTATGTATAGAGCCCCCATCCAAGGACCAGCACCCCCAGCTCCGGCAGCAGGAGCATGGGGTCAAACCCCTCTTTTGTGACACAGGCCTCCAGGGCCATCAAAAGGTGTACGACGCTTGCAGTGAGCATGAGGAAGAAGGGGCTGGCCGCCTGGCCCCGGAGAAACGCCTGGAAACGGCGCTTCTTCTCGGGGAGCCCCGATGTGTTGTAGAGGGTGAGGGTCACGCCGCCGAAGGTCATGCTGTCCCCTATGCGCACAAGCCTCGGGCCGCTTATCTTCCTGCCGTTCACGAGCACGCCGCCCTTAGAGCCGGTGTCGCATACGAACCAGCCCTCCTCCCGGCGCATGAACACAGCGTGGTCCCTTGAGACCCCGGCCACGGGCAGGCAGATATCGCAGCTGCGGCTGCGCCCCACGGAGTTCTCCCAGTACAGCACCGGAAACCTGGCCCCGGAGCCCTCGTCCAGCAGCATAACCACCGGGTCGCGCCGGCGCTGCCCGGCCTTGAAGGAGGTATAGCACCTCAGGGAAACATACCCCGCCAGCAGCGGCACGATTATCCGTATTATCAGCAGCGCCGCCGGCGCCACCTCTGATTCAAAAAAAGCCCCTATCTGCTCCAAAACAAACCTCCGCTTATCTTATCCCCACTGTCTCCCCCGGGCCCTTATAAATGCTGTTCCCCGGCACGGCGCCGCGCACCATGGAGAGGGGGTATACCCTGCTGTTCCGTCCGACGACCGTCCCCGGATTCAGCACTGAATTGCAGCCTATCTCCACATGGTCCCCCAAAACCGCCCCGAATTTTTTCAGGGAGGTCTCTATTCTCATGCCGTCAGGCAGGGCTATCGTCACAAGGGACTTATCCTGCTTCACGTTGGAGGTGACGGCCCCAGCGCCCATATGGGATTTGAAGCCCAGTATGGAGTCGCCCACGTAGTTATAGTGGGGGACCTGTACATTGTCAAAAATAATCACGTTTTTAAGCTCCGTGGAATTGCCCACCACAGAGCCCCCGCCCACTAAGGCGTTCCCCCTGATAAAGGCCCCGGGGCGCACCTCGGTCTCCGGGCCGATGATACAGGGCCCGGCAATAAAGTTATTAGGGTACCGCTTCACTGTCCTGTGCAGCCAGACATGCTCCTCTGTCTCCTCGTAGTCCCCCCTTGAGAGGGTCTCCCCAAGGGAGAGTATGAACTCCCCGATTTTGGGCAGCGCCTGCCAGGGGTATTCGCATTCCTCCAGCAGCTTCGCCGCCAGGGTGTGGGTCAAATCCAAAAGCTTCCCGGTTCTCAGTTCCATATGCCATGCTCCTCTCTGTGGTGCCGCGGCGCTTACTGGAAGGACAGCACCGCAAGGTCTATCTCGTCTATCTGGTTCAAATCAAGCTGCAGCTGGCCGTCCTGGGTGAGGCGGATATTTAAAACTATGGCAGTGTCCGCGCCGCCAAATTCCATTGCGCCCAGCTTGCTCTCGCACAGGTCAAGGGCCCGGTCAATATAGAGCTCAGCCGCGGTCTTCATAAGAGGCGTGGGCGCGGGTGTCGGCGTGGGCTCATCCTCGCCATCCTCGCCCCATTCGCCGCCGTCGCCGTCCTCGCTGTCCTCTTCCCCGCCCAGGTTCACCATGCTCTTGCTGTTGACCTCCTCCTGGGCCTGGCTCCGAAGGGCGGTAAACTGCTCTGTAAGCCCGGAGAAGCTGGTGATGGGCGAGACGGTAACCTCGATAGTGTACCCTGTCTCAACCTTCACCTCGTCCGCGACCTGATACCTGGCGTTCAGCAGAGCCTTTGCCATTATATCCTCAAGCCTCTGCATCTGCGCCTCGTCCGGGGTAAGGCCGTAGGCGTTGCAGAAATTTACTGCCGCGTTCTCAACGGTGGTGGTATTGTTTGCCTGGGCGCTGTCCTCGGCAACCTGGAACACGGCTGTAAGGGCGCGGTGGTCGTTGTGGTAGCTGCTGTCAAGAAGGGCCTGGATATAGCTTGACACGTCGTAGTCGTTAAATTCCTCCGACGGGAGAAAATCGCACCCCGAAAGCCCCAGGCACATAAGCGCCGCCATAAGGACCGCCGCAAATTTTTTTAAAGCTGTCATAACAGGTAATTCCCCTTTCATCCTCCCGGTTTACTTCTTACTTGTCAAGAAATGAACTTATTCGTCTCTTCCGCAGCATTTCTTGTACTTCTTCCCGCTGCCGCAGGGGCAGGGGTCGTTGCGCCCGGGCTTCTGGGCCTTCTTCACGGGCTGGCGCTTGACCTCCTTGGGGCCTGCCGCTCCCGCGCCGGTCTCCTTTGCCACCTGCTCGCGCTTCGGGGCCTCCTTGGTGCGAAGGCGCACGGTGAGTATGGCCTTTGCGGTCTGCTCCCGTATGGACCCTATCATGGCGTCGAACATGTCGAAGCCCTCCAAGCGGTACTCCACCACCGGGTCCTGCTGGGCATAGGCCCTGAGGCGTATGCCCTCCTGAAGCTGCTCCATGGCGTCGATATGGTCCATCCACTCCTGGTCGACAGTGCGAAGTAGCACCACCCGCTCCAGCTCCCGCATGACCGGGGAGGTGAACTCCTCCTCCCGGCTCTCATAGAGCTTTTTGGCCTTCTCAAAGAGGTAATTCTTTGCAAACTCCGGCTCAAGGTCCTCAAGCTCCCTGCCGGTGTAGTTCAAGTCCTCATCGCCTATGAGCCAGCCCATATAGTGCTCCCTAAGGCCCTTCAAATCCCAGTCCTCATGGGGCACGTTCTCTGGCAGGTAGGTGTTTACCTTCTCGCCTATGGCCTCCTCTATCATCTTGAGGATAGCGGACTTCATATCCTTGCCGTCCAGCACCTGGTCCCGCTGGCCGTAGATTATCTGCCGCTGGTTGTTCATCACCTCGTCATACTGCAATACGTTCTTGCGTATGCCGAAGTTGCGGCTCTCCACCTTGCCCTGGGCGCTCTCTATTGCGTTTGACACCATCCCGGCCTCAATAGGCACGTCGTCGTCTATCTTCAGCTTATCCATCATGTTATAGAGCCGCTCCCCGCCGAAGAGACGCATTAAATCGTCCTCAAGGGAGATATAGAACCTGCTCTTGCCCGGGTCCCCCTGACGTCCCGAGCGGCCTCTGAGCTGGTTGTCGATACGCCTGGACTCGTGGCGCTCCGTGCCTATGATATACAGCCCGCCCAGCTCCTTGACCTCCTTGGCCTCGGGGGCTATCTGCTCCTCGAACTCCTTATTGAGCCTTGCGAACTCCGCGCGGGCCCCGAGAATCTCCTCGTCCTCGGTGTGGCTGAAGGCCGTGGCCTCCACTAAGAGCTCGTCGCTGTAGCCCTGCTTTCGCATTTCGGCCTTTGCCATGAACTCGGCGTTGCCCCCAAGTGAAATATCCGTGCCGCGGCCGGCCATGTTTGTGGCAATGGTAACTGCCCCCCTGCGGCCCGCCTGGGCCACTATCTGGGCCTCCTTCTCATGGAACTTGGCATTCAGCACCTGGTGCTTCACGCCCCGCTGCTTTAAGAGCTTGCTCAGCTCCTCGGACTTTTCTACGGTGATGGTGCCCACCAGCACCGGCTGGCCCTTCTGGTGGTGCTCCACTATATCGTCTATGACAGCCTTGTACTTGGCCGCGGCGGTCTTATACACCACGTCCGGGCAGTCCTCCCGGACCATGGGCCGGTTCGTGGGTATCTCCACCACGTCCAGCTTGTATATCTCTGAAAATTCCTCCTGTTCGGTCATGGCCGTGCCGGTCATGCCGGAGAGCTTTTCGTACATCCGAAAGTAGTTCTGGAAGGTGATAGTGGCTAGAGTTTTGCTCTCCCTTGCCACCTGTACGCCCTCCTTGGCTTCAATAGCCTGGTGCAGGCCCTCGTTATACCTTCTGCCGTACATTAAGCGCCCGGTGAACTCGTCGACGATTATTACCTCGCCGTCTTTTACAACATAGTCCTGGTCCCGGTGCATAATGCCCCAGGCGCGTATCGCCTGGTTTATGCGGTGCTGCAAGAGGATATTCTCCGGGTCCGTCAGGTTGTCAACATGAAAGGCCTCCTCGGCCTTCTTCACGCCCCGGCGGGTGAGAGAGCAGGTCTTGAGCTTCTCGTTGATTATATAGTCGTACTCGGCGTAGAGCTCGTCGTTGTCCTCCTTGGCGTCGGTCTCCTTGACGCGTATGGGCTTGAGACGGCTTGCAAAGCTGTTGGCCAAAGAGTAGTACTCGTCGGCCTTCTCCCCCTGGCCTGAAATGATAAGGGGGGTGCGGGCCTCGTCTATCAGGATGGAGTCCACCTCGTCCACTATTGCGTAGTGGTGCCCCCGCTGTACCTTCCTGTCCTTATATATGACCATATTGTCCCGAAGGTAGTCGAAGCCGAACTCGTTATTGGTGCCGTAGGTGATGTCGCAGTTATAGGCCGCCTGCTTCTCCCCCGAGTTCATGCCCGTGAGGGCCAGGCCCACGGTGAGCCCCATGAAGTTGAAGACCCTGGCCATCATCTCCCCCTGGTACTTGGCAAGGTATTCGTTGACCGTGACGATATGCACGCCCTTTCCGGAGAGTCCGTTAAGATATGCTGGCAGGGCCAGAGTGAAGGTCTTGCCCTCGCCGGTCTTCATCTCGGCTATGCGCCCCTGGTGGAGTATAACGCCGCCCTGGACCTGCACCGGGAAGAGCCGCTTGCCCAGCACCCTGTCCATGGCCTCACGGCAGGCGGCAAAGGCCTCGGGAAGGATATCGTCAAGGCTCTCCCCGCTTTCAAGGCGCTTTCTTAGCCTGGGGGTCTCCCCCTTGAGCTCATCGTCAGAGAGCCCCTTATATTTCTCCTCAAGGCCCAGCACCTGGTCTATCATGGGCTGGATGCGCTTTAACTCCTTTTTGCTGTAGTTCCCGAAAAGCTTTGTAAGGAAATTATTCGCCATAGTTATTTTCCTTTCTTTTATCTCGTAAAGCCTATTATACCATGCCTGCCCCGCAGATTGCAAGAAAAGCCACAGTTTATTTACATTTAGCCGAAGTACCAGCTTTCAAAAAGGGCCAGCGCCCCCGCGTACTCCCTTGTGGTGGGCGCGCCGGAGATTATTGGGAAGTACACTATGAACAGAAGCACGCACCCTAAGGCCATAGCCCCCATGAGCACCTGGGCCCGCTGCGCCTCAATCCTGCCGCCCACAGTGACCCGCCCGCTGAGCCTGCCGCTCTCCGAGAGCCGCTTAAAGAGGGCCAGCAGTGCCAGCACCAGGAAGGGCACGGCGGTGAAATAGTGATAGATGAAGGTGAGCCTGGGCACCAGAACCCAGGGCAGGTACACCGAGAGGAAGCCTGTCAGGGCCACGGCACAGTACACGCTCCGCCTTCTCAGCCACTCCCAGGCCGCAAAGAGCAGGGCGGGCAGGCAGCCCCACCATAGGAGGGGGTTTCCCATAGAGGAAATGGTGCTGTATTGTCCAAGCTCATTGCAGGGGTCGGAGCTGAAGAACCAGATTGGGCGCACTACCAGGGGCCAGTCGTACCAGGGGGAGGCGAAGCTGTGCTCGGCCACAAGCCCTGAGTGGTAATTGAACATGGTGGTCTGGTAGTTCCAGAAAGCCCAGAGCATGTTGTCCCTATTATGGAGCAGTGTCGTCATGGGCAGGAAGGCACAAAAGTATATCCCAGAGGGGATGGCTATATACAAAAGGCAGCACCACATGCAGAGCACGGCGCATCTTTTCAGCGCCGGGGCAAGCCCGCCCTCCTTTTTCTCGTATAGGCAGGTGTGTATGAGCTTGCCGAAGAACAGCACCCCGAGGCCCACGGCCCCATAGGCGGCCGTCCACTTTGCCGCAACCCCCAGGCCCATGAATATGCCGCCCAGGGCCAGGGGCAGGAGCAGCTCCCGGAGCCTTGCCCGCACAATGTCCTTATACATAAAGCGCACCATGGCGTCGTACATGAGCAGCAGGAAGAACACCGAGTAGGTGTCGATAGTGGCTATCCTCGTCTGGGTGAAGTGCATGAAGTCAAAGGCGAACATGAGCGTCCCCAGGGAGCAGAGCCAGGTTTTACCGAACAGGTCCTTGCACAGAAGATACAGTGCCGGGAGCATGAGCACCCCGAAGAGCGTTCCCATAAACCGCCAGCCGAAAGGGTTCAGGCCGAACATCCTTATCCCCAGGGAGATTATATGCTTGCCCAAGGGCGGGTGGGTGTTCTCATAGGGCTCGAGCCCCAGGATATGCTCATAGGCTGTTCTGGCGTGGTATATCTCATCAAAATAGCTTGAGTTCTCGTAGGTCTTATAAAGGGGCACGGTATCCTGCTCATCCACAAGGAGCTCCCCCCCGGGGCCCGCGGCGGTGAGGGCCGGTATGCCGTCGGAGCCGGCGGGGAATATGGCCATTTCGCTGACGGTAACATTCCCGTCAAGGGCCGTCACCCGCACGAATTTCCCCGGGACCTCAAGGTACTCCCTGCACCAGGCGAACACATAGCCGTCGCCAACCTCCCCGCAGTCCTCCCAGGTGACGCCGTCCTCACTGGACTCTATTTTCATGCTCGAGCCGACCCTGCTCCTGTAGTGGGAGCTGTCCGGCTCCAGCCCGGGCAGGTAGCAGATGATATGGCAGGTGCGGTCCGATTCCAGCACCACGCTCTCCCCCTCAGCCGGGGTCCAGTTGGTCTTCGGCAGCACTGTGCCGCCCAGGTGCCAGAAGGCAATCACGCCGTATACTGCGGTTATGCCGAGCATCAGCGCCCAGTCGGGCCTTGTCATCCCCCGGCCCTCAGGCGGTGATATTTTCTTTAGGCTCCAGGGGCCGAAGAAGCTTTCGCACGGCTCCGGCTCCCTGATGTCTTCTTTGATATATACCCGGTACTCCGTCCAGATAAGGTAGATAAGCGCTGAAAGCTGCAGCAGGGCTATCACCTTCCCGGGCTGGCTGTTGGGGTCGTAGTTGTTGCCCTTTACCCGGAATATCCAGAGGGTATAGCTCACATTGAGATAGTTTGCCCCTGCCATGAGAGCGTAGGCCCTCATGAGCCGCTTGTCACGGGTGAAAATATAGCTCAGCAGTATGAATAAAAAGGCCGGGAAGAGATACCTCTCGTGCATTTTAACGGCAAAGATATAAACTATGCCCATGAGCAGGGGCGCGGCGGCGAATACCGCGTCCTTTCTCTTGGAGCACAGTATCAGCCCGCCGCACGCCGCCGTGGCGAGGACGGGGGCCGCCCAGGTGAGCAGGGAGCTCTGTATCCCGCCGGGGAGCCCCCACCAGTTGCGGCCGATAAGGGTCCAGAAGTTGTGGGCGTTCACGGAGTAGTAGTTATAGTAGTCCATGGTGGACTGATACTTCTGCACCAGCCACCAGTAGTTGAAGTCTTTGGTGAAGGGCGCGGCAACAAGCAGCACCGCGCCTGCCGCGCAAAGGACGCCGGCGCAGAGCCCCGCCCATTTTCTGCGCTTTATGCAGAAGAAGATGTACATCGGCGCGAAGACCAGCATCTGCGGCTTGCAGATAATGGACAGGCCGTACAGGAGCCCGGAGGCCGCCCAGCTCTCCCCGTACAGGAGCAGGGCGGAGGCGAGCAGCACCATGGTGCAGAAGGAGTCCGCCTGCCCCCACTGGGCAGAGTTCACGAACACCGCCGGGCAGAAAAGATAAGCCGCCGAAACCAGGAGGGCAGCCCTCTCCCCGAGCTTCTTTCTCCCCAGCCAGAGCAGGGCCCCGCCGCAGAGCAGGTCCGCGCCGATTGAGGGCAGCTTCATCACAAGGGTATAGAGCTGGCCCTCCCAGGCCAAGTGGGTCCACTGGCGTATTTTCTCAAGGAGCATGAGCACATAGAGGTACCCCGGGGGGTAGTCTAAAAACATATCCTGCTCATATATCTCAGAAAAGCCCACCCTCGACAGGGTCATGCCCCAGGACTTGAAGGTGTCCATGTCCACGCTGAACCCCTCGGACCAGTACCCCAGGTGCAGCCTGAGCAGCAGCGCCGCCAAGAGCAGAAGCCCCGCAAATACCGGAAAGCCAGGGCTCCTGTCCTCCCTCTGCCTTCTGCCGCAGAGCAGGAGCGTCAGGGCGCAGAATCCCGCGCACGTATATATTATGCCGCTCATTTCGTGTTCTCCTTTGCATATCAGCTGTTGGGCTGAGAATATTTTTGATTTTTTACACATTTCTTATTGACTATTTACCCGGCTTAGTGTAAACTTCACATATGGGGGCGCTGGAAAAATCCCCCAAAGGCACATATTTCATAGTATAGTGCTTTTTGAGCCGAAAGTCAAACCCTACTATCAAAGAAAGGAAAATCCTATGAAGATTACCACCCGCTATCATGAGGACCCCTATGCCCTGCACATCGGCACGGAGCCCTCAAGAGCCTACTACCTGCCCCAGACCCCGGACCGCTCTTTGAGCGTCATCGATATGGACGGGGAGTGGGACTTCCACTACTTTGACTCATTCCTAGACGCCGTTGACATGGACGGCAATGTGCAGGAGCCCGCGATGACCCCCATCCAGGTGCCCTCCTGCTGGCAGTGCATGGGCTGGGGGCGGCATATGTACACGAACGTGCGCTTCCCAATCCCCTGCGACCCGCCCTATGTGCCCGAGGAGAACCCCTGCGGGCTGTACCGCCGCCGCTTTGAGCTTAAAAAGGGGGAGGCCTCCCGGTACTTCCTGAACTTCGAGGGCGTGGACTCCTGCTTCTATCTCTGGGTGAACGGGGAGTTCCAGGGCTACAGCCAGGTGTCCCACAGCACCTCCGAGTTCGAGATAACCGCCAACCTGAAGGACGGCGAAAACGAGATAGCCGCCCTGGTGCTCCAGTGGTGCGACGGCACATACCTTGAGGACCAGGACAAGCTCAGGATGAACGGCATATTCCGGGACGTGTACATCTTGGAGCGCCCCGCCGCTTTCCTCCGGGATTTCTTCGTGAAGGAGAGCTTCAATAAGGACTTCTCCCACGCGGACGTCACCGTTGAGCTCACCGTGGACGGCGGCGCCCAGGTCACCGGCACCCTCTTCGCCCCCGACGGCACGGAGCTCGCAAAATCCGGCCCCGCCGCCGATAAGCTCTGCTTCTCAATAGAGAACCCTGTCCTCTGGAACGCTGAGAACCCCGCCCAGTACACCCTCACGCTCTCCACCGGGGACGAAATCATCGAGCAGAAGGTGGGCCTTCGCAAGATTGAAATTATCGACGACGTTGTGTACCTCAACGGCGTGAACATCAAGTTCCGGGGCGTGAACCGCCACGACAGCGACCCGGTCACCGGCTATACCATCAGCCGGGAGCAGGCCCTTCGGGATATGCTCCTGATGAAGCAGCACAACGTGAACGCCATACGCACCAGCCACTACCCCAATGCCCCCTGGTTCAATCAGCTTGCAAGCGAGCTGGGCTTCTATGTGATAGGCGAGGCGGACCTTGAGAGCCACGGCTTTGCCACCCGCTACGGCGGCAATCACGACCAGAATACATACCCCGACGCCATGGACGACCCCCAGTTCAAGGAGGCCATTGTGGACCGCTCCCAGCGAAACGTCCATCGGGACAAGAACGACGCCGCGGTGGTCATATGGTCCCTTGGCAACGAGAGCGGCTGGGGCGAGAACGGCGAGGCCGCAGGGCGCTGGGTGAAGGATTACGACCCCTCAAGGCTCCTGCACTATGAGGGCTGCATGACCTACCATAAGGAGCGCAAGCCCGACCTCTCCATGATAGACCTCTACAGCCGCATGTACTCCCCCACCGTGGCCCAGGACCACCCCTGGTTCAAGAAGGCCTCTATTGAGGAATATTTCGACGGCGTTGAGATAGACGAGAACTGGAACGGCCGCAGGCCCCCCTTCATCCTCTGCGAGTATATACACGCCATGGGCAACGGCCCCGGGGACCCTGAGGACTACCAGCAGCTTATCATGAAGCACGACGGCTTCGTGGGCGGCTTCGTATGGGAGTGGTGCGACCACGCCGTATACGGCGGCCAGACCCCCGACAACAGGCCCATCTACCGCTACGGCGGCGACCATGAGGAGTTCCCCCACGACGGCAACTTCTGCATGGACGGCCTGGTGTACCCCGACCGCACGCCCCATACCGGCCTTATTGAGTTTAAGAACGTCATCCGCCCCATAAGGGCCAGGAAGGCCGGAGAGAGCACTTTCGTGCTGCACAACTACAGGGACTTCACCAATGCTCAGGACTTCGCTGAGCTGAGCTATGAAGTCATGAAGGACGGGGAGATAATTGCAAGCGGCAAGCTCGATATGCCCTCCATCGAGCCCCACGGCGAGGCTGAGATAACCGTAGAGGGTCTGCCCGCTTCCGGCGACAGCACCGTCACCTTCATCTACACCGCCAAGGCCGGAGTGCCCATTCTGGACCCGGGCCATGAGCTTGGCTTTGACGAGATAGTGCTCTCTGAGGAGAAAATACCCCTGCCCGCCCCTGCGGACGGCAAGGTGGAGATTTCCGAGACAAACAGGGTGATAGCCGTCAGCGGCCCCGGATTCCGCTATGAGCTCTGCCGGCAGACCGGCCTTTGGAACCAGCTCTCCTATGAGAACAAGCCCCTCTTCACCCGTCCCATGGACTGGAACCTCTTCCGGGCTCCCCTTGACAACGACCAGTTCCTCTCCGGTAAGTGGAAGGACGCGGGGCTGGACCGCGTTACCCCGAGGGTATACAGCATAAAGGCTGAGAACGCAGGAAATGGCGCGGCGGTGATAACCCTTGAAGTCGGCATAGCGGCGCTCATAGTCTCACCCTTCGTGAAGGCCTCCGTCACCTGGACCGTGGACGCCTCAGGCCATATCAGCTGCTCCATGGACTGCCGGAGGGACAAGAATTTCGGCGGCTTCCTCCCAAGGTTCGGTATGCGCATGTTCATGCCCAAGGCCTTTGACAATGCCGGCTACTTCGGCTACGGTCCCTTCGAGAGCTACAGCGACAAGCACCGTGCCTCCCGCCTGGGCGTGTACAGCGCCGCTGTGAAGGACATGACCGAGCACTATCTGAAGCCCCAGGAGAACGGCTCCCACTACGCCTGCCGCTGGGCCAGTGTGACCGACGGCTCCTTTGAGCTTACCGCCGCCTCCCCGGACACCTTCTCCGTGAACATCTCAAACTACACCCAGGAGGAGCTCACAAATAAGAAGCACGACTATGAGCTTACCCCCGCCGATGAGACTATAGTCTGCATTGACTACAAGATGAGCGGCGTGGGCTCCAACAGCTGCGGGCCGATACTTCTGGAGAAGTACCAGCTCAACGAGGAGAAATTCTCCTTCGCCTTTGGGCTGACTCCCTCTTGCAAATAATTGAGCTTTAAGTTATAATCTTAGTACGGACGGTTTTGCGCCGTCCGTACTTTGCTTATAGCTTAGTGAAGAGGATGATAATATGATTAAGAGAGACAGAAACAGGGCCGGGGGCGGCTACTACCAGAGCCACCCCAATACCGAGAGCTTCACCTGTAAGCTGTGCGGGCGCCTGGTCACCCCGGAGGAGGCCGGCACCCAGCACCGAAACCACTGCCCGAACTGCCTGTCGAGCCTCCATGTTGACAATGAGCCCGGTGACCGGGCCGCGGACTGCGGGGGAGTAATGGAGCCCATAAGCGTCTGGGTGCGGGGGGATGGGGAGTGGGCCATAATCCACCGCTGCAAGCGCTGCGGGGCACTGAGCTCCAACAGGATAGCCGCCGACGATAACCCCCTAAAGCTCATGTCCATAGCCCTCAGGCCCTTGGCGGAGCCGCCGTTCCCTATCGAAAGGGTAAAGGAGTTCGCAGACCTTCTGGCGGGGGAGGGGGAGCATGAGGAGTGAACCCGGCGGAGCGTCTGGCGTACATTGGTGCCGCCGCCGCTGATTTCGCTGTAACAGGCGCGCATATAGACTGCATTTTCGGCAGGGAGCTTATAAAGCTCAACCGGCATACCGGAGAGATTCTCCTGAGAAAGACCGTCTTCCCAAAGGACGGCCTCTCGAGAAAGCTGACAGCCCAAGGCGGGGAGATTTTTGTCTACGACTTCTGCACCCTGTATATTTTCCGGCAGGAGGATTTTGAGCCTCTTTGCACCCTAAAGCTGGGGGAGGACCTGAGCTCTGATATATGCGGAATGGCTGCGGACGACGGCACTGTATACTGCTCCATACGAAACGGCGGGCTCACAGCCGTTGACAGGAGGACATACGAGACCCGGGAGGCTGAAATCTCCGGTAGCAGCATGTGGAGCGTTGAGATATTCGGCCCTCATTTAGTCTGCGGGACTGTGGACGGCAGGCTCCTGCTCATTGGCAGGGACTCCCTTGCCATAGAAAGGGAGCTCGCGCTGGGAAAGAAAAATATCGCAAGCCTGCTTATTGACGGCGATATCCTCTATGCCGCCGGGCAGGACGGCGTGCTCTCCAAAATCAGCATTGGGGACTTCGCGGTACTGGCCCAAAGAAAGAACGCCCATAGGAAGATGTTCCGCCTTGGGGGAATGTACCGGGACAGGCTTGTAACGGTCTCACATCCCTGCTCGGAGCTGGCTCTATGGGACAGGGAGAGCCTTGAGAGGGTGAAGCTTGTGGAAATACCCCTCCGGCTTTCCGGGCGCGTATGTATAGAAGGGGACAGACTGTACATCTCCTCCCGGAACATACCGGGGATAGATTTACTCAGGCTGGATGAAATATAAAAATAAGGCTGACTGCCGGAAAGGAGCGACTTATGGACGAAGCAAATGTAGGCGAATTGTTAAAGGAAACGGCCGAGGAGAACCAGACGCGCAAGATTCTTGAGATTATGAACGAAAGCAAAGACCTTGAGGAGGCCAAGGAAAGGGTCCGGGACCTGCTCAAGAAGTAAAAAAGGAGGAAATTTTTTATGAAACTAGGAATTATAATGCCCCCAAACCCCGAGAGCTTCCAGAGGGCCAAGGACCTGGGCCTGGACTTTGTGGAGTTCGACTGCAACCCCGAGAGCTACTTCGGCGGGCCGGTTTCAGAGCTCATGGCCGTGAAGGAGGAGCTAAAGGCCGCAAGCGAGGCCGCCGGCGTTGAGGTGGGGGCCGTGGGCCGGTGGGCAAGCCCCGTGCTGGGCCCGGACGGCGAGGCCGACCCCGGGGAGTGGGAGCAGGTCAAGGCTGTTATCGACTTCGGCGCATATCTTGGGGCAAAGCACTATCTATGCAGCGTGAGCTATGTGAAGGAGCTCAGCTACTATAAGAACATCACCGCCGCCATCAAGATACTCAACGAGATAGTAGCCTACGCCAAGGAGCGGGGCATGGAGACGGCTATAGTAAACTGCATGATGGGCGGGAACTATATCCGCACCCCCGAGCAGTGGAAGCTGGTTTTGAGCGAGGTGCCGGGCCTTGGCATTAAGTACGACCCCTCCCACAGCTTCGTCCACGGCGGCCAGAATGGGGCGTACCTCGAGGAGGGCCTTGAGTGGGGCGCGCACTTCAAGTACTGCCACGTAAAGGGGGTCATCCAGCGGGGCGGGTCCCAGGAGCCGGAGCACTGGGCAATAAGGGATTTCGCCGTGGCCCATCCGGAGCTTAAAGACGAGCTCATGTCCAAGGCATTCGGCCCGGACAATTCCTACGACAACCCTCCCGCGGGTATCGACGTGATAAACTGGCGGGCGTTCTTTGCCATCCTCTATAAGTACGGCTACGACGGCTATCTCGCCATCGAGCCCCACTCGGCCACATGGCAGGGGGATAAGGGTGAGAAGGGCTTGAAGTACACCATCAAGTATATCCGCGACCTGATGATTCTGGACTAAGATACATAAAAGGGCCCCCGGAATGCTCCGGGGGCTTTCTCTATTCTGTCAGGTCAATCAGCAATATCTCTGGCCTGTTGTTAAAGCGGATGGGTATCACGCTGTTCCCCAGCCCCCGGCTCACCGCCATATGGGAGCCGCCCTCTGTATAGAGCCCAGAGTCGTACTTGGGGAAAAGCCCCTGTCCCGGAGCGATGAGCCCGCCGATAAAGGGCAGGCGGAACTGCCCGCCGTGGGCGTGGCCGGTGAGGGCCAGGCCTATGCCGCTGGCGGCGTAAGCCTCAAAGAGCTCCGGGCGGTGGGAGAGCAGTATGTTATATCTCCCGGGGTCAACGAGCCCTGAAAGCTTCACCCGCGCCATAGCCTCGCTCTCGCCGGGCACATTCCCCGAAAGGGCAAAGTCCGGGTCCGCAAGGCCGATAATGTTCACATCGTTATACAGCACCGCCCGGTCCTCAAGCACGGCGGCGCCCGCCGCTTCGAGTCCGGACTTCAGCTCTCCATAGTCCGCAAGGCGTGCCTCATGGTTTCCGGGCACATAGTACACCGGGGCTATGCCCACAGCTCCCTTGATGAACTCTAAGGCAGCAGCCGTGTCCGTATGCCTCGAGTCCACCAGGTCCCCGGTGACGGCGATAATGTCCGGCTCCGTCTCTGTCAGCAGCCTTAAAAGCTCCCCGTTGCCCTCGCCGAACTGGGCGTTATGCAGGTCTGAGATATGGGCAATCCGCAGCTTCACCGGTGCTTTTACCGTCACCCTGCTCACCATAAGCGCCGTGTTCCCCCAGACAGTCCAAACCGCCAGCACTATCATCAGAGCGGCAGCCGCGCAGAGCAGCAGCTTTTTCTTAAAGCCCGGCTTCTTCACTGGGCCTGCTTCTTCATGGTAAGGGAGATTCGCTTCTTCTTCTCGTCCACCTCAAGCACAGTCACGTCCACAACATCCCCGACCTTTACCACCAGGCTCGGGTCCCGGACAAACCTGTCTGAAAGCTGGGAGATGTGCACGAGCCCGTCCTGGTGCACGCCTATGTCCACAAAGGCCCCGAAGTCCACCACGTTCCGGACAGTACCGGTGAGCTTCATGCCGGGCTTCAAATCCGCAATATCCATCACGTCGGTCCTCAGCATGGGCGGGGGCAGCTGGTCCCGGGGGTCCCGGCCGGGCTTCTGCAGCTCGGCGGAGATATCCCTGAGGGTGGGCACGCCGACCCCGCACGCCTGGGCAGCCTTGTCTGTGCCAAGCTCCCGCAGCCGCGCGTCCAGGTCGTGGAGGTTTCCCACGTCTTTAAGGGAGTACCCGCATATCTCCAAAAGCTTTTCCGCTGCCTTATAGGACTCCGGGTGCACGGCCGTGCGGTCCAGGACCTGTCTGCTCTCGGGCACCCTCAAAAATCCCGCGCACTGCTCAAAGGCCTTGGGCCCCAGCTTCGGCACCTTCAAAAGCTCCCGCCGGGTCTTGAAGCTGCCGTTTTCCTCACGGTATACGGCCACGTTCTTTGCGACAGTCGGGCTTATCCCCGCAACCCTTCTTAGGAGCGACGGAGAGGCTGTATTCAAATCAACGCCCACGGCGTTCACGCAGTCCTCCACAACGCCGTCCAGGGTCTCCGAGAGCCTTGCCCCGGGCATATCGTGCTGGTACTGCCCGACGCCTATGGCCTTGGGGTCTATCTTCACAAGCTCAGCCAGCGGGTCCTGGAGCCTTCTGGCAATGGACACCGCCGAGCGCAGGGACACGTCAAAATCCGGGAACTCCTCAGCCCCGAGCTTCGAGGCCGAGTAAACCGAGGCCCCCGCCTCGCTCACCACCATATACGACACGCTGCCCGGGTACTCTTTTATAAACTCGCTTACAAATATCTCAGACTCCCTGCTGGCCGTGCCGTTGCCTATGGCTATGCACTCTATCCCGTGCTTATCGCAGAGCCGTCTCAATACCTCCTTGGACTTTTCCGTCTGGTTATGGGGCTTTGTGGGGTATATAACCGCCGTCTCAAGGACTTTTCCGTTGCCGTCAACTACGGCGAGCTTGCAGCCGGTCCTGTAGGCCGGGTCAAAGCCCAGGGTCACCTTGGACTTTACCGGGGGCTGCATCAACAGGGGCCGGAGGTTCAGGGCAAAGGTGTGTATGGCCTGCTCAGCCGCCCGCTCCGTCAGGTCCTTTCTGACCTCGCGCTCCAACGAGGGGAATATGAGCCTGTCCCAGGCGTCTTCAGCGGTCTCCCGGAGCAGGTCCATAAAGGGGTGCCTGGAATATACTCTCTGCAAAATCACCTGCACCGGCCCGAACTCCCCGGGCAGCACCGACACCTTTAACATCCCCTCACGCTCGCCCCGGTCCATGGCGAGTATCTGGTGGCTCTGGAGCTTTTTCAGGGACTCCTGAAATTCATAATACAGCCTGTAGACCGTGTCATCCTCGGTGTTCGCAGAAGACTTCAGGGCCCCGCCCTGCTGTATGCGCTCTCTAAGGCGCTTTCTTATCTCCGCGTCGTCTGAAAGGTCCTCGGCAATAATATCCTTTGCCCCCTGTAATGCCTCATCCATGGAGTTTACGTCCTTTTCCGGGTCCACAAACCCTTCTGCAAGGTCCTCGGCGCTCTTACGGGTTATCTTTCCGTTCTCATCAAGTCCGGTAAAAAGCAGCTTTGCCAAGGGCTCAAGGCCCTTCTCCCTGGCAATGCTGGCCCGGGTGCGCCGCTTCGGGCGGTAGGGCCTGTAGAGGTCCTCCACCTCCGCCATAGTGGAGGCGTTCATCACAGCGCTTTCAAGCTCCGGGGTAAGCTTCTCAAGGGCCGTCACCGCAGCTATGACCTCAGCCTTTCTCTGCTCAAGGCCCCTAAGGTACTGCAGCCTGTCGGCCAACGTGCGGATGGTCTGGTCGTCCATGGTGCCGTGCTGTTCCTTGCGGTACCGGGCGATAAACGGCACGGTATTGCCCTCGTCCAGAAGGTCCACCACAGCCCGGGCGTGCTCCGGGCGCACATTCAGCTCCCTCGAGAGGGTCTCAATTATCTGTTCCATATAAGGCTCCTTTACCTAAAATTTCTCAGCCGGATTATTATAACACATCCGGGCGGCCAAATCTACCCGCTTTATTTTGAATATCAGGCTCCGGAAGCGCCAAAAAAGCCGCCCGGAAGGGCGGCTTTTCCGCTGTCTGTCTAAAATCTATAATAAATTATAAAGTAATAAACAGACAGTAAGCAGATATTATGAATCAAAAGTATGGAAGGAAGAGCTTTGCAGTACCAAATCCCCAAGCGCGTCCTTTGAAAAAACATTCTCTTCAAAGAAGAAAAAGCACCGCGGGCACGTATCTGACAGGTCGGGCACGAAGTAGAACAGCCGGTTCACAACCTTGGACTCGTCCTCATAGGTGTCCGTGTTGGAAAACGGAAAATCGCACAGGCTTTGGGGCGGCACGGGCTCTCTGCCGCCAAGCCAGGACAGGTACCTCTCGTAGATATCAGGCCTAGACATTATCCCACCTCCTTTAATTCAATCTCAGCTACGAAATCGCCAAAAGCCTGCACAATGCGGAGCGCCTCGCTGGTCGGCAGCTGGTAGAGCAGGAAGGCCAGTGAAACGGCGGACGGCCCGGTCTCTCCACGCTCCAGGTCGGAGTAGGAGCGCGGGGTCATCCGGAGCCTTGCGGCCATCTGCTCCTGGGTGAGTCCAAGCTCATGGCGCACGTCGGGCAGAACCTTACTCAGATAGAGCTTCAGTTCCGGCTGGTATTTTCTCATTGGGAAAACCTCCTTTATAAAAATATCTATAGGAAAATTCTACCAAGAGTAGAGGCATACTTCCATGAGACACACCTCAGAATTTTGTATATTTTTTGCGAGAATTATTTGCCTAACTAAAATCTGCCTCATATTTGGCCCTGTCTCTCCATGCGGCGGACCGCGTCGAAAAAGGTGGACTTAGGCACACCGCAGGCCGCAGCCGCCTCCCGGAGGGTCATCTCCTTGTCCCGCCAGGCCCGGCACAGGGTGGAAAAGCTCTCGGGAAGGGCCTTTGGCAGGGGGCCGAAGTGCACTCCCCGGGCCTTGGCCGCGGCTATCCCCTCAGCCTGCCGGGCGCGGATATTCACCCGCTCGTTCTCCGCCACAAAGGACAGCACCTGCAGCACGATATCGCTGAGGAAGGAGCCCAGCAGGTCCTTGTCCCGGCGGGTGTCCAGCAGGGGCATGTCCAAAACCACGATATCAATGCCTTTTTCCTTGGTAAGCACCCGCCACTGCTCCAAAATCTCGTCGTAGTTGCGGCCAAGGCGGTCTATGCTCTTTATGTAAAGCATATCGTCCCGGCGCATTCTTTTTACCATCCTCAGATAGTTCGGCCTCTGAAAATCCTTTCCGGACTGCTTGTCAGAAAAGATATTCTTCTCCGGCACCTCCACGGCCCGCATGGCAGCGAGCTGGCGGTCCTGATTCTGTTCCGCGGTGGACACCCTTACATACCCATAAATATTCCCTGTCATTTCCATCCTCCTAATTTTGGATTTTGGAATTTATTTTACTATAAAACAGGTGCTGACGGCTTTAATTATTTTATCAGCGCCCCGGCTGACTTGAAAGCCGGGAAAACATAGGTTATAATAAAAACGGCCCGTGCTCCGCCCATGGCATAGGCTCCACAATATATTAAGCCAGAATTGAGGTAAGAAAAATGACCTATAAAGCATGTATATTCGACCTGGACGGCACCCTTGCCGACACCCTGAACTCCATCGCGTACTTCGGCAACGGAGCCCTTAACGCTTTCGGCCTCCCCTCCATCGACCCCGGCGAGTACAAGCTGCTGGTGGGAAATGGAGCGGACCTGCTTGTGCGCCGTATGCTCGCCCGGGTGGGCGCAAAGCTGGGCGAAGATGAAATAAGGAGCTTTCGCGCCGAGTACGACCGCCGTTATGAGAGCGAGCCCATGCGCCTTGTGACAGCCTATCCCGGTATGCAGGACCTGCTCTCCCGGCTCAAGTCGAAGGGCGTGAAGCTGGGGGTCCTCTCCAATAAGCCGGACAATATGACCCGGGAAATAGTCTCAAGGCTCTATGGTGACCTCCCCGGTGCAGTTCACGGCCAGCTGCCCAATGTACCTGTTAAGCCCGACCCCGCGGCTGTTCTGGCCCTGGCAAAGGAGCTGGGGGTGTACCCCGGGGAAGTGCTGTATATCGGCGACAGCGGCGTGGACATGGACACGGCCAAAAACGCCGGGATGGACTCCTGCGGGGTGCTCTGGGGCTTCCGCACAAGAGAGGAGCTTTTGGAGCATGGGGCAAAGTACCTTGCCGGCACTGCCGGGGATATCGAAATTCTTATCGATAAACGATAAATATGTATTGACAAACGATACTAAGAGGGGTTATAATAGAGTCATAAACCAAGTGGAGGTGCTCTGTTATGACCAAAGAAGAAAAACGCTTCGATACACTGACCAAGATAGCCACCGTGTTCACAAAGCTCTTTGAGGTACTCTACAATGTGGGCGCTATCGCTATGACCGTGGCTTTTGTACTAGTGCTCCTGGACCCGGTCGTCAACACAACTGTCTGGGGCACTGTACCCATGGAGGAGCTGAGGGTACAGGGGTTCTCCATGCGCATAACGGGCCCCGACGGCTCAACCGACCCCAAGGCCCTGGCGGTGTTCCTGCTGGGCGGGGCGCTTATCCTCGAGCTCATGGCCTGGGTTTTCCGCAACGCCAACCTTATCCTGCGCACCACCCAGGGGCTCACAAAGTTCTCCGTGGGGAAGACCCCCTTCCAGAAGGACAACGTGCGCATGATGCGGGAGATAGGCATATTCTTTATCTCCATAGCGGTGGTGGAGTTCATATTCAGCTCCATAGCCGTGTTTATCGTGGGCCCGGAGCTGGCGGAGGTCAGCGCGGACATGGGCGGGTTCATCGTGGGCGTCCTCATGCTCTGCCTCTCCCAGGTCTTCGCCCTGGGGCAGAAAATGCAGGAGGATGTGGACGGCTTAGTTTAAGGAGGTGTGCTCTATGCCAGGCCGCAAAATTTCATGGACGAACATAGCCGTCAATATCTGCGCGGTTTTTCAGGTAATAAACGTGCTGAGCGTTTTGCTGCTGCTTATGGCGGCGGGAAAAGTGGTGATGGACCCCGGAGCCATCAGCTCCGCCTATGGGGAGCCCGTGTCGGTCCATTTATTCGGCATGGATATCTCCCTCAGCGATATGCTCATCTATTCCTCAGCCGGCGCGGCGAGTGTACCGGGAGTTGTCGTATATCTGCTCATTGGCTGTGTGCGCTCCGGTATGCACTTCCTGGCCTTTGGCAATATCCGCCAGGTGATAGGCTGCTCAGGTTCACCCTTCAGCCGGGAGAGTGTGGATAAGCTCAGAAGTGCCGGGGGACTGTTCCTGGGGTCTGTAGGGCTTCAGCTTGTATACGGCCTCATTACCATGGTTTTCGCCTTCGGCTCTTTGAGCTTCAGCGCAAATCTCCGTTTTGACAACATCGTTATCGGAGCCATGGTCCTCTGTGTCTCTGAGATTTTCGCCCGGGGAGCAGAGCTGCAGGAAGACCAGGACGGCCTGGTGTAAGCCTATGGGACAGATAATACTGCGCCTGGACCGCCTCATGCTTGAGAGGAAGATATCCCTGAACGACCTCGCCGCCCGGGTGGGGATAACCTATGTGAACCTCTCAAAGATGAAGAATAACCATGTGAACGCTATCAGGTTCTCGACTTTGGCCTCCATCTGCCAGGTCCTCCACTGCCAGCCGGGGGACATACTTGAGTATGTTGAAGACGAGGAATAGAATAAACAAAGAACACCATGCAGGGCTTTTGCACGGTGTTCTTTGTTTATTCAAATCATATTGCTACCCACCAGCACACACCGTACTTGTCTATCACCGTCCCGCAGCATTTGCTCCAGGGCAGCTCCCCTATGGGGTCTACCACCACCCCGCCGTCGCTGAGCACATCGAAGGCCTGCTTTACCGCCGCCTCGCTGCCCAGCTCGAAGGCGTTGAAGGTCATGGTCTGCAATTTTTCGCGGTGGATGTATTCTATGTCGTAATCAGTTCTTGCCTCGGAAAGGGCTAAGATGGGCTCGCCGTTTACCGAGAGCTCGCAGTGCTCGTACTGGTCGCCTGCCGGGGTTTTCATTTCCAGCGTGGGCTCCGCGCCGAAGGCTTTGCAATAGACTTGGGCGGCTTCAAGGCTGTTTTTGACGTAGACTTGGGTGTAATTCTTCATTATTTTGCTCCTTTGATTATTTCTTTGCCTGCGGCAAAGCACCTGGGGCGCTGCCCCAGACCCTGCCACTTTTGAAAAAGTGGACAAAACTTTTGACCGCTTTGCGGCTATCCAATCAGCATTCTGCCCTCAGGCAAAATGCTCGGCTGGCTCTTGGACTTCATCATGATGGACAAGCCGAAGGAGACCGGCCCCACTCTCCCGATGAACATCGTCAGGCAGAGCAAAATCCGCGACAGCGGCTCAAGCCGGCCCGTCACCCCCGCGCTCAAGCCCGCCGTGCCAAAGGCCGACGCCGCCTCATACAGCAGGTCTATGAACCTTATATCCGGATTGAGCAGCGTGAAGGCACAGGCGTCCGCAAACACCACAGAGAGCCCCAGCAGCACCACTGTCAGGGACTTGTACACTACCCCCGGGGCAAACCTGTGCCGGAGCACCACGGCCTCGTTCCTGCCCCTAAGAGTGGAGATTACCGTCACCAGCAGCACCACAAGGGTCGTGGTCTTCATGCCCCCTGCCGTGGACCCCGGGCAGCCCCCTATGAACATCAGCGCTATGGAGAGCACCTTCGTGAAGCTCCCCTGGGCCCCGATGTCCACCGAGGCAAAGCCCGCCGTCCTGGTGTTCACCGACTGGAAAAGCGCAGTGTTTACCTTCGCGGGAAAGCTCAGCCCCTCCATCGTCCTGCCCGATTCCATCAAAAGGAAGCCCAGCGTTCCCACAGCCAGCAGCGCGCAGGTGGCCCGAAGGCATATCTGGGAGTGGAAGTTCAGGCGCTTGCGGCCCTGGTGCTTTAGGGGCGACACCAGCTTGCACTGATATATGTCCCGCACCACCACAAAGCCGAGGCCGCCGGTGACTATAAGGGCGTCTATTGTGAGGCATACCAAAGAGTCGCTGGCAAAGGCCGTCAGGCTCGAGTTGCCGGGCACGAAGCCCAGTATGTCAAAGCCGGCGTTGCAGTACGCGGAGACTGAAACGAACACGGAAGGCCATATCCCGTCCGCGCCGTACTCCGGCACAAGGCGCGCCATCAGAAGCAAAGCGCCTGTAAGCTCACAGGCAAAGGTGAAGCCGAGCATGAGCTTGAGAAGAGAGGCAGCGTCGGGCATGTCGCTGCCTGAGGCCTCCCCGGTAAGTATCATCTCGCGAAGGCCCAGCCGCCTGTGCACAAGCAGGGAGAAGCCGGTGGCAAAGGTGGAGAGCCCAAGGCCCCCGAGCTGTATAAGCAGCAGGACCACCGCCTGCCCGAAGGGGGACCAGTGGGCGGTGGTGTCCACCACCGAGAGGCCGGTCACACAGGTCGCGGAGGTGGCTGTAAACAGGGCGTCAAGGGGGTTGGTGAAGCTCCCCGAAGCCGAGGAGGGCGGCAGGGTCAGAAGCAGGGTCCCGGCGGTTATAAGCAGCACAAAGCTCACCACTATCACCCGCACCGGGGCCGCGCTCTTTTTAACGGTATTCAGCGTCCGTCTTGCGAAATATGTCAATTCATCCCACCGCCTTTTAAAGCAAAGTTAAAATTATTATCAGGCGTTTGCCATGAGCCTGTTAAGGCCTGTCTTTTCAATGGCTATCATCAGCGGCACCCCCAGAGCGTAGCAGACTGCCAGCTCCCCGATACCCACCGAGGCCGCTCCCGCCAAAAAGCCCCCAAGGGAGGCGCTTCCAAAGGAAAATACCCCGGCCTCGGAGAAGCAGCAGAGCTCAAAGCCCACTATCACGGCGTTTGCAATTACCGGCGGAAGGGGAGCAAGCCAGGCGACCCCCCTATAGCGCACCCGTGAGAGGGCCAGGGTGCCAACAGCCGCCGTAAAGGAGGCCAAGGTTCCGAACACCCAGTCCACTATGCCAAAGGGGCTTGTAAGGTTTGCGATAAAGCACCCCAGCACCAGCCCCGGCACCGCCGCGGGGGTGAACGCCGGCAGCACGGTCAGCGCCTCAGAGAATCTGAACTGCACCGGCCCGTAGGCCAGGTTCATGGCCGCCGCAAGATAAGTAAGCCCGGCGTACATAGCCGCAATTACAGCGCTCACAGCGATAAAACGTACCTTCTTTGAGCTTGACATGAAAATTCCTCCAAATTTTCGGTCCCGGCGCCCCTTCACAAAAGGCTCTATGGGCCCCGGCCCCTTAGTTTTATTTTAGGTCAGGATTTCACGACTGACCGCGGCCAAAGCCCGGCCGCAAGCATAAGGATACGCTATTTTGCGAAAAAAAGCAAGGGTCAAACGAAAATTTACCCTTGCGCTTTTTAAGAAAAGGGGGTATAATAGTCTAGTCATGCGGGCGTGGCGGAATTGGCAGACGCGCCAGATTTAGGTTCTGGTGGGCGACCGTGCAGGTTCAAGTCCTGTCGCCCGCACCACCCTGGAAAAACCAAAAACATATTTGGGCAAAAGCCGCGCACCCGCGCGGCTTTTTTGCACCCCGAATATGCTATACTATAACCATCAAATAAAAGGAGGACTTCTCATGAACATAATTGAAGCAATTTCCGGAAGGCGCAGCGTGCGCAGGTTTACCTCCCGGCCAATTTCCGACGGGGACCTGCATACCATCCTCTGCGCCGGGATGTCCGGTCCCAGCGCGGTGAACGCCCGGCCGTGGAGCTTTATAGTGGTCCGCGACAGGGACACCCTCTCCAGGATGGCCGACGGAAACGGGGCCGCCGCGCAGCCTCTGAAGGGCGCCGCCCTGGGCATAATGGTGCTGGGGGACATGACGCGCGCCTTTGAGCGCGCCCCCGATTATTGGGTGATAGACGGCTCCATCGCCGCGCAGAATATGATACTCGCAGCCCACGGCCTGGGAATAGGCTCGGTATGGCTTGGCACCTGGCCCCAGAAGGAGAAAATCGACGCCCAGCGCCGGCTTTTTGAGCTGCCGGAGAGCGCCGTGCCCCACTCCATCATTGCCTTTGGATATCCGGACGAGTCTCAGAAGGACCTCCCCGCCCGGGGCGGCTATGAGGAGGGGCGGGTCCACTTTGAGAAATGGACCCGCAAAGACTGAACGGCCTTCATATGCCCCTTGCGTTTCCACGTGGTATTTGGTATAATAAAAAAATAACGGCAATAACGGCATAACGCCTGGGCAGACTAGGACTAATCAGGTGAAGGAGGGGGAAAATGGCTGGGAATAGTAAGAACGGCTTTATGAAGGGCACGGCCATCCTCTCCGCGTCGACCCTGATAGTCAAGGCGCTGGGGCTGCTGTTTTCCATACCTCTTGCCAATTTTATCAGCGCCGAGGGGATGTCCTATTTTTACGGCGCCTATGATATCTTTACTATCTTCCTGGTGCTCTCAACGGCGGGGCTGCCCATAGCCGTCTCAAGGATGGTGAGCACGGCCAACGCCATGGGACGGAGAAAGGAGGCCGACGGGGTATTCTCCGTGGCCTTCTGGCTGTTCTTTGGGATAGGCGTTACCGGCTGCCTTGTTATGCTCTTTGGCTCAAAACAGATTTCGGAGCTTTTAGGCAAGCCCGGGGCGGCGGGGACCATCGCGGCCCTCGCCCCCACGGTATTCTTTTTGTCAATAACCTCAGCTTTAAGGGGGTATTTCCAGGGGCGCTCCAATATGGTGCCCACGGCCGCCTCGCAGGTGATAGAGGCCGTGATGAAGGTGCTGGTGGGCACGGGGCTCGCCTATTATATCATAAGCACCAGCGGCTCTGATTCTACGGCCGCCGTTGGGGCCATAACAGGCGTATCGGTAAGCTCGGGGCTTGGGATGATATACCTTATATTCTGCAAGCTCCGCCAGCGGAAAAAGGACAGGGACCTGCCTGATGACGGACATGCCGTCTCCTCAAGGCGGGACATGATGCTCTCCCTTCTGCGCTTCGCCGTGCCCATAACCCTTGGGGCCTGCTTTCTGAGCGTTCTGGACTTTGTGGACAGCGCTGTGCTCATGGACCGCATGAAGACCGCGGCGGGCTTTACCCAGGACCAGGCGGACTATTTCAGCGGGGTGCTGGGCAACGCCAGGAAGTTTTTCGATTTGCCGGGGGCCTTTGTGGTGCCCATTTCAACGAGCCTTCTGCCGGTGCTCTCCGGGGCCATTGTCTCCGGGGACAAGCGCCAGGTCAGGTATATCTCCTCCATGTCCATGCGCATGACCCTGCTTATCGCCATACCCGCAAGCGTGGGCATGTCCATATTCGCCGAGCCCATCTGCATGCTGCTTTTAGCCGGCAGGCCCGATGTGGCTCAGGGGGCGGCGGGGCTTCTGCAGGTGCTGGCTGTGGCCATAGCCTTCAGCAGCACGGTATACACCACGAACGCCATGTTACAGTCCTTCGGCAGGACCACAAGGCCTGTGATAGACATGGCAGTGGGGGGAGTGGTGAAGATAGCCCTGTCATATTTTCTCGCGGGGATACCCGAGATAAACGTGATGGGCTCGGCTGTCAGTACCGTGGCCTCGTATCTTGTGATAGTCATCCTGAACCTTATAGCCGTCAGGGAGAGCCTGCCGGGGATGGACAGCGTGCTGGGCATGACAATGCCCCTTCTCCTGGCCGCCGGGCTCATGGGGGCGGTGTCCTATGGGGCCTATCTCGGGCTTACGCAGTTTATCTCCCCCAGGCTGGCGCTTATACCGGCCATAGCCGCGGCTGTAATAGTATACGCCCTGTGCGCGGTGCTCTTTAAGGGCGTCACCTATGAGGACGTGTGCATGCTCCCAAAGGGCGAGGCGATAGCTAGGCTTTTGAGGGTGAAAAAGACCTCGAGGCCGAGGCATATGATGGTGAAGACCACGTCTACCCGGCCCTCAAAGGGCGGGCGGCATATGAGGAATATATAGCAAAAATCTAAACTAAGTAAAAAGGTGAGATAACATGAAGGTCACATTTATCCTGCACAGCGGCTACTTTGTGGAGCTCGACTCCTGCTGCCTGCTGTTCGACTACTATCAGGGGGACATCCCAAAGTCCCAGAAGCCCCTCTATGTCTTCGCCTCCCACCACCACGAGGACCACTTCTCCACTGAGGTCTTCATGGAGGCCCGGCCGGGGCGGCAGGTGCATTTCATTCTATCGGACGATATCTTCCAAAGCCGGGTGCCCGAGGAGCTGAGAGAGGCTGCGCTCTTTGTGAAGCCCCATGAGACCCACGAGCTGGAGGGCCTGCGGCTGGCGACCCTCAAGTCCACGGACGACGGCGTGGCCTTTCTCGTTGAGTGCGAGGGCAAGAGGATATATCACGCCGGGGACCTGAACTGCTGGGTCTGGGAGGGCGCTCCCAAATGGCAGAACGACCAGATGCGGCAGGCATACCAGGATGAGCTGAAGCTTCTGGAAGGTAAGGATATAGACGCTGCCTTCGTGCCGCTTGACCCCAGGCAGGACGCGGATTTCGACCTGGGAATGAGGTACTTCTTCGAGGCTGCGGGAGCGGAGCACGTGTTCCCAATGCACATGTGGGGGGACTATACGGTGGTGCCGCTGTTCAAGAGCACGCCTACTTATAAGGAGTACGCGCCCCATGTGATGGACGTGAAGGAGCCGGGGCAGGTCTTTGAGATATAATAGAGAGAAAAAGCTGCTGGGCTGTATGCCCGGCAGCTTTTATACTATGGAATTATGACCCTGGCCCTGGCCGTGCCCTGGGCGCTCTGGGAGACCTGTATACGGCAGGGTATGCGCCCCTGCAGCTCCTGCACATGGGAGATGACCCCTATCATGCGCCCGCCGGACTGCAGCAGGGCCAGGGCTTTCATGGCGGCGTCGAGAGTTTCGGAGTCAAGGGAGCCGAAGCCCTCGTCGATGAAGATGGAGTCCAGGCCCACGGCCCCGCTGTGGCTCTGGACCACGTCCGAGAGCCCGAAGGCCAATGACAGGGAGGCCAGAAACTGCTCCCCACCGGAGAGGGTCTCGATGGAGCGGGGCTGCATGGAGGCGCCGTCCAGCACCTCAAGGTCCAGCCCGCTCATGGCCGTGCCCCCCTTCGGGCCCGAGGCCAGCTGCAGGGCGTAGCGCCCCCGGCAGAGCCGCTGGAAAAAGCGGTTTGCCGAGACAAGCACCTCGTCCAGGGTGACGCTGAGGACATACTGCAAAATGGGCGTTTTCATGGGGTTTTGCCCGGAAAGGGCGCGGCTCAGCTTTGCCACCCGGCCGAACTCAACGCTTAGCTTCTCTATTTTCCCGTCCTGCTCCCTCACCGACCCCAGGGCGGCCCGGCGGGAGCGAAGGGTGCTCTGAGCCTGGCCTATGGCCTGGAAGCAGCGCCGGTTTTCCTCCCTAAGGGCCTCCGCCTCCCGGCTGAGTGCCGGCAGCTCAAGGGCCAGGGGCTGCCTCTCACGGAACGCGTCGAGCTCCGCCCGGGCATTTTCATCGGCGGACCTTGCCAGCCTGAGGGCCTCCCCGGCCTTGGCAAGCTCCTGCTCCTGGAGCCCGGCTGATTTCCTCAGGGACTCGGCCTCCCCCGAGAGCTTGGCCGCCAGCGCCTCCTGCTCCTCTATGGCCCTCTCTAAGCTGCCGGGGTCCCGGTCCTCAAGCTTTGACAGGGCCTCCCCTGACTGCTGCTCAAGCTGGGCGGCCCGGGCTTCCAGAGCGGAGAGCCTTGTGCGCAGGTTTCCCTGACCGCCCTCAATGGCCTCCCGGCGGGCGCGGAGCTCCTCCAAGCGCTGGCCGGCTTTTTGCAGCTGCCCGGAGAGCTTTCTGGCCTGTGCGTCCCTGGACTTGACGCCGGTAAGCTCCTCCATGACCCGCTCCATGGAGGGCAGGTCCTTACAGGCCTCCTCCTGCTCCTTGAGGGCGGCGCTCAGCTTCTCATACTCCGAGCTCCTGACCGCCGCATGGCTCTCGGCACCGGCAAGGGCTGTTCTCGCGGCCTTCTCACGCTCCCGCAAAAGCTCAAGCTCATTGGGGGCCAGCAGCCTGCCTGAGGCTGTATCCCGGGCGGGGGAGGGGTGGTGCACAGACCCGCATACCGGGCAGGGCTCGCCCTCACGCAGGGAGCCCGCCAGGGTCAGGGCGGCGCTGCCCTTTAACAGGGCCTCCTGCCCGGCCAGCCGGAGGGTAAGGGCGTCGGCGTCTGTTTTTCGGCGCTCTGTCTGAATTTTTGCCTCGTTAAGGGCATTCTCAGCGTCCTGCAGGCTTATGCGGCGGCGGGACAGCTCTTCAAGGGCGGCGCAGCTTTTTTCCAGGGCCTGGCGGCGCTCTAAAAGCTCCGGCAGAATAAGGCTGGCCCGGCGGCACCGGCTCTCGTACTCCGCGCCGGCCTCCATGCGCTTTATAATGTCCCCGAGCTCAGCGTTTGCCGAGTCCAGCTCCTTTTGCACCGACAGCTGCTCCCGGCGGGCAAGGGCCGCCTTGCTTTCGCAGTCCAGGGCGGCGGTGAGCCGGGCGAGCCTTGCGCTGAGCTTTTCCCGCTCCCGGGCGGCGGCAGTTGATTTTTCCTGAAGTGAGCCCGCCTTTTTCACCATTGCCTCTGTCTCGGGCGCCGACTTTTCCAGGGCTGCCGCACGTTCCTCCGCCTCCCGGAGACTTCCCCCGGCGCTTTGAGCGGCTTTTAGGAGCCGCTCAAGCTCCTCGGCGTCCTTGAGCAGCTTCTCTGCTTGGGAGAGCTTCTCCGACTGTGAGTCCCGCCGGGCAATGAGCTCTGAAAGCTCCCGCTGCAGCTCAGCCGCGGACACTTCCAGCTCCCCGGTGGTACTGACGCCCTCCTGGCGCAGGAGGGTCTCCCGCATATTTTGGGCCTCCCTGGCGGCGCTCTCAAGCTCCCGCTCCCTTTGACGGAAGCGCTCCCTAAGGCGCTCCCAGACCTCAGCGGAGAAAAGGGTGCGCAGTATCTCGCCCTTCTCCTTGCTCCCGGCGCGAAGGAGCTTTAAAAAATCCCCCTGGGGCAGGACTATCACCTGACGGAACTGCCTGTAGTTCAGGTGCAGGAGCTCCTCGGCCTTTTGGGTGACAGTGAGGGCGCTGCCCCCGGCCAAAAGCTCCGGGCGGCCGTCCTCGTCTATGGTGAAGCACTCGTGGGCCTCCCTGAGCTCCGTCTCCTTTGAGCGCTTTGTGTATGTGTACTGGCGGCGGCGAAAGCGGTAGGCCTCCCCTGCCAGCATAAAGTCCAGCTCAACTATGGTGTCCAGCTCCGCAGGGGCGCTCATGCAGCGCATTCCGGAAAAATCCCTGCCCTCGCCGGTGGCCCGGCAGTACAGGGCAAAGCACATGGCGTCCAGGATAGAGGTCTTCCCCCCGCCGGTGGGCCCGGTTATGAGAAAGAGCCCGCCGGGGCCGAAGCCTGTGAAGTCCAGCTCCACAGGGTCGAGATAGGGCCCGAAGGCCTGGATGAACAGTCTTAAAGGCTTCACAGCTGCACCTCCTTCCATATGTCCCGGAACAGCTCAAGGTCCCCATCCTCCGTCTCAAGGCCGCATACGTCCTTCATGAACGCCGAGAACACCGACTGCTCGTCCCGCCCGGAGAGCTTTCCCGCACGCTCTCCGGCGGCGTTCACGGTCCAGCTGTTTATAACTGAGAGCAGATTCGGGTAGCAGGGCCTTAGGCGCTGGGCGGCCATGAGCACAGGCTCCGTGTCCGTGAGCTCAAGCTCCACATAGTCCTCAGTAGAGCGGGATATGAGCTCATCAAAGCTGCCCTCTATCCTGCGCACGTCCCTAAGGGGGGCAATATCCACAGGGGTGCACGCTATCTTTCCCCCGGATATTTCCAGGCGCATAAAGCACTTGCGCTGGCCGGACTCGCTTACAGAGTACTTTAGGGGCGAGCCGGAGTACCGGACATTATCTCCCACTGCCTGGGGGCCGTGCAAGTGCCCCAGGGCCGTGTAACTGAACCCATCGAATACGCCCGGGGAGACCTGTCCGCTGCCGCCCACGAATACGCTCTCGGACTCGCTCACAGAGGCCCCGGCGGCAAAGCAGTGGGCAATAAGTATACTGGGAAGCTTAGGGTCAAGCCGGGGCCTTACCCGGGCGAGCAGGGCCTCCATGCAGGCGGTCTCCCCCCTGAGGCCTTCATCCCCGAGGAAGTCCCGGAGCTCCGAGGGGTCCTTATGGGGCAGGAGCACGAGCTGTACGGACTCGCCCCCTTCTGTGAGTGTGACGGGCTCAAGGGTCTCCTCAAGGGTCGTGGCGATATACACCCCGCTTCTGCGGAGGGCCCCCTTCATTATAGCCATGCGCCCGGCCCCGTCATGGTTGCCGGAGATGGCGAAGACCTTTACACCCAGCTCCACCAGCCTGTCAAGGGTGCGGTCGAAGAGCTCAATGGCCTCAAGGGAGGCCACCTGGCGGTCGTAGACGTCCCCGGCGATTATAACAGCGGCGGGGCGCTCCCGCTCCGCCTGGGGGAGGAATACGTTATTGAGAAAATGCTCCTGGTCAGGGAGCAGGCTCCTGCCGTAGAGCATACGGCCCAGGTGCCAGTCGGAGGTGTGGTATATAAGCATGATATGCCCCCTTTTGCCTTGCGGGAATACTTTATATAGAGTTAATCTTAAATTAAGAAATTCTTCCTTTTCTTTCCCCAAAATCAAGTGTATAATATATTCGGCCGTATTATGTAACCGACGGGAGGAATGAAACGATGAAACTGCCAAGAATTATAACAGCAGTTATCTTAGCAATGCTGACAGCCGCCCTTGCCCCAATGCCGGCGGGGGCGGAGGGCTTCACCTTCAACTGGGATATTGGGGATGTGATATACGACGGCGGGCTCATCACGGAGGAGACCGACAGCGGCGGGCCCCACTGCAAGTCCCTGTTCATGCTGAACATAGACACGGACACGGTGGTATACACCCTCAATCCAGACGACCCCCTGCCCATGGCCTCCATGACGAAGATTATGACCTATATAGTGGCCTATGAAAATATCCCCAACATAGAGAACACGGAGATAACCGTGCCCCAGTCCGTGGAGGACGATTTGCTGGGCTCGGAGAGCTCCCTTGCGGGGGTTGTGGTTGGGGAGAAGCTCACGGGGCTGCAGCTTCTCAACCTGCTGATGGTGCCCTCGGGAAACGACGCCGCCCTGACCTTTATGAAATATGTGGACGAGCAGTACGCCAGCGGCCAGCTTGTCCCCCCCGACGCCCCGGACCCTGAGGACCCGGGAGCCGGGGAGGAGGGCTCTCAGGGCCTCAATGTGGGAGGGGACTACACTATCCCCGAGGGGGGCATGACCGACTACACCGGCGTCAGCTACTTTGTGCACCTGATGAACAAGAAGGCCGAGGAGCTTGGCTGCAAGAACACCCACTTCACAAACCCCCACGGCCTTCACAACGAGAACCATTACTCCTCCGCCCGGGACATGGGCAGGATAACCCAATACGCAATGCAGCTGCCCAATTTTATGGAGACAGTGGGCAGGAGGGGCTATGAAAAGGAGCCCACAAATATGGACCCGGACGGCAGCGGAGTGACAAATACCAACCGTATGCTGCTGCCCTATGAGGACAATTCCGGGAACATGTACAGGTACACCTATGCAAACGGCGTAAAGACCGGCTCACACGACGAGTCCGGCTACTGCCTCGCGGCCTCGGCCTCCACCTACGGCTACACCTATATAGTCATAGCCATGGGCAATATGGAGGGCTATGAGAAGGGCGTCCACGAGGAAATGCTGGACTGCCGCACCCTCTTCCGCTGGGCCTTCAGGACATTGGGAAAGAAGACCATAGTGTCCCAAGGGGACATACTCAGCTCCGTGAACCTGGAGTACGCCTACCAGAAGGACGAGCTGCTGCTTTCGGCCAGCGAGAACGTGAGCGTCATGCTCCCGGACAGCGTGGAGCAGAGCTCTATAATCACAACCGTCGAGAAGCCAGAGAGCGTGCAGGCCCCCATAAGGAAGGGGGAGGTGGTTGGCACGGCCACCCTGAGCTACGCCAACGAGGTCATAGCCACAGTGCCCCTTGTGGCCACGGAGTCTGTGTCGAGAAGCGACCTTATCGCCGGCTGGGAGCAGGGGCGGGCCCTGCTCACCTCCCCCTGGTCCATAGCCATAATGGCCGCGATAGGGGCCCTTGTGGTGGTGTACCTGATACTGGTGATATTCTACCGCCGCAAGCAGAAGCAGCTGAGAAGGGTGAAAAAGTTCAGGGACCTGTAAGGAGATATCACTCGTCCCCGCTCCAGTCCACGTCGTACTCACGCTCCACGGTGAACCTTGTCAGCTGGCCTGAGGTCATGTCGAAGTTCAGGTCGTATTTGTACTCCAGGCCGTACTTGAGCCACATCACCTCGTCCCCGGTCCAGCCGGGGTACATCTCCCCGGCCTTCTCCCGGGTGAGCTCGGTTATTGGCACACCGTCAAAGGATATCTTCTCAAGGACGGACTTGTCGTCTTCGCTGTGCATGTAGAACTCGAGCCTTGCTATCACGGCCTCGCCCAGGGGTATGGCCTCCTCCTCGGTGACGAAGGAAATCTGTGCAAAGACATTGTCGCTGACCCTTATGCTGCCGCCGGTATAGTAGGCGTTGGGCTCAAGCTCCATATCGGGCTCCACGTCCACCCGTTCGTAGTTTTCGTCCACCCAGCCTACGTTGAGCCCCTGGTCCAGAAGGGCCTGCACGGTGGTCTCGCCTACCTTTATCTCCGTTCCGTTTATGCTGATGGGGATGAGCTTCTCCGTGTCCTCCTGACTGCTCTCCCCTTTGCCCTCTGAGCAGGCGGGGAGCATTACCATCAGGGCCAGCAGGATACAGAGTATTTTTGCTATGTTCTTCATATAATTTGCACCTCTTTTAAGCTTTATCTCCCGCCCCAAAGGCTCCCGGCCTTGGGGCAGTTTTTTTCTATAAGCGCCCGGGCTTCCCCAAGCTGCTTTGAGTTCTCCATGTACACCTTGGCATTGGGGTAATCTGAGGCGAAGCTGGTGCCGTCCCTGTATTTAACCACAATGGAAACGCCTATGCCTATGTTCTGGCGCACCCGGGTATTCCCCATATTATAGCCTATCCGACTTGTCTCCTCTATGGCCTCAAGGCTCTCCATGTCGGCCACCCTGTAAACATGGCAGCTGTCCCGGAAGTACAGCCAGAACTCCGGGCCCACGGTGAGCCGGGCGGGGTACTTGTCCGTGGCGCCGTTTGTAAAGTCCGCGCGGCCTGTGGGGGCCTGCCCTGCAAAGGCCTCCTGGTCCGAGGGGGAGAGCTTTGAAAGGGCCTGCTCATACATTGCCCGGACCTTTTTCATGGAGGTGCTCCTTGTCTGAAGCCAGAAGCACAGCCAGATAAACGCCGCGAACCCCAGGCCTATCAAAAGGTGCACCTTCATAACATACTGCCACTCATACCCGACCCCGAAGCCCAGCGCCGTCATGCCGATAACACTCAGGGCCATCCATATGGGCACGCGCTTCATGAGCCGCCGGTTGAAGGCCTTGAACCTGGGGGCGTAATCGTCCATTTCCCGGTCCAGCCACTGCCGGAGAGCCTCGTTCATAATACCAGTCCTCTCAGTTTATATTGTGTTACGAGACAATTATATACCCCAATATATAAATATGCAAGACCTCTTTTTCTTTTGTCTTGACAAGCATATTACAAGCGGCTATAATCGTTGTAACCTACAAATATGCGACAGGAGTATCAGGGCTATGAACATCAAAAAAGTTATCGTCGTACACAAGACACACCTTGACATCGGCTTCACCGATTCCGCGGAAAATGTCATGCACAAGTACCTGGAAACCTTTATCCCGGGGGCTGTAAAGACCGCCGGGGAGTGCAATAAGGACGGCGGCAGGAACTTTGTCTGGACCGTGGGCTCGTACCTTATCGAGCGCTATTTAAAGGAGGGCAGCGACCCGGGTATGCTTGAAGAGGCCATAGGGAAGGGCTTTATCGCCTGGCACGGGCTGCCGCTGACGACCCATACCGAGCTTATGGACGGCAGGCTCTTTGAGTATGGCCTGAGCATTTCAAAGAAGCTTGACGAGCGCTTTAACAGGCACACCATCGCCGCGAAGATGACCGACGTGCCCAGCCACACCCACGCTATGGTGCCCTACCTTGCCAAAGCCGGGATAAAGTACCTGCACATCGGCATAAACGGCTCCTCGAAGCTGGTGAAGCTCCCGCCCCTTTGCAGGCTCCGCTACGGCGGGGACGAGATTATCCTGGACTACGCCGCCCTCTACGGCGCGTCCAGCGTCTGCGGGGACACGGCCATGGAGTTCGCCCACACCCCCGACAACAGCGGCCCTCCCTCCCCCGAGAGCGTTGCCGCCGAGATGGAGCGCCTGAGAGAGAAATACCCCGGGGCCGAGATAAGCTCCGGCACCATGGACGAGTTCGCGAAAGTGGTGCTGGAGCACATAGACGAGCTCCCCATAGTCACCGAGGAGCTGGGGGACACCTGGATTCACGGCGTGGCCACCGACCCCTACAAGACCGGGGCCTACTATGAGCTCCTGCGCCTTCGCGACCAGTGGGAGCGGGAGGAGCCCGAAGCAATAGACTCCCCGGCCTGGCGGGATTTCTGCAGCGGCCTTCTCATGGTCTGCGAGCACTCCTGGGGCCGGGACGTGAAGCGCTGGCTCTCCGACTGGAAAAACTGGGAGAAGCAGGATTTTTACATGGCCCGGGAGCGGGACCATATCACCCCCGAGGATGTTATGCCCGCCGGAGAGCTCCTCAGGGAGTTCACCCTGCATAACGAGCCCACCTTTGTGCAGGGGCTCTGCTCCTATAAGCTGATGGAGGAGTCCTGGACCGAGCAGCGGGGGTATATCCAAGAGGCCGTGGCGGCCCTGCCGGAGAAGTGGCAGCATGAAGCCGAAAAGCGCCTTGATACCCTTAGGCCAAAGGCCCCGGAGCCCTGCCTGAAGCCCACTGATGAGCGGAGCTTCACTATCGGCGGGCAGAGCGTGGCCGTGGAGGAGGACGGCACAGTGCGCGTTGGCGACAACTGGCTGGGCAGGCTTGTGTATGAGGTCTACGGCGCGAAGACGGTGTTCGAGAACCTGGAAAAATATAACCGGGATTTGGAGCACACCAGGGTCTGGGCCGAGGGGGACTTCTGCAAGCCCGGGCTGGACTCTGTGCCGGACCTGAGGGACGAGGCCTTTGCCTACAGCGTCAAGTCCGTGGAGCAGGAGGGGAGCGCCCTCAGGCTGTGGCTCCGCGCCCCGGAGCGCGCTGCGGAGAAGTACGGCGCGCCCCGCACGGTACAGCTCACATATGCCTTTGGGGAGGATATATCCGCAGAGCTGAAATGGTTCGATAAGGACGAGAGCAGGATACCCGAGGGCCTGTTCTTCGGCTTCGGGCTGGGCTGGGAGAAGGGAGGGCCGGTGCGCCTTGAGAAGCTGGGCCTGCCCATAGACCCCTACAATGTCCGGGAGGGCGGCAACAGAAAGCTCCATGCCTCGCCGGTGATAGAGAGCGAGAGCGGCGCTGTAAGGAGCCTGCACGCGCCGCTGGCGAGCGTTGGCGGGAGGCATTTATACGATGAGAACGAGGACTACGGCGAGCCCTCTGAGGGCATGTGGTATCTCCTGCACAACAACCGCTGGGGCACGAACTTCCCACTCTGGTACGGCGAAAACGCGCGGTTTGAGTTTAAAATAAGCATAAACGGGGGCAGAAAATGAGCATTTCAAGCAGACTTGTAACGTCAATGTGCAAGGTCTTCCCTACAGGGGAGCCGGAATCTCCCAGGCCGGAGCTGACGGCCCTTCGGGGCGAGAGCCTCTCCTTCCAGCTGGCCTACCGCTGGGAGGGGCCGTACAGGGACTGGGGCAGGGCGGAGGCGGAGTCGGAGCTGCCGGTGCGGGTGCGCACGGTGGGGCTGGTCCCGTGCGAGTACCCATGCCATCCCTGGCATGACGAGGGGTATCTCACCACGGAGCCGGGGCTCTATCCTGACCTGTTGCAGGAGCCGGGCAGGTTCGGCATACCATTGGTGGCGGGCCAGTGGAGGAGCCTCTGGCTGGATGTGGAAACTAAAAATGCCAAGGCCGGCACTTACCCGGTGACGGTAAGAATATCAGGCGGCGACGGCGTGCTCTGTGAGGAGAGCACAACGGTGGAGATACTGGATGTGGAGCTGCCCAGGCTCCCGATACCCCATACCGAGTGGTTCCACAGCGACTGCCTTGCGGACTATTACGGCGCGGAGGTGTTTTCACAGCGCTGGTGGGAGATTGTGGGCAATTTTGTGAAAACGGCGGGGGAGCACAGGTGCAACATGCTGCTGACCCCGGTGTTCACCCCGCCCCTGGACACTGCCATAGGCGGCACGCGGCGCACGGTCCAGCTTATAGACGTGGAGGTAACAAAGGACGGCTATAGGTTCGGCTTTGACAAGTTCAGGCGCTGGGTGAAGATGGCCCTGGAGCGGGGGATAGAGTACATAGAGATATCCCACCTGTTCAGCCAGTGGGGCGCAAAGTTCGCTCCAAAGGTGATGGGCGTTGAAAACGGCGTCGAAAAGCAGCTCTTCGGCTGGGACACCGACGGCGGGGGAGAGGAGTACGGCGGGTTCCTGAGGCAGTTTTTAAGGGAGCTCAAGCCGGTGCTGGAAGAGCTCGGCATTGCCGGGCGCACATATTTCCACATATCCGACGAGCCCGCGGCGGAGCATATGGACAGCTATAAGCGGGCCTATAACGCGGTGAAGGATGAGCTTTTGGGGTATAACTCCATGGACGCCCTCTCCGAGCGGGTGTACTATGACGAGGGCCTTGTGCAGCAGCCGGTCTGTGCCATAGACCACATCGAAAGGTTCCTTGAGGACCGCCCGGATAAGCTCTGGGGCTACTACTGCACCGGCCAGGCCGTAGACGTGCCGAACCGCTTTATAGTGCAGCCCGGCTCCCGCACGAGGATACTGGGGGCGCTGCTATATAAGTACAGCCTGGCGGGCTTCCTGCAGTGGGGCTATAACTTCTATAACTCCCAGCTCTCCCTCTATCCCATCGACCCGTATAAGGTCACCGACGCCGGGGGCGCCTTCCCTTCGGGCGACCCCTTCATCGTATACCCCCGGCCTGACGGCAGGCCTGAGGAGTCCCAGCGCCTGATACTCATGGACGAGGCCATGTGCGACTACTGCGCCCTTTGCGCCCTTGAGGGCCTTGTGGGGCGGGAGCGGGTCATGGAAATTCTTGGGGACATGACCTTTAAGAGCTACCCTGACGAGAGGGGGCTTTTGGAGCTCAGGCAGAGGGTGAACGAGGAGATAAGAAAGAATATTTGAGAGAAAGCCCCCGGGGTTGCCGGGGGCTTCTTATATGCTTTCAGGACTTTTTATCAATGGGCTCTCCCCTCTCACGGAGCACTGAGGCCGCGGCTTCCCTGACCTCGCCTGAGACTGCCGTGCGCAGAATCTGCCTCAGATGTCCATTGTCGTAGCGGAGAAATTCCGCTTTATAGCTCTCGATTATCCCTTTCTGCTCGGAGCTGTTTCCACTGAAAAAATCTTTGACCCTGCTGAGAAATCCCACTGCTCTGCATCTCCTTTTCCGGGGAATAATAGGGAATTATGCCGCCTGTAACATCATAGCATAGAATTTTGTTTGTGTCAACAACAATATGTTACTGAGACAAGGTTTATTATGGGCCCCACCTCCCCTAAAATCAATGAGGAGGTGATTGATGTGAAGCAGGAGTATAAAGGCATGTACGAAAGGTTCGGGCTCAACGTGGTCTACTACCGCAAAATGAAGCGTCTTACCCAGCTGCAGCTGGCGGAGCTTCTGGACATTGACAGGAGCCATATCAGCTCCATAGAGCTTGGGAACGTGGGGGTATCCATGGACCTTATCTTCAAAATGTGCGAGGTCTTCGGAATAAAGCCCAGGGAGCTGTTTGACTTTCGGGACTAGAGGGCCAAAGCCCCAAATTCCCCTTGACTTTCCCGCCGTTTCATGCTATATTATATGGGCCGCATACCATGGGCTTTTAAAGCGGCGCCCAAAGCGCACGCCCACGAGTAGCGAGACTATGATAAAGGCAGGATAAGAAATGTTTGCAGTAATCGAGACAGGCGGGAAGCAGTACAAGGTCCAGTACGGCGACGTTATCTACGTTGAGAAGCTGGACGCCGAGGAGAACAGCACAGTGGATTTCCCTGTGGTGGCTGTGTTCGGCGAGGGGGAGCCCAAGGTCGGCGCGCCCTATGTCGAGGGGGCTTCCGTCACAGGCAAGGTCGTGAAGAACGGCAAGGGAAAGAAGATAACCGTATTCACCTATAAGCCCAAGAAGAACTCCAAGCGGAAGATGGGCCATCGCCAGCCCTATACGAAGATACAGATAGAGGCCGTGAAGGCCTGATGATTCGGGCGGGGTTCCTTGCTTCAAGGGACGGCGAAGTCCTGGGCTTTCAAATCACCGGCCACGCCGGGGGAGAGGCCGGCACGGATATAGTGTGCGCGGCGGTGTCCTCGGCGGCGTACCTTACGGCGAACACCGTCACAGAGGTGATGGGGATAAGCCCGGGGGAGCTGAGGGCCGGCGAGGGGGACATGCTCCTGAGGCTCCGGGCCAAGGACGGCCCAAGGTGCCGGGAGCTGCTTTTAGGGCTCAGGCTCCACCTTGAGGAACTCTCCCGGCAGTACCCTGACAAGGTAAGGGTCAGTGAGATTAGTATCTGAACACAAAACGAAAGGATGGCTTTTACTATGCTGAAAATCAATATCCAGCTTTTTGCTCACAAAAAAGGTATGGGCTCCACCAAGAACGGCCGCGACTCCGAGAGTAAGCGCCTGGGCGTGAAACGCGCCGACGGCCAGTTTGTGCTGGCGGGAAATATCCTCGTCAAGCAGAGGGGCACAAAGATTCATCCCGGCACCAATGTGGGCCGCGGCAAGGACGACACCCTGTTCGCCATGGTGGACGGCAAGGTGCGCTTCGAGCGCATGGGCGCCGACCGCAAGAAGGTCAGCGTTTACGCTGAGTAAGCAGTTTGAACGGCAGGAAAGCCTCTTCGTGGTGAAGGGGCTTTTTTTGTGATAGGGGAGGCACAGCCTATGGACATGACCGGGTTTCAGTGGACGAGGGAGCCGGAGAGCTTTACCCTTGGGGATGGCAGGCTCGAGGCGGTCACAAAGCCCCATACGGACCTCTGGCAGAGGACCTACTACCACTTTCAGAACGACAACGCCCCGGTGTTTCAGACGGAGACCGGGGAGAAATATTTCAGCTTCACTGTTAAGACGGATTTTTCCGGCAGCGGCCACAGATTCGAACAGTGCGGCATTGTAATGTACCTTGACAGCGAGAACTGGCTTAAGGCCTCGGTGGAATATGAGAACAGTGAGTTCGGGCATTTAGGGAGCGTTGTGACCAACGGCGGCTATTCCGACTGGGCCACAACGGCCGTTCCCGCAGATATAAAAACAATGTGGTACAGGCTCAGCCGCCGGGAGGACGACTACAGGATAGAGTGCTCTAGGGACGGCGTTCATTTTGAGCAGATGCGCGTATGCCATATGCACAAGGGCGGGGGAGCGGTACGCTTCGGGGTATATGCCTGCTCCCCGGAGGACTCGTCCTTTAAGGCGGTGTTCACAGACATGGAGATAACGGAGTGCAGATGGGCGGCACATGACGGGCAGCAGCCGGACTAGGAGTTGAAGTATGACAAGATTATTCATCGTTGAGGGCCCGCCCTGCTCGGGCAAGAGCAGCACGGCAGAGCATATCGCCGGGAGGCTTACAAAAATGGGCCGCAAGGTGTCCTGCATAGACGAGGGCACGGGGGAGCACCCGGCCGACTATGAGGACAGCGCCTATGTGACCGGCGGGCAGCTGGCCTCCTTCCCGCCGGGGCTCAGAGAGATGGTGCGCTCGGGCGGGGAGGCCCGGGCGGACGGCTATGTGCTGCCTCTGGGGAAGTTCGGAGGGGCGGCTTTGGAGCGGCTTATGCCGTATAAGATATACGACGCTCTGCCCTGGGAGGCGGAGATGCCGGTAATGCTGGACAAGTGGGAGGGCTTTGTAAAGAGCGCGGAGGACCGCACGGTGTATGTTTTTAACTGTGTGCTTTTGCAGAACCCCATGTGCGAGACCATGATGCGCTTTGACTTTTCCATAGAGCAGTCATTTGAGTATATCTCAAAAATAGCGGAGACGATTGTCCCCATGGAGCCGGCGGTGGTGTACCTTAAAGACAGCGGCATAGCCGAGAGCGTGCGTGCCGCCTCTGAGGAGCGGCCGGGCTGGCTCCCGGAGGTCATAAAGTACCATGAAAACGGCGCTTACGGCAGGAGCACAGGCGCGAAGGGCTTTGAGGGCTATATCGCCTGCCTTGAGGAGCGCCAGCGCCGGGAGCTTGAGATTTTAGACAGGCTGGGGCTTAGAAGCCTCGTGCTTGAGGACCCGAAAAGGGACTGGGATGGAGCGTACAGGGAGCTGGACGCATTCATAAGGAGATAGGGGGCCCACATGAAAAAGCTGATTCTGCTAATACTAATACCGGCGCTTATACTCACGCTCGGCGGCTGCTTCGTTGCAAGCACCCATTTTGAGATAGGCGGGGCGGCTAAAATAGAGCTCCGCTCGGGGAACGACGGCAGCTCAGTGGAGATAACTGACGCGGAAGACATACGACATATAACTGAAAATATAAATACACTCAGATTTGAGAAGGTAAACGTTGAAGGGACGTATGACGGCTGGAGCTATGACATCAGCTGGTACGGCGCTGACGGCGGGCTTATGGACAGTATGGTTATTATGGGCGGCAACCGTGTTCAGTATGGCGGCGCCTATTACGACAGCCTTGGGGCCACTGTAGACACGGTGTTCCTGGACCGTCTCTTGGAGGGCGAGTGATTGGATATTTCCCTGCACTACAGTGAGAGGGGCTCGGGCGAGCCCCTTATCCTCCTTCACGGCAACGGCGAGGACGGCTCGTATTTTGAGCGCCAGCTTGAGCATTTCTCAAAGAGCTATAGGGTAATAGCCGTGGACACCAGAGGCCACGGCAAATCCCCCAGGGGCGAAGCGCCCTTCACCATAGGCCAGTTTGCCCATGACCTGGCGGGATTTATGGACAGCCTGGGGCTGGAAAGCGCCATAATTCTGGGCTTCTCAGACGGGGCGAATATCGCCATGCGCTTTGCTCTCAGCTATCCGGAGAGGGTGAAGGCGCTGATACTGAACGGCGGCAACTTGGACCCCTCAGGGATAAAGCC
Source organism: Clostridiaceae bacterium (assembly GCA_021769555.1). Taxonomy (GTDB): domain Bacteria; phylum Bacillota; class Clostridia; order Oscillospirales; family Acutalibacteraceae; genus Acutalibacter. Next base: position 142,452 of record JAETSR010000004.1, read on the forward strand.
CATGGTGCAGATACCCATTGAGCTGGGATATAGGCTTACAAAAATTTTCGCGGGGAAGTCACCGGAGGCGAAAGGGCATATGGAGCTTTTGGGGCTCATGGTGAACGACCCAAATATAAGCCCGGAGGAGCTGGGGAGAATAAGGGCCCCGGCCATGGTTATAGCCGGGACGCGGGATATGGTGAAGGAGAGCCACACCCGGCTGATAGCGGGGAGCATTCCGGGGGCGAAGCTGTCAATAATAGAGGGGGACCACTTTATTGCCGGTAAGAGGCCGGGGAGGTTTAATGAGGCTGTGGGGGAGTTTTTGAGGGAGATAGAGGAGATATGCTGAGATGAATCTACAGATAACCACCAAAAACCTGACAATAATACCATTCACCCGAAGCTATATAGAGCCCTACCACCAGGAGTTCACCCCCGAGGTCACCAGATACCAATACCCCGACCCCTTCCCCAATCCTGATACCGCCGGGCAGGTGCTGGGGGGATTTATGGAGGCCATGGAGCGGGGGGAAATGCTTGAGCTTGTGATACTCGGCCCTGACGGGGAGTTCCTTGGCAGCGCGGAGGTGTTCGGGCTTCGGGAAAGGGCCCCGGAGCTGGGGCTGTGGCTGAAGGGCTCCGCACAGGGGAAAGGGTACGGCAGGGAGGCCCTGGAGGGAGTTTTGGGATATCTTGACGGGCTGCATCGGTACGAATATTATATCTATGAGGCCGACGAGAGGAACATGCCCAGCGTGCGGCTTGCGGAGAAATTCCCCCATGAGAAGGGCGGGCTGGAGAAAGTGGTAACGGAGTCCGGCAGGGAGCTGAGGCTTAGGACATACCGTATTTACGCCAGGAGGTAAAATATGTTCATAGACATTGCAAAGATATATATAAAGGCCGGGGACGGCGGGGACGGCGCGGTGTCCTTCCACAGGGAGAAGTACGTGGCCGCGGGCGGGCCCGACGGAGGTGACGGCGGGCGCGGGGGGAGCGTTGTGTTTATTGGGGACAGCAACCTCTCCACCCTTGCGGACTTCAGATATAAGCGCAAGTACACCGCTCCCAGAGGGGAGAACGGCAGAGGCGGCAGGTGCGCCGGGAAGTCCGCGGGGGACCTCATTGTGAGGGTGCCAATCGGGACGCTGGTCAAGGAGGCCGAAACCGGCAGGATAATCGCCGACATCTGGGACGGAGAGCCCCAGGTGATAGCAAAGGGCGGCAAGGGCGGCTGGGGGAACACCCACTTTGCCACCCCCACCCGCCAGGCCCCCCGCTTTGCAAAGCCCGGGCTCCCCGGCCAGGAGATGGAGGTGCAGCTTGAGCTGAAGCTTTTAGCGGACGTGGGCCTTGTGGGCTTTCCCAATGTAGGCAAGTCCACCCTTATCTCGGTGGTCTCCGAGGCAAAGCCCAATATCGCAAACTACCACTTCACCACCCTCACCCCGGTGCTGGGAGTGGTGCGCCTGGGGGAGGGCCGGTCCTTTGTTATGGCGGATATCCCCGGGCTCATAGAGGGGGCCTGGGAGGGCAAGGGCCTTGGGCACCAGTTTTTGCGGCACGTGGAGCGGTGCAGGATGCTGGTGCACATAGTTGACGTGTCCGGCAGCGAAGGGAGAGACCCTAAGGAGGACTTCGAGGTCATAAACCGGGAGCTGAAGAAGTTCAATCCTGAGCTCTCTGAGCGGCCCATGCTGGTGGCGGGGAACAAGTGCGATTTGGCGGAGCCGGGGCAGGTGGAGGAGTTCAGGGCTTATGTTGAGGGGCTGGGATATAAGTTCTTCCCCATAATCGCCCCAATAAACGAGCAGGTGGACGAGCTTATGGACGCAGTCACGGCGGAGCTCTCAAAGCTGCCGCCCATACTTCGGTATGAGCCGGAGCCGGCGGAGCTCAGGCCCGTGGAGGAGCTGGAACGGGGCGCGGCGAAGGTCGTGAACGATGAGGGCGTGTTCACCGTGGAGGCGCCCTGGCTCGAGAGGATAATGCGCGCGGTGGACTTTGACGACAGCGAGTCGCTGCAGTACTTCCAGCGGGTGCTCATTGAGACAGGGGTGATAGACGCCCTTAGAGAGGCCGGCTGTGACGAGGGGGACACCGTGGACATCTACGGCCTGGAATTTGACTTTGTGGAGTAAGGGGTGCTTATATTGGACACACTGCTTGGGGCCCCCTGCCCGGATATGCGGCGCATGAGCGCGCTGGACCTGGCCTTTGTAGGCGACGGGGCCTATGACCTGCTGGCCCGGGAGTACCTGCTAAAGGACGGCCCCTGCCCTGTGAAGAAGCTCCACCTTCGCAAGACGGCCTTAGTCTGCTGCAGGGCTCAGTCGAAGGCGCTGCAGGGGCTTTGGGAGGGGCTCTCAGAAGAGGAGCGGGATGTGGCCCTTAGGGGCAGGAACGCCCACGTGGGCCATGTGCCGAAGAACGCGGACCCGGCCGACTACCACGGGGCCACGGCTTTTGAGGCCCTTATGGGCTGGCTCTACATGAGAGGGGACATAAACAGGGCCAGGGAGCTTTTTCTCATGGCCGTGAAGCTGCTTGAAGAGGAAAATCAGTAATTTTGAAAGGAGACCGGATAATATGGAGAGATTGGGCCGGCGCAGGGATATTATTTTGGACGGCGTATTCATAACGGCGGGAGCGGCAGTCTATGCCACGGCGGTCACAGCTTTGACCGCCCCGAACAATATAGCCCCCGGCGGGGTGACGGGCCTTTGCACCATGCTGAACTTCCTGTTCGGCACGCCCATAGGGCTTATGAGCTTTCTCATAAACATACCCATAATTTTATGGGCGGTGGTGGAGATAGGCTATAAGCTGGTGGTGCGCACGATGGCGGCCATAGTGCTGTCGTCCATTCTGATAGACCTTTTCGGCGGCTTCATGCCTGTGTACAGGGGCAATCCTGTCCTGGTGGCGGTGTTCTCCGGGGTATGCGAGGGGCTGGGGCTCTCCCTGACCTTTATACGGGGCGCTACTACCGGGGGCACGGACATGGTGGCGAGATTATTGGAGCGGCGTATGCCCCACCTGTCCATGGGCAAGCTGATGCTGGCTTTGGACGGCGTGATAGTGGCGATGTCGGCGGTGGTTTTCGGGAGCATTGAGAACGCCATGTACGCCTGTATCTCAATATTTGTCTGCACGAGCATAATCGACGCCATCCTCTATGGCACGGACGCGGGGACAGGCAAGCTCTTCTATGTAATGAGCCCGAAGGTGCGCGGGATGGGGCAGAGGATAATCGAGGAGATGGACCGCACGGTGACCTATCTTGACAGCCGCGGGGGCTACAGCAACGAGCCCGGGGAGACAATGCTCTGCGTTGTGAGGCGGTTCGAGGTCTATCAGATACAGGCCATCATCCGGGAGGAGGACAAGGACGCCTTTGTGATAGTCGGCGACGCGGGGCAGATAACCGGCGAGGGCTTCAGGCCCATGCACCCGGACGACAAGTCATTAAAGGAGCTTTTGGGCGAGATAAAGAAGAAGTGAAGCAAAGCAAAAGACCCGGCCAAAACCGGGTCTCAGCTGGAAGTTCCAGTTAGAACTGCTCGTTCTGCTCCTGCTCGTACTTCTGGTTCTTGGATTTCTGATTCTGGCTCTGAGAGTTCTGCTTGTTCTGAGAGCGGTTGTTCTGGCTGTTCTGAGAGTTCTGGTTCTGTGAGTTATTCCTGTTCTGGTTCTGCTGATTCTGGTTCTGATTGTTGCTCATGAGTTATACTTCCTTTCATGCAATGATAGCGAAGCGAAAGCCCTCCGCCGTGCCTCACCAAATGAAGCGGTGCGGAAGCCTTTCAAGAGGTATTGTGGGCAGGAGAGGCGGGATTATGCGGTTATATAGCTGAAAAATTTTTTGGAAAGAGTGGTGGCATAATGGGGTACTATAGAAAGATGCAGGGCGAAAGAATATATCTGTCGCCTATTGATGCAGCGGAGACAGAAAGCTTTGTCAAATGGATGAACGACCGGGCCGTTGCGGAGCTGTTCGGGGAGTATAGCAAGGCAATCTCCTCAAAGGACGACCTGAAATGGATATACGAGCCCCCGGAGCATATGCAGCGGTATGCCATAGTGCTAAAAGGGGAGGACGAGCTGATAGGCAGCATAAGCATACACAACATCGACCATCTGAACCGCAACGCTTTTTTGGGCATATTCATCGGCGAAGCGCGCCACCGTGGAAAGGGCTATGGGCAGGAGGCTGTGCGGCTCATACTGGAATACGGCTTCAAGACGCTGAACCTGCACAATATTATGCTCTCGGTGCACGCCGATAACCATGCGGGAATAACCTGCTACAAGAAAGCCGGCTTCCGGGAGGATGGGCGGCTGAGGGAGTGGGTTTTTAAGGACGGAAGATATGTGGACAAGCTTTATATGAGCATTTTGGAGCATGAATTTTTGACTGAGGGGTGAAACCATGTGCCTGCCCGAGGCGTTCCTTGAGCGGATGAAATCCCAGCTTGGGGGCGAGTACCCGGCCTTTTTGGAGTGCTATGAGCGCCCGGCCTATAGGGGCGTGAGGCTGAACCCGCTGAAATGTGATGAGAAGACCCTGAGGGCAAGCCTGCCCTTTGAGCTTTCGCCATCGGCTTTTTCAAAATTTTCCTTTTACGCGGACTATAGCGGGGGGCTCGGGAAGCTGCCCGCGCACCACGCGGGGATGTTCTACTCCCAGGAGCCCTCGGCTTCATCAGCGGTGACGGCCCTGGACCCTCAGCCCGGGGAGCGGATACTGGACCTTTGCGCGGCCCCCGGGGGAAAGTCCACCCAGATAGCGGGGGCCCTCATGGGCCGGGGGCTCCTATGGGCCAACGAGCCTGTGCGCGGGAGGGCGGGGGCGCTTTTGTCAAACCTTGAGCGGCTGGGGGCGGCAAACGCCGTAGTGTCATGCGCGTACCCCGAGCGGCTCTGCCCGGGGCTTCAGGGGTATTTCGACCGGGTGCTGGTGGACGCCCCCTGCTCTGGGGAGGGAATGTTCCGGCGGGATGAAAAGGCTATAGAGGAGTGGACGCCCCAGGGGGTCGAAGCCTGTGCCAGGCGGCAGCTGGCAATCCTGGACCAGGCGGCGGGTACTCTCCGGGAGGGGGGCGTGCTGGTCTACTCCACCTGCACCTTCTCATATGCTGAGAACGAGGGGGTTGTAAGGGAGTTTTTGAAGGGACACCCGGAATTTGTGCAGGAAAAAATCCCCGCGCTGTTCGGGCGGGGGGACATGGACGGCGGGCTTGGGAGGCGCATATACCCAATGGACGGTGGCGAGGGGCATTTTGTGGCGCGCATGAAGCGGGTCGGGGAGAATGCGTGCCTTGCCGGGGAGTACCGCTGTGAGGCCCTGAAGGGCGCCATCCTGTCCCAGGCATTGGAGCTTATGGACGGGCTCTTCTGTGCCGGGCACGGCGGCCTGAGGCCGGTACTTGTGCGGGACAAGGTACTGCTGCTGCCAAAGGAGCTCCCGGAGCTCTCCGGTTTAGGCGTGCTCCGGGCGGGAGCGGAGCTGTGCGAGGTGAAGGCAAAGCGCCTTGAGCCTGTCCACGGTATTTTCATGTGCCGGCGGCCTGAGGACTTCCGCCAAAGGCTTGAGCTGCCTGTTGACGGCCGGGAGATACTCTCTTTCCTCCGGGGGGAGGAGCTGGACTGCGGCGGGTCGGGGTACACGGCGGTGTGCGTAAGCGGCGCTGTGACCGGCTTTGGAAAGGCCTCGAACGGGCGGCTGAAAAACCGCTACCCCAAGGGGCTGAGAAATTTGAGCTAGAGCCGTATAAGCCCCTCTGTATAGTCCCGGCCGGAGGGCTGGGGCGTGGGGGACGCAAGGCCGTACAGGTCGTCCGCCAGGGCCTCAAGCCTGAATACGGACTGTGCCTCGGGGGGGAGGCGGTCAACGTCAGAGCTCCTGACTACCACCGGAAGACCCAGGCCGCCCAGAGTCCGGAGCCCTCTGTCTGTGGCCCCCAGGACCCGGAGATAGGGGGGCGTCTTTGGCAGGGGCTTTTTGAGCCCCAGGAAAGCGTAAAGCGCCAGGCGGCGCACCCGGGCGTGGGACACGCGCTTGTTTTTCGTGAGTGTATATAGCTCATCCAAAGAGCGGGCCTGTCCAGCGGCCCGGTACAGGCGGTTCTCAAGGCCCTCGGAGAGGTCCGGGAGCAGGGAGAGCTCCTCCCGGGACATGGACCGGAGTTTGCAGAGCATGGCCCGCTCAAGGTTTGATATGTGGGCGCAGCGGCCCTCGCTCCTTGCGGATTCCAGCGCCTGGACGGTGCTCTCGGGGGCAAGGCCCTGGAGGTCCTCCCCGGCGAAAGCCCGCCTTCTTATTTCGCTTGCGGACAGGGGGCCGTCCGTGCCGCCGTCCTCGTCGTGCCCCGCCCCCTCCCGCTTTACCACGGAAGGGGTCAGCTCCGCCCGGAGCTTTAAAATGGCCTTGCAGTATTCTATGCCGAGATTGGCGTTGGGGCAGCTGACAGCCTCCCCGGCTTTGGGGCCCAGGAGCTTCTCCACAGCCAGCTGCCGCCGGGCCCCGAAGCTCAGCCCCGGGGGGCACTCTGCCAGCGCCCGGGAGAACTCCGCGCTAAGGAGGGCTTTGGCGGTCTCTTTCAGCAGGGCTGTGTCAGGGACCTCGCTTCCAAAGTAAAGCGCCCCCCGCCCGAAGGCCGAGGCCAGCAGGACGCCGCCCATGGCGAAGCGCTCGGCCCCGGAGCAGGCCCAGCTCAGGGGCAGCTCCGCCACCAGGTCCGCGCCGTTTTGAAGGGCGAGCCCTGCCCGGGTCCATTTGTCCAGCATTGCGGGCGCTCCCCGCTGGACAAAATTCCCGCTCATAATACATATCACCGGCCTTTTTGAGGCTCCCGCCCGGGAGAGAAGGAGCTTATGGCCGTGGTGAAGGGGGTCCAGCTCACAGATTATTGCCGAAAATGTATTTTCATGTAGCATTTTCTGTAAAACTCCTTGAATTTTTAAGCATAGTATAGTATAATATGATGCGCAAAGCTAAACTGACTTGAGTTCATTAATATCTCTATTATACGAAATATTTAACGGAAAGGAAAGAGAGATATGAAAATTCTTGTTATCAACGCGGGCAGCTCCTCTCTGAAGTATCAGCTCATTGATATGGACGGCGAGAAGATGCTCTGCAAGGGCAACTGTGAGCGTATCGGCCTTGACGGAGGCATCTTTACCCATAAGACCGCCGACGGCCGCGAGCTCCATAAGGATGTGGACATGCCCGACCACACCGCCGCCTTCACCCAGGTGAAGGACGCCCTGCTCGACCCGGAGAAGGGCGTTATAAAGCACCTGGACGAGGTCTCGGCCATAGGCCACAGGGTGGTCCAGGGCGGCGCCATCTTCCATCAGTCCTGCTTGGTGGACGACAAGGTGATAGCGGACATCGAGAGCCTGATACCCCTGGCCCCCCTGCATAACGGGGCCCATGTCCAGGGTATAAAGGCCTGCCGGAACCTCTTTGGGGAGAATGTGCCAGAGGCGGTGGTCTTCGACACCTCCTTCCACGCCACCATGCCCCCCAAGGCCTACATGTACAATGTGCCCTACGAGTACTACGAGAAGTACGCCGTGCGCCGCTACGGCGCCCACGGCACCTCCCACCGCTATGTGAGCGCACGCTGCGCGGAGCTGATGGGCAGGGACATAAAGGACTTGAAGATAATTACATGTCATCTGGGCAACGGCTCCTCCATCACGGCCGTTGACGGCGGCAAGGTTATAGACACCAGCATGGGGCTTACACCCCTTGACGGCTTCATGATGGGCGGGCGCACCGGCACCCTAGACCCCTCAGTGGTCACCTTCATCATGGAGAAGGAGAACCTGTCCCCTGCCGAGATGGACCAGATAATGAACAAGAAGTCAGGGCTCCTGGGCATATCCGGAGTGTCCAGCGACGATAGGGACGTGACCGCCGCCCGGAAGGCCGGGAACGAGCGGGCCAAGCTTGCCCACGATATCCTTGAGTACCAGATATCTAAGTTCATCGGCGGCTACATGGTTGCCCTGGGCGGCTGCGACGCCATGGTGTTCACGGCGGGCGTGGGCGAGAACCAGTGGATGCACAGGCACGAGATAGGCAAGTACTTAGAGTTCCTGGGCGTGAAGCTGGACGAGAAGCTCAACGAGGAGACCATCCTCGGCAAGGAGGGCAAAATCTCCGCGCCCGACAGCAGGATACAAGTTTACGTCATACCCACCAACGAGGAACTGGTTATAGCCAGGGACACAAAAGCGTTGGTTGAGGGCCTATAAATCTAGCGGGCCTGGGGTATCATACCTTCCCTCGGGAGGCATAAATTTAGGTGAGTTCTTGGCGGAGCGTCTGCGTGGGGCAGGCGCTTTTGCCGTGGTTGGGGATTTTTCGGCGAGAAAAGACCGGCCGGGTCATCCGGGCCGGTCTTGACAATCCTGCATGGGTGTGCTATAATACAAACAACATTTAACTTAAATGTAAAACATACTAAAGGAGACAAAAAAATGCAGAACCTGCTTCATCCCATCATCATCCTGGCAATAACCTCCCTGCTCCTTCTGATACTCCCGGTAATCGCCGCCGTCCTCTGGAAAAAGGGCGCGGGGCCCAGCCTGGTGCCGCTGTTTTTAGGCGCGGCGGGCTTCCTGCTTTTTGCCCGGGTGCTGGAGTTGGGGGTGCACATGGTGTGTATTGTGGGGGACAACCCCATATCCCGCACCATAATGGGCAGTACGCCCCTATATGTGCTCTACGGCGCGCTGATGGCCGGTATCTTCGAGGAGTGCGGCAGATATGTGTTCCTGCGCTTTACCATGAAAAAGCACAGGGCTCCCCGGGACTACGTCATGTACGGCATAGGACACGGAGGCATAGAGGTCTGGGCCATAACCCTGATGTCCATTCTGAGCCTCCTGGTGATGGACGTGCTGCTGATGTTCCAGGGGGCCGAGGCTGCTGAGAAGCTGCTGGACCCAATGGGCACCGGCACCCTTGGGCCGGCTCTTGAGGCCGCGGCGGGATTCAGCATAGCCGCAGGATTTGTAAGCGTCTTTGAGCGGGTGCTCTGCATGTCCATACATATCTCCCTGACCCTGGTGGTGGCCTACGGGCTGGACAGGGGGAAGAGCCGCCTGTACCTGCCCATGGCTGTCCTGGCCCACGCTCTGCTGGACGTTTTCCCCGCGCTTTATCAGCGGGGCGCTGTCGGGGCGGCCGCCTCCGAAATCTGGCTGCTGTTCTGGGCGGCGCTCCTTGGGGCCTGGGCCGTGAAGCTCTATAAGAGGCTCAGTACTTCCCCTGCAAATTCTTAAAGCTCGTCTCAAGGCAGTCGAAGGGGCTGCCAACGCAGGTGTCCTGCTCCACCAGCAGGTGCTTTGTGCCGCACTTTTCAGCGGTCCTGATAATCTTGCCAAAGTCCAGGTTCCCCTCGCCCACCGGGGCCATCACAGGCTCCCAGCCGCTTACGGCCATATCTTTCAGGTGTATGCAGGGTATGCGGCCGGAGAGCTTCTCCATCCAGGCGCAGACGTCCGCGCCGCCCATCTGTACCCAGTAGGTGTCGAGGGTAAAGCCCAGCTCATCCGGGGCGAAGCTCTCAAGGAGGGTATCTATCACGAGCTTTCCGTTAAACTTCTGGAACTCGATATTGTGGTTATGGTACATAAGGAGCTTGCCAGCGGCGGCTATCTTCTTTGCGGCCTCCTTATAGTCGTCGGCAAAGTGCCAGAGCCATTCGGGGGAGCAGTACTTTTTGGGCATCATGCCAATGCCGATGTAGTCGCAGCCCATGATATCGTGCTCCCTTATGACTGCCTCGGTGTCGTTCATTATCCTGTTGGGGTCCGTGTGGGTGAGCACGATTTTTAAGCCGCGCTTGTCGCAGAGCTCCCGCACTTTCTCAGGGGCTATGGGGCCTATTGCAGAAATCTGCACGGTCTTGTAGCCCATTTCCGCCACTCTCATAAGGGAGTAGTCAAGGTCATTCTCGGTCTGGGTGTATTCACGAAGCGTGAACAGCTGTGCGCCTAATGTCATGATGAAAACCTCCTGATGTTTTTGATACAATATTAGCTCAGTATATTGGGAATGTCAAGGGCTTGATTTTTTTCGGGAAAGAGTATAATATATATGGTATACCCAGATTTAAGGAGGAAATCATCATGAATAAAACTATCACAGCCCAGAACGCCCCCGCCGCCGTGGGACCCTACTGCCATGGGAAGCTGTGCGGAAATACCCTCTATACCTCCGGCCAGCTGGGGCTCGTCCCCGCAACCGGCGAGCTCCCGGAGGGCGTCGAGGCCCAGGCGAGGCAGGCCCTCGAGAACCTGAAGGCCGTGCTGGAGGCCGGGGGCATGACCCTTGCGGACGTTGCCAAGACCACGGTTTTTCTCGCCGACATCAACGACTTTGCCGCTGTCAACACTATTTACGCTGAGTACTTTATTGGCGAGGCCCCTGCCCGCTCCTGCGTACAGGTGGCGGCCCTGCCAAAGGGCGCGCTCTTTGAGATAGAGGCCGTTGCGGTGAAGTGAGTCCGCGGCTGTAAAATAAGCCCGCAAATTAACCTGATTGGAAGTGTTTCCCATGACCGTAATACCCGAGGGCTATGTGTCTGCCCTCAGCCTGTACGACACCCAGAAGGCCATAGGCCTTATAAAAAACGTGTTCCAGGTGAAGCTCTGCGCGGCCCTGCACCTGAAGAGGGTGACGGCGCCGCTCTTTGTGGACCCGGCCACGGGCCTTAACGACGACCTCAACGGCGTGGAGCGGCCCGTTGGCTTCGACATCCCCGCCGTAGGCATAGACGGCCAGGTGGTGCACTCCCTGGCAAAATGGAAGCGCCTGGCCCTTAAGGAGTACGGCTTCTATGTGGGCAACGGCCTTGTGACGGACATGAACGCCATACGCCGGGACGAGGAACCGGACAACCTGCACTCGGTCTATGTGGACCAGTGGGACTGGGAGAAGGTCATAGACCGGGAGAGCAGGAATATCGGCTTTCTGAGGGAGACCGTCCGGAGGATAGTCAGCGCCATATGCGGGACTCTGGACGAGCTGCAGTGGCAGCTGCCGGACCTGCCCACGGACCTGTGCCGGGACGTGACCTTTATTTCCGCCCAGGAGCTTGAGGACATGTGGCCCGGGCTCACCCCCAGGGAGCGGGAGCAGAGATTCACCAGGGAGCATAAAACGGTGTTCATAGAGGGAATAGGCGGGAAGCTGAAAGGCGGCGCCCCCCACGACGGCCGCGCTCCCGACTACGACGACTGGGCCCTAAACGGCGACCTGCTCTTCTGGCACGAGACCCTCTCGTGCGCTTTGGAGATAAGCAGCATGGGCATACGCGTGGACCCGAAGAGCCTTGCCTCCCAGCTTAAAGAGTCCGGCTGTGAGCGCCGCCGGGAGCTGCCCTTCCACAAAATGCTCCTGGCTGGGGAGCTGCCCCTCACCATCGGCGGCGGCATAGGCCAGAGCAGGCTCTGTATGCTCCTGCTCTCAAAGGCCCATATCGGCGAGGTGCAGTCCTCCCTGTGGGATGAGGAGACCCGGGAGAGGTGCAGGGAAGCGGGGGTAGTGCTGCTGTAAAAAACTGACCGGCCCTGTTCCCGGGGCCGGCCTTTGTTATATCTTACAGCACATTCTCCTTAACATACTTCGCGTCGTCCGCAATGCACTTGTCGTGCTCGTCGTAGAAGCCCTCGCGCTCCACGACCCAGAAGGCCTCGAAGCTCTGCTCGTCAAGGGCCTCCTTTATGGCTTTCCAGTCCATATTGGACTCGGGGGCGCCCATTTTGCACTGTACCTCGAACTGCTTTCTGCCCTCGGGACTGTTCGACATGGCGTTGAACTGGTCCAGCATGGCCTGGCGCTCATCAAGGGACATTTCATTCACATGGGCGAAGGGGTTCTCGTGGGGACCCTCGGCATGGGCGGACTTGGGGCGGGGGCCGGGGCCCTGGACCTTGCAGTTTTCCTTCACGTGTATGGCGACGATACGGTCCTTATAGCGGCGGATAAAGCCGGGAGGATATGTGCCGGCGTTCATGCACCAGCCGCAGTCCAGCTGGAAATAGCACTTGCTGGAATTATTGGCCACATGCTCGAGAAGGGGCAGGCCCTGGTCCACATAGAACTCCTTGCTGTGGTTATGATAGCCTATCTTTATGCCGTAGGGCTCGGCCATAGCCGCCATTTCGTCCAGCTTATGGGCGAGCTCCACGGCCTCCTCCTTATTGCAGAAGTCTGTGCCCGCCCAGATAACGGCCTTGCCGCCGAGGGCCGCCATCTTCTTCACAATCTCCTCGGTGGGCTCGGCGTGGACGGAGACTATCTCGAGCCCGGTCTCCTCTGCCCACTTTTTGATGTCCTCAACAGGGTTGTCCAGGTCAACGGGCAACAGCTCCACGCCGTCGAAGCCCAGGGCCTTGATGGTCTTGAACTTCTCAAGCAGCGTGGGCCCGAGGCCTAAGTAGCTGGCAATGCCGCCGAAGGAATATGTACCGATATTTACTTTCATTGGAAACGACCTCCTGGGGGTTTATATATTATATATATAATAATAGCAAATTGGGGAGGATTTGTCAACGGATTTTACCTTCCGCGGGAGAGCCTATTTTCAGTCGTATTCATAGTACCCGCCGTTACCGTCCCTGACATAGGCCCCGAAACGTTCTGGGGCGCTTTCGTCCGGGGGAATGCCGGTCCGGTCGGGCATGCGGGCCGGCGCGGATATTCTGGTGATATTGTCAAAAGCGGCGTCAGCCAGCTCCGGGTCTATATCCTGCGCCCGGACACAGGCGGCAAAGGCGTGGTCGGGCAGTTCCCCCTGCTCGCATGTGGCAACTATCCTGACTATCGCAAGCACTTTCTCCTCGCTCATGGCATGTACAGCCTCCCATGAGTCTACATACGGCTCAGGCTCCGGCCCGGACGCGGAAATCACCGCCGCCACTGAGACCACGGCGGCAGCCAGCACTGCCAGTATTATGCCTCTCCTTCTGCTCATTACAAGCCCTCCCATGTCATCTTAATCCTGTTATTGTATATTCTAGCATAAAACTCAGGCTTTATCAAGGACATGTTAGTATAAAACATATACGCGATACCAGACGTTAATATATATTTCTACTTGACCCTGCACAAAAAAGCGCGTATACTATAGGGAAGCAGACCGAAAATACTCAGGCAGGAGGCCATATGAAATATTATCTGGCAATCGACATCGGCGCGTCCTCAGGCCGGCACATAGTTGGCTGGCAGGAGGACGGCGATTTAAGGACCGAGGAGGTCTACCGCTTTAAAAACGGGGTCACTGAGACGGGGCGGGGCCTGACATGGGACATTGACCGCCTTGAGCGGGAGGTACAGGCTGGGATAGACGCGGCGCTTCTGAAATACCCCGCGATAGAGAGCCTGTCCGTGGACACCTGGGGCGTGGACTATGTGCTGCTCAAAGGGGAGGAGCCTGTTCTGCCATGCTATGCCTACCGGGACAGCCGCACGGAAAAGTACATACCGGCGGTGCACGATATTATACCCTTTGAGGAGCTGTATGCCCGCACAGGCATTCAGTTCCAGCCCTTCAACACCATATACCAGCTTTACGCCGACAAGCTCAGCGGGCGCTTGGCGGGCGTCACCGGATACCTGATGATGCCCGAGTACCTGATGTGGCGGCTCTCCGGGGGAAAATCCCATGAGTACACAAACGCCAGCACCACTGGCCTCCTGAACGCCGGGACCGGCGGCTTTGACATGGAGATAATAGGGAGGCTGGGCCTGCCGGAGGAGCTCTTCGGGGAGCTCAGCCGGCCGGGGAAGGCGCTGGGAGAGTACAAAGGCATAAAGGTCGTGCTCTGCCCCACCCACGACACCGCCAGCGCCGTTGAGGGCATACCTATGGAGAGCGCCGGCGAGCTGTTTTTATCCTCAGGCACGTGGAGCCTGCTGGGGGCGAAGCTTCAAAGGCCCATAACCACCCCAGAGAGCCTTGGGGCCAATTTCTCAAACGAGGGCGGCGTGGGATATATCCGCTATCTGAAGAATATCATGGGCATGTGGATGGTGAACAGGCTCCGGGATGAGCTCTGCCCCGGCGAGGATTTTTCCATCATAACCAAAAACGCGGAGGCCAGCGACTATCCCGGCTTAGTGGACGTGACATCCCAGCGCTTTATGGCCCCTTCGTCCATGAGCGGCGCCCTGAGGGAGGCCCTGGCCGAAACCGGACAGGCCTGCCCCGGGAGCCCAGGGGACTGCTTCCGCTGCGCCTACCGCTCCCTTGCAAAATGCTACGGAGAGAGCGTCCGTGAGCTTGAGCGGCTCACAGGATGTAAGTATTCCTCGCTGTATATTGTAGGCGGCGGGGCAAAGAATCAATACCTGAACCGCCTCACTGAGGAGGAGACCGGCCTGAGGGTTATTGCCCTGCCTATCGAGGCGACAGCCCTGGGTAATCTGAAATGCCAGATAATGGCGGCGAATGCCGTACAATAAATTATATAAGGAGAAATCACCATGTCTAACCGTATCGTTCTGAACACAATTTCCCACCACGGCCCCGGCGCAATAGAGAACATCGTCCCCGAGCTCACTGCCCGTGGGTATAAGAAGGCCTTCGTCTGCACCGACCCGGACCTTTTGAAGTTCAGCGTCACCCAGAAGGTCACTGACCTACTGGACAAGGCTGATTTTGCCTATGAGGTTTTCAGCGATGTTAAAGCCAATCCCACTATTGAGAACGTCCAGAGCGGCGTAAAAGCGTACCGTGAGAGCGGCGCTGACTGTATGCTGGCCATCGGCGGCGGCTCCGCTATGGACACGGCCAAGGCCGTCGGCATTATCGTCAACAACCCGGAGTTCGCCGACGTGCGCTCCCTTGAGGGAGTTGCCCCCACAAAGAACCACGCGGTGTTTACAATAGCTGTCCCCACCACCGCTGGCACCGCCGCCGAGGTAACCATCAACTATGTTATCACCGACGTGGAGAAAAAGAGAAAATTCGTGTGCGTGGACGTGAACGACATCCCCGAGATAGCCGTTGTGGACCCGGACATGATGGCCTCAATGCCCAAGTCCCTCACCGCCGCCACCGGCATGGACGCCCTGACCCACGCCATTGAGGGCTATATCACCAAGGGCGCGTGCGCAATCTCAGATATGTTCCACCTTGAGGCCATACGGCTTATCTCCGGGAATCTCCGCGCCGCCGTGAACAACGAGCCCGCCGGGCGTGAGGGCATGGCCCTGGGGCAGTATATCGCGGGCATGGGCTTCTCCAATGTGGGCCTGGGCATTGTGCACAGTATGGCCCACGGGCTTTCCGCGCTGTACGACACCCCCCACGGCGTGGCATGCGCCATCATCCTCCCCACCGGCCTTGAGTACAACAAGACCGTGGCCGGTTCCCGCTACCGCGCGGTTGGCAAAGCCATGGGCGTTGAGGGTATAGACAATATGTCTGAAAACGAGGCTGTTGAGGCAGCTATCGCCGCCGTGAAGAAGCTCTCGGCCGACGTGGGCATTCCCGCGAACCTTGAGGGCATTTTGAAGGAGGAGGACGTGCAGTTCCTCTCAGAGTCCGCCTTTGCCGACGCCTGCTGCCCGGGCAACCCCAGGGATACCAGCGTTGAGGATATCGCCGCCCTGTACCGGGGCCTGATGTGAGGAGAAAAATATGAGCTTTGATGAGGCAAAGAAAAAATACGAGGCCCTGGGCGTGGACGCCCAAAGTGCCGTTGAGAAGCTGAAAACCGTGCCTGTTTCCCTGCACTGCTGGCAGGGGGACGACGTGCGGGGATTTGATACGGACCCTTCCAAGCCCCTCACCGGCGGCATACAGACCACCGGGAACTATCCCGGCAGGGCCCGGAACCCAAAGGAGCTGATGGCTGATATCGACAAGGTGATATCCCTGGTGCCCGGGCAGGTGAAGCTGAACCTCCACGCCAGCTACGCCATTTTCGAGGATGGAGACTGGGCCGACAGGGATAAGCTTGAGCCCAGGCACTTCAAAAAGTGGGTGGATTTTTGTAAGGAGCGGGGCATTGGCTGCGACTTTAACCCAACCTTCTTCTCCCACCCCAAATGCGACCCCCTGACCCTCAGTTCCCCCAATGAGGAGACCCGGAAGTTCTGGGTGGACCACGGCAGGGCCTGCATAAGGATAAGCCAGTATCTCGCGGAGGAATTGGGTCAGCCCTGCGTTATGAACATCTGGGCCGGGGACGGCTATAAGGACCTGCCTGCCGACCGCATGGGCCCGAGACTCCGCTATAAGCAGAGCTTTGACGAGATACTCGCCGAGCCCTTTGACAAGACGAAAGTCTACCCCTGCGCCGAGTCTAAAGTTTTCGGCATTGGGGTCGAGAGCTATACTGTGGGCAGCGCCGAGTGGTGCCTGAAATACGCCTCCGGCCGGGACGACTGTATCTGCCTTTTGGATAACGGCCACTACCACCCAACTGAGCTTGTGAGCGATAAGATATCCTCTATCCTTACCTACGACGAGAAGCTGGCCCTGCACGTGACCCGGGGCGTCCGCTGGGACAGCGACCATGTGGTGCTCTTCGACGACGAGACCAGGGAGATAGCGAAAGAGGTGGTGCGCTGCGGGATAGACCGGGTTTTCCTGGCCCTGGACTACTTCGACGCCTCCATCAACCGCATATCCGCCTGGGCCGCGGGCTTCCGGAACTTCCAGAAGGCCCTGCTCTTCGCCCTTTTGCAGCCGGTGGATGAGCTGAAACGGCTGCAGGACGAGGGGGACTTCAGCAGGCTGATGGTCATGCAGGAGGAGCTCAAGACCATGCCCTTCGGGGAGATATGGGACGAGTACTGCCGCTCATGCGGGAGGCCCCTTGACGGGGAGTGGTATCCCCTTTGCAAGGAGTATGAGCGGGACGTTTTAAGCAAGAGAGGATGAGAAGCTATGAAGAATATAATGGACGCGCCATTTCTTACGGAAATGCGGGATACAACGGCCAATATGTACCGCCTGGGCTGGGACGAGCGCAACGGCGGCAATATCAGCTGCCTTCTGGACGAGGGGGAGGTGAGCGGGTATCTTGACATAAACCATGTAATAAGAGAGATACCGATAGGCTTTGAAGCGAAGCCGCTGGCCGGCAGAATATTTATCGTCACCGGCACGGGGAAGTATTTTAAGAACGTGCATGACGACCCGGAGAACAACCTGGGGATAATAAGGATAGCCCCCGACGGCAGGACCGCACAGCTCCTTTGGGGCTACGCTGACGGCGGGAAATTCACCAGCGAGCTCCCCGCCCATTTGATGAGCCATATGTCAAGGCTTTCCGTGGACCCGGAAAACCGGATAATCATGCACTGCCACCCCACCTACACCCTGGCCATGAACTATGTCCATGAGCTGGACGAGAAGAAGTTCACCCACAGCCTCTGGGAGATGTGCACCGAGTGCATAGTCGTCTTCCCGGACGGCGTGGGGGTGCTGCCCTGGATGGTGTGCGGCACCAACGCCATCGGCGAGGCCACGGCTGAGAAGATGAAGGAGTTCCGCCTGGTTGTATGGGGAATGCACGGCATATACGGCGCGGGGAAGACTATGGACGAGACCTTCGGGCTTATCGAAACCGTGGAAAAGGCCGCGCAGATATATATGCTCACCGCCCACCTGCCCAGGATAAACACCATTAAGGACAATGAGCTTTTGGAGCTTGCAGAGTCCTTCGGCGTGGACTGCCGCAGGGATTTCCTGAATTAAGGCGCGGCAGTCAAGGTGAGCGGCAGACATTCCATAAGGGGCAGGAAAAAACTCTTGATTGCAGCGATGATTATAATCATATGTGTCGGGATGGCTTTTATTGCTCTGCTAGTATACAGCAGATATCAGATGAGCAGGATTCCGGGGCTGTCGTTTCGGGAGGCGCTGGAATACACAACAAATGGCAATAGGGACGCGGTTATTACAGTTGGGATTATTAAAGACGGCAGAGCCTCCTATACCGTCTACGGGGAAAACGGCAGGGAACTCCCCAAAGAGCCCCACACATATGAGATTGGCTCACTGACCAAAACCTTTACTGCCGCTATGGTGAGTAAGGCGGCCAGGGAAGGGAAAATTGATATCAACGCGGCGATTGACGAATATCTTCCCCTGCCCCCGGGAAATTCCTATCCTACGGTTGCGGAGCTGCTGACACATACTTCCGGATATAAGAGCCACTATATTGAAAGCCCGATGGTTTCTAACTTCTTCACAGGGAAAAACTCCTTTTTAGGCGTGACGAAGGCAATGGTCCTCGAGAAAGCCGGTGAACTGAGCGTACCCAATGAGGATTACCCTTTCAGCTATTCAAACTTTGGATATGCCGTGCTCGGCTTGATTTTGGAGGAAGCTTACGGGGATGATTACGCCGCCCTGGCAGGCCGGTTTGCAAAGGAGCTAAATCTCTCCCATACACAGCTTTCCGCTCAAGACGGCGATTTGGGAAAGTATTGGGACTGGAACGCCGGCGATGCATATTTACCGGCGGGAGGGCTTACATCAAATGTAGAGGATATGCTGGCCTATGCTCAGCTTCAGATTGACGGAGCCGGATATTTTTCGGACTGCCATAAAGAGCTGAGAAAAATCAGCGCTGCCCCGGAAACATATAGAGCAATGGGGATTAACATGGACGCCATTGGCATGGCCTGGATAATCGACAGAGAAAACGGAGTGGTCTGGCACAATGGCGGCACGGGGAATTATAACAGCTATCTTGGCTTTAGGGGGAATGCGGCGGTTGTCGTCTTATCCAATCTCGCTCCCAGCTGCCGGATACCCGCGACGGTGCTGGGGGTCAAGCTGCTTGACGAGCTGGAGTAGGCTGTTTCAAGCCCCATAATAAGAAATAACTAAAAGCCCCCGGTTTACCCGGGGGCTTTTGTCTTATTCAGTCCTGATATTATGACTCTCCCAGCATCATGCTCATAGTCGTATAAGCCTCAGACACGGCCTTCTCCCGGGCCGCGTCGTCCTCCGCCTGTAGGAAGCTGAGATAACCCGAGGTTATCTCCCAGTCCAGCTTGGTGGGGAACTCGGCGCCGGTTATCCTGTCCTTCAGCTCGCTGAAGGCCCTCCAGTGCCGGCCGGTGAGGCCGTCCCGGAGGTCCTCCTTCGGGGTCTTGCCGCGGATATATGGAATGCTGTTGTCCGGGCCTATTAAGTCGCAATATATGGGCATAGTGACGCACCACATATACATATGTATGTCCGAGTCTGCCATATAGTCCGGGTCCAGAAGATAGTCCGCGGCCCAGAAGGCCCCCGCCGGGTTCGAGGCGTTTGCATTGACCCCCATATAAAAATCTATCCTGGCGGTCACGCCGCCCTCCTTATCATAGAGGGGCACAAGGGTAAGCGGCTCCTTGGACCAGGGCCGGGGGGCTATGTCCTTTCCGAAATCTGGTATGTAGCTGGTGAGGGCGCCCTTGGGCTTGTCTATCTCACCGGCGTCTATTTTCTGCTCATACTCACAGAGCCGGGTGAAGAACTCCCCAAGCTCCTCCTTAGAGAAGCTCAGGCTCTCCTTTTTATAGTCGGCCAGCTGGCCCAGGGCCGGGTACATACTGAAAAACGGGTCGTTGAACTCTTCGTTCCGCCAGAGCCGGAGGGTGCTGTGGAGCCCGCTCTCAGGGTCCAGCAAATCGTCAAGGGTCAGCTTCTGCCCCTCGGCTATGTCGAGATAGGATGTAGGCACGGCTGCCGCGCTTAAATTATAGGTCATCGGCAGCAGGAACCGCCTGCCGTCCGAGGCCAGGCCCCCGTCGAATACCGCTGTGAGCATTCTTTCAGGTTCCATAAACTGTGCGCCCTCCATATAGCCGTCCAGGCAGAGGAACAGCCCGTCCTCCATCTTCTTTTCCGGGAACAGGAACAGGTCGGAGAACCCGCCCTGGCGAATTACAAAGAGGTCCGGGCCGTCCCCAGCCATTAACTCCGCCCGAAGCCTTGTGAGCTGGCCGTCACGGTCCGAGCCGCTGCCCTCTATAAACTCCGCCTGCACGTTCCTCGGCCCGCCGGCCGCCTCCATAGCTTCAAGGAAGCTGTCTACAGCCTGCTGCCGGAGCTTACCGCCGCTGTATATGGGCCTTTCACGGCCAATCTCATTGTGCCGGGGGTCTACCACGCCGTTGTCCAAATCGAAGCAGATGGTAAGGGGCTCGTCCGGGTCGAGCTTCTGGGGCTCTGGGATATCCGCGCGCCGCTGGGCGGAGCAGGCGGTGAGCATAAGCAGGCAGAAAAGCAGCGCAGTAAGCTTTCTAAACATTGAGGTCACTCCAAACCGTTATTTATATTTTATATATTATATAACGGCTCCCTGAAAAATGCAAGTTCTAATTTGCGCTCTTGCACAACTGCTCATGATATGATATAATTATAAAATAATATTATACTTAAAATAACCGGAGGGACAGCATATGGACAACAGCGAATTGCAGCAGATTTTTGAGGAACAGGCAAGGCGGGAAAAGGAGACGAAGCTGGAACGCTTCCGCAGGCTCAACAAATATGTGAAAAAAGGGCAGATAGTCTTTGCCGGGTCCAGCCTTATGGAGCAGTTCCCTATAAACGAGTTCCTTCTGGACTTCGGTCTGCCCTACACGATATATAACCGCGGCGTGGGGGGCTTCACCACCAGCGAGATGGCCGGGGCCCTGGAGGAGTGCGTCTTCGCCCTGGAACCCGCTTACCTGTTTTTGAACATCGGCACCAACGACCTGAACGGCCCGGACTACGACGAGGCCGAAATGCTCCGGCGCTATGAGAATATAGTCGGGAGCATAGAAAACAGGCTCCCCAATGTGAGCCTGTTTCTGCTGGCATATTACCCGGTGAACCCCGGGGTCAGCCCGGAGCCCTTCATGCAGGAGGTGTTCCGCCACCGGACCAACGCCCGAATCCTTAGCGCCAGCCAGGGGGTAAGGCAGCTGGCAAAAAAGCACGGCGCGGGATTTCTGGACCTGAACGCCGGGCTGTACGACAGCCTGGGCCAGCTCAAATCCCAGTACACCATAGAGGGGATGCACATGTACGCCGACGGCTATAAGCAGGTGCTGGACGAGCTGCTGCCGGTGCTTGAGGGCCTTCAAATCCGCTGAGCTATACTATTCTCCTCCAGCTCTCGCCTAAGAGCCTGCAAAGGGCCATGGCCGGCAGGGTCAGCCCGAACCATAAGAGCGAGTAGGGCAGGCAGACCTGGCCCATAATGTTCATGGGCATATTGGAGTAGTCCCACACCCCCAGGCCCATCACCTGGTTTACAAGTATCCCCGCCGCCAGCTCCACCCCGGTTATAAGCCCCGAGCCCGCCAGGCACCGGGTGAACAGGCTCCTGCCCTCCAATATCCCGCAGCAGATATGGTCGATAAGGCACAGGCACACTCCCCCGGCCAGAGCCATTGAGCAGTGGGTGTGGCCCCGCCAGGCCATCTCCAATGTGGGGTAGGCGCAGCTGCCGGTCAAAAATAAAATACCGTCCTTGCTCAAAATATAAACACTCCCTTACGCGGTTTTCATAATGCTATTATCCCCGGCGAAAGGAGAAGTATTTTGCGCTTTTTCAGTAATATATTGATGATTTCCTGAAAAAACCTTGCTATTTTCCCATTCTATGCCTATAATATTTGCAGACGCGGATAGTTCGCGCACGCGAACCGTTAAACCGCGAAATCAACTGAGAGGCGGGAAGAAAGATGAAGATTTTGGTAACAGGCGGCGCGGGGTACATCGGCAGCCACACAGTGGTGACCCTTCTTGAGCAGGGCCATCAGGTGGCGATAGTTGACAACCTCTGCAACAGCAAAAGGGCTGCGGTGGAGCGGGTAAAAAAGATTACCGGCAAGGACGCGGCCTTCTATGAGATAGACGTGCGGGACGAGGAGAAGCTCCGGGAGGTCTTCATAAAGGAGGAGCCCGAGGCGGTCATACACTTCGCCGGGCTCAAGGCCGTGGGCGAGTCCGTCCGCGAGCCGCTCATGTACTATGAGAACAACCTGAACTCCACCCTTGTGCTTTTGAAGGTCATGGAGGAGCAGGGCGTGAAGAACATCATCTTCTCATCCTCGGCCACAGTGTACGGCGAGCCCGCAACCGTGCCCATCAAGGAGGACTTCCCCCTGCCCACCAGCGCCAACTGCCCCTACGGCAACACGAAGCTCATGATAGAGCACATCCTGGAGGACTACGCCGTGGCCCATAAGGATTTCAGCCCGGTGCTCCTTAGGTACTTCAACCCTGTGGGCGCCCACGAGAGCGGCCTTTTGGGCGAGGACCCCAACGGCATACCCAACAACCTGGCCCCCTATATCGCCCAGACCGTTGTGGGCAAGCTTGAGAAGCTCCATGTCTTCGGCGACGACTACCCCACCCCCGACGGCACCGGCGTGCGGGACTATATCCACGTAGTCGACCTGGCCGAGGGCCATGCCGCCGCCTTAAAGCTCTTCGAGAACGGCCCCTGCGGGGTGAAGATATATAACCTCGGCACCGGGCACGGGGTCTCCGTCCTTGAGATGGTGGCCGCATTCTCCAAGGCCGCGGGCAAGCAGGTGCCCTATGTGATAGACCCCCGCCGCCCCGGGGACATCCCCACCTGCTACGCCGACTGCTCCCTGGCCGAGAAGGAGCTGGGCTGGAAGGCGAAGAAGACTGTGGACGACATGTGCGCCGACACCCTGCGCTGGCAGAAGATGAACCCCAATGGCTTTGAGGATTAACGAGCGGATAGTCCTGGCCTCCCAGTCCCCGAGCCGCCGTATGCTGCTTGAGCAGGCAGGGGTGGACATAGAAGTGATAGTCTCCGGCGCGGACGAGACAGTCCCCGAGGAGTACACTCCCTCAGAGACCGTGGAGTGCCTGGCACAGCGCAAGGCCGAGGCCGTGGAGAAGCTCTGCCCGGGCCGAGCCATAATAGCCGCCGACTCCGTTGTGAGCATAGACGGAATGATAATCGGCAAGCCGGAGGACGACGAGGCCGCAGAGAGGACCCTCAGAAGGCTTTCCGGTCGCACCCATAAGCTCTATACCGGGGTATGCCTGAGCGTAAGGGGAAAGCGGCAGGTCTTTCATCAGGTCACCGACGTGACCTTCTATGAGCTCACCGGCGAGGAGATAGCCGAGTATGTCAGGATGGGCGAGTCCACCGGCCGTGCCGGGGGCTACGGCATAGAGGGCATAGGGGTCATGCTTGTGAAGGAGATATGCGGGGACTACCCAAATATAGTCGGCCTGCCGGTAGCCGAGACCCTGCGCCGCCTGAGGGATATGCTCTGAAAATAAATATGCGAACCAAAAGACCACTCCCGGCGTAGGATAGCAGGGGGTGGTCTTGGTATGCGGTACATAAAGAGGGTATTCCCGCGAAGATACCGGCGGGCGGGGGGAAAGCGCCGGTGGGTGCTCTGGCTGGGGCTTGCCCTGGTTATTATAGGCGTGCTCTGTGAGCGGGCGACATCCGGCGTCTCCCCGGAGCTCATACAGGAGGCGGCAAGGGGCTATGTGCTCGAGTGCATTTCAAAGGCAGTGGACGCGGAGCTGGAAGAGGATAAGGCCCCCTTCGTAACCGTTGAGCGGGAGAGCGGCGGGCAGGTGGCCCTGCTCAGCGCGGACCAGGAGCGGCTCAACAGCCTTAGGGCGGGGGTCCTTGAGCGGCTGTCCCGCTCCCTGAGGGGGAAGGCCACTGTCTATGTGCCCGTGGGCAGCCTTACGGGGGTGGGCCTCTTTAACGGCAGGGGCTTCCCTGTGCCCATAAAATTACAGCTTGAGGGCTCGGCCACAGTGGAGTTCTCCACAGAGTTCACCGGCGCGGGGCTCAACCAGACCTGCCACAGGCTCATGATGACCGTGCGGGTCAGGGCCTGCTCGCCCTCAAGACGCTTTGAGACCTCGGTGGAAACAGAGGCTTCAACGGTGCTCTCGGAGACGATGGTGGTGGGCGACGTGCCGAAGCTCAGCATACAGCCGTAAGACAAAAAGGCCGGGGCGGGACCCCGGCCTTTCGCTATCTTGTGGGCTGGTGCAGGAGCTTTTTCAAATCCTCCGGGGACATCTTCGAGCGGTACAGCTGTTCCTCTCCCTCAAAGTGGAAGTCCACATAATCCCCGTTGATGTCCACAACGGCAGTCGGCCCGGGCTGGCCGTCCCTTGTGACGGTGCAAGTCAGGTCGGGATAATATGCAAAAAGCGAGATATCCTTATCAAGGGGCAGGGCGTCCTCGGTGAGGGCGGCGAAGGCCTCAATCCGCTGCCTGCTCTTTTGTGTGCCGGCGTTCAGGTGCAGGAGCTTTGTGTGCAGGCCGTAGCCCTGGGATACGTCCAGCTGCAGGGAGTCCGGCGCCGTGCAGCCGGGGAGGGCCGTGAGTATAATAAGCGCAGATATAGCGCATAGTATCCGCTTCAAAAAATGACCTCCCTTATGGTGAAAATCATGTATACTATTCTACAGTATGCAAAGGAAAATGTCAAGGCCTAGAGCACCCGCCTGAGCTTTCCCCCGCAGGGGCACCTGTACCGCCAGGGGCACTTCACCGCCTTTGACATGCGCATACGCTCTATCCGCGCCCCGCAGCTCTGGCACTCCAAGATATATTTTACCTCCTCATGGCGAAGGGGCCCCTCTGTGCCCTCCGTCTTGACGGTGCGCTCTATTTTATACCCCAGCTTCTCATTCACAAGCCGGGCGTAGGCCTTCCACCGCTCCCCGTGGTCCCGGCACTTGGGGCAGGTGTGCAGCAGCTCGTGCACAAGGGTCTGCTTTAGCAGGGCCTCATCATCCAGCACTCTTTCAGACACCTCTATCCAGTACCTGCCGCCCTGATAATAGCAGCAGCCGAGCCGCCTTTTCGCCCGGGTATTTACCCTTACCCCCGGCAGCAGCTTTCCCGATACCGGTATGCCCAGGGCAAGAAGCTCTGAGCGGAGCATTGCCATGAGGCCGTCAAGTTCTTCCACTTCATGCGCCCCCCTTCCGCAGTCCAATTATATCAGGGGCGGGGGAGCTTTGCAAGCGTCAGTCCATTCCAGGCTGCTTTTTTATTATGAGCTGCCTGCCGTCGGTGCGAAGGGTCATTATGAAGACCTCGGAGAGCTCAGCCCCCTGGCATTTCAGCTGCTCCCTGAGCCAGTGGGGGTCCCTGCCGCAGAGCTTTAAGGAGTGCTCCGAAATATGCCCGTCGCTTATCACCACCACCTCAAGGGCCTCGGCAGGGGCCTTCACCCCCGCCTGCTTGGGGGTGAGGGAGTCGGCAGAGGCCTTTTTCAGCACGCTCAGCTTTCCGTTTGTCTCAACTATGGCGTAGGCCACGTCCTCAAGGGCAAAGGCCCCCGCAAGGCGCAGCTCCTCGAAAAGGTCCTCGGTGCTCATGCGCAGGCGGCGCATTTGGTCCTGGAGGACCCGCCCGTTCTCTATCACCACCATTGGGCTGCCGCAGACGGCCTGCCTGAATTTGCCGCTTTTGAGCATAAATAAAGACACCACTATCTCACAGACTACCAGCACCAGCATAGGTATAAGGCCGTTCCAAAGGGGGTCGTCGTGCTGCTGGATGGGCATGACGGCAAGCTCGGATATGAGCAGCGTCACCACCAGCTCCGAGGTCTGCAGCTGGCTTATCTGCCGCTTTCCCATTAGCCGCACGCCTATTAAAATCGCCGTGTACATAACCACGGTGCGCATAAGAGTTATCAGCATAGTTCTCCTCATTTCAAAAAGTTTTATATCACTCCGGTATTATCCCTCGCCCGTGCCGGGTTTATCCGCATAATCCCCCCGTATCTGTTCAAACTATCCCTTATCTGAAACTGGGAGGCGGGGAAATGGAGAAGGTTTCGGCAGTCCTTTCCGAGAATAAAAAATACCTTCAGGGGGAGTTTGAAAACTCCATGGACTTTATGATGAGGGAGCTGGACCTTGGGGGCGCCGGCGCGGCCCTTTTCGCCCTGGACGGCCTTGTGAGCAAGCAGACCATCACCCTGAGCATACTGAACCCCCTGATGGAGGCGGAAGAGCTCCCCGGGCGGGGGACAGAGCAACTCATGCACATCGAGCGGGCGGTGCTCGGGGCCGTTGAGCAGAAGCGCGAGACGAAAATGGACCAGATACTGCTCCTTCTGATGAGCGGCTTTGCGGTGCTCATAATAGACGGCTGCGAGGAGGCCCTTGTCTTCGGCGTCCAGGGCTTCGAGAGCCGGGGCCCGGACGAGCCACAGAACGAGGTCATGCAGAGGGGAGCCAAGGACGGCTTTAACGAGAGCTATCAGAACAATATGGCGATGATACGCCGGCGGATGAAGACCTCCTCCCTGAAATTTGAAAAGGCCGAGGCGGGGAGCCGGAGCCATACCCCCCTGGCTATATGCTACCTTGAGGGCGTGGCCAGCCCGGAGATACTCGCGAAGGTGAAGGAGCGCCTGAAAAGCTGCACCCTGGACACTACACTGGGGGCCGGCTACCTTACCAGCTTCCTGGAGCGGGGCGGGGTGTTCAGCGGCGTGGGGCAGACCGAGCGCCCGGACGTGGTATGCGGAAAGCTTGAGGAGGGGCGCATAGCCATCCTGGTGGAGGGCACCCCCAGCGCCATAATAGTCCCCTTTCTTTTCGTCGAGAATTTCCAGACCCTGGACGACTACCTCACCCGGCCGTTCTACGGCACGTTTATCCGCTGGCTGAAATACGCCGCCTTCTTTCTGAGCACCTTCCTGCCCGGGCTCTATGTTGCCATCGCCACCCACCACCCGGAAATGCTCCCGGAGGCCCTTTTATTGAAGATATCCGAGTCCGAGTCCCAGACGCCGTTCCCTGTAATGGCCGAGACCCTGATACTGTACTTCTTATATGAGGTCCTGAGAGAGGCGGGGCTCCGCGCCCCCAGGTCCCTCTCCGCCACGGTGAGCATAGTGGGCGGCCTTGTGGTAGGGGATACGGCGGTGTCCGCGGGGCTTGTGAGCGCGCCCTCCCTGATGGTAGTGGCCCTCACGGCCATAGCGGGGTACGCCGTGCCGAGGCTCTATGAGCCCCTGGCCCTCCTTCGCCTGGCTTTCCTGCTGGCGGGGAATTTCCTGGGGGTATGGGGCGTGATGATAGGCCTTGTGCTGCTGCTTATGGACCTCTGCGGAACAGACAGCTTCGGCGTGCCGCTCATGTCGCCCGCGGCGCCGTATAACGGCCGGCTGGCCTTTAGGGACGTATTCGTGCGCGCGGGCTGGCGGCGGCTGGCAAAGGGCAGCGCAAACGTCCGAAACATGCCCGGCAGCAGAGAGATTGGCGAATAGGGGGAAAGAGAAATGGTCCGCACAAAGATAAGCCCTGCACAGTTCTTCACAGCTATGTTCGTGTCCCATATCCTTGTGACTATAGCCCTCAACGCCCAGTATACCGGCGGGGAGAGCATACTGGACAATATTATTTCCTGCATTATTTCTATGATACTGGCCGCGCTCATCTCCGTGCCTATATGGCTCTGCCAAGGGCGCGGCAGCGTGCCGGAGCTGGCGGTGGGCTCCATGGGTAAAATGGGCGCCATAGTGCCCATAGCCTACTGGCTCTACTTCCTGCTGGCCGGGAGCTCGTCCCTTACGCTGTTCCAGATATTTCTGATGGACACGGTGAACCCCGGCTTCTCGGCGGGCATGGTGACGGCGGCAGTGACGGGCGTGGCCCTGTACGGCGCGTTGAGGGGGATAGAGACGGCGGCCCGGTGCGCCTCGTGCGTGCTTATCGCAATGCTGCTGGGGTGCGGGCTGGTGTTCGGCATAGTGGCCGTGCGCTTCGACCCGAAAAACCTTGAGCCGCTCTTTCAGTACGGATATTCCCAGACGGCAAAGGGCACGGCCCTGTTCCTGGCCCGGACCTCCCTGTTCGCGGACATGGCGGTGCTCCTGCCCCAGGTTCAGGGGAAAAAGGGGAGGGGCTTTCTCTGGTGGGCGCTGGGGGTGACGGCCTTTGTGTCCCTCACAATCCTGCTCATAGCCGGCTGCCTGGGGCGCTATGCCTATACCCAGAATTTCCCTGTGTACGTGCTGGCGTCCCTGACGGAGGTGCGCTCCCTTCAGCGGCTGGACGCGGTGTTTACAGGCGTTTGGATAATGGGGCTGATTATCAAGCTGGCGGTGGATATGTACGCCTGCCGGGTGTGCTTCCGGGCTGTCTCAGGCGGGCGGGAGAAAAAATGGCCGGTATGGGTGACAGGGGTGCTGCTGGTCCTTCTGGCATGGCTGGCTGTGGGAAATTCCGGGGTGCAGGGCTGGCTGCTGGACCCCTGGACCCTGTGCATATGCGCGGCGGCTGTGGGGGCGGGGCTGCCGCTTCTGGCCCTTATAGGGGCCGCAATTCGGGGAAAGGGGGCAAAAAAATGAGAAAAGCGGGCGTAATCCTGCTGGCTTTCGCGATATGTATCAGCCTGTCCGGCTGCAATTATCCGGAGCTCTATGAGCGGGTGCTCATACACGGCATAGGCGTGGACTGGACCGGAGAGGGCTATAGGGTGACTGTGCGCTCGTCCGCGTCGGCTGGGGACGAGGGTGAGGAGCTCTTCACCTGCGAGGGGGAGACTGTGCTCCAGGCCCTGTCGGACCTGTCCCTTTCCACCGGCCGGGAGCCCTTCTACTCCCATAACTATCTTGTGGTCTTCGGCCTGGACTGCGCCGAAAACGGCCTTGACGACTGCCTTGACTTCTTCGTGCGGTATTATAACACCCGCCCTGCGGTGAAGATGTTCCTCTCTCTCACCACCGCCGAGGAGGTGCTCTCCTGTGGGAAGGACGGCAGGCTCATGAAGATGTCCCAGCTCCAGGCCCTGGGCCGGGGCGGGCGGTACAACGGCCAGGCGGCTGAGGTGGAGATACTGGACTTTGTGAACGCCGTGAAGGGGGAGGGCTCATCACCTGTGCTACCGGTGCTCCGGGCGGGGGAGGAGGGCGTTGAGGTCTTCGCCACGGGCTTTTTCAGCGGCTGCAAATTGGCGGGCCTTATGGACCTCAGGGAGACAAGGGGCTGGCTTGCGGCCATGGACAGGCTGAAGACGGGGGAGCTCACGGTGGACGGACCCCGCGGCGGCACGGTTACCCTGAGCCTTCGGGACGTGTCCGGGAAAACAGACGCAGACGGCTCAGATTTTAAAATAGAACTTGAGGTGGACGCGGACATCAGCTCCGCGGACCGCGCGGAAATGGAGGCCCCGGACGCCTACGCTGAAATAGAGGACTCCGCCCGAGAGCTTTTGGAGGGCGAGGTCCAGGGGGCCATAGACCGGGCGGTGACAGGGAGCGGGTGCGATATTTTCGGCTTCGGCAGCCTCCTTTACAAAAAGGAGCCGGAGTTCTGGCGGGAGAACAAAGAAAGCTGGCCGGACCTGATGAAGGAGTGCCAGTATCAGGTGTCGGCCAGCGTAAAGGTCAGGCGGCTTGAGCAGGAGAACAGGAACGGGATAGACTAGGGCAGATTACAGGTCGATATAAATATTATAGTGCAGGAGCCAGTAGTTTATCTGGATGAGATAGGCGAGCATCTGGGGCCCGGCCATAAGCTGGCCGAACCAGGGCTTGCCGTAGTCGAAGCTCTGGTCCATAAGGGACCTTGCCGCTTCCTCGGAGAGTATCTTGTGGATAGGCTGCAGGCTGTCCCTGAGGATATAGTTGAGCCTCTGCTTCATTATCTGCTCATAGCCGGGGTTATGGGTCTTGGGGTAGGGGCTCTTTTTGCGCTGCAAAATCTCGTCGGGGAGCAGGCCCTTGGCCGCGTCCCGCAAAAGCCCCTTGGGCACGCCGCCGGGGCACTTGAAGTCCCAGGGCACGTTAAACACATACTGGGCTATCCTGTGGTCGCAGTAGGGCACGCGCACCTCAAGGCCGCTCGCCATGCTGCAGCGGTCCTTGCGGTCCAGGAGGGTGGACATGAACCACCTTATATTCAGATAGGATATCTGCCTCATGCGCTGCTGCTCGGGGGTCTCGCCCTTGAGGGCGGGCACAGCCGCCAGGGTCTCCGAGAGCCGCCTGCCTACGTACTCCTCCATGCCAAGCTGCTCCACTATATCGGGCTTTAGGAGGGACTGCCGTGTGTCCAGGTTATTGCTCCAGGGGAAGTGGGTGCCGTCGAACATCTCCCGGCGGTGGAACCACGGGTACCCCCCGAATATCTCGTCGGCGCACTCCCCGCACAGGGCCACCACATGGTTCTTCTTCACCTGCCTGCAAAAGTGCAGGAGGGAGCCATCTATATCCGACATTCCCGGCAGGTCCTTTGCTATGACCCCCTCAAAGAGGGAGTCCGCAAGCTGGTCATTATTGCAAAGCAGGGTGGTATGCTCCGTGCCCAGCTCTTCGCTCACCCGCTGGGCCCAGGCCTGGTCCCGGTCCGGCTGGAAGGAAGAGGGGGTGAAGAACTGGTCGTTGCCTTCGAACTCAAAGGAGTAGGTGGAAAGGCTCCTGCCCTGCTCCTTCAGATATTTCGAGGCAATGGCCGTCACCACGCTGGAGTCAAGGCCCCCGGAGAGGAATGTGCAGAGAGGCACGTCTGAGATGAGCTGGCGCTTTACGGTATCCACAAGCAGCTCCCGGACCGTGCGCACGGTGTCCTCATAGGTCTCGGTATGGGGGGCGGCGGTCAGTTCATAGTACTTATGGTCCTTGAAGCCCTCCCTGTCGTAAACTGCAAAATGCCCGGGCAGGAGCTCCCTTATGCCCTCGAAGACTCCGTGCCCCGGCGTGCGGGCGGGACCAAGGCCGAATATCTCGCAGAGCCCCTCCTTTCCTATCACCGGGTTCACCCCCGGGAACTCAAAGAGCCCTTTTATCTCCGACGAGAAAGCGAGCCTGTCGTTTTTGAAGGTGTAGAACAGGGGCTTCACCCCGAAGCGGTCCCGGCAAAGGAAGGTGCGCTCCTTTATGCCGTCGTCTATGGCGAAGGCGAAAATGCCGTTGAGCTTCTCCGGGCAGTCCTCGCCGTAGCACAGATAGGCGTTCAGGACCACTTCCGTGTCGCAGTCGGTATAAAACTCACAGCCCCGGCTCTCAAGGTCGGACCTGAGCTCCGCGGCGTTGTAGAGCTCGCCGTTATAGGCGATGGTGCACTCCTTCCCCTCCCTCAGGGCCGTCATGGGCTGCTTCCCGTTCTGGGGGTCTATAACGGCCAGGCGCATATGGGACAGGGCGCAGTGGGCCGAGACATGGGCCCCCTGGTCGTCGGGGCCCCTGTGGGAGAGCCGCCGGGCCATGCGCCGGGCCAGGGCCATCCAGAGATATTTTTCATCCAGCAGGCTGTCGTCGTAGTCGGAAAATCCCGCGAATCCGCACATAAAACCAAACCCTTTCAAATAAGTATAGAAGTCAGCACTCCCATTATATGCAGGACCCTATGCAGATTTCCTCTAAAAAAGACGTAAGTTCAGCCGTTCACATCCTCCCCGGCCAGCTCGCAGAGAATCCGTTCCGCAGCCGCACGCTTGGCGTTGGCCTCAGCCGCCAGCCTTAGGGCCTCCCGCCGAAGGTCCGCCCCGGCCAGGCAGCTCTCCTCAAGCTCCCGGCATGTCTCCCGCACAGCGCCTGTGTGGGCCGAAAGGAAGGCCCCGTAGAGCTCCGGGTCCATGGGCCGGCCCTGCAGGAGGGTGCCGATGTCCTGTATGGCTAAGACCTGCTTGAGCATACATATCACCGTCAGCGCCGCCAGGTGCTCCCGGCTGTATTTTTTCTTCTCCGGGTGGGGCAGAACGTCCTTTTTCACATAGTTGTTTATCATGGAGTTCGTTAGCAGAACATCCTCCTCGTCCCGCTCGAAGAACCGCAGGCTGTCCCGAAGGTACTGCAGCACCTGGTCCACGTAGAGCGGTATGGCGGGAAGCTGCTCCCACTGTGGACACGTGAGCTCCCGCCCCTCCCCCGCCCAGCTTATTATCTTTTCGTATGCGCTCATATTCTCCTCCATATCTACAGCAGCTCCAAAAGGCCGGAAATTTTATCTATGCGCCTGATATCCGGGCCCGAAGCCTCCGCTGAGGCAATGCCGCCGGCGGCCTGGATATAGTCAATGCCAAAGTCCCTGTCAAGGCGCGGGGACCACTGGGCCGCGCTTATCAGCACCGGGACAATGCCCAGGGCCGCCGCCCCCGCCAGGTTTTTGGGGTTATCGTCAATGAACACCGTCTGCTCCGGGGGCAGGCCCATTTTTGAGAGGGCGTCCCGGAACATCCCCGGGTCGGGCTTCAGGGCGCCCAGCTCAAAGCTGAAGGTGGCGCAGTCAAAGTATTTTAGTATGCCGAGGTGCTCAAGCAGGGGCACGATAGAGGGCCAGGTGTCGGAGATAATGCCCAGCTTATACCTGCCCTGCAGGGCCTTCAGCGTATCGGCGGCGCCGTCGAACAGCCGGGAATTGCCGTCCTTATTATATACCTTGTCCCGGGCGACGGCTTCTATTTCCTCGCCTTTAAGTCCCAGGCCGAGCTCGTCTGAAAGCACGGTGTAATACCGGAGGAAGACGTCGTACTCCTCCTCTGTGGAGAGCACCGGCCGGCTTCGCTCCACGGCGCGCTCCCTGTAGGCGCGGTCCTTCGCGGCCCTCACCCTTTCCGGGGGCATGGCGTCCAGCTTCTCAGGGGGGAAATATCTTTTTGCCAGCTCCGAAAACATGAAGCTCCCCGAGGGCGGGTACAGGAGCGTGCCGCCCAGGTCAAAGAATATCCCCCTGATATCATGCAGCTTTTCCATAGCATGTTCCCCCCTCACATATCCAAAAGCTCCAGGATACCGGATATCCTGTCTATATTCGCTATGCCCTCCACAGGCTCTATCCCCGGCATTTCCCTTATCAGCACCGGGTTTATCCCGGCTTTTTCTGCCCCTTCCAGGTTCCGGGCGCTGTCGTCGATGAAGACGGTATTTTCAGCGGGCAGGCCCATTTTACTAAGGGCGTCCTGATACATCCTCTGGTCTGGCTTGAACGTGCCCAGCTCGAAGCTGAATGTAACACAGTCGAAGTATTTCAATATATCAAGATATTCCAGCAGGGGCACAATGGAGGGCCAGGTGTCCGAGATTATCCCCAGCCTGTACCTGCCGCGGACAGCCTTTAAGGTCTCGACGCTGCTGTCAAACAGCCTGTAGTTATCAGCCTTATTATAGACCTTATCCTCGGTGACTGTGCGAAGGTCCCCGTCCGTCAGCCCCAGCTCCGGAAGGGCCTCGGAGACCGCCCTGTAATACTCGTAAAACTGGGCGTACTCCTCGTCTGTAGTGTGCAGCAGGTGGCGCTCGTCCAGCCTTTTGCTCGCCCTGTCCATTGCGGCCCGGACAGAGGGCTCCGCAAGCTTCTCCTTTGGGAAATACCTGTAGGCGAGCTCTGAAAACATCCAGCTGCCCGAGGGCGGGTATATGAGCGTGCCCCCCAGGTCAAAGAAAATCCCCCTGATATCATGCAGCTTTTCCATGAAAATCTCTCCTTCCAAAAATCAGTCCAGCAAATCCAGGAGCCCCGAAATGCGGTCTATGCTGTGCACGCCTTCAACGGGCTGGGTGCCGCCCATGAGGGCCATATGTACCGGGTGGCGTATGAGCACCGGGTTTATGCCCATCTTTTGCGCCCCCAGCACATTCCCCGGCAGGTCGTCCACAAAGAGGGTGTTCTCCGGGGGCAGGCCCATCTTCTCCAAAGCGTCCCGATACATCGCCGGCGAGGGCTTGAACACCCCCAGCCGGAAGCTGTAGGTCTCACAGTCGAAATATTTCTCTATGCCCATTTGGGCCAGCATGTCCCATACCGAGGGCCAGTTGTCTGAAATTATCCCGAGCTTATACCGTCCGCGCAGGGCCTCAAGGGTTTCAACGGTGTCGTCGAAAATCCGGAAGTTCGACATATTATATACCTTATCGTCGGTTATCTCCCTTATATCCCTGTCAGTAAGCCCCAGCTCCGGAAGGCTCCCCGCCAGGGCGCCATAGAACCGGGCGAAGCGCCCGTGCTCCTCCTTTGTGGTGCTGAGAAGGTGGTTTGACTCAAGCTCCGCGTTTGCCCTCTTCACGAGCTCTATATTTTCGGGCCTGCCCATTACCTCCCGGGGGAAGTATTTATAGGCGAGCTCAGGGAAGAGCCAGCTCCCCGAGGGCGGGTACATGAGCGTCCCGCCAAGGTCGAAGAATATGCCCTTTATGGTGCTCAGCTTTTTCAAGTAGTCAGCTCCTTTGCCTTTTCCAGTATTGTAAACCATATCATGGGCTTTGTCAAATTTTTTATTACGGAAAATCTTGACAAGTAAACTTGGCAGTGATATAATGGGCTCGTACCAAGTAAACTTGGCAAGAAGATATGGAGGCGCACATATGAACAGGGAAGAGATACTTGAAAAAAGCCGCAGGGAGAATAAGAACCAGGACGTCTACGAGCAGGAGGTCATGAAGCAGGCGAACGCGTGGTCGGCCTTTGTGATGGTCGTCCTCGCGCTGGTCTTTTGGCTGGCGCAGATATATTCAGGCGGCGGCATAAACTACGGCTTCTGGGCGCTGGTCTTCGCCTCCAATATGACTAACTTCTGGGTGAAGTACGTGAGGCTCCGCCGCCGGCACGAGCTGATTTTTGCCGTTGCCTACACCATAGTGGTGCTCCTGATGTCCTTCTGCCACATATACAGCCTTATTACTAAATGAACGATAAGCTGATACTGAAAAACCGCCTGAAAGCGGCCCGCACAGAGCGGGGGCTCTCCCAGAATCAGCTAGCGGAGCTGGTGGGCGTGTCCAGAAACACAATAAGCTCCATAGAGACCGGGCAGTTCAGCCCCACGGCAAAGCTGGCGCTGATACTCTGCACTGCCCTTGACAAGAAATTTGAGGAGCTTTTTTACTTCTAATTTGGGGAAAAGCCCAAATGTTAATCTCCGTTGCTTGCGGCAACGGGCAGTTTTCCGTACAATATGGGCAAATACTTCATAGAAAAGAGGTCATCCCCAAATGCTGAACGAAAACATCAGAGCCCTCAGAAAATCCAAGGGCCTCTCCCAGGAGGAGTTAGCCGCCAAGCTGAACGTGGTGCGGCAGACCGTCTCAAAATGGGAGCAGGGCCTCTCGGCCCCAGACTCCGACATGCTCATGGCTATCTCAGACGCCCTCGGGGCCCCTGTGAGCACTCTCCTCGGGGAGACGGTAAAAGAGGCGGGCCCAGACGAGCTGAAGGCTATCTCAGAGAAGCTCGAAGTCATAAACCACCAGCTGGCCCGGCGGAGGGCCGACAGGAGGCGGGCGCTCACCTGGGCGCTGATAGCCCTGTGCGTGATGATAACGGTTATATTCGCCGTGGTTATCGTGCTTGGCAGCCCATATCAGGACTGGGACTGGAGCGACCCGGAGCTCGCCATTGTGGGCACGGCCTATCACGCCTTCGAGTGGGTGTTCATCAGAACGGCGCCCTTCGCGCTCATAGGCTCGGCTGTCCTTATTGCCCTGATTCACAGGAAAGATTAAAACTGCTCTTCAAAGGTTGCCTTTCACCCCGTCTTATGGTAAAATCTATGAGACTGGAATTTTACTATGAGAGGTAACGCGAAAATGGGTTTTGATAAAGAGGAAATACTTGAGCTGCGCCGAAGGGTGCTGAAAAAGGACTTCTCCCGGATGAACGAGCGCCAGCAGCAGGCCGTCTTTCACACAGACGGCCCTGTGCTGATTCTGGCCGGGGCGGGCAGCGGCAAGACCACCGTGCTTGTGAACCGCATAGCCAATCTGGTGCGCTACGGCAGGGCCTATGAGAGCACATTCATACAGCCGGAGTTTACAGACGCCGACGCCGAAAACTGCAAAAGCTACCTTGAGGGCGGGGAGCTCTCTGAGATAACCCGGGCCCGGCTCTCGGTATCAGCCCCCATGCCCTGGAGGATAATGGCCATCACCTTCACCAATAAGGCGGCGGGGGAGCTCAAGGACCGCCTCTCGGCAATGCTTGGGGAGCCCGGGCAGGATATCTGGGCCTCCACCTTCCACTCAAGCTGCGCCAGAATGCTGCGCCGGGACGGCGGGCGGCTTGGGTACAGCTCCCATTTCACAATATACGATACCGACGACAGCCGCAGGCTCATGAAGGACGTTATGCGGGACCTTGAGATAAACGAGAAGAACCTCTCCCATAAGGCCATACTCTCGGAGATATCCCGGGCCAAGGACAGCCTTATCTCCCCGGAGGAGTACGAGTCCCAGGCGGGCGCGGACTTTAGGCTAAAGGTGATAGCCAGGGCCTATCTCGCCTACCAGCGCAGGCTCTCGGACTCCGACGCCATGGACTTCGACGATTTACTGGTGAACACCGTGAGGCTTTTCGAGAAGTGCCCGGACGTGCTGGAATACTACCAGGACCGGTTCAAATATATCATGGTGGACGAGTACCAGGACACGAACCACGCCCAGTACCGCTTTGTGAGCCTTTTAGCCGCAAAGCACAATAACCTCTGCGTGGTGGGCGACGACGACCAGAGCATATATAAGTTCCGGGGGGCAACTATCGAGAACATCATGAACTTCGAGCAGGACTTTCCCGGGGCCATGGTGGTGCGCCTTGAGCAGAACTACCGCTCCACCCAGAACATACTGGACGCGGCCAACGCCGTCATAGCCCATAATTTAGAGCGCAAGGGCAAGACCCTCTGGACCGCCGCCGGTCCCGGGGAGAAGCTGCGCCTGCACACTGCCGAGAACGAGCAGGACGAGGCGGACAGGGTCGCCCGGGTGATTCTCGACGGGGTCGCGAAGGGTAGGAAATTCTCAGACTACGCCGTGCTGTACCGCATGAACTCCCAATCCCTCACCTTCGAGAGGATGTTCGCAAAGTCCGGCGTGCCCCACAGGATAATCGGCGGCACCCGCTTTTTTGACAGGAAAGAGGTCCGGGACATGATTGCCTATCTCAGCGTCATAAACAATCCCGGGGACGAGATAAGGCTCAGGCGAATACTGAACACCCCAAAAAGAGGCATCGGCGACAAGACAGCCGACACCGCCGCGGGGATAGGCCAGCAGGTTGGGGAGAGCATGTTCCAGGTCATAAGCCACCCGGAGGAGTACCCGGCCATCACCAAGGCCGCCGCAAAGAAGCTCACGGAGTTCTCGCGCATGATGCAGGAGCTCATAGACAGGAACGAGGATGGCATGGCCCCCAGCGAGCTCTACGCCGAGCTCTTGGAGCAGACAGGCTATACCATGTTCCTGCGCGCGGATGAGCCCGAGAAGGCCGAGGAGCGCATAGAGAACGTGCAGGAGCTCTCGAGCATGCTCCAGCGCTATGAGCAGGAGAACGGCGAGGACGCCAGCCTCTCCGGCTTTTTGGAGGAGGTGGCCCTGTTCACGGACATTGACAACTACGACCAGGAGGCCGACTCCGCGGTGCTCATGACCATACACTCCGCAAAGGGCCTTGAGTTCCCGGTGGTATTCCTGCCCGGCTGGGAGGAGGGGGTCTTCCCCGGAAA
Organism: Clostridiaceae bacterium; assembly: GCA_021769555.1. Taxonomy (GTDB): domain Bacteria; phylum Bacillota; class Clostridia; order Oscillospirales; family Acutalibacteraceae; genus Acutalibacter. Next base: position 179,893 of record JAETSR010000004.1, read on the forward strand.
CTCGGTGCTGTATGACCCTTCGGAGGCGGAGGAGGAGAGAAGGCTTGCCTATGTGGCTATAACGAGGGCCAGGGAGGAGCTCTATATCTATAACGCCGAGAGCCGCATGATATTCGGCTCCACCAGCCATAACAGGATATCCCGCTTCGCCGGCGAGATACCCGAGGAGCTTATTGAGCGCAGCCGCTCAAGGGATTACGGGCCCGTGAGCTTCTCCTTCGGCAGCGGCATGAAGGAGGGCCCGGCGGCTCAAAGGTCCAGGCCGGCCTATACGCCCCCGGCCCATAAGCCCGCCCCCGCCGGGACCTATAACGTGGGGGACAGCGTTCAGCACAAGACCTTCGGCACCGGGCTCATACTCAGCGCCGCGCCCATGGCAAACGACACTCTTTTGGAGATAGCCTTTGACAAGGCCGGGACAAAGAAGCTCATGGCGAACTTCGCAAGGCTCACAAAGCTTTAAGGGGGCGGGAGCATGAAAATATGCCTGACAGTACCCGAGCGCTTCGCCGCCCGAAAGGAGCTGCCCCCGCTCCTTGAGGAGGACGCGGATTTAACTGTGTTCCCCGAGGGGTTCCTGCGCTCAAAAGAAGACCTTGAGCTTGCTTTGAAGCTGACGGAAAACAGGCCCGGGACGGTGCTTTCGGGCTATAGGGACGGGGAGCTTGAGAAGGCCGTGGCGATAGAGAGCGGCAGGGTTATCGATGAGTACGCAAAATGTGTGCTCACTTCGGCGGAGCGGGAGAAAAAGCGCCCGGGAAATAAAATCCGCTGCCTTCAGAGCAGCCTGGGAAGGCTGGCAGTGCCCATATGCTATGAGCTGCACTTCCCCGAGGTCTGCCGCCTTATGGCCCTTGAGGGCCCGGCGCTCATGGTGAATATTATCGGCACCGGGATGTACCATAGGCTGCAGTATGAGCAGTGGCGAAGCCTTGCAAAAGCCCGGGCTATTGAGAACGAGACGCCTGTTATAGGCTGCTGCCATTTTTGCGGGGAGCTGCCCCTGGCCTTTGCCTTTGACGAAAGGGGCAGGGAGCTCCTTGAAACCCAGGGCAGGCGCGGCGCGTTTACAGTGGAGATGGATATTACCGGCGAAAAGCCCATCGGCTATATGGCGGACAGGCGTCCGGAGCTTTTCGGGGCGCTCTCAGTGTAATAAGCTTGGAGGTATCGGGAGAACATGATAACAGAGGTAACTGGAAAAGATAAAAAGGAATATGTCTGCTGGGAGATACTGAAATCCCTGCCCGACTACTTCGGGAACCCGGAGTCCTTGAATGAGTACGCTGAAAACTGCCGTGAGCTCCCCCTCTGGGCGGACATGGACGGCGGCAATCCCCTGGGTTTTATCGCCTTTAAGCCCACAAGCCCCTATGCCGGGGAGATACACGTGATGGGCGTGCGCCGGGAGCTGCACCGCAAGGGCCTGGGGCGGGGGCTGTTCGGGGAGCTTTACAGGCACGCTAAGGCCGGGGGCTTTAGGTTCCTTACGGTGAAGACGGTGCAGATGGGCAGATACCCGGATTACGACAGGACCAACCTGTTCTATCAGAGCCTGGGCTTTATGGAGCTTGAGTGCCTTCCCTCCCTATGGGACGAGCAGAACCCCTGCCAGGTGTATATCATGGATGTGAACTGAGGAAAAGGAGACCCTTACACATGAAGAAACTGCTTATTTACATGAAAGGCTTCCGTAAGGAGTGCGTGCTTGGGCCCCTGTTCAAGCTCCTTGAGGCCTCCTTCGAGCTGATGGTGCCGTTGGTGATGGCCGCGGTGATAGACACGGGCATTGCAAACGGCGACAGGGGGTATATAATCCGCATGTGCGGGGTGCTGGTGGGCCTTGGCATAGTGGGCCTTGCCTGCTCGCTGACGGCCCAGTACTTCGCGGCCAAGGCCTCCGTAGGCTTTGCCGCGAAGCTCCGGTCGGCGCTCTTTGGGCGCATACAGGGCCTCAGCTTCTCGGACATGGACCGGGAGGGCCCCGCTACCCTCATCACCCGCATGACAAGCGACATAAACCAGGTGCAGAACGGCGTGAACCTGACCCTCAGGCTCCTTCTGCGCTCCCCTTTTGTGGTGCTGGGGGCCATGGTGATGGCCTTCACCATCGACTGGAAGGCGGCGCTTATCTTCGCCGCCGTGATACCCCTTCTCTCCATAGTGGTCTTCGGGGTCATGCTCTGGACTATGCCCCGGTACAAGCAGGTGCAGGCGGGGCTCGACAGGGTGCTGGGCTCCACCCGGGAGAACCTCACCGGCGTGAGGGTGGTCCGGGCCTTCGGCAGGGAGCAGTCAGAGACAGAGGAATTTCAGCGGGAGAACAACGCCCTGACCCATCTGCAGGTCTTCGTGGGCCGGGTCTCGGCCCTCATGAACCCAATGACCTATATCCTCATTAACCTGGGGACAGTGGTGCTCATATGGGTAGGGGCCGTCCGGGTGGACACGGCCATAATCACCCAGGGCGCTGTTGTGGCCCTGCTGAACTATATGTCCCAGATACTGGTGGAGCTTGTGAAGCTCGCAAACCTTATCATAAATATCTCGAAAGCCCTGGCCTGCGCGGGCAGGATATCCGGCGTGCTGGACACAGAGCCCAGCCTTACCGCCCCCCGGGACGGACGCAGTGCTGAGAGCTCCGGCGTGGAATTTGACAGCGTGGAGCTCACCTATAACGGGGCGGGAGGGCCGTCCCTATCGGGCATAAGCTTCTCTGCGAAGGCCGGGGACACCGTGGGCATTATTGGCGGCACCGGCAGCGGCAAAACCTCCCTTGTGAACCTGATACCCCGCTTCTACGACGCCACCGGGGGCAGCGTAAGGGTGGGCGGCCTGGACGTAAAAGGCTGGGACCTGGGGGCCCTTCGGGGCCGGGTGGGCATAGTGCCCCAGAAGGCCGTGCTCTTTACGGGCACAATCCGGGAAAACCTTCTCTGGGGCAATGAAAACGCCTCGGAGGAGGACCTCTGGGACGCCCTTGAGACCGCCCAGGCGAAGGAGTTTGTCCTGGAAAAGCCCAGGGGCCTGGACGAGCCCGTGGAGCAGGGGGGCAGGAATTTCTCCGGGGGCCAGCGCCAGCGGCTCACCATAGCCCGGGCCCTGGTGCGAAAGCCGGATATACTCATACTGGACGACAGCGCCAGCGCCCTGGACTTCGCGACGGATTTGAAGCTCAGAGGGGCCATAGCGCGCCTTGAGTACAGTCCAACGGTATTCACAGTCTCCCAGCGGGCTTCGTCCATCCAGCACGCGGATGTAATAGTAGTGCTGGACAACGGCCAGACAGTGGGGGTGGGCGCGCATAAAGAGCTCCTTGAGAGCTGCGAGGTATACCGGGAGATATACGAATCCCAATTCGACAGGGGGGAGAGAAAATGAAGCAGAAGGCCAGTAAGGGCACGCTTAAAAAGGTGCTGCGCTATATAAGGCGGTACAGCTTCTTCGTGGGCCTCTCGGTGCTGCTTGCGGCGGCCTCGGTGGCGGCGGCGCTGTATATCCCCATTCTGACCGGCAGGGCTGTGGACCATATCGCCGGCCCCGGGAACGTGGACTTTGCCGCCATTTTCAGAATACTTGTGCAGATTGGCGTGATAATAGGTCTTTCGGCCCTTGCCCAGTGGGTAATGAGCCTGATAAACAACCGCGTCACCTACAGGGTGGTGAGGGACATAAGGAACGAGGCCTTTGAGAAGCTGCAGAGGCTCCCCCTAAGCTATATCGACTCCCACCCCGCCGGGGAGACAGTCAGCCGCCTGATAGCCGACGTGGACCAGTTTGCCGACGGCCTCCTGATGGGCTTCACCCAGCTTTTCACCGGGGTGATAACCATACTGGGCACCCTGGGCTTTATGTTCTCGGTGAATATAGCAATTACCCTTGTGGTGCTGCTGGTAACGCCTGTGTCTCTCATTGTGGCGGCGTTTATAGCTAAGAGCACCTATAATATGTTCCGACTCCAGTCCCGGGTGCGCGGGGAGCAGACCGGCTTTGTGGAAGAGACCGTGGGCAATGAGAAGGTGGTCCAGGCCTTCGGCCGGGAGCGCCGCACAATGGAGCGCTTTGAGGAGATAAACGAGCGCCTTCGGGCCTGCTCCCTCAGGGCAATATTCTTCTCCTCGATTACAAACCCCAGCACCCGCTTTGTAAACTCCCTGGTGTATACAGGGGTGGGGATAGCGGGGGCCCTCTCCGTTGTGGGGGGCGGGCTGAGCGTGGGGCAGCTCACCTGCTTTCTGAGCTACGCGAACTCCTATACCAAGCCCTTCAACGAGATATCCGGGGTGGTGACAGAGCTCCAAAACGCCCTGGCCTGTGCCGCCAGGGTCTTCGAGCTCATTGAGCAGGAGCCCCAGATACCCGACGCAGAGGACGCCCTGGAGCTCACAGAGGCCGTGGGCGCCGTGGGCATAGACGGGGTGTGCTTCTCCTATAAGCCCGGCCAGCGGCTCATTGAGGACTTCTCCCTTGATGTGAAGCCCGGCCAGCGGATAGCCCTTGTGGGCCCCACCGGCTGCGGGAAGACCACGGTGATAAACCTCCTTATGCGCTTTTATGACGTGACCGCCGGGAGCATAGCCGTGGACGGCACGGACGTGAGGAATATCACCCGGAAGAGCCTTCGCCGCAACTACGGCATGGTGCTCCAGGACACCTGGCTGAAAAACGGCACCGTGCGGGAGAATATCGCCTACAGCCGGCCGGACGCCAGCCTTGAGGAGATAGTCGAGGCCGCAAAGGCCGCCCATGCCCACAGCTTCATTAAACGTATGCCAAAGGGCTACGAAACGGTGATTGGGGAGGACTTAGGGGGCCTGAGCCAGGGCCAGAAGCAGCTGCTGTGCATAGCAAGGGTCATGCTCTCCCTGCCGCCCATGCTCATTTTAGACGAGGCCACCTCCTCCATCGACACCCGCACGGAGATACGCATACAAAAGGCCTTTGCCAAAATGATGAAGGGCCGCACAAGCTTTATAGTGGCCCACCGCCTCTCTACCATACGTGACGCCGACGTGATACTTGTCATGCGGGACGGGCATATCATCGAGCAGGGGGACCACCGCTCCCTTCTGGAGCAGGGGGGCTTCTACGCGGAGCTCTATAACAGCCAGTTCGCGAAAACGTAAAAGACAGCATACAGTAAAAGCCCCGGCACAGCGCCGGGGCTTTTCTCCTGTCCATTCACCGATTTTCCCCGCCCCCCATATTATGTAATATCCCGGCCAGGGGGCAAGCCCCCAAAGAGGACCGGCAGAGGGAGCGAGGATATGAGTAAGGATATATTCGGAATAATCGGCGGCGACGCGCGGCAGGTCTATCTGGCCCGGTCCATGGAGGGGGACGGGCGGGAGGTGATGATATGCTGCCTTGAGAACGCCCGGGACACGGCCGGGCTCAGGCAGACCGGCCTGCACAGCCTCACACAGCGCTGCAATAACATCATACTGCCCCTGCCCGCCACCCGGGACGGGCGCAGCCTTAACACCCCCTTCTCGAACCTCGAGGTGCGCCTGGACGGGGATTTCGCGGGGCTTTTCCTTGAGAGCAGGGTCTTCGGCGGCATGATGGGTAAGCTCACGGCCACGTCGCCCCTGTGGCGGGGCATAGACTGCCGGGACTACTACTCCAGGGAGGAGCTCGTTACCGGCAACGCCTATCTCACGGCCGAGGGCGCCGTGGGCCTTGTGATACAGGAGTATGAGGGGAGCCTTTGCGGGTGCGCCTGCCTGGTAACGGGCTTTGGGCGAATCGGCAAGGCCCTTTGCGGCATGCTCAGGGGCATGGGGGCAAGGGTTTCCTGCAGCGCGAGGAAGGCCCGGGACCTGACGGCGATACGCGCCATAGGCTGCGAGGCCCTTTGCTATAAGGAGCTTGACAGGCCCTTTGACATTATATTCAACACCGTGCCCGCCCTTGTGCTGGACGCGCCGGTGCTCAGGAGCCAGAGGGAGGGCGCGATGATAATAGAGCTGGCCTCGGCCCCAGGGGGCATAGACCTTGAGGAGGCGGGGAGCCTGGGCCTGAGGGTATTGCAGGCGCCGTCCATACCCGGGCGCATGTCCCCGAAGGCCTCGGGAGAGCTTATAAAGGAGACGATTTATAATATGCTCAGTGAAGACAGAAAGGAGATGGTCTAGTTGCAGACGCTGGGTTTCGCCATGTGCGGCTCCTTCTGCACCTTGGATAAGGCGATGGAGCAGCTGGCGGCGCTTAAAGAGGAATACGGCCTGCTGCCGGTGATGTCCGATAATGTGTACAAAACTGACACCCGCTTCGGCAGGGCTTCGGATTTTATAGAGAAGACGGAGGAGCTCACAGGGAAGAAGGTGCTCCACACCATCGCGGAGGCCGAGCCCATCGGCCCGAAGCATTTAGCTGACGCCATGATAGTCTGCCCCTGCACGGGCAACACCCTGTCCAAGCTGGCTTTGGGCATTACGGACACACCGGTGACTATGGCAGTAAAGTCCACTTTAAGGGTGGGCCTGCCGGTGATAATCTGCCTTGCCAGCAACGACGCCATAGCGGCCTCGGGCCCCAACGCCGTGAGGCTTATGAATACAAAGAATGTGTACTTTGTGCCCCTTCGCCAGGACGACCCCGTAAAGAAGCCCTTCTCTCTTGTGGCGGATTTTTCCCTTCTGGGGGAGACGGTAAGGGCGGCCCTGAAGGGCAGGCAGCTGCAGCCCATCTACCGCTGAATAAAACAGCCCGGCAGGCTCCATTCCCCCTGCCGGGCTGAAATATTTAAGCGTTCTGATACTCCTCGATAATGCGCTTTGCAAGCCTTGCGTCCACCACTGAAAAATCCTCAGGGTCCGAGTAGTTCAGGGTGCGCAGCACCTCCTGGGACTGGGCGTATACCTCTATCCTGGTGGAGTGGTACACAGGCTCGGGCTTCCTGGGAAGATAAATGGCAAATTCCAGCTTCTCATCCTCCATCCGGCTGAAATAGGCGTGCAGCCGGACGTTGTTATAGCTCCGCTTTATGATGGTGCACAGGGCGTTCTTCACAAGCTCCACAGCCACATCGTCCAGCTTGCTGTCGAAAATGAGCAGCTTCTCCTTGAGCTCAGCCAGATTCTTCACCCTGCGCTTCACATAGCTGCCCAGCACCGGCGTGGCCTCAACAGTGCTGCCGCTGCCACCGGGGGCCGTACATACCACGAAGCCCGCCTCGTTGTCTATATACACGAAGGGGTAGGCCATGGCCGCAAAGTAATTGCAGCGCCTGCAGCGCCAGTCGAAAAGGGTTTCTTCCAGTATGGCCTGCCTGAGCTCCGGGTTCTCCCTGGAGTTGACGCTGGAGAAGAGCTTATACTTCTGGGACTCGCCGCACTGGGGGCAGACGATGTCCTTTACTATCTCCGTTGACATTCCCTAATCCCCCCGCGCCTAGCCCTCAAAGGGCAGGCTGTCGTTTTCAGTGAGCTCCGCGCCCTTGAACTCGGGCTTTTCTTCCTCTGTTCCGGCCTCCTCAGGGCGGGGCTTAAAGTCCTCGGGCATGGGGTCGTGGTCAAAGCTCTCAACGCCGTCCAAATCTATCTCCTCAATCTCCGGGATATCCTCGTCCTCAGGGTGGTACACCACGTCCCTTTTGACGGTTATCTCAAAGGGGCCGCCGCCGAAATGGAAGATGGTGCCGTCCCCGCCGCATGCGGCGCCGGTGCATGAAGCGCACGGCTCATCCTTCCTGACCTCCTTTTCCAGGGCCTCAAGGGTGCTGTCCAGCAGGGCGTTTATACCGTCGAGCCTTTTGCAGTGGTCCTCGGCTATCCGGTTCTCCTCATCCCTCAGGGCGTTATAGTAGTACCGCCCCAGGGCGAGATACTCCCGCTCGGCGGCCCGCTCCTGGCAGCGGATAACGGTGCGAAGACGGTTGAGCAGCGCCATGTGCCTGTGCCCCTGCCTGAGCCCAGAGGCAAGGTCCTTTGCGTAGTCCTTCCAGTTTGCCATATTCATGCCTCCCTATCCGTGTTCTTTTCTGCATACAATATAATTATACACTCTCCCGGCCCTCCAAGTCAACCTAAGGGAGAAAAAAGGCAAAATTTATTGCGCCGGGCATGTATATATCTGTATCTGCCGCGACAATGCTTTACTTTAACAGTGCGCCCATAGCCGCGCGCCCCCTGTGTATGGTAGAATGAGCCATAATTTGCCGGCGGGAGGGGGAGGTTGTATGGTGCGCTGGATATCAGCCCTGCTCACAGCCCTTGCCCTCCTTTGCATAATGCCTGCGGCCGCCCGTGCAGCCGGCTTCGCCATATCAGGCAGCGCCGCGGACGGCAGGCTGGGCATAGAGGTCAGCTACGACGGCGCCGGCGGCTGGGTGGACGCCTGCGAGTTCCGGCTGGCCTTCGACCCGGAGAGGATAGACTTTGAGAGCACCCCGGAGGTCACGGGAGGCTTTGCGGTGAGCAGCGTTGACGGGGGAACCCTTCGCACGGTGTACTCCTCCTGGGAAAACGGCGGCTTTGAGAGGATAAGCTTTGAGTTCAGGGCCAAAAAAGGCGCGGATATGAGCGGCGTCAAGGTGGAGGTGAGGATAGAGAGCATTGTCACCTCCACGGGCACCCTGCCCGATGTGCCGCCGGCTTATGTGAACGGCGGGCCCCTGCCCGGCAGCGAGGCCCTGCTCTTGACGCTCAGGCCCGCCTCGGGCAGCCTTGAGCCGGAGTTTTCACCGGATATCACCGAGTACAGCCTGTCTGTGCCCTATGAGGTCTCAGAGATGAGCTTTGGGCTGTCCGCTTCTCCCGGGGCGAAGGTGAGCGTGAACAGAAAGAACCTGGGCTCGGGCGGCAGCACCACGCCCTTCAGACTGACAGTGACGGCGGAGGACGGCGTTACCAAGAGGGTGTACCAGGTGAACGTCTACAGGGGAAAATATGCCGCGCCCACCCCCAAACCCACCGCCACCCCTAAGCCTACAGCCACCCCTAAGCCTACAGCCACCCCTAAGCCTTCCCCAACCCCGAAGCCCACAGCCAGCCCCAAGCCGGAGAAGACTCCAAAGCCCACTGCATCGCCTAAGCCCACCGGCACCCCCAAGCCCACAGCCTCGCCCAAGCCCGGCAAGACCCCAAAGCCTACGGCCTCTCTCAAGCCGGCAAATACCCCCAAGCCTGCAATAAGCCCTGCGCCGGCGCCCGCCCCGGGGGAGATATCCGGAACAGGGGGCGGCAGCTGCGGGCAGCCCCTGACGGAGGTGGTAACGGTGCAGAAGAAAAGCGGCGGCAAGGCGGATATGCTGGCCCTGGCGGTGATTTTAACCGCGGGCATATGGGGAGCGGTAGAACTAATAGGGTTTTTGAGAAAGCGGGAGGAAAATCCCGGCGGGAGGCATTCCGGGAAAAAATGACGGCGTCCCGCCTAAAAAGCACAGTTTTGCCAGAAATATCTGCCCTATCTTTTCAAAAATACGAAAAAAAGGTTGAAATTCTCCTTCACTTTATGTAAAATAGAGTGAGAGTATCCGCTGAGCACCGGCTCCGCGAAAAATCCCAGCTTTGAGAGGAGAAGCTTATGTCTAACAGATTATTCCAGGGTATCATCCATCAAATGAGCGAAGCTATAGACCGCACTATCGGCGTTATCGACGAGTCCTCCATCATCATTGCCTGCAGCGACCTGAGCCGGGTGGGCGATATTTTCGAGGAGGCCGCCATCGACGCAATGGCTTCCGAGGACGTGTTCGTCGCCGAGGAGTGCACCTTCAAGCCCTTCGGCCCCAGGCAGAACCCCTCCTACGCCGCCTTTGTCTCCGGCGCGGACCCGGACGCAAGAAGGTACGTGCGTATCCTCGGCATAGCCATGGACAATATCAAGGCCTATTACGACGAGAAGTACGACCGCAGCAATTTTATCAAGAACGTCATACTTGACAATATCCTGCCCGGGGATATCTATATCAAGAGCCATGAGCTGCACTTCGAGCCCGAGGTGCAGAGGGTCTGCCTGCTGATAAAGGTGGGGGACAAGAACGAGATATCCTCCTTCGAGATTTTACAGAACCTGTTTCCGGACAAGTCCAAGGACTTTATCATAAATATCAACGAGACGGACATCGCCCTTGTAAAGGAGATACGCCCGGAGATAACCGAGAAGGACATCGACAAGCTGGCCCGGTCCATTGTGGACACCCTCACAGGGGAGTTCTACACCCAGTGCTGCGTGGGCATAGGCACCGTCGTGAACAACATCAAGGAGCTGGCCCGCTCCTTCAAGGAGGCCCAGACCGCCCTTGAGGTGGGCAAGGTCTTCGACACGGCCCGGGATATCGTCAGTTATAATAACCTGGGGATAGCAAGGCTTATCTACCAGCTGCCCACCACCCTCTGCGAAATGTTCTTAAAGGAGATATTCAAGGTGGGCTCCATCGAGACCCTGGACCATGAGACCCTCTTCACCATCCAGCGCTTCTTCGAGAACAACCTGAACGTCTCGGAGACCTCAAGGAAGCTCTTTGTCCACCGCAACACCCTGGTCTACAGGCTTGAGAAGATACGCAAGCTGACAGGCCTGGACCTTCGCGAGTTCGAGGACGCCATCGTCTTCAAGGTGGCCCTGATGGTGAAGAAATACCTGGACAATAACGCCGCCAGCAAGTACTGATACTGCCCCGGAAAATTTGTGAGGTGTTTTTCTATTGATAGAGTTTGTCAACGTTTCCAAAGTGTACAATAACGGCACCGAGGCCCTCCACGACATAAACCTGAAGGTCCCCAAAGGGGAGTTCGTGTTTATAGTGGGCTCCTCGGGGGCCGGCAAGAGCACGTTCTTAAAGCTCATAACCTGCGAGGAGCGGCCAAGCTCCGGCCAGATAATAGTGGACGGCCAGGATATCTCCCATCTGCGCAAGGGCAGGATACCCTATGTGCGCAGGAAGATGGGCATGGTGTTCCAGGACTTCAGGCTTATAGACCATATGACCGTCTATGACAACGTGGCCTTCGCCATGCGCGTCGTGGGCGCTTCGGGGAAGTCCATAAAGAAGCGTGTGCCCTATATGCTCAGCCTCGTGGGCCTGCAGCATAAGGCCAAGCACTACCCCACCGAGCTCTCCGGCGGCGAGCGCCAGAGGGTGGGCCTTGCCAGGGCCCTTGTGAACAACCCAGAGATGATAATCGCCGACGAGCCCACGGGCAATATCGACCCGGCACTGTCCTTCGAGATAGTGGACCTTTTAAACGAGATAAACCGCCGGGGCACCACCGTGCTGATGGTGACCCACGAGCACTCCCTTGTGAAGCATTTCCACAAGCGCATTATACAGATACATAGCGGCCGGATAGTGGCCGACACCAACGATATGGCCGACAGCTACGCTCCCCCCGAGGAGTACGCCGCCCGCCAGGAGGCTCGTATGCAGGCGGACTCCGACTATGAGGAGTATGATAACGCCGAGGGGCGCTTCGAGGAGACGGAGCCGCAGGAGACAGAGCCCGCGCCTTCGGATGAGCGCGCGGAAATGCTTGAGTATATGACCGACTATGACGAGGAGGCCCGGGACCGGTTCAACGATGAGCCCACCCTTCTGGAGGTGCTCTCCGAGGACGGGGAGTATGAGGAGGAGCCGCCCATTGACATAGACGAGGCCGAGGACGTGCCCCCGCAGGTCCTTCGCAGGAGGTGAGCGTATGAGCTTTCACAGTATAGGATATCTTTTCAAGGAGGGCATAAAGGGCCTTTGGAAGAACCGCACCATGAGCATAGCCTCCATATGCGTGCTCATATCCTGTCTTCTCATGACAGGCATGGCGGGGCTTATCTCTATAAACCTCAGCTCCAGCATGAAGGGCATAGAGGGGCAGAACACCATCACGGTGTTTTTGGACAACGGCCTGCCGTCCCTGACTGCGGTGCAGGTGGGCGAGCAGATACGGGCCCTGGACAACGTGAGCGAGTGCACCTTCGTGCCCAAGGAGGACGGCCTCAAGGGCGTCATAGGCAGCATGGACTCCGAGCACGACAGCGACCTCATAGCCGCCATAAGCGACGATAACCCCCTGCCCGACGCGTATACTATCTCCATTTCAGACCTGAGAAAGTATAAGGAGACCATCGCGGAGCTCACGGCCATTGAGGGCGTAGATAAGACCGACGACATAAGCAGTGTGGTGGGCAAGCTCAACGACCTCGACCGGCTGGTAAGGTACGTGAGCCTCGCCATACTGATAGTGCTGGGCCTGGTGTCCCTCTTTATAATCTCCAACACCCTTAAAGTGACCATTTTCTCCCGGCGCATGGAGATAAACATTATGAAGTCCGTGGGGGCCACAAACGGCTTTGTGCGCATACCCTTCATAGTGGAGGGCGTGCTCATAGGCGTGCTCTCCGGCCTGATTTCCGCCACGGTGCTCTACTTCGGCTACGACAAGGCCGTCGAGGTAGTCTACGGCATAGTTAAGTTCTTGAACATCATCGACATCCGCCCCTACGCCCTGACCCTGTACCTGGGCTACGTGCTCGTGGGCATGCTCTTCGGCATAATGGGCGGCGTTATCTCCATCCGCCGGTACCTCAAGCACGAGGGCGAGAACGCCATCGTATAGAAACAAAAAACCCCGGAAAAAATCGAATTAACCTCTTGACAAACGGCCCGAAATGCAGTATAATAACCGAGGTCGTTCAGCAGAACGCCCGGTTGAGAAGGTCGTATGGCCCGGTAGTTCAGTTGGTTAGAACGCTAGCCTGTCACGCTAGAGGTCGACGGTTCGAGCCCGTTCCGGGTCGCCAAAAGTTCGCTGAACAGTGATGAAAGCGAACCAGAGTTTGCGAAGCAGACTCATTGAGTTCACAGAGCGAAGCGGAGTGAACTTGGGTTCACCGCAGGTGAACTCATATGCTGCTATGGCTCAGGCGGTAGAGCGCATCCTTGGTAAGGATGAGGTCTCCAGTTCGAATCTGGATAGCAGCTCCACAAAAACCCCGTAAGACTGCGGTCTGCGGGGTTTTTGCTTTGTTTGAGAAAGCCTCAAAAATCGTGCTTGACCCACACCGTGACCCACACGCGGATAGGACTGGAAACGGCTGGATGCTTCTGGGGAGGAAGTTCCAGCCGTTTTGCCGTTCTTGACCCACTTTTATCTGACCTGGTTCATAAAATTCCCCATCTTCTCTGCGGCTTGCTCCTGCTTTTGGCGGGTGGCGTGGGTGTAGGTTCTCAGCGTAAAACCGGTATCGTAATGACCCAGCATACTGCTGACGGTTTTCACATTAACACCATTTTGTAATGCTGTCGTGGCAAAAGTGTGACATAACTCGTGAAATTTCAGATGACCTAATCCGGCACTTTTTAATATTTTCTTGTGGAGATTCACGATTGAATCAGGGTGGTACATCTCGCCTGTCTTGGGCGAGGGGAACATATAGGGGTTGGTAGGATGTTTTCCATGTTCAGCGGTCAGTAGGTCAACAGCCTCTTGCGGTATGGACACCAGCCGCACCGAATTTTCCGTCTTAGGCCTTGACAACACCAACTCTCCGTTTGGGTTACGCACATACTGTTTGCTTACCGAGATTGTCTTGTTCTCTGTATCAAGGTCTGACCAGAGGAGAGCAGTCAGTTCGCCCTTTCGCAAGCCACTGACCAGCTCCAGGAAGAACATCGGCAGGAGGCCGCACTCGTCTGCCGCCTTGAGATAGGCGCTGATGTCCTCCGGCTGCAAAATATTCATCTCGACCTTCCGGGCCTTCGGTGCGATGCAGTCCTCGGTAGGGTTCCGCATGATTAGTCGTTCCTTCACCGCCCGGTCAAAGGCGCTGTGGAGCATCAGGTGCAGGCTGCGCACGGTGGTGCTGCTCAACCCCTTGCCGCCCTTTTTGGTGGGCCGTACCCGACCGTTCTCTTGCAAATCCTTGTAGAGCTTTTGCAGGTCGTGGGCGGTCAGCTTTGCCAACTTGATGCCGCCGATACGGGGCACCGTGTAAATGTCTATCATCATTTTGTACCGCTCTGCCGTAGCCAGCCGAATGTTAGGCTGGGCGTAGATTTCGTACCATTCTGCCAGCCATGCCGCAACCGTGTAATCGTCCATGCGGGCTACGTCCAGGTCTTTGGTGCTGTCCATCGCCAGGGCCAGCTTCTCCTTGACCTCTGTCTGCGTTTTACCCAGCACATTTTTGATGATGCGCTTACCAGTGGCCGGGTCGTAGCCAGCCGTGTAGCGCCCCTCCCAGCGACCGTCTTTCCGCTTGCGTATATTTCCTTCGCCGTTTGCTCGTTTCTTTGCCATGTCTTGGCCCCCTTTCTGACTACAAACACTACCACATAGTACCTGCATATGTCCACTGACATTTTTCTTACTTTTTCTGGTTTCGCCCAAAACCGTCCTCTTTGTTTATGCGCCGCAATATTTGAGGGCTATATCCTCATCCCAAAAGCCTCATCGTCATCCATGTCCTGCTGAACACCACGCTCTATTTTCAGCCCATGCGCCGCCTTCTTTTGTTCGATTTTACTCCTGAGTTTACTGTCAATCTGAGTGTTCAGCCGAGCAATTTTCTTGTCATAGCTCTTTGAAATTATCTTGCATAGCGCGCTGACCACTGACCTCATTGCTGACCCTACGTCGTAACTGTGCGTGGGTTCTGACTCTATTATCCTCATAGCCAGCGCCGCACTCCTGACAATCACGTTCTTGATACTGCTGAACTCCGGGTTGTTCTCCAGAGAAATATCTGGCTCTTTCTTCTCAAAATACAGTGATAATTTCTCTCTATTGACCTTGTTCCACTCAGAATTAAGCCGTGCAATGCCCTCGTCTTTTGCAAGCTCAGCTACAATTTCCTTGACGGTATCCTTGACATCTTTCGGCAGATAACCATACTGCTTTCGCCCTTTGCAGGTCTTTAGCTGTGAAGCCAGTTTCAAAAATAGCATGTCTATTTCTGAAGTGGGCGCATATGAGTCGCGGATTTTAGCAAGCAGCTTTTCAATTTCCTCCTGGCTCTCCTTCTTCAGCCGGTCGCGGAGATCTGTTTCCATCGTGAACAGCTTGTACTGCTCCATCCGAAAGATGTCGTTACCTAGCGCACTTCGCAATTCCGCAATCCCTTTTTTCGTCAGCCAACCCTGCTTTGTGTCCTTGGAATAGACCAGCAAGTGCATATGGGGATGGTGCGTGGTGTTGTGAAACGCTCCGTACCATTGCAGACTACTGATGTCAATTTTCTGAGCCTCGGCTAACTCGGTGACATTTCTCCGCACCAATTCATGCCACGCCTCGGCGTTGTTATAACCCAACCGTTCCGCATCCTCGCGGTGTAGACTGATGACGTGTGTCCAGATGATCCCCTTGTGCTGGCCTACTTCCTCGGCAACGGAGTCTAAATCAATCTTGTCGTCGGTCTGGCTGAACAGCCCATGAGGTCCCAGCTTTTCCACTCCAGGGCGCTCTGCCATGTAGCTTACCAGCTTATCCAGCTCACCGATACGGTCGGCGTTGCGCTCGATAAAAGCATCGATGAACTCGCTGGCATTGCTCTTGCTTGGAGTGATTTCGTAGTCATGGTACTCGCCATAATCTTTAGCTGATGGGTCAAACTTGATGATTTCTACCACCAATCTCTGCTGGCGAACGGTGGCCGGAGAGTTATCAATACCCTCAGCCACCCTCTCCACCCCCTCGCGGGTGCCCATATACTTCACCAGATTTGTCGCCGACCGTTTTGGAGAGTTCCGCATATATCTGCTGGTGACAATAATTTTCGCCGTAATCAGTCACCTCCGTTCTGCCACTCATCGGCATCTTCAAAGGTCAAAATGCCATTCACCCTCGCCACCTCCTGGGCGACATTGAGCCGTACAGTGCTCAGAGATTCATCAGAAATATCATTGACCGCCGCCGTGATATTGCTGTTGATCCCTATCTCTACTGCCAGCTTGAACAGCATTTCGCACACATCTTTACCGAGGGAACGCACCTCGCTCTTGATTGCTCCTGCCAACATGGGAGCCAAGAAATTGATGTTTTTCTGCTGCCTGAGGTAACCAATGTAGAACTCCACCGCCTTGCAAACAAAGTCCCCTTTAGAGGTAGCATTCGCCCCCGGCAGCATTTCCTCAATCTCCGCGACCATTGATGGCCGCATCCAGTACGCATATTTTTGCTTTTTCTCGCTCAAAAGCGCTCCTTTCCGACCGACCCCTGATTTCAGAGGCCAGTAATCCCTGTTTTTTCCCTAACGACCGGCTCTGCCGGACGATGTGAACCGCGCGGTAGACCCCGCGCTTTAACCTGCTTGTCTTTTTGACCGTTTTCTGCGCCCTTTGGGGCCGGATATTCTTCCATAATCCTGCATATCCGTACCTTCTCTACTCTAACGGCTGCTGCCCTCACAAATCGCCACAAATGCCCCAAACCGGCGTTCTGGGCCGGTGGTCGCTTACACTCTCGACCACCGGCCTAAATCGCCTGACACAGCCCTCACAAGGGCCACAAACACCTACCTTGATACCTGGTACTCGTTGTGGTACTTGATTGCTCCCTGAATGGGGAGGACCGTGAAAACCAAGTTGCCATTGCGAACCTTACCGCTCTCAGATTCGTACTTTGTAGGCTCCGTGAGAATCAAAGTTTTGTACTCCAACTCCCGCACATACTTTCTCACTGTGTTCTCACTCATGCCCACGGCCCTGCCAATGGTTTTGTAGCTGGGCCAGCATTTGTGCGACTTCCTGTCCTCACAGTACATGAGGTAGGCGTAGACAGCCAGTTCGCCCGCTGACAATCCTAAACCGAAAATTGCATTAGGAAGAGGAAAGAAGTTCTTCGCTCCGCTGCATGACGCTCTCAAGAAATTACTCATATCGCATTACCTCCTGTCTGATTCTCGACCCACGAAAGAAATTTCTCCTTAGGAACCACCAAGCGCGAACCGATTCTCAGCACAGGAAAGTCCTCCTGATGCAGTAACTCATACGCCCCAGCCATAGAGATTCCCAAGACTTCTGCCACTGTTTTCGCATTGAGAAACAGTGGCAGTTCGTCATAGCTTTTGAACTTTGATTGAACCACTCCGCACCTCCTAAAGAAATGTCTTGACTTTCTTGCTCATCTGTTGTAGACTAATTCTTAAACAGAGTTTGATTTGCCAACTGTCATATGGTAACACATGGCAATTCATTTGTCAAGGACAATTTCAAAAATATTTTTAATTCCCAAAAGGAGCGTAACCGGAATGGCTGACTACCTGTTCTACACCTACTTTGAAGATGGCCGCGAGTACTTCGTCTACAAGGATTTGACGTTTGAACGCTCGCACACAAAGGAAAAAAACTTTCCATTTCTGGAAAGCCTTCTGCGGTTTACCTACTTGGACATCTGGCCGATGGAAGATTTGTTCAAGCGAATGGACAAGGCCCTGCTGAATTTCTATCGGGAACGCGACTTTGACTCGCGGGCTGCTGTGTTGAGCACTCTGGAGGAGCTTGCGAAGAAACACATCTACTTCGAATTTCTGCGTCTCGACTGGCAGTCACGGTTCCGTTATATGGACCATCACCATGACGCGGACGTGTACGATATTCTTCCTCACAAGCAGCTGCGGCACATCCCCAGCGACCTCGATACACTCCAAAAACAGATTATGCGCTTGTTTGAGGACGTGCTGGACATCGACGATGGTAAGAAGAAACCTGTTCATGAAAAGCTGCAAGCGTATCTCGACAAAGAGAAACGGAACCCGCTTTATGCCTACCAGTTCAGGCCAATTTCCACTACCTACGAGCGAACTGGCAACGGTACTTTTGCCGAAGTGCTGCACCCAACCTCCCTCTCCGACCTGGTAGAGTTCTCCATGCGCGAGTGCGTCAAGCGAGAACAGCGTATGCGTATTTGCTCCTACTGCGGCAAGTATTTTGCGATTCCCCGGCGCAACACGGCGGAGTTCTGCAATCTGACCGTTGACGAGAATGGACACACCTGCAGAGAGGTGGGTGCAGTCAAGCGCTGGGCGGAGAAGAAAAATTCTGACGAGCTTTTCAAGGAGTACCGGAGGGAGTACAAAAAGCGTTTCAACTGGATAAAAGCGGGGAAGATAAGCCCCGGCGCGTTCTATGCTTGGAGCGCCACGGCGAAGGGTAAGCGTGACGAATGTGCCGCAGGCAAAGTGACCTTTGAGGAGTTCAAGGAGTGGCTGGCGGAATCGTAAAGTGCTTTTCTTTGTTTAGCGGCTCAAATATTAATACCGAATCCAGGTCAGCAGGGAACAGAGGAAAGGGAACATCGGCTCGATGATTTCCTTGTAGAACACCGCGCTAGACTCCTTTAGCCGGTAGATCAGTTTCGGATTGTTTCTCACACCTATGATAGGGACAATTCGTATTCTGACTGCCGTGGCAGAAGTTGCAAAGAAGTCCAAAATGTGCTATGATATTATAAAATCCACAATCAAAAAAGGGGCTTTCTATGGAATACACAATGGGCCTTGATATAGGTACGTCCTCTGTCAAGGCGGCGCTATTGGAGCGCTCTGGCAAGCTGGCAGGCGCTGTCGGCAAGAAATATGGCATATCCATCCCCGCCCTGGGCTGGGCGGAGCAGGACCCGGAGGAATGGTGGGAAGCTGCCAAGGCCGCTGTAGCGGAAGTCCTGCGTGTCTGCGGCGTGACAGGCGGGCAGGTCAAGGGGATTGGGTTTTCCGGGCAGATGCACGGGCTGGCAGCGCTAGATAAAGACGGAAAACCCGTCTGTCCCGCCATCATATGGATGGATCAGCGCTCTGGGCCGGAAAGCGCGGAAATCCACAAAATGATGGAGGAACATGGCCTTAGCAGGCTGCTGATGAACCGCCCGATCCCCGGCACGCTGGTATGCACGCTGTTCTGGCTGAAACGGCATGAACCTGCTTTGCTTGAGAAAATCCACTGGGTCATGCTGCCTAAGGATTACCTGCGGTACCGGCTGTGTGGGGAGGTCTTTACTGACGAAACGGATGCCTCCGCATCCATGGCCTTTTCCGTAGCGGAAAGGCGCTGGTGCAGTGAACTGCTGGAAAAGCTGGGCATTGACCCGGTCATCTTTCCTCCTGTGGCGAAGCCCTGGGATATGTGCGGGAAAACAACACCTCTTGCGGCAGCTGAGACTGGACTTTTACCGGGAACGCCTATAGCAGCCGGAGGGGCGGATTCCGCCATGCAGATGGTGGGAAACGGCGTGATTTTCCCGGGGTCTTACGCCTGCAATATCGGTACGGGCGCGCAAATCCTGGCGGCTGCGGACTGCCCTGTTTACGATGAGAAGCTGCGCCCACAGACTTTTTGCCACGCCGCAAAAGACACCTGGTATTTGCAATGCGGCACTCTCAACGGCGGCAGCGCCTTGAACTGGCTGAAAGGCCAGGCGCTGCAAAATCAGGCCGATTTTGAAACGTTCCTCAAGCCTGCTGAAGCCGTCCCCGCAGGCTCGGAGGGCCTGCTCTTCCTCCCTTACCTTGCCGGGGAGCGCAACCCCCATCTGGACCCGGACGCGAAGGGCATCTTCTTTGGATTGGCCATGAAACACGGGCAGGGGCATCTCATCCGCGCGGTGATGGAAGGGGTCGCTTATAACCTATATGAGTGCATGGAGATCATGAAGCAGCTTGGTTTGCCGGTTTCCCGGCTCATCGCCTCAGGGGGCGGCGCGAAAGGACAGCTCTGGCGGCAAATTTTGGCGGATATGTTTGGCTTGCCCGTCTACACTACGGAAACTACCGAGGAAGCCTGCACCGGCGCGGCCATGATGGCGGCAGTCGGGATGGGATGGTACAAAGACACTGCCCAGGCGGTAGAGGAAATTGTCAAGCTGAAGGAAACGGGAGCCACACCGATCCCAGACCACACTGCGCTTTACGAGGAAAACCGATGGCGGTTCCGGGAATTGTATGAGAGCACAAAAGGATTATTGAACGCACCGTAGTGTTTGCCGCAGAGAAATGATAGGGTTTTTCTTTGTTAAGCGGCGCAAATTTTGAGAAGTGCTCGGTGCCGTTCTGCCGCTTGACCCACACGCGGAAAAACTGTGTGGAAACAGTGGGAGAAATACTGCTAGAGACCACCCGTATGGGCACAAAAAATGCCCAAACAGTGCCGGATAGCACCGTTTGGACATATCCCAGTGTGTTGGTAAGGATGAGGTCTCCAGTTCGAATCTGGATAGCAGCTCCACAAAACCCCCGTATGACTGCGGTCTGCGGGGTTTTTGCTTTGCCTGAAAAAGCCCTCGAAATGGTTGTTGACCCACATCCTGACCCACACGCGGAAATAAGCGGAAACGGCTGGATACTTCCAGGGAGGAAGTTCCAGCCGTTTTGGCTTGCTGACCCACTTTCACATGACTTTGTCCATAAAATTTCCCATCTTTTCGGCGGCTTGTTCCTGTTTTTGCCGGGTGGCGTGGGTGTAGGTGCGGAGGGTGAAGCCAGCGTCGTAGTGGCTCTTTGACCGCCAGCCTGGGCTACCAGCACCCGGACCAGTTAGAGGAAACCCTCTCCACGGTGCTGGGCAGGGTCATAGAGGACAAGCCCCTGCTCTCCGGCGAGGGAATCATTCACCACCAGGAAGGCGTAGACCTTCTCCCAGCCAACATCGACCTTGCGGCTACGGAAGTCACTCTGGTAAACATCATGAGCCGGGAAACCATCCTGCGCGAGTACCTAAACACCATCCGGGACCAGTACGACATTATTCTTCTGGACTGCTGCCCCTCTCTTGGTATGCTGACCATCAACGCCCTATCAGCCGCCGATACGCTTATCATCCCCATGATGGCCCACTACCTGTCCCTAAAAGGCATGGAACAGCTTATGAGGACCATCGGCAGGGTAAAACGTCAAATCAACCCAAGCCTTACCATCAGCGGTATTCTTGTCACCATGGCTGATATGCGGACTACATACTCTCAAGAGATTGTAGAGCTGCTGAGAAATTCATACGGTAGTCAGTTGAGAATCTTCGACACTATCATCCCCCGCTCCATCCGGGCGGCAGAAACCAGCG
>JAETSR010000068.1 GCA_021769555.1 Clostridiaceae bacterium
TGGTGGGCCTTCAGGGATTCGAACCCGGGACCGGCCGGTTATGAGCCAGCTGCTCTAACCAACTGAGCTAAAGGCCCGTATCGGCATTTCCTTCAAGAGAAGTATTGCCGCCACGCCGAGTGGCGGCAATACTTGGCTCCCCCAGTTGGACTCGAACCAACGACACCGCGGTTAACAGCCGCGTGCTCTACCGACTGAGCTATGGAGGAATGTGGCAGGCCCTTGTTAAAAACAAGAGCCTGTGTTGGCGCTACCTATCTTCCCGGGCCGTCACCAGCCAAGTATTGTCAGCAGGAACGAGCTTAACTGCCGTGTTCGGAATGGGAACGGGTGGACCCTCGCCCTAATCAGCACCAACTCTATGTCATCCGGTCTTGCCGGAGAACAAACTGTATTATATTGTATTTCGCTTCCCTTGTCAAGAACTTTCGCCCTTGAAAAGTCTGGTGACCCGTACCGGATTCGAACCGATGTTAACGGCGTGAGAGGCCGCTGTCTTAACCACTTGACCAACGGGCCATGGTGCACCTTCACGGACTCGAACCGGGGACCCACTGATTAAGAGTCAGTTGCTCTACCAACTGAGCTAAAGGTGCAAATCCCTTGAGCATGCTTCCCTGCACCCTCAAAACCGAACAATGTGACGCTGCTTTCAGGCTCGCCTGCTTTCTCGTAGGTCAAGCCCTCGGGCTATTAGTACCGGTCAGCTCCATACATTACTGCACTTCCACCTCCGGCCTATCTACCAGGTAGTCTTCCTGGGCCCTTACCCTCTTTCGAGGTGAGAGATCTCATCTTAGGGGGAGTTTCACGCTTAGATGCTTTCAGCGTTTATCTCGTCCGTACTTAGCTACCCAGCTATGCCCTTGGCAGGACAACTGGTGCACCAGAGGTACGTCCATCCCGGTCCTCTCGTACTAAGGACAGCTCCCTTCAAATCTCTTCCGCCCGCAACAGATAGGGACCGAACTGTCTCACGACGTTCTGAACCCAGCTCGCGTGCCACTTTAATCGGCGAACAGCCGAACCCTTGGGACCGAATTCAGCCCCAGGATGTGACG
>JAETSR010000069.1 GCA_021769555.1 Clostridiaceae bacterium
GGCGGGGCCGCCCGGGCCGTGGCCGCCGCCCTGGCAGGGGCCGGGGCCAGGGTCACCGTCTGCAACCGCACCGCCGCCAAGGCCGAGGAGCTGTGCGCCATGGCCCCCGCCTCCCTCACCCCGGCGGGCTTTGACCGTTCCTCCCTCCGTCAGGCGGTCTCGGACAGCCAAGTGCTCATCAACTGCACCTCCCTGGGCATGGAGGGCACCGGGTCTCAGTTTGACGATCTCTCCTTCCTCCAGGCTCTGCCCCAAGGAGCGGCGGTGTGCGACGCCATCTATGCCCCCGCCGAGACCCTGCTGCTCAAGGAGGCCCGGGCGCTGGGCCACCCCGCCATGAACGGCATGGGAATGCTCCTCCACCAGGCCATTCTGGCCCTGGAGCACTTCACCGGCACGGCCCTGGACGTGGAAAAGGCCAAAACCGCCGCCCTGACGGCGCTGGCTCAGACATGACAAGCCGGTCACCCGTCCCGGGTCCTATAGATTGTAGCGAAAGAAGTCCCGCCGCAGAAATTTTCATTCTGCGGCGGGACTTCTTGTTTCGCAATTTATAAGGTATAGGTAATAGGTTCCTTTAATACCACATAATGAGACGTTCTTCAGGAATCGCTCCCTCGTCAATGATCTGCTCCAGCCCATTTATGGCATGCGTAAGATACATCCCTATTTTCCCATCAAAACTTGTCATTTTATAGTCAACGACCTCTTTGTCCCTTAGCCTGATCTTGAGATATCCTTCCTCTTGGCTGTCTTCCGGAATATAGTGCGCCTCAATAAAATTTTCATCCTTCTGTATCTTCCTCAATCGAACCATAGTACTCTATACACCCCTTTCTGTAATCATACTTTCTTGTTGCCAAAATATGTGCCTCATACTGACTATACCCTTGATCCACAAGTTCCTGCTCCATTATTTCATGTAGGAATTGCTCCTGAGTTTATTATACCAAAGCCTTCGGCTGGTTTCAATTGATCTGCTTCTTTTGTCTGACCCAGTGCGCTTCCCCACTGGGTCGGCTCCCTGCACAGGGCATCGTAGAGATGGCCCAGCTC
>JAETSR010000070.1 GCA_021769555.1 Clostridiaceae bacterium
CAGGATAATTGCCGAGGCCAGGAGCACGGCGGAGCTGGTTTTCTCTGAGCTTTCGGACATGAAAAGGTCCGCCGAGAAAGAGAACTGGCAAAAAATAAACTCCCGCCGTGCCGATGTTTACAGGACGCTGAACGACACGGAGGAGAAACTCGAACTTCAGAAAGATGACGAGGTTATTCCCCCGTCTTCCCGCCCGGTAAGACCTGGGGATACAGTGAGGATTATATCCGTTGGCACCACGGCGGAGGTGATTTCAAAGGGCGAGGACGGTACCCTGACCCTTCAGGCCGGGATTTTGAAAATAACTGCAAAAGAGGACGAGGTGCGCCTTGTAGAGGGGGCGAAAGTCCAAAAACCCAGAGGGGGCGCAAAGCCCGCGCACACGCCTGAGCTGAGGGCGAAGGCCGTAAAGCCGGAGCTTGATATAAGGGGCATGATGACAGACGAGGCGATACCTGTTGTGGAGCGGTTTATCGACAGTGCAAAGATGGCGAAACTGAATACCGTGACTATAATCCACGGAAAGGGAACCGGCGCCCTGAGACAGGCGGTGCACGACTGCCTCCGCAGGGAGCGGGGGATTAAGAGCTTTCGCCTCGGCAGATACGGCGAGGGTGAGACGGGAGTCACCGTGGTTGAATTAAAATAGCATTCCGGCGGAGCTTTAAGAAGAATAAAGCTCCGCCAGATTATTTTCGGCATGCTGTATAAAAAGGGCCATATGGCGCGGAAGGTACTCACGCCTGAGCCAGGCAATTTTAATTTCAAATTCGCTCTTCAGAGGTATGACAAGCAGCTTGTCAAGGTCCTCACGGGATAATGTCTCATGCAGTATCAAATCAGAGCAGAAGCTTGCGCCTGCCCCGCGCAGGCACATTGCAAGAATTGTCTCCATGTTATCGGACGAGGCTGCGGCTGGAGGCACGGCCCCGTGCTGTTTTAAGAACTCTCTGCCTATGCGCCCGGCGATGTCGTGGGGAGCGCCTAAAATGAAAGGCAGTTCCCCAAGGGCTGAGGGGCTAAACTCTCCGTGTAAAAGGCTTTT
>JAETSR010000071.1 GCA_021769555.1 Clostridiaceae bacterium
AACAGGGAATATTATATCAGCAAAGTAGCAATCGTTTTCAAGCCACGGGTGCTGCGCCACTATGCATTCTATAGATTCGTGCTGATAAGCCTTCATGTGCAGATTACCGTTGTTCCAGCAGGTTACCTGGCAAGGGGCATCGGTCCATATCATGTGTATCTGGCTGCACCCGGGACGGGGATACTGCATCTCTTCAAACTGGTATTGCTGCGTGGGGAAACGGTAATTGTTCTTGTCCGGCTGCTGACTGGAGGAGAAGCACTGAAGCCCCCGCCATTCGGCATGTCCCTCCAAAATTGCCTTGTGAATCATGGTTCGGGGGATAAACTGCTGGGGTGCCGGCAGTACCTTAAACAGGTCGATAAGCTCCGGCGCCCGCTCTTTCTGCTTATCGTTTAAGACAAACCTGCGCATATTTATGTGCTCCGCAACGTCGCCCTCCACCGGGCGCAGCGCATCACAGATATGGGGCATCTGGGGAGTAAACTGTCCCTGATAGGGTACTGGATAGTCCCTGTTCCAGAGACTCCACTCAATCATCTTCGCCTGGTGCACTCCGGGCTTTCCAAGTCCCTGCATACCGAGGAGCATAACCTCAAGCCGGGCGGGTTCCGACGAGTACGGCCCTCTTATATAGCAGCCGCCGTTTCCGTGTATTATGCTTGTAACCTGCTGAGCCCAATTCCTGGCCAGGGCCTTTATTGTGTAAACGGGCACGCCGCACTTCTCGCTTGCCCAGTGAGGCGTCTTTGGCACGCCGTCCTCGTCACCCATGACATACTCCACAAATTTGTCAAAGCCATAGGCGTGAGTTTTTATATACTCCTTGTCATAGGTATCCTCTGTGAGCCATATATAAGCGATGGCGAGCTGGAGCGCCGCGTCGGTGTTCGGCAGGATAGGTATCCACTTGTCCGCATGAACAGCGGCCCCGTAGTTTAAATCGGGACACACATATATGCTCTTAAGTCCAATTTCAGTCAGCCAGTAGCACAGTCGGCTTGGCATGTGGCTGACAACT
>JAETSR010000072.1 GCA_021769555.1 Clostridiaceae bacterium
CCATTTACGGAAACGCTTCCAAATCTCCACGCTGTACGCGGCGGTCTGTTCCTCTTTCAAGAGAAGATGAAATTCGTCCATGTAGTAGCGGGTGGATTTCCTTTCTGCCCGGTTGATAGTGACGCGGTTCCATACCTGGTCTTGCACAATGAGCATACCTAACTTTTTGAGCTGCTTCCCAAGCTGTTTAATATCAAAGCAGACAAGGCGGTTTGAAAGCTCTACATTCGTCCTGTGGTTAAAGACGTTAAGGCTCCCGGAAACATACAGCTCCAACGCCGACGCGATACGCGCCGCTTCCGGCTCCGGCTGCTTCAAAAGCTCGTCGTAGAGGTCGCCCAAGATAGGCATTTTCTCCGGGTCAGGGTCTGCAAGGAAAGGGCGATACACGTTCCTAACGGCGCGGTCAATGACGGTCTTATCGACGGGCTGCAAGCCCTCCTTGCCGCCTATGACAAGCTCGCAGAGGGAGAGGATAAAGTCGGATTTCAGCGCAAGCGGGCTGTCGTCCTCGGAATAGTTGAGGTTAATATCCATAGGGTTCACATACTGGGGCTTCCCGTCAATGCCCTTGCCCGTAGGCGACAAGCGTATCACTTGCCCGTCAAGCCGCTGCACAAGGGAAAAATACTCTGCTTCCGGGTCGCAGATAATTATGTCGTCGTCTGTAATGAGGAAAGCGTTTGTCATTTCCCGTTTGGCTGCAAAGGATTTCCCACTTCCCGGCGTCCCCAAAATTAAGCCGTTGGGGTTCTTTAGCTGCTTGCGGTCGCAGAGTATCATGTTGTTGCTAAGGGCGTTTAAGCCGTAGTACAACGCCGCGCCCGTCTGAAAAAGCTCCTGTGTGATAAAGGGGATAAAGATAGCTGTGCTTGAAGTGGTAAGCCCCCTTTGAATGGGGATAAGGTTCTCCCCAAGCGGTACAGAGGACATAAGCCCCGCTTCCTGTTGGTAGTCAAGGCGGGTGAGGGCGCAGTTGTTCTTCTGTGCAATGCCCGCCGCCGCGAACACGTCAT
>JAETSR010000073.1 GCA_021769555.1 Clostridiaceae bacterium
TCTTCCGGAGAGCGGAGGAGACCTGTTTGAACTGAAGTATCGGGACTATATGTCCTATACCGGCTATGGACTGCAGCCCATCCAGTCCATGACCTATAAGGCCCAGCGGGGAGATCTGGCCTTGACCGATCAGGCCAGCTATACCCTGCTCTATGAACGTTGGCGGTCTGTGGAGGGCTGTACCCCCGGCTGCGGGCAGGAGCATGACCACGGCTGGGAAAGCGTCACGAGTCAGCCCAACGATGTGGGCTGGTATCAGGTCATTTTGGACGCCGATGTCTGTATTGCCACCCCGGATAACTATGTGGGTAGGCGCAGTTTTCTCTTTGAGGTTCGTGCTCAGGGGGGCGGACTGGAAATGAGGGTGGAGCCCGAACAGACCGTGACCTATGATCGTGAGGCCCATGCCCCGATCGTGACGGTGAGCCGTGAGGGCTTTGTGCTCAGTCAGGAATATTATGCCCTGACCTACAGCTTTGCTCCCGCCGGGGGCGGCAGTGTCAAGACGGGGGCATTCGTATCCGGCACTACCGGCTTTACTGACGCGGGGGTCTACACCATTTACGCCGCAGGCAGCGGAAACTACACCGGCTCCACCGGAAGCGCTACCTTTACCATCCTGCCCAAGAGCATTGGGGAAGGGGACACAGAGGACGGCACACAGCCGGTAGAGGTCAAGCTGGCGGAGGGTCAGAGCTTTACTTACAATGGTCAGGCCCAGCCGGCAAAGGTGACCGCCCGTTATAATGAGACGCTGCTGGAGGAGGGGGAGGACTATACTCCCTCCTATCAGAACCATATGAACGCCGGGACTGCTACGGTGATCCTTACCGGTCAGGGCAATTATACCGGTACCCGGCAGATTACCTACATTATAGCAAAGAAGCCCCTTACTGTAAGCGTGACTGGGCAGAAGATCTATGGCTCTGTCGATCCTGTCTATACATACCGGGTGACTGACGACCAGGGCAAAGAAGTTTCTGTTCGTCTCACCGGCGAGGCGGAACGGGCAGAG
>JAETSR010000032.1 GCA_021769555.1 Clostridiaceae bacterium
TGGGGATGATGGTCCGGCCGTGGCGGTTGATACAGGCGATAAGGGTGCCGGGCTTCAGCCGGAGCTTAAGAAGGGCCTCCCCCAGGTGAGGGGTGTTCTTTCCCACCTGGAACTCAAGGGCCTCCACCTTGTCCTCAACTATACGGTGCAGGGTGGTTACAGTGCCGCCGCTCCTGTTGCCCATGGCCCGGACATAGCGCATTATGTCCGTGGTGCACAGGTCCTTTGGGCTCACGGCGCAGTCTATGCCCTTGTCCACCAGGACCTCATTGAACTCGGTCCTGTTTATCTTGGTTATCACCTTATATGTGCCGAGATAATTTGCGTACATGGAGATTATCAGGTTCTCCTCGTCAAAGTCCGTAAGGGTAACAACGGCGTCGGTCTGGGCCAGGCCCTCGGTATCGAGGATATTCCTGTCTGAGCCGTCGGCGTTTATTATCGTGGCCTTTGGAAGATTTTCGGAGAGCTCCCGGCAGCGGGCGGGGTCCTTCTCAATGAGCTTTACGTCCACGCCGGACTTCAAAAGCTCCGCGGCAAGGTAAAAGCCTATCCTGCTGCCGCCGATTATCATCACGTCCTTTATCTTCCGCTGGGCCACGCCCATGTTCCGAAGGAGCTTTGCAAGGTTGCTTGAGGAGGCGGTCACATGGAGCCTGTCCCCCTTTTGCAGCTGGAAGCCGCCGCCGGGGATGAACACCTCGCTGCCCCGCTGGACTGCGCATACCAGCACCTTGACCTTCACCTTCTTGTCAAAGTCCATGAGCTTGCAGCCGTCAAGGGGGCTGTCCTCAGAGAGCTCCACCTCCACTATCTCAACCCGGCCCTTTGCAAAGGAGTCCCGCCTTAAAAAGGAGGGGAACTGCAGGAGGCGGTATATCTCGCTGGCGGTTGCCAGCTCGGGGTTTATCATCATCGAGAGGCCCAGCTCCTCCTTCCAGTCGTAGAGCTGGCTGAAATACTCGGGGTTGCGCACTCTGGCTATGGTGTTGGCGCACCCCAGCTTATGGGCGGTGATACAGCACAGGAGGTTTGTCTCGTCCATGGAGGTGGCGGCTATCAAGAGGTCGCTGCTGCCCACGTTCGCCTGGTTCTGGGTCTTGATGGTGGCGCCGTTGCCGTGGACCACGTTTATGTCCAGGGACTGCTGGGCCTCCTCCAAAACCAGCTTATTGTTGTCGATGACCACCACATCGTGGCCTTCCTTTGCCAGCTGCACCGTGAGGGCCGAGCCCACCTTGCCGTCGCCGGCGATAACTATCTTCATTTATATGACCTTCCCTGATTTCATGATATGCGCGGCTGTAAAACCGCCGCGCGTTTACTATATCACAAATAGCGAAAACCTGCAAGACCTATTTTTCAAGCTCAGAGGTGCAGTGTGGGCAGCGGGAGGCGTTCAGGTCTATCTCGCTCATGCAGTAGGGGCAGGTCTTGGTGGTGACGGGGGCGGGAGCCTCCTCCTTCTTTCTGCGCAGCTTATTAATTGTCTTTATTAGCAGGAAAAGCACGAGGGCGATGAGCAGGAAGTTAATCACCGCCGCTATAAACGCGCCGTACCCCAGCACGTCCCCTTCCCCGGGGCCAATCTGTATTGAGAGGGCGGAAAAGTTCACCCCTCCGGTGATGAGGCCCAGAAGGGGCATGAACATATCGTTTACAAGGGAGTTCACTATCCCTGTGAAGGCCCCGCCGATTATAACTCCCACGGCCATGTCTATCACGTTTCCCCGGGAAATAAACTCCCGAAATTCCTTTAGCAGCTTCAATTTCATCGTCCTCCTTGATTTGTTTACGGTATATTATCGCATAAATCCCCCTGAAAAGCAAGCCCCCCCTGTAACAGGTTTGTACCACGGGAATATAGTAGTATTGAAGTATTCCCAAAACCACGAAATCAGGAGCTGATTCACATATGATACCTATAAATCCTCCGTCACTGCAAAGCCTCTCCCCTGGCGGGAGCGCCCGGGTCACATCCCTGCCCAAGGGCGGGGACATGCGCCGACGGTTCCAGGACCTGGGGCTTATTGAGGGTACTGTCGTGCAGTGCCTTTATAAGAGCCCCCTTGGTGACCCCAGTGCGTATCTTATCCGGGGGGCCGTGATAGCCCTCAGAAATTCCGACGCCGGGACAGTTGGGGTGGAGCCCATCGCCGAGGCCGAGGGCTCGCCCGTGATAGAAAAGGCGGTGCGCCATGGAGCCGTCTAGCATGGCCCCGGGCGGGCTGGTGATAAAGAAGCACGACGGCTCGGACCGGGTGATAGCCCTGTGCGGGAACCCTAATGTGGGAAAGAGCACTATCTTTAATGAGCTTACGCATTTGAGGCAGCATACAGGTTAATTAACTTATGGCTAAATAAAAAAGAACCCGCCCCGAATAATCAAGGCAGGTCCCCCTTCTCTCACAAAGCGCCTATCTTCCTCATCACACTCCGATAAGCCCTCTCATTCACCACCCGCAGCGTCTCCATAAGCTCATCCATCACAGCCCAGGCCCCTGCGGGCTCCTTGCCCCTCACAGCGCGAAGGAACTCGCTGTCACCATACAAGCCCAGAGGCTCTTCCATGGCGGCAGAAGGCATTGAAGCCCCCGCAGCTTTGGGAGCTGGCTCCCTGTTTCCCGTCAGCTCATCCCGGCAGGCATACAGCGCCGCCAGGGTAACACAATGGTCCAGCTTGTCGGCCTCCTGCTCGTACCTGGATATCCAGTATTCGATTTCTCTGATATCCAGCATTGGCGTGTCCTCCTGTCAGGCGTTCTCAAGCTGGCGCATGAAGCGCTGTATCGTCTCCCGGTCCTGGTCGTTCGCGGACTCTATAGCCATCTCAAGGTGCTCCATCATTTCGCTCCGGCCATCGTCCCGGCTGTAGCCGCCTGTGCGGCCGTACCGTCCGCGGCTGTCCCGGCGCATATTGCCGCCGCGTCTGCCGTCGCTGCTGTAGTGGCCTCTCACCCAATGCTTGCCCCGGTTGGCATAGCTGCTGCCGCCGTCATAGGCCCCGGTCCCACTGTAGCCCTCCTCGTCCTCAAGCATACATATCTTGTCGATATTCTTGATGGTATCGGTCAGCTTGTGTAAAACCTCCAAATCTCCCGCCCCCAGTTCCGGCTTGCGGGCATACTCCTCCAGCTCCTCGCAGAGCTTATCCTTTATGTCATAAAGCTTTTCCATATTCATTCTCCTTTCAGGCCACGCGGTCAATTATCACATTGACATTCTGGGCCGTTATCGCCTGTGTGCTGGTGTTTTCCAGCGCTATGGTCAGGCAGCACCCCTTGGGCACGTCTATAATTGCCTCCACATGGACATTGAACAGGTCCCCCACAGCGGCCGGTGTAACTATTGCCGTGGCGCTGTTCAAGGGCTCGCCGGTTATCGCCAGAGAAACAGAGATTGCCCCGGCAGTCCCGCCGGCAGCAACGGCGATATTTCCGTCGGCGCTCACCCTATAGCGGGCGCGGCACTGGCTGGTGATACCCCGCAGGGTTATAATCCCGCTGCCGTCCCTATGGCATACATAGCCCCGGTTACAGGCAATAGGAGTCTCTGTCAAGAGGACATTCTGGCCGGCCGCCACAGTCTGAGGCGCATTTGCGGTATATTCAGGCATGATATCATTCCTTTCATAAAATATAACGGCGAGGGTACACTACCCCCGCCGCTTTAGTGTTTAAGTATCAGCATGGGGCTGAACATTTTGCCGTTACAGGCAAAAAGCTGTCTGTTATTCTGCTGTTTTAGCAGCTGCCACAGGCTGCATTCCCCCAGCCGCTAAAGGTCCCGCAGCAGTTGGTGGGGAAGTTCACAGGGGTGGGCGGCTGTACCACTACGGCAGACACTGGGCAGTCGTTGCCGGTGCGGCGAAGGATATCAGCCTTGTTCGCATCCATAGCCGCCATAAGCGTGGCATTCTGAGCGGACTGGGAAGCGCTGAGCTCCAGGCCGAAAATGCGCTGGTTCTGAGCGGCAATCTGGGCGTCCTTCGCTGCAATTTCCTGCTGGCACATCTTATCGAGTATTGCCCTGAACCCGCTGTTCTGGCTGTCGATGATGTCCCGGGTGCTGTTCTGGATAGTGTTGCGGGTGTCGCAGCCCTGAGTGGCGAGATTGTAGTTCACGCCCTCAATGGCCCGCTGAGTCTGGCAGCAGCATTCCTGCTGGTTATAGCCCATTTGGTAGAGCTGCTGCATGAGCGCCGCCTGCTGGTTACACCTGGACAGCTCCGCCTGGGAGAAGCCCTGCATGACGTTCATGCCAAGGCCGTTGATGGAGTTCTGCATGGCGTAGAAGCCGTCGCACAGCCCCTGAGTTACGCCGCGCACAGCGTTCTCAAGGCCGTTGAAGTTGAACTCGCTGCACAGGTCGGCCCGGGTCAAAGCGCCATTGGCGGCAGCAATCATTCCACCGTTGCCCCAGCCGCCCATGCCGCCGAACATACCGCCTCCCCACATACCGCCGCCGAACATCATGGGGAACATGAACATCATGATTATGGCAATCAGCCATTCGCCGAGGAAACCCCCGCCAAAGCCGTTACCGTTGTTTCGGTCAGTTACAGCAGCAATATCAGCTACAGACAGACCATTTTCTGTTCCAAGAGACATACTTTTAGTTCTCCTTTTCATTTATTATATTTCTACCGTGCGCGCACACGATTGTAGACATAATCTTCATCCCGCCCGGTTGTCAGCGGAATAATCTCATCATCCTTTGGGCAATCTGCTCAGCCGCTTTGCGAACCTCACTGTATTGCTCCTGTGTCCACTCTCCGGACTGAAGCTTTCCCTGCACTGCTTCTATGGGATTCCCCTTAAAGCCCTGGATGTATTGGAGAAGGTTCGGCGCAAGATTTCTCCCGCCGCTGGGCTGGGCTTGGTTACCGCTCATAGCCTCTCTAAATGGATTAGGCATTATCTGACTCCTCCTTTGCTTTAGGTGCCCTTACGGGCTTTTTAAGTTTTTCCGCAAGCACCTCGTCCAGCTTGTCCCAGGTGACAAACTTTGTAAAGTCCACCTGAGGCTGTATCTGGGGCTGAGGGCTCTCCGTCCTCTCTACAAGGTCGTATACTATTGTAGAGGGCTTGCCGGTGCTGTCGGCCTTGCGAAGGTATATCACCGGGTTATTTGCGTCCCAGAGAGCAGCCGCGCTATTTGGGGCCACAAGATACCCATCAGCCTCACTCTTACCGCTTACCCATATTATTCCGCTGTTCTGCGGCGGACCCTGTATGGGCGGCTGGACCACCTGCACCGGAGGTTGCGGCGGTAGTGGTTGTTGCAAATTTTCAATCTGCTGTTTCTGTCTTAGCAGCGCCAGCTGGTCCGGCACCGTCGGAGTATAGTATCCGGGTTGATACCCGGGGTATGGGTATTGTTGATATGCCATTGTCAGCACTCCTTCGACCAATAATATAGCGGCACTTCCATACCGCTGTCCCAGGTGTCGTACCAGTCGCCGTTCTTAACGCAGACCACATGCCCGGGAAGGGCCAGTATATATGTACCTCCCGGATGGTCGTGGGCAAAGTCCATGACAGTATAGAAGTCGGGACAGGTGTCGGGCATGATGTGCCGCCTGAAACCGTGCTCTTTGAGGTATGCGCCCCACACATGATTTGCGCTGGGCATATCGCACATATAGAACCCCTGCAGGCACAAGCCGACGAAGGTCTCCTCCCAGCTCTGTTCCAGAGCCTTTGATACTGCCCTGACGGTACAGTCCCCTACCTGATTTCGCCAGGGGTTTGGGTTGTGGAACTTATAGCTCATTTTTTTCGCACAGCCCGCAGTCCGGGCAGCAGGTCTCCCGCCCGCAGGGGCAGGGAGCAGCCGTCTTATTCTCAGATGTATTTGGCTCCATAGGGGCACCTCCCTCCTATGGCAATATTATCACATAAAAAGGGAGGGGAAACCTATCGATTTCCTCTCCCTTTTCTGTCAGAAAACTGTCATATGACCTTGTATATTTTCTTTTTTATGCTTCGTATGCGCCTGTTTACGGTGGACTCGGACATATGGAGCGCCTGCTGTATTTCAACAAGGGACCGGGCGCGCACACGCAAATCAAACACCTGCCGCTCCTCATCCGTGAAATTGCAGACCTCCCGGAAGCGCTCGCACTCGGGCCGGGTGAACTCTGTCTTGATATTCACCGCCGCCACCTACTTACGCTTAACCCTTGTCCCCTTGGACCTGCCCTTCTTCCGCTTGCGCACTGTAACCTTCGCCATTGAATATCCCTCCCATATTGTCCCCCTGCACATAGTTCGCGTTGCCGCCGCCCTCGCCGGTGTCCACCACCACGGTGTCAAACTGGCTCCACTGGTGAATATGGTATAAGCTCAGCCCCGCCATACAGCCGATAAGCAGCGCAATCACAATGCACAAGGCAACTATAACTTTTTCTTTGAATATGTTGGCACGCTTTAACTCCCTGTACATCTCCGAAGCAAGGCTCTCCGGCGTGCCGATGTCGATTCTTTCCTCAGGCTTTTCTCTCTTTTTGCACATTTATCTTACACATCCTTCCTTTCCTAAAAGAATACCATTTTTTGAAGGATTAGTCAATCACCCAATCCTTCCCCCAGCCAAAAGCCAGACCGCCACCCCGCTCGCCAGCGCGCTGATAACCGCCGCTATAACCGCCTCCCAGCGCCGGGCAGGCTTCTGCTTTATCTCCTCCACATTCTGTGTGAGATTGTCAAGCTTCTCGATAATGGCGTCAAACCGCGTCCCCTGCACGTCGCTGGTGCGCTCGAGGGTGTTGAGCCTGCCGTAAATCTCCCTATGGCTGTCCGCGTTCTGAGCCTGGTACTCGTCCAGCTGTGCCTCCAGCCGGTTGACCTTATCTGCCACCGGGCAGTTTTCCCTGCAGTCCCCCATAGGCTAGTCCTCCTTGGGCCGCTCGTATGTAAGGGCCCGAGCACTGTCTTTAACCCCGGCAGTGGTGGGGTCATTGACAATGCCCAGGAGGGCCAGCACAGCGAAGGCGGCGTTTACCAGGGTCAGGAGCTTGTTTCCCAGGTCGCCGAAGTCCAAGGTGAAGCCGAAGACCGCGCCTGCTGCCTGGATGAGCAGCAGCACAGCCGGGACCATCGCCAGCCAAAAGGCTTTGTTTTTGATTCGGACTTTCCAGTTGATTTTCATTTTTGTTGCCTCCTTTTTTGTTAGTCTGTGGTTTTGGTGTATTCTATTATAAATAACCCATTTTTATTCCCAATCGGCGCTTTCGTGTTTGGATAATAAAAATAGATAGTGTCTCCATTCATACCAACATCAAGTGCGCTTGATGGTATAATATAATTTGTTGGTGTTGCTGGGATTCCAAATAAATTTCCTTTAAAGTCGATTAATCTATCAATACCTGGCATATCAATAAACTTCATCATGTCGGATGTAGTCGGTGGGGTAACCGCTTCAAACATTCTCCTATAAATTGGTTTACCATCTATCCAAGTTCCAATCTTAATTTCTTCCGTAGAGTATTCATCACCATGGTTATTTGGTTCGAAGGCTTTGATACAGTAGAGGATAGCGGCATTTACTGGTCTTAGGGTATAACTTTTACCGGTTCTATTGTCCCCAGGTATTTTAATACTCGTAAACCCCTCATACAAACTAGTACCGTTCTTTAATGTATCAACGTTCATATGATTAACTCCTATTAGGAAAACACACTGTCAAAAGGTTTTTTGCTTTTGGCGGGGGTCAGCCCGCCTCGGCGGTATCGGTGGTGTTGATTTCAATGTACTCGGCAATCTTGCGGAACTCGTCCGCGAACTTGAAATGAACGCTGATATTGCCG
>JAETSR010000033.1 GCA_021769555.1 Clostridiaceae bacterium
TTGGAGGAAAGCGGTATGGACGCAAGCATGACCGCCGCCGTTCCTGCCGCCAGAATACGTTGGAATAGCTTTGACATAGGTTACACCATCCTTTATAGGTTTGGCATTTCTGCCCATACAGCGCCTCCCACGCCTCTTTCGTGACCGGGAAGAACACCGGGCGGGTCAGCTCTGTTCCTTCTTTCACATAGGACTGCTCCGGCGCCTAGAGCTTTCGTCATAGCTGCTGTTTTTTACAGAACCGCACATATTCCGTAAACCTCAGATTTACCCCAAGAGAGCGCGCCAGGTCCGCGACGCCGCTTTCGTCATCGTCCGTGTCCCTGTACCCGATAACAGTGCTGTCGATTTCCCGAAAACCCGCGAGCACAGTTTCCTCATACAAGTCCTCGAAGACGTCCGGCCGCTCCGCGCGCAGGACCTCCTGAACATTCTCCGGAAGACCCGCAAGGGTCTCCTTTGTCACAAAGCCTGAGGCAGTCACAAGCAGCCCTCCCGGCTTCAGCACGCGGTATGCTTCTTTTAGAGCCGTCCCCTTATCCCCGGGCTCGCATTTTGCCGTTATCGCGTTGGCAATGCCGCCGTAGTCTGAAACTATGTCAATGCAGCTGTCCCGCAATGGGATTTGACAGTAGTCGAAAGCGGCATAGCTCAGATTCGGGGAGTCGAGCTCTTTGTCAAGAAACTTTTTCCACTCACCCACTACCGTGGGCGACATATCGCTGACAATTATGGCTGCGTCCGGGTCGGCCTGCAAAATATACGGTGTAAACCCGCCTCCGGGCCCGGCCCCCAGCTCCAAAATAAGTCCTCCCCTTTCCGCGATATGCCGCCCAATCTCCTGCATGTCCCGCTTTTCCGGAGATTTTGCCGCCTGCCAGCTCCGGGCTATCCACCCCTCCCTCGCCATATCCCGAGCCCACTCTTTGTGGACCTCGGCAGAGGAATCGAACAGCGCAGCGCCCTCGGGCCTGTAGCTCTGCACGGACAGCGCTTTCAGGATATCCCTGTCCTCCAGCAAGTCGTTGATGGAAACGCCGTACAGATGGGAGAGCTCCAGCAGCAGGTCGATATCCGGCAGAGCCGCGCCGGTCTCCCATTTTGAGACTGCCTGGGAGGTCACTCCGAGCCTTTCCGCTAATTCGGCCTGGGACCACATCTCCTGCTTGCGGTACCGGGCAATGCGTTTTCCAAAGTGTGCTTTGTGAATCATTTTAACTGCACCTGCCTTTCATTGGCAGTATTATATCACATGGGGGGACGAAAAAGAAGATATCGTCATTTTCATTTTTCTGCTTGTTTGCAACTGTGGGTTGCGGCTCTATCTGAAAGTCCAGCAGACGCTCCTAAAAATCCGTCGGGAACCGGCTGATTATCGCCCTGCACAGGGCCTGTTTCCCGCCTATCCATGGGATCAATGATTGAATTTTACCATCTCCCTTCGTATGATGATATTGGTTATTAGTGGGCGGGCCTCTGACCATTTTTTATCACCCCTTCTTCTCAGTGTTGACCGGGTGCTTGACCCGGTCCCTTTCCTCGGCTCGCTTGGCGCTGTTCCAGCCATCCAGGGTGCCGGTAAGGTACCCGGTGATGCGCCGGATGCGCTCGAAATCACGGCCTTCGCCGATCAGCCCTTTTGTGTCATTTTTCATAGCGACTGCTCCTGTCCAGGCTGTTGCCCTGCCGCCAGTGTGTGGGCCCTTTCCTCAATTTCCTTCCAGATGGTGTCCTGATCGCGTGTGTATGTCTCATTGACCACATCGCAGAGATCCGACATGGTATCCGGCAGTTCCAACAGAGCCTGGGCCTGGGTATCGTCCAGCTCGTTATTTTCCATAGCTGCCAAAATATCCTCCCGCACCAAGTACTCCCAAGCTTTATCCAGGATTCCTTCGGGCCCCGCGTCAGCAGCTCATCCCGGAAAGCCGCCTGCTCCTGCCGGACTTTTTCATAGAGCTGCTCGTCCAGTGTACCCCGCTGTACCTTATGGATCACAGTGAAACTGTCCTCAAAGGGCAGAAGGCTTAGCGATCTGCCATTATCCCACTTCATGAGCAGGCTCGGCTGGTCATCCACGCCTATTACCGTCCCGCACAGGCCAGAGGGCATATCTTTCTCGTAGGTGCATAGGCTGTCCAGCTGGATACGGGTGCCCACCGGGTACTGCCGTTTCACCATCCCAACCCTATTCCGGTCAAAGTTCATCTTGATTCCTCCCATCTGTAAACAGCAGCCGGTTGGCCGCGTTCAGTCCGTAGCCCCGGATCAGCATGGCGGTCTGGATCACCAGGAAGTACCGGGGCGAGAGCATACTTGAGTCTGCAAGCTCTGTGACCGAGACAGTTTTACTTCCGGTGATGATATCCTTGGCGACCGCGAAGCAGACGTAGGCCATGGCGTCCAAGCGCCGGGGCTGCATGGCGGTAATGTCGATCTCGTTGGTCCCGATGTGGTTCTCAGCCTGGTGCCAGAGTCGGGAATCTGCCGTCAATAAAAAAAGGGCCGCAGTCATTTTTCGACTACAGCCCTTGTGGTAGCGTATTTCTTTCTCGAACAGCGCTCCGTGGTTATCGTTGCGAAAAATCACATTACATCCCACCCATCTCCAAAGTGTTTTTTGACTCAGGTTTCGGCGGCGGCCCGGCCAGCCTTGCCTCCCGGATTGCCGGGTCATCGTAGTTCCAGCAGTTTATACAGCTCAGTCTCTGCTCAGGTTCGACAAATTTCTGATACAGGCGGGGAAAATAATCTGGCAGGTCGAGGGCCTCATATGGATAATTGATCCCCTCATTGTACTCGATATCTGCTTTTAGGGACTCCTTTGTCATCCTGCGATTGTCCTCACTAATGTTATCAAAGGCATCCTCGCCGGTCAACGCTTTCAGTGCGTAATACCCGGCATAGGCGAAACTTTCAAACCATAGCCCGTCGCCTGGATCGAGGTCCGCCAACGAATCCGGGTCTTTCAGCGCCGCAAAGTACACCTCTTTGCCCTGGGATATGAGCCAGGAGCGGAAGTCCATAAAGCCGTCGTCCGTAGCGTGGCCCATGAGACCGGACGCACTCCAGAGGCCGTACTTGTAGGCCAGGTCCTCGTAGGCGCAGACGATATCGTGGAAGTCCTGGGCGTGGTCGGGACCCAGCTCCTTGAGGCGAGTTTTGAGCATATCCATGTACTTATCCTGGTCCTGACCGCAGGCGGCTTTGACCTCGGAGATCAGGTTCCAGAAACCGTCCCTGCTCATGGCTTTGCAGCCGGGGATGGGCTGCTCATTCTGATTTGTCATGAAGTGTTTCTCCTTTCTGCTTCTGGCTGCTGTCTATGTCCCGCTGAATGGTCTTAGCTTCGGGCGGGTCCCGGCTGAAGTTGGGGATATGTCTCATGAAGCTCTCGTAAGCACGGTCGGTCTTACTTTCTGTAAAGTTAGGCACTTTACACCCCTCCTTGGTTTTTTCTCTGTAAACGCCAAGAGGGACCAAAGATTTCTCTTTGATCCCTCTAAAAAAAATTTTTGCTTTTCTTTTGCTCTGGCCTGCTTTTTGCTAACCACGCAGGTTCAGATCCCAAAATCAGGGGTGGCATCCCCCAAAACACGTCACGCCGTGACGGCCCTTTTTTGCCCCTTAGAACGTCAAAAAACCG
The DNA here is from genome assembly GCA_021769555.1 of Clostridiaceae bacterium. GTDB lineage: Bacteria > Bacillota > Clostridia > Oscillospirales > Acutalibacteraceae > Acutalibacter. The sequence continues at coordinate 3,647 of JAETSR010000033.1, forward strand.
CGCCGTTGCGCGGTTTTTTGGTGGTGGCATCTGTTAAGATGTGTAAACATGGTCGAGGTGACAGGATTCGAACCTGCGGCTTCTACGTCCCGAACGTAGCGCTCTACCAAGCTGAGCCACACCTCGATATAAATTCAGGCCCGGAACCTTTTGGGCTCCAGGCCTGAGCCTTGGCAGCGGTACCAGGATTTGAACCCAGACAAACAGAGTCAGAGTCTGCTGTGCTACCATTACACAATACCGCTTTCTAACGCCGCCGGGGCCAAGCCCCGGCGACTTTATTATTATACCAAATTTTCCTGGTTTGTCAAGGGGTTTGGAAAAATTTTTTCTTAAAACTCCGCCTTCGTCTGCCCTAGGCCAGCTCCCGGCCGATGACCTGTACCAGCGTGTGCGTGCTGTCACAACCGTGCTCCCAGTACATCAGCCCCAGAAGGCCCTCATCCTTCACATAGCGGCACTTCAGCGTGACAGCCTCCGGGTCCTCGTAGCTGATGAAGGTGCTGCCGTTCCATAAATACGCGGCCTTGGCGCTGTTGTCCCAGTATTTCCTAAAGCCGCCCTGGCTGATGAACCCTTCGGTTATATCGCCGTAGCCGGGGCCGCCCTGGCCGGTGGTGTCCGCGGGCTGGAGCAGGCCGTTGTTTTTGTCCCTAACGCCGTCCCACCTTCTGGAGTAGAACGCCGCGCCTATCACCAGTTTCTCAAGGGGCACGCCCGCACGGTTAAAGAGCCGGACCATATTCTCAGTGCAAAGCCCGCTGTTATCCCCGGCGCCGACGTACAGCGCCGCGTGGTGCCCGGCCTCGTTCATGAAGCCGTTGCGCATATCATAGGTCATAATCTGCACATAATCCACTATATCCGCCACTTTATCCATTTCCGTGCCCTCAATAAAGTACTCCCCCGCCCCGGCGGCTATGGAAAGGCTCCGGCCGCCCAGCCGCTCCCTCAGGGCTTTCAGCAGCAAGGTGAAATTCTCCCTGTCCCGGGGGTCAGAGGCTATCCCGGCCTGGCTGCTGCAGGGGTACTCCCAGTCGATGTCTATGCCGTCCAGCCCGAAGCGCTCCACAGCCTTTAGGCAGGACGCCGCGAAAGCCTCCCGCCCGGCCCCGGTCATCGCCATTTCGGAAAAGCCTCCCGCTCCCCAGCCTCCTATGGAGAGCACGATTTTGATTTCCGGATTCCAAAGTCGGAATTTTTCTGTAAGTTCAATATTCGTGAGCATGGACATATCCAGCTCGTTTCCCTTCACCAGCCCGAAGGCCAGGTTGATGTGGGTTAGACACTTTAGGTCCTCCCCGGTGAACATGGGCAGGGAGTCGTTCATCGCGTAAGCAAGGGCGTATTTTTTCAAGACCGTCTCTCCTTTGCGTATATTGTCTCTGTTCAGGCCCTCTTTTTGAGCCTTATCACATTCCAGGAGGCGGGGCTCAGCCGTGAGCTCAGCAGCCCGCCGTCCAGCTCGTCCCGGCCTGTAACCGTATGGGGCGCTACAGTCTCCCCGGCGGCGGAGTTCACGGCCTTGAAGTCCCCGTGCTCCAGGACTATATGCTCTAAAAGCTCATAGCCCGCAAATCCCCTCAAGTCTGTCTCGAGGGTGATTTCCTCTGTCAGGTCACGGTTCACCGCGAACACGGTGAGCTCCTCATTTTCATCGTTCCAAACAGCCGCGGCCTCCACGTCGGTCACGTCGGTGAACTCCTTGGTGTCGTGCTTGGAGGAACGCAGGGCGGTGTTCAGCGCCACGCCCCGGCCGTACTTTGAGGCGTGCAGGTAGGGGTAGTAGATAGTCTGCCGCCAGGCCGGGCCGTTCTCCTCGGTCATGATGGGGGCTATCACGTTCACAAGCTGGGCGAGGCAGGCCATGCGCACCCGGTCGCTGTGCTTTATGAGGGTGATGAGCATGAGGCCCACCAGAAGCGCGTCCTCGAAGTTGTACTGGTCCTCCAAAAGATGAGGGGCCACGGACCAGGGCCTGTTGCCCATTGTATCGCTGTCCTCGGCATCGCTGTGGAACCAGACGTTCCACTCGTCGAAGCTGAGCATGATGTCCTTTTTGCCCCGCTTCTTTGCCTTGACAAAATCACAGGTGGATATGACGGTCTTTATGAACCTGTCCATATCATCCGAGTATGCCAGGAAATTGGCGGTGTCGTTCAGCCGGTTGCCGTAATATGTATGCAGGGAAATATAGTCCACGCTGTTATAGGCCTCCTCCAGGACCGTGGCCTCCCACTGGGGATATGTGGGCATCCCGGTATTGGAGCTGCCGCAGACCACCAGTTCTACGTTAGGGTCTATCTGCCTCAGGGCCTTGGCGGTCTCGTCGGCAAGCCTGCCGTACTCCCTTGCGGTCTTATGGCCCACCTGCCAGGGGCCGTCCATCTCGTTGCCAAGGCACCAGGTCTTTATGTTATGGGGCTCCTTTACGCCGTGGGCAATGCGCATATCGCTGTACTTTGTGCCGCCGGGGTGGTTGCAGTATTCCAGGAGATTGCAGGCCGCGTCTATGCCCCTGGTGCCCAGGTTTACGGCCATCATCAGCTCCGTGCCCGCTTTCTTTGCCCAGCGGGAGAACTCATTGACGCCAATCTCGTTGGTTTCGGTACTGCGCCAGGCCAGCTCCAGGCGGCGGGGACGCTCACTGACCGGGCCCACGCTGTTCTCCCAGTAGAAGTTTGAGACGAAGTTGCCCCCGGGATAGCGCACGATTGGCACCTGCAGCTCCCGCACCAGGTCCAGCACGTCCCTGCGGAAACCCTCTTCGTCGGCGCTCTCGTGCCCGGGCTGGTACACGCCGCCGTACACCGCCCGGCCCAGGTGCTCCACGAAGGAGCCGTACACGCGCTTGTCAATTCGGCTTATCTGAAAATCCGGGTCCAGGGTAAGGCGGGCAAATTTTTTATCCATAAATATATCCTCCTGCTTTTTTTTGAAGCTATTGATTGTAAGTATTATACACAACCGGCCCGGGAAAGGCAATAGCTTTTTGCGGATTATTTATATGTACCCTTGCGCCTCAACCCACGATTGAGCCCTCCCCCGGAAAATCACCCGCCCAGTTATTGCGGATATTTCCGCCCGGGGCTATAATATACCCATAAAGGCGCGCTTATAAAGTCAAATTCACACAGCAAAAGGAGGACGGCAAAATGTCTGTTGACCCCATAAAAGCCGGGCGGCACATCCATGCCCTGCGCAAGGCCCGGGACCTGACCCAGAACCAGCTGGGAGACATGCTCCACGTCTCCTTCCAGGCCGTGAGCAAGTGGGAGAGAGGGGAGACCCTGCCGGACGTGAACCTTCTCCCGGACCTGGCACAGGCCCTGTCCACAACAGTTGACAATATTTTAAACGGAGGCGAGAGGCCTATGAAAACACCGGAACAGTATACACGCACAGCCACCATAGCCCAAATGCGCGAGGGCATAGACTGCTTTGAGCGCATAGGGGAGCTGCTGGGGAAGGGGGGATTTTTCTACAAGGGAGCCATTGGCGGGGTGAACCTCAAGATGAATATTGACCTTGAGGAGTATCTTAAGGATGACTATACCCGGGA
>JAETSR010000012.1 GCA_021769555.1 Clostridiaceae bacterium
GCAGAGTGGCGGTTTTGCTTCTTTACCTGCTTCGTCTTGGGGAGCGATAACTTTATGGAAACAGTTATCCCAAAAACATGAAACGTAATGGTAATTGGCATAGCACTCACCTCCCTCCTTGGCAATAGTAGGGAAAGCGAAACACCTCCTTCCGAAGGTGGGCCAACCGCCTGCCGTATTGGCAAGTCCCCGACCCCTTATGTTGCTGTATGTATTTCTGAGGGGCCCTCTATCGACATTATACACGCCCGGCGCCCCCTTGTCAACTTACCCCTTGCATTTCCCGCCAAAATATTGTAAAATACTCTTTGTAAGTATTATCAAGATGGAGGGTTTGCTATGATTTGTCCGAACTGCGGCCGCGAGATACCCGACGGTACCGTGTGCCCCTGCACGCTGGAGGCCCCTGCCCTGTCCGACAACCCCGCTGTGAACGTCATAAAGCAGGTGGGCTCCTCGGGGCTGTTCCTTGCCATGTGCATACTGTTTTCAGCCTGGGCCCTGCTGACGGTCTTCTCGTCCCTGGGGGTCAGCGACGCCTTGTCAAACGTCTATGTCTACGCCTACCAGTTTGGCCTGGACCCCGACCAGATTATGTCAATTCTCGATACCATGGAGCGCACTTCCCTGCTCTCCGCGGTCATGGGCTCCATCCCCGCCATACTCACCGGGGCCGCCATGTGGATGCACTTCGCCACCTGCAGGAACCGGCTCACCGGCAATATCTCCACCGCCGGGCTCACTATCTGCAAGGTGCTCAGCTACATAAGCATGATTGGCCTGTGCCTTGCCGCGCTCCTTATTGTGGGGAGCTTTGTGCTGATAATCGTGGCATTATTTGTCAGCGGCCTGCCCTGGGGCGAGCTGTTCAGCCAGGCCGGCGGCTACACCCACGGCATGTACAGCGCCACCGACGAGGAGGCCACCATCGCCGTCGCGGTGGTGCTGGGGGTCTGCGCCCTCATAATCGCCTTCGCCCTGGCCCTGGCCATAACCTACCAGGCCAGCTTCATCCGCATGATAAACCGCGCCAAGACCGTGGCCCATACCGGCCTTGCGGACGAGCGGGTGTCCGGCTACCTTATCGGCATGTCCGGCTTTGTGGCCGCCTGCTCCCTCATCTCCGGGCTCATGTCCCTTCTCACCGCGCCCATCACCGGGGCCGCCTCCCTCTGCCACGCCGCGGCCTTTATCCTGATGATTCTCCTTCTGAAGCGGTACCGCACCCAGATGAACCTGGTGCTCTACCCCCCGGTCCAGCCCGCGAACATGCCCCCGGCCTACGGCTACCCCCAGCCCCAGCAGCCTCCCCAGCCGCCTCAGGACCCGGGCCAGCAGTAAGAAAAAAGCGCCCCGCCCCCTTGACAATCCGGGCCCGGGCCGCTATAATATATAGAGAAAGGGGACTCACCGCAAGCGGTCAGCTCCACCTAGTTTATGGTTTATAATTTATCTACAAACCGTCACTTGTCGGAGTGGCGGTTTTGCTTTTCGGACTCCCTCTTCTGTGCCGCGGTCTGACATAACTCTATTTTAACAGTTATACCGCATATCACGAAGGATATCTTAATAGGCAACATAGCACTCACCTCCCTCCTTGGCAATAGTAGGGAAAGCGAAACACCTCCTTCCGAAGGTGGGCCAACCGCCTGCCGTATTGGCAAGTCCCCGACCCCTTGTCCTGCGGTATGTACTGCTGAGGGGCCCTCTATCGACATTATACACGCCCGATGGAAATATGTCAACCAAAAAACTCAAAAAACCTGTAACCACCCCCGCGGTTTTATCGATATAAAGGGTAGAACCCCAAGGAAGGATGGTATATATGAAAAAATTATCAGCGATAGCCCTACTACTTTTATGCGCACTGCTCCTGTCAGGCTGCGGGGACAACGCCGGGCAGAGCGCCGCCAATCCGACAGTTTCCGTGTCCTCAGGCCCTGAATCTGCCGCCGCGCCTACATCGGAATCGACTGCCGAACCCACACCCGAAGCGACCGCTGAGCTCGCACCCGAAGCAACTGCCGAGCCCGAAGCCGGTGTTGGGCAGACCCTCTCAGAGCTCAAGGAGAGCGTGGATATCACGGTAAATCATGACATAACCCCACAGAACGGACTGTCAGGGTACGACAGTGTTCCTGAGGATTTGCAGGGGGTCATCTACCTGTCGGCCTGGCGGTGGATGGGGTATGTTTTCACCGAGCTGGAGGACTGCCCGGAGCTTGCGGACTTTGAGTGCGTCGAGCTTTCCCTCTGCGATATTTCGTCAAATGCTGACGTGCTGGTGTTCTGGGCAGAGTATCAGTTCCTGCCAAACACTGACAGCGACGCGGACTTCTGGAACCACGGGAACACCGCCCCTTGCAAGGACCGTGAGGGGTGGTACAGGTTCACCCGGCAGATTGCCCTGGGGCTGGACGGCGAGTCCTGGGAGGTGCTGACCGTGGGCACCGGCGGGGTCAGAGCGGACAATTATGTAGACAGATAATTATTATTATAGTTTAATAATAGGGTAAAAGAAGTATAAAAATGTGCCGGAAGTCCCGGAAGTCCCGGATAAATCCCTAAGCTCCGGCATTCCCCGGCACCTCCGGCACTTCCGGGACTTTTAGGGGATATTTTCTACTGCATAAAAACTATTATAATCCCCATAACTGTTCCTCTTCTTCCTGTGCTTCTTCATCAAAACGTAGGTACTCCGAACTATAGAACTTATAAACAAGATATTTCCCATCATCTTCTGTCAGACATTTAATTTTATCAAAATACTCTAAATCATCTATTATTTTCTTTAATTGCATACCTAACGCCTGCGGCGTCTCCGGCAAACCCTCAAGCTCCAAACGCCGCATGTCCATCATTAGCAGCGTCGCCGTCCCGGACCAGTGGCCGCCACAAGCTGTTACCACCTGCTTCACTGCCGCCCCCAATATATTGCGCCTCCACCGGCTCTCCCGCTCCTGGAGCTCAAGGCTCTCCCGGTCCCCCAGGGCCTGCCAGCGGAAGGTATTCTTGTCAAACCCTAACAGAATGCTCTCCTGCAGAACGTCCCGCCCGGTGACATGTAATGTCGCTTTTTCGCTCTTGCGGTTCTCCTTGGTGATGACCCAGATGGTGTCGCTTACGCCCATGATACCGGTGGAGCCGGATATGAGGTTGAAGGGGTCGCTGTCGTCGGGCATTTTTCGGTTATGGTGCACAAATAGCAGGCAGATTTCCAGCTCGTCAGCCAGCGCTTTCAACAATGACAGCTCCCTGTAATCCTGGGCATACAGGCTCTCCCCGCGGCTCCCGGCCCCCCGGACACGCTGCAGGGTGTCCACTATCACCAGCTTCACATTCTCCCGGCCGCCCCTGATGTAGCCCCTGAGCATGTCCTCAAAACCGTCGTCCAAATTGGCAAAAGCTGTCATAAGCTCCAGGCCCTCCGGGGCCGGGGAGCCCTCCAGCATTTTGGAGAGCCGGTCTTGAAGACGGTTAAAGCTGTCCTCCAGAGCCAGGTACAGCACCCCCGACTGCACGGTCTCATACCCCAAGAACTGGCGTCCCGAGGCCACGCTGACCGCTAAATCCAGTGCCATCCAGCTTTTCCCCACCTTGCTCCCCGCGGCCAGCACCGCCGCCCCCTGGGGCAGTATCTCCCGCACCAGCCATTTTGTGGGGTCCAGCTTCATGCGCTGCAGGGCGCTGGCGGGTATGGCCGGGACGTGTATTGTTCCCTCGCTCCTGAAGGGCTTCAGCTGAAGCTCAGGCCCCCTCATTTCCTGTCCGATTTTGTCAGTGTTATTCATATACTTCCCCCTCCTTTGATTTGAGAGAAAAAGTCCTCTCAACCATACCTCCAAAAAGGGGGAAAGTTTCGTAGAAAAGGCGAACTTTTGAAAATATTTTTGGGGTGTTCACAGAAAATTTACAAATTGAGGGGCGGGGATTGGGGGTTGATTTTTGGGGAGGGGTGTGGTATACTATATTTGCGACAGATTACGTATTCCATTTACACACCAAAAGGAAACCCCGGAGGCCCTATCCTCCGGGGTTTCTTTGTGCTTATGTGGGCTTATTGCCGCCCTTACTTCTGGCTGTCAAACCACTTGCAGAGCATGTACACCGTAAGCTCCGCCGCGACAGTCAGCACGAATTGAACTACGTACTCCACTTGACACACCCCCAATCCGCCTGCGGATTGCAACGAGCGGCAAGCACCTATATTATACCAGCCCTGTCGAAGGCTGTCAATCTCTGGCGGGGATTTGGGGGTTGATTTTTGGGGAGGGGTGTGGTACAATATGGATGTGAGAATTATTCCATTTGCTTCAACCAACAGGAAACCCGGAGGCGCTACACTCCGGGTTTCCCTTTTTGGGCTTACCTCACCCTTACAGGTAACGGTCAAGCCACTTGCGGATTAAGTACATTGTGAACTCCGCCGCGACCGTTACTGCGAATGTGAGAATTATTTCCAACTGCTTCACCCCCTCTCCGCTCCCGGAGTGCCGTTCGGGTGAAAGCACCTATATTATACCAGCCCAGTCGAATATTGTCAATCTTTTCCGAACGCCCCTACCCCTTCGACCCCAGCAGCAGTATGGGCTCAATCCTCAGGCTGCGGTTGATGAGCAGGAGGGCCAGGGCTCCCACCAGGGCGCACAGGGCCAGGGGGGAGATTATGTAGACCCACAGGGGCACGGTCACTGCCATGAGCTCGGCCTTATTGCCGCTGATGTCCCACATGGCCCAGGGGCTGAACTGGCCGCTGAAATTGTAGATTCCCCCAAGGCCCCAGTCGGACTTGTAGCCGCTTGCGGACTCAACCACCGAGAGCTCGGAGCCGTTGTCCTCATCGTCCAAATTCTGGGCCTCGGCCAGCTGCTCGGAGGAGCCCAGGAGTATGCAGGCCGAGAGGCTGCCGGTACCCGCGGCTATGAAGGTGAAGGCCATGAGGGCGGCGAGGATTGAGAGGCGGCAGCTAGCCTTGCTCTGGCCGAGGCTGCGCTCTATGGCGGTGCGCTTTTTCTCCTTTATAACGAAGAAGTATAATAGTAACACTACTATCGCTATGGAAGCTAAAAGCCCCACTATGAGCAGCAGGAACGCCGTGTCCCTTGAGCCGTCCAGGCTCTCCACCGCCTGGGAGTAGCCCATGTCGTCGTAGGTGATTGTCAGCCTCTCGGACTGGGGCACGGCCTCGGCTAGGGCCGCGGCGAACTCCTTCTGGGTTCCGTTTTTCAGCATAAATGAAACGTTATGCTCATTCATTGGGCCGTTATGTATAATATGCCCCTCGTCCGAGGCGGTTATTGACTTGGCGGGGACTATCACCACGTCCTTATAGGGCAGGTCCGCTGAGATTGTGCGGAAGGTGTATATGCCGATTATTTCGTATTCTTCCTCAAAGAAGGGCTCCAAAATATTGCCGTCGCCGTCAAGAAGGCTGCCGTTCAGGGGGAAGCTTGAGGGGAAGTACCCGGAGTCGTTCCCCAGGCCGTACATGGCGGCCAAAAGGGAGAGCTTTATTTTTTTGCCGTCGTAGAGGAAATTCCTGTCGGCAATGCTCTTGTCAATAAGGCAGACCTTCGCCCCGGTCTCAAGCTCCTCTTCTGTGAACATCCTTCCCCTTATGGTGATATTGCTGTTTCTGAAGCTCTCTATCAGGTCGGGGTTCGTGATGGGCAGGACGCCGTGGATGTAGTCGCCGTAGCCGTTCAGCTCGAACATGTTCTCCCAGATATGCTCGTCAATGCCCTCCCCCGCCTCAATGAGCCTGGGCCTGTTTTCGTCGTCCTGATGGGGAATTTTGCCCTCGACGGGGTTCCCCGCTCTGTCCACAAGGCTGGTTGAGGGGACGTACATGGGGGCGTACTCCCGATTGGACGTGGTCACAAGCTCCCCATCCTCGCTGACCTCGGAAACCGGGTTGCCGCTCGTATAGCCGAAGTAGCCGATGTACTTCTTCCCCTTCTCAAGGGGGATGGAACCCGGCTCCTTGTGCTGGCAGACCTCTATCTCCTGGCCCTGCTCCACGGCGGGGTATATCCAGCTGTTGGTGCCGTCCGGGGAATAAAAATAGTGTTCGCCCCCGGACAATATCACCCGGGTTATAACCGCCCTGGTCTTGCTGCCGTCGGTGGTGGACTCAAGGGGGGTGAACTCGATGAGGTCGTAGCTGGGGTCCGTGAAGCCGGAGCTGAACATAGCGCCGTTCCGGGTGTTCAGCTCCGGGTTATAGGTCACGTAGTAGGGGCGGTTCTCCGGGGGTATCACGTATTCGGCCCCGGGGAAGTTTAAAATTTCCGGGCGCAGTATCTCGCCGTAGTCCTCCTCAGGGTAGGCCCCGTATGAGAAGCAGTCGTTGTCATGGGACACGTACTTTATCTCGTCCCAGGGCTGTTTCACCGTGCCGATGGTTGAGTAAACGTCCTCCAAAGCGTCCATTCTCAGCTGGACCTCGATGTACATTGCCGCGCCGAACACCAGTAACAAAGTGGCGGCGGTCATGAGCACGAAGAAGAGTATGGCCTTGCCGGGCCGCCTTAGGAGCTGCTTGAAGCTGTTTCTTATTGTCATTTTATGTACCTCCTCAGTCTGTTTTGGTAAGGAGCTCCATGGGGTCGAAGCGAAGGAGCGCCAGAAGCCCGATTATGTCACCCAAGAGGGCGCATAGTATGAACGCGCCGCAGACCAGAAGGGCCGTGAGCGCGTCCACCCCGGAGAGTATCAGCGCCAGGGGCAGGGCGGCTATGCACCCAAGGGCCTGGGCGGCAAGGGAGCTCATAAGGTGCACGGAGACTATGTCCCGCCGCTTCCGGCCAAGGCTCAGTGAGAGGGCCATGTCATGGCGGGCTCCCCTTAATACCAGCAGTATGGAGAGGGTCACGAGCATTATCACCACCAGGAAGAAGGGGAGCATGAAGGCCTTATAGAGCCTCACCGTGCCCGCAAGCTTCTCGGCGGTTTTGATAAAATCCTCGTCGTCCATCCAGATGGATTTGCCGAGACTCCCGTCTATGTAGTCCGACTGGCCGCTCATGGGCAGGTAGAAGGGGAGGCCGAAGCCCATGTCCAAAAATTTCAGCTTCATCTCGTTTAGCTTCATGGAGTCCACCGGGGAACAGCTCATGGTTGCGTAGGAGAATTTTTCAAGGCGCATGGTGAAGTCGCCGTAGGGGAGCTCCTGGCTGTCTATTGTGTCCCGGAGCCACTGGACCGGCAGGTACAGGTCCGCCTGGCGGGAGGCCCCAAGCTTGTGGGTGAATATGCCCGCCACTTTCAGGGTCCAGTCCGGGGGAGTCTCGTAGTAGTACCCGCCCCAGGTGTCGTCGTTGAAGATGGGGAAGTACACCGGCAGGCGGGAGGCGTCGTGCTTGCAGAGGTATAATTGCAGGGAGAGCTCGTCCCCGGGGGTTATATTGTGGGCCTCGGCGTAGTCCTCGCTGACGATACAGAGAGGGTCCGCGCCGGAGAAGAAGCTCTCGTCATAGCCGTCAGTATAGGTGATGTACCGGGAGTCGGGGGTTCCCATGGCCTCGATACAGTTTATGCCGAGAATCTTCGTGTCCCCGCCGCTGAAATACTTGGGGTCCACCTGCTGGGCCTCGTCGGAGAGGGCCCCGGCGGCCTGGGCGGTGAGCCGGACGTTTTTCATCTCCCAGCCCTGCAAAAGAAGGTCGGCGTAGACGGTGTTGATGTTCAGGTTCTCCTTGGAGTCCCCGCTCTGGTTGCAGATGTTTACAATGGCGGGGGTGCTGTCGCTGATGTTACGGAGTGCCTTCTGTGAGGATGAGATACTGCCCAGGTAAAAGGCTATGCACCCGCAGAGTAAGAGGGAGACGCAGAGCATTATCACGCTGCGGCCCTTATTGCGGGTGAGCTGATACCCGGCTTCGGTGAGATTGAACTTCATTTTTCTGCCTCCTGAAACTGTCTTAATCTGTCTTTATCAAAAGGTCCATTGGGTCGAACCTTAAGAGTCCAATCAGCCCCGCTGTGTCCCCTGCGGCGGCGCAGAGCAGGAAGGAGCCGCATACCAAAAGGCTTACCCCCGGGCCCAGGGCGGCGAGGATTATTGGGAGGGCGAGGGCGCATCCAAGGGCCTGGGCTGTGAGGGCCGAGAGGATGTGCACGAGGGCGATGGTTTTCTTCGGGCGGCCAAGGCTCAGGGAGAGGGCCATGTCGTACCGGGCGCCCCTCAGTACCAGCAGGACGGCTGTTGTCACCAGCAGGACGACTACCATAAAGAAGGGGAGCATGAAGGTTTTGTACATGCGGATGGTCCCGGCGTGCTTCTCGGCGGTTTTTATAAAATCCTTGTCCTCCATCCAGATGGACTGGCCCTTTACGTGGTCCGGTACATAGTCCTGGTGCTCGGCCACAAAGAAGAAGGGTATGCCGAAGCCCATGTCAAGGAGCTTTAGCTTGAAGGTGTTCAGCTCCATGGAGTTTATGAGCTTTGCCCGGCAGGTGGTGTAGTAGAAGGGCATGAGCCGGTGGGTGTAGTCGGTGACTGGCAGGTCCTGGCTCTCCACGGTCTCCCTCATCCACCCTACCGGCACGCACACGTCGGCCGCTCTGGCGGCGCCAAGCTTATGGGTGAATATGGCGGCTATTTTTAGCGTCCGGTCCGGGGGCACGGCGTAGTCGTCCCCGCCCCAGGTGTCGTCGTCCAGCATGCCGAAGTAGGCGGGCATTCCGGTGGAGTCGTAGATACGAAGGTATATGGGCATTGATATATCGTCCCCGAGCCTCAGGCCGTGGGCCCCCGCGTAGTCCTCGCTTATCATGCAGAGGGGCTCGTTTGTGCTGAAAAGCTCCGGGCCGTAGCCCTCAAGGTAGGTTATGTACCGCTGGTCCAGGGCGTTGGGGGTCTCGGTGGAGCACAGGGCCTCGGGGCAGTTTATGCCAAGTATCTCGGTGTCCCCGCCCCAGAAGTCCCGGGGGCTGACGGCCCGGGCCTCCTGCGAGTAGGCTCCGGCGGCCTGGCAGGTGAGCTCCATATCCCGCAAATCCCCGCTGGCTGTCAGCAGGTCCACGTAGACCGTGGGGATTACAAGGTTCTCCCGGGTCTCGCCGTAGGCGTTGCAGATATTGAGTATGGCGGGGGTGCTCTCGTTGATGGCTGAGAGGGCCTGCTGTGATGAGGTTATGCTGCCAAGGTAGAAGGCCGTGCACCCGCAGAGCAGGAGGGAGACGCAGAGCATGATGAGGGTGCGGGCCTTGTTCCGGGCGAGCTGGTATCCGGCTTCGGTTAGTGTGAACGGCATATGCAGTTTCCCCTTTCCCGATTTGTTTATATATATAAGAATACATCATTCGGGGATTTGGTTGCAAGAAAATTTAAAAATTTTTTGAATTTTTTTGGATTTTTTTTGAGGGGTTGGGGTAAGGGAGAAATTTCTTGCTTTTTTGGGGATTATCTGGTATTATGTTTTACAAGGAGTCCGCTAAGCGGTGGACGGTTGGCCCTTTACAGAGGGCCTGAAACCTCTGATTACATAGAGACCCGCGCTGAAATTTTAACTGCGCTAAAAGCGGGAATTGAACTAAGAGGAGGCGAACTTAATGAGTGAGTATCAGATTCTTCACTTGGTCATAATGCTGCTACAGCTGCTGTTGACCGCCATTAACGTCTCTGACAACCTTCACAAAAAGTAAGTAACCGCTCCAGGCGAGGGAGCGGTTACTATGTTTTATAAAACCCAACCCGGGCCAGCCGTCTGTTTCTACGGCGGGCTCCGCTTTTTTTCTGTCTTTATTATAGACTATTTGGGGGCGGTTGTCAACCTGGTCCGGTGGGAAATTGTTGGAGAAATTTCTTGCTTTTTGGGGGATTATCTGGTATTATGTCAGTAAGGAGTCCGCTAAGCGGTGGACGGTTGGCCCTCAACAGGGGGCCTGAAACCTCTGATTACATAGAGACCCGCGCTGAAACTTTTACTGCGCTAAAAGCGGGAATTGAACTAAGAGGAGGCGAACTTAATGAGTGAGTATCAGATTCTTCACTTGGTCATACTGCTGCTACAGCTGCTGTTGACCGCCATTAACGTCTCTGACAACCTTCACAAAAAGTAAGTAACCGCTCCAGGCGAGGGAGCGGTTGCTTGATATTATGAACAACTAACCCGGGCCAGCCGTCTGTTTCTACGGCGGGCTCCGCTTTTTTTCTGTCTTTATTATAGACTATTTGAGGGCGGTTGTCAACCTGGTCCTGGGGGAAATAATTGGAGAAATTTCTTGCTTTTTGGGGGATTATCTGGTATTATGTCGGTAAGGAGTTCCGCCGATAACGGTGGACGGTTGGCCCTCTAACGGAGGTGCCTGAAGCCTCTGATTACATAAAGAAACCTGCTCTGCATTTACTTACTGCAACACAAGCGGGAATCCGGTATGAAAGGGGATGAGCTTATGAGCGTGCCGATAGGCGACGTCTTGGGGATGATGGCTACGTTGATAGTCGGTTTTATCAACATCATAGTCCTTTTCCTGATGGCCTTGATAGACGCAAAAAAGTAACCGCCCCTCGCCCAAAGGTTAGCGGTTACTTTCTTGTAAAGTAATCAATTTCTATTTTAACCCGGACCAGCCGTCTGTTTCTACGGCGGGCTCCGCTTTTTTTCTGTCTTTATTATAGACTATTTGGGGCGGTTTGTCAAGCTTGACACGGGGGCTTTATTGTGCTAAAATTTCATGTATAAACTGTAGAAAAAAGGGGTCTGTTTAAATGAGAAATTATAAGCTCACCGTTTTGAAGGGCGACGGCATTGGGCCGGAGATTGTGGACGAGGCTTTGAAGGTGCTGGACACCGCCGCGGGCAGGTTCGGGTTTTCGGTGGAGTATGACTTTCAGCTTCTGGGGGGCGCGGCCATTGACGCTGTGGGGACGCCGCTCCCGGAGGAAACTGTCAAATCCTGCAAGAGCGCCGACTCGGTGATACTGGGGGCTGTGGGCGGCCCGAAATGGGACTCCCAGCCCGGAGGGAACAGGCCGGAGGCGGGGCTTCTGGGCATACGCAAGGCCTTGGGGCTCTACGCGAACCTTCGGCCCGCGGTGATATTCGCCCCCCTGCGGGACGCCTCCCCCTTAAAGCCCGAGATAATCGGGGAGAGCCTTGACATCATGGTGGTGCGGGAGCTCACCGGGGGTATCTACTTCGGGGACCGGGGGACTGAGGATGTCGGCGGGGTGAAGTCAGCTTATGACACGGAGCGGTACTCTGTCCCGGAGATAGAGCGCATAGCGCGGGTGGCCTTCGATATGGCGAAAAAGCGCGGGCGGCGGCTCACAAGCGTTGACAAGGCCAACGTGCTGGACAGCTCCCGGCTCTGGCGGGCCACGGTGGACAGGATAGCGAAGGACTACCCGGAGGTGCAGGTGAACCACCTGTATGTGGACAACACCGCCATGCAGCTGGTCCGGGACCCGGGGCAGTTCGACGTGATACTCACCTCCAATATGTTCGGGGATATTCTCTCCGACGAGGCCTCCATGATAAGCGGCTCCATCGGTATGCTGGCTTCGGCGAGCCTGGGTGGGAGCGGCTTCGGGCTGTATGAGCCCATACACGGCTCCGCTCCGGACATTGCCGGTCAGGACGCGGCAAACCCCCTGGCGACGATACTCTCCGTGGCAATGCTCCTCAGGTACTCCCTGGACGAGCCGGAGGCGGCTAAGGGCATTGAAGACGCTGTGGCGGCCGCGCTCACTAAGGCCAGGACCCGGGACATCTACTCCGAGGGCTGCGGGGCAAGGCTCGTGGGCTGCAGGGAGATGGGGGATGTTGTGGCCTCGCTTGTTTGAGGCGGGATATCCGGCACTGCGTACTGCTGTATATACTATATAATAGAAAGAGAATGGGCCCGCGGGTTGCCGCGGGCTTGTTTTTTTTGCGGAGTTTTCTTTTCTATACATGTAATACAGTTTTCTGGAGTTGTCAAGCCCGTTGAGGGTTTTGGGGCTAGGCCTGGGCACGCTTTTTCAGGGTGCGCATACAGCGTGTGCAGACTGTCATGCGTTTTTTGCCCCCAGGGGTGTCCACCATCATGTGGTGGAGGTTCGGCTTTATCTTCTTGGGGGTGCGGGCGTTGATATACATACGGTCGTGGGCCACCTTTTTGCCGAATACGGTGGTCTTTCCGCAAATCTCACAGCGCAAGCTTTTCACCTTCTCTCTTCTGCCTTATAGCTAAAGTATAAGGGGCAGAGGCCGAAACCGCAAGCCCCGGGACGGTACAGAGACAAAAGCGCGCTTGCGCGGGCGGGATATATGGGCTATAATATGTACAGAAGAATCATAAGGGGGGAAGCCTGTTTTGACCCGTTCAGTAGAGGGCGCATAGCAAGGGCTTGCGCAAATAAATCACATACCGGCGCTGGCCTTTGCTCATCCTAACGGAATTTTTTAGGAGGAGCATCTATGCGCTATATAAAGGCCGCGGACGTGCTGCCAGAGGAGCTTCTAAGGGAGGTCCAGCAGTATGCCGACGGCGCTTACCTGTACATCCCCCGCCTTGGGGAAAACCGCCTCTCCTGGGGCGACCGCACCCGGAGCAAGGAGGAGACCGCCCGGCGCAACCGGGACATATATGCCCGCTGCCAGCAGGGTGAGACCCCTCAAATGCTCGCGAAGGCCTACTTCCTCACGGAGAAGACCATACGCAGGATAATCCTCGCCCAGCGCAAGGCCTTGGGCGGGGAGGGTGACGAGGGTGGATGAGACGAGCCCGCGGGGTGCCGCGGGCTCGGTTTTTTTAGGGAGATACTATTGCAATTTGACGAATTATCTGGTATTATGATACCGGAGTTCGCCGCACGGTGGACCGGACGCTGGCTTCGCCAGGTCCCGGAGTTTCCCTCGGCTCTGAAAGAGCCGCCCCTGCTTTGCAGGGTACCGGGAAACTCCTGATTGTGTGGGATGCCTGAATCCTCTGATTACATAAAGAAACCTGCTCTGCACTACTTACTGCACTAGAAGCGGGAATCCGGTATGAAAGGGGATGAGCTTATGAGCGTTCCCATTGGCGACGTCCTGGGGATGATGGCTACGTTGATAGTCGGTTTTATCAACATCATAGTCCTTCTCCTGATGGCCTTGATAGACGCAAAAAAGTAACCTGAAACCCTGGCGAAGGAGAGGTTACTTTTTGCACCATATATAACTAATCCGGGCCAGCCGTTCACCGGCGGGCTCCTCTTTTTCTGTCTTTATTATAGTACAGGTTCATCCGGTTGTCAAGCCCGTTGCCAGCTGGGCGGCGAGAAAAATTCCCATTAGCGCAGGCTGGTGCAGGAGGTAGATGAGCAGGCTGTGGCGGCCGATGAAGCTCAGGGGCCTTATCCCCGGGCGGAGCCTGTCCATTATCCTTTGGCGGGAGCCGATGAGCCGCCAGAGGAAGTAGCCGCACAGGTACAGGCAGAGCCAGGGTATCAGCGGGAAATAGTCTGAGGACCAGAAATTGGGGCCGGGCAGGCCCAGGACGGCCAGGTAATCGCTGGCGTAGAGCCACTGGGGCAGGGGGAAGAGCCTCAGGCCCTCGAAGCCGATATAGCCCGAGGGCACCTCCCGGGTGAGGAAGAAGGCCAGGGCCGCGAGTATGAGCCCCAGGGCGGCGGGGAAGGGCGGGAGCCCCAGCCTGCTCCATATGGCCCAGACCGCGCACTGGATGAGGGCGCAGAGCCCCAGCAGGTACAGCACCCCGAAGATTATGCGCTCCGAGGGCATGGCAATGGCGGTTACGAGGGTGACTAAAACGCCCGCCCCCAGGACAATCAGGCCGTGGCGCAGGGGCCGCTTTGAGAGCCTGAAGCAGAAGCCCGAGAGCAGTATGAAGCCCCAGCATATGCCCTGCTGCCATATATAGCCTATGGGCCCGGTGTACCACTCGATGGGTATGCCCAGTATGTGTACCACATCATATAGGGCATGGTATAAAATCATGTTTATTATGAGCGCTCCCCTTACGGCGTCAAGGAGGTTGTATCTCCCCCGGCTCAATAGCCCAGCTCCCCTCGAAGGGACTCGTCGTCCTCCACCCAGGTTTTCACGTCTATCACCCGGTAGTTCTCCCTGTCGTCCCGGACTATCACCCGGGCAATGCCGGCGTTTATCACCATGCGCTTGCACATTGAGCAGCAGACGGCATTTTTGATATAGCTGCCGTCTGAGACCTCGGTGCCCACAAGGTACAGGTCCGAGCCTATCATCTCTTTTCTCGAGGCGCTTATGATGGCGTTGGCCTCGGCGTGGACGGAGCGGCAGAGTTCAAACCTCTCCCCCCTGGGTATCTCAAGCTTCTGCCTCAGGCAGTACCCCAGGTCCGAGCAGTTGGCCCGGCCCCTGGGGGCGCCCACGTAGCCTGTGGACACCACCTCGTCCTCCCGGACTATCACCGCCCCGTAGTGCCGCCGAAGGCAGGTGCACCGCTGGGAAACGGTCTCGGCCAGGTCCAGGTAGTAGTTTATCTTGTCCCGGCGCTTGTATGCTTCCATGGCTCTCCCCCCAAAAACAGGTTTTCGTCTATTTTATCATATATCTTCGGGAAAGGCAACTTTACTTTTTCCCCGGAAGATGTTAAAATACTGTAAACAGGTTTTTTTGAGGGGTGAGGGAATTTTGTACGGCTCATTTTCCGGCGGCGTAGCCGCTTTGTCCTTTCTGTTCATTTTTCAGTTTTGCGGTCTCAGCCTTTCGGCTCTGATATTTTCCCGGGAGGCCGAGGGGCCCAAGGTGCTCCTGGGCAGCGTGCTGGGGAGCGTGTCAATGCAGTGGCTCCCGGCGCTCACAGGCTTTGCTTTCGGGTTCACCACAGTCGGGCACGGGGCCGCGGCTGCCTTAATGCTGTTCACGACCTCGGCCGCCGTGCATTTTGCTAAGCGGGCCGGCCGCAGCGATTCTATTTACGCGGGAAAAGCCTTGCGCGCCTTTCTCAGGCATAAGTTTTTATTCTTCGTGCTGGCCCTGTCAGTTCTGTACTGCATACTGGTCCCCCGGTCCTTTTACTGGGAGGACAATATAATATACAGCAGCCAGGCCACCTACGGGGACATGTCCATGCACCTGAGCTTTATCACAAGCCTTGCCCGCCAGGGGACCTTTCCCCCCTGCTACTCCCTGCTGCCCGGCACCCGGCTCAGCTACCCATTTTTGTCCGACAGCATTTCTGCAAGCCTCTACCTGCTGGGGGCCCCCCTCCGGCTTGCCTACTGCCTGCCCATGCTCCTTGCGGGGTTCCAGGTGTTCTTCGGGTGCTGGCTCTTTCTCAGGACACTGTTAAACAGTGAGAAGAAGGCGGCTTTGGCCTTTACCTTCTTCTTTCTCAACGGCGGGCTGGGGCTCATGTACTTTCTCGGCGGGGAAAAGGGGAATTTCTCCCGGATATTCACCGCCTACTACGAGACCCCCACAAATTATTCCACTGAAAATATCCGCTGGGTCAATGTGATAGCGGACATGATGCTCCCCCAGCGGGCCACGCTCTTTGGCTGGGCCCTGCTCTTTCCCACGCTCTATGTCCTCACCCGGGCGGTGTTTCACCATAAGCGCCGGTACTATCTCTATGCCGGGCTCATGGCCGGGGCCCTGCCCATGATACACACCCACTCCTTTTTGGCCCTGGGGCTGGTATGCGGGGCCTGGCTCACGGCGCGGCTCTTTCGGGACAGCGGGCTCTCGGCCCCGGCTGCGCGCATTGGGAAGCTGCTGATACCCCTGGGGCTTGTGGCAATGACTGTAATGCAGGCGGCCCTCTCCCCCATCGACAGGGACAACTCGGACAGGCTCTTGGGGCTGTTCCTCTCGGTGTTCTCCCTGTGGGCGGGGACGGTGGTCCTGCTCATTGTAAGCTCTGTGAGGAAAAGGAAGATAAAGCCGGTTATTTTCACCTGGGGGGTGCTGCTGCTGTCGGCGCTCGCCCTGGCCCTGCCCCAGCTTTTCACCTGGACCTTCCGGCAGGTATCCAGCGGCGGGATGGTCCGGGGGCACTTCGGGTGGGTCATCGGGGAGGATAACTATCTGTGGTTCTATCTTAAAAATATAGGCCTCGTTTGGGTCTTCGCCCTGCTGGGGCTGCTGACTGCCAAGAAAAAAGCCTTCGCCCGGTACTGCCCCTGTATGGCCATATGGTTCGTGTCGGAGCTTGTGGAGTTCCAGCCCAATGATTATGACAATAATAAGCTCCTTTATGTGGGGTTCCTGTTTCTGTGCTGCGCGGCGGCGGACTGGCTCTGGGAGGTATTCGGGCTGATACCGAAGAAGGTGTTGCAGTATGTCCCGGCGGTATGCCTGGCGGCGGTGCTGGCGGCACCCGCGGCGCTGACCTTGGGGCGGGAGTATGTGTCCCGGTATGAGCTCTACGGCACCGGGGCCATGGACCTGAGCCTGTATATGGACGACATGCTCCCCGCCGGCGCTGTTATCCTCACTGACCAGCGGCATAATAACGAGGCGGCGGCACTTGCGGGGAGGAATGTTGTCTGCGGGTCCCCAATCTATCTCTACTACCACGGCCTGAACTACTACCAGCAGGAGCAGGACCTCCGGCCCATGTATGAGGCCCCGGGGGAAAACCTTCAGCTTTTTGAGAGGTATAATGTGGGGTATGTGCTCATAAGCGACTTTGAGCGCAGCTCCTATGAGGTGGATACCGCCTGGTTCGAGGGGAATTTTCCCAAGCTGTACGACGACGGCGGCAGGGCCCTGTACTGGGCCGTTAAACTATCGTGAAGGGAGGCGTTATAATGGGGATATCCCTGTCTGACCCGGGGGCGGTCCGGGAGCTCTTACAGCGCCACGGGCTCCGCATGTCCAAGGCCCTGGGGCAGAATTTCCTCATAAACCCCTCGGTCTGCCCGCGGATGGCTGAGGCCTGCCGGGCTGAGGGCTGCGAGGGGGTCCTTGAGATTGGCCCGGGGGTGGGGGTGCTCACAAGGGAGCTCTCGGGTGTGGCGAAGAAGGTGGTTTCCGTGGAGCTGGACCGAAGGCTCCTGCCTATATTGAGTGAGACTTTAGCAGGGTATGACAATGTTGAGATAGTTGAGGGGGATATACTCAAGCTGGACCTTCATAGGCTCATAGAGGAAAAGTTTGCCGGGGGGCCCGTTTGCGTCTGCGCGAACCTGCCATACTATATCACCTCCCCGGTGATAATGGCCCTTTTGGAGGGCGAGCTCCCCATAAGGGCGGTGACGGTGATGGTCCAGAGGGAGGCGGCTAAAAGGCTCGCCGCGCCCCCGGGTGTGCGGGAGTGCGGTGCTGTCAGCGTCAGCGTGCGCTATAGGAGCAGGCCGGAGGTGCTCTTTGGGGTGAGCAGGGGGAGCTTTATGCCCCCGCCCAATGTGGACTCGGCGGTTATTCGCTTTGATATGCTCGGGGAGCCCCCTGTGAAGGTCCGGGATGAGGGGGTGTTCTTTAAGGTGGCCCGGGGGGCCTTTGCCCAGCGGAGGAAGACTGCCGCAAACTCTATTTCGGGGGCGCTGAGGGTGCCTAAGGATATTGTGGAGCTGAGGATGGCTGAGGCGGGGATTGAGAAGAATATACGGGCCGAGAGGCTTACGCTGGAGCAGTTCGGGGCTCTCGCTGACGGGCTGGCTGATGATTTGCTGGGGGGTGATTGGGATGAGTGAGCTTGAGAGGAAGCTTTATCGGTTTTTGCTTTTGGTTGATGGGGCGGCGATACTGGTTAGTATGGTTGCGGGGCCGCTGAGGCATACTTCTGTGGCTATCGGGGCGGCGGCTTCGGCGGCTTTGATTTCGGTTTGTCTGGTTATTTATGGGCTGCATTTTTGGCCTAGGCAGTAAGCATATGTAATATAATAAGAGGCCCGGGGATGGTTTCCCTGGACCTCTCTTTTTTCTTTTGCCTTCGGCAAAGACTCAGGGGCGCTGCCCCCGAACCCCTGCCAGGTGCCAAGCGCACCTGGACCGCGTCTCGCTTCGCGCTGCAATCAGTGGCGTCCGGCGCCGCCGCCGTGGGAGCCTCCACCACCGTGGAAACCGCCACCGCCTCCAAATCCGCGCCCTGCGCCCCCTCCGTGGGACCTGCCTCCCCCGGAGAAGCCGCCTCTGTGTCCTCCACCAAAGCCGCCTCCAAATCCCCCGGGCCTCGGCCCCCGGAAAGGCGGCGGCGGGGGTGGCGGCGGCGCCCCCCAATAGGTCCTGCGCCGTCCGCCCATCATGCTCCCAAGCCACATCCCCCGCCAGAAGCCTCCTCCCCCGCCCCCGCCGGGCCCATTGCCGCCCCGGGGGCCTCTGAAGAGGCTGAATATGAACAGGATGATGACTACTATCACCACCACCCTTATCATTGCAAAGGCGATGGTCTTAACCGTGCGGAACACGCCCCAGCCCCCGCTGAAGCCTCTGTCCTCCTCCCAGTAGTCGTCGCTGTAGCCGTAGTCCGGGAGAGGGTCGTCCCTGCCGGGGCCGCTCTCATAGTAGGAGCGCATTTCCTCAAGGAGCGCGTCGAAGGTCTTCTGGACCCCCGCCTCGTAGTCCTCCCGGGCGAAGTCCGGCTCAAGGTATTCAGTGAGGATACCGTCAAGCATTGCCCCGTCGAAGTAGTCGTCTATGCCGTAGCCCGCCTGGACGTAGTAATTTTCCTCCCCGATGGCCAGCACCAGGAGTATGCCGTTATTGCGCTCCTGGGAGCCCACGCCCCAGATGTTGAACATGCTGTAGGTGTAGTCCTCAATGTCCTCGCCCCCGAGGAAGTCCACGGCGGCTATGACTATCTCAGCGCCCCAGTCCTCAAAGAGCTCCTGGTTCTCGGCGATTATCCTCTTCTCAAGCTTCTCCGGGAGCACCCCCGCTGAGTCCAGCACGTACTTGTTCTCCGGCCGGTCGGGCACAGCCGCCAGGGCCGCCGGCGCCGCTGCCAGGGCACAGAGCAGGGCGAGGGCCATCGAGACCAGTGATTTAGTCAGCTTTTTCATTCTGCCTCCTCCACGGCCGCGCTTGCAGGGCTTTGGAACACAGCCATCCTCGGGGCCATCGCCATTGGGCTCAGGCGGTCCACCTTACGGTTGTACTCCATGGCGTCGTCGTTATAGCTGCTCCGGTTTATCTTGTCCTGCTCGGACTTCATCTGGGCAATGAGCTGGTCCGGGTATTTTTTGTCCTTCTCGCTGAGCTCCACGCTGTTCAGGGCCGCCGCCAGCTCCCCGGCAGGGCCGTCCAGAGCGGAGTTCGCCGCGGCCTCCTCCAAAAAGGTGTCGTCCCCGGACCAGGCGCCGTCCGCGATTCTCACCTGGTAGTCCAGCTCCTCTATGAGCTCCGGGAGCCCCGGGGCGCTGCCGCTGTAGCGCCCGGCAAGGGTGAGCAGGTCCTTGGCCGCGGCCCGGCGCTTCTCTAGGCCGTCGCATATGGAGTACCCCGCCTTGTCATAATAGAAGGAGCCCCCCATGTCCTCGCGTATCCGCGTGAGGGAGCGGTTTATCCCAAGGGGGATTGACACGGCTATGGCCGCGCCCATGAATATCACTCCCGCAAGGTTCTTTTTCTTCATTTACTCTCACCCTTTCCGGTTATATATAATTATTATATAATATATTATATTCAGGTATGGATGTCCAGGAGCTTCTGCTTGAGCTCGCCCTCCAGGCGCCCTATCTCGGCCTCGGCCGCCCGGCGCTTCTGCCTGCCCTCGTCCTGTATTTTGACCACCTCGTCCAGGGTCTGGATAAGGGACATGTTCGTGTGCCTGAGGGTCTCCATGTCCACAACGCCCCGCTCGGTCTCCCGGGCTGTTTCTATAGTGCTCATCTTCAGCTTATCCGCGTTTCTTCTCAGAAGCTCGTTGGTCATGTCCGTGACCTCCCGCTGGGCCTTCACGGCCTGCTCGGAGTGGGCGAGCCCTAGGGCCAGGACCATCTGGCTCTTCCACAGGGGTATGGTGTTCACAAGGGTGGACTGTATCTTGTCGCTCATGAGCTTGTCATTGTTCTGCACAAGCCTAATCTGGGGGGACATCTGCACGCTCACCATTCTCGTCAGCTCCAAATCGTGGAGCTTCTTCTCGAAGCTGTCGCACTGCTGGGCGAAGTCGTTGGCGGCCTGGGCGTCCTCCGCAAGGCCGGTCTGCCGGGCCTTATTCTGCATTTCCACCAGGGTTGTGGAGCGCTCCTGCTGCAGCTTTTTCTTGCCGGCGATAATGTACATGGTGAGCTCTTTATGGTAATTGAGGTTCATGTCGTAGAGCTTATCCAGCATGACAACGTCCTTCATCAGCTGGACCTGGTGGTTCTCAAGGGCGGCGGCTATCTTGTTCACATTGGTCTCGGCGCTGTCATACCTTGCCTTCATTGCAACTATCTTGTTGCCGGTGTTCTTGAAGCGCCCGAAGAAGCCCTTCTTCTCCTCCTCGTCGATGTCAAAGCCCTTGAGCTCCACAACTAAGCTTGATATCTGGCTGCCAACCTCCCCCAGGTCCTTTGTGCGCACGTTGTTGAGGGCCGTGTCCGAAAAGCTGGCTATCTTCTTCTGGGCCGCGGAGCCGTACTGCATTACTATGGTGCTGTTGTGAAGGTCAATTTTCTGGGAGAAGTCGTCCACCATCTTGCGCTCCTCTGGGGAGAGCACGCTCTCGTCCAGGGTTGTGCCCTCCTGCTCCTGGGCCGCGGGGGCCTCGGGCTCCTGCGCCCCGTCCAGGGTGAGGGCGGGGGCCTTGGGGGCCTCCTGCTCAAGGGTCAGCTTTATCTCGTTTTCCATCATTCTGCACTCCTTCTTCTTGGGTTTATTTTAGTATATTTTCTTTACGGAATAAGATACAGATTCTTAAGGGATTATTAACTTATCCCAGCTTCGTCCCCTTCTCCTCCACGAACCCCTCCTGCTTGAGCATGGTCTCAAAGACGGTTATGTCCGCGGAGATATCCATGGCCTCGTCGGTGAAGAGGGAGTCAAGCTGCTTTTCAAAGGCGTCGGCAACGGTGTGCATCATGCCGGCTATGTTGAACATGGTGGAGGTGATGTTCTCCCCCTTTACGGACTGCCTTGACAGCTGCTCGTAGCTATGGAGAAGCTTTAGGGTGGTGGGGAGATAGTAGTTCATGAACTTTCTTATCTGTGGGGCCTTGTCCGGGTGCTTGGCTATATAGTTGAAGATGTCCGCGGAGGCGCGCTCCATGCGGTCGATGTCCGCTGAGAGGGCCTCGTCGGGGATGGCGTCGTTGGCGGCCTTGAGCTGGCGGAGGTAATCATAGCCGTCGTCGATTATCTTGTCCACCTCGGGGTTCCCGGTGCGGGACTTCTTCTCGGGCTCCTTTTGGGGTTCGGGTTTCGGCTCAGGCTTCGGCTGGGGCTGGGGCTGCTCGATGGGGACGAACTGCTTTTTCCCCTTAAAGAGCGCGCCTGAGAGGAAGAACACCAGGGCTATGACTATGGCGAAGACGGCAAAGTTCACAGGCTCGGTCATGGGGCCGTTCAGGGCGTAGAGCAGGGCTACGATGCCGGTGATGTAGAACTTCGCCGGGCTCCCCGAGCGCACAAGCTTCATGGGGGGCTGGGGCGGCTGGGCCTGCCGGGTCTGCTGGTTATACTGGGGCTGATTCGGCTGATTCGGCTGGTTCGGCATTTTCGGCGGGGGCACCGGGGTCACCCCCGGAGGGGGGCGGTGCTGGGTCTGCCCGGTATACTGGGTCTGCCCGGTCTGCTGGGTCCTCCCAGAGGCGTTTTTGCCCTCGTAGCGGTAGGTATAGCGGTAGCTGCCATCGGGCTGGGGGCCCTGGGGCTGCTGACAGCCCCCCTGGGGCGGGTTCTGCTGGGCCTGGGCGCGCCTCATCTCCTCCTGGACGGTCCGGGCGGCTGACTGCACCGCCGGGCCCACTGTGTTCAGCGCCTGGTCCAGCCCTGCCGCGGCCTTGCCCAGGCCCTCGGCCAGCTTGTCGGCTCCAGGTATATTTGCTCCGCTCAGGGTTTTATACATCTGGGAGGAGCGGTACTCGTTCTCCACGGGCCTCTTATTCTGATTCATCAGGGTCTCCTTTCGTTTTCGGAAACTTCCCGGATATTTCACCATTATTATTGTACGTTCTATTTGGCCCCGTGTCAACTTAATTTTCTATTAAGATATGCTTTATGGAGCTCCTTCACTGCCCCGCCGTCAGCTATGCCCCGGGTAAAGGCAGTTGCGGCCCCGGCGCACACGGCCCAGGCGAGGGCCCCCCTCAAATCCTCCCCCAGGGTGAGGCCGTAGATGAACCCGGCGATAAAGGAGTCCCCTGCCCCCACGGACGAGACCTCCCTGCCGGGCACAGGGGGGAGCTCATAAATACTGCCGCCCTCAGTCAGCAGCAGCGCCCCGTCGCCTCCCAGGGTGACGGCTGTGTTCACTGGGCCCATGGCCCGGAGCCTGCGGGCGTACTCTATGGCGTCCTCACGGCCTTTGAGCTTAGTGCCGAAGGCCTCCCCCAGCTCCTCAAGGTTCGGCTTGACTAAGAAGGGCCTTTTGCGGGCCCCTTCTATGAGCGCCGGGCCGGAGGCGTCCACAATGGCGCGGACTCCCCTGGGGGCGCGGTCCATGAGCCGGGCGTACACGTCCCCGGGCAGGGAGGGGGGTATGCTGCCCGCCAGCACCAGGAAGTCCCCGGGGGCAAGGGCTGATATACTCTCCCCAAGGGGCTCAAGGTCTTGAAGGGTGATATTGGGCCCGCTGGCGTTGAGGGCAGTCTCGGGCCGGGCCTTTGGGAGGATTTTTACGTTCACCCGGGTGAGGCCGGTCTCAAGCTCAGTGAAGCTGGTCCTTAGGCCCTCCCGCTCCAGGAGCCTTTGGAGCTCCCGGCCGGTGAAGCCCGCGGTTATGCCGGCGGCTGTGGTCTCTGCCCCAAGGCTCTTTAGCATTAAGGAGACGTTTATGCCCTTGCCCCCGGGGACATACTCCGGGCTCTCGCAGCGGCAGACCTCCCCGGGCGCGAATTTCCGGGGCCTCAGGTACATGTCCAGGGCCGGGTTCAGGGTGACTGTGTATACCAAAATCCTCTCCCCTTTTTTCTTGATAGTATATTATAGTATTTTAACATGTAAGAAAACTTTTTGCAATCGCGGGGGACAGGTATTTTTTCTGTGTTTCGGGCCACACTAAGGGCGAACCAAAACCTTACGGAAGAAAGGGATAATCTATGAAAACAAAGAGCTTTTTGATTTTTACAGTATGCTGCCTTCTGGCCCTGACCCTCGGGGGGTGCGGTGACGGCAGGGTGGAGAGCGCGGCCTCGAAGCTTGGGGACGACATCAGCAATACCGTCAGCCGCATAGAGTCGGCCCTGGACCCGGACGACGGCAAGAGCTCCGGCTTCCCCGACGAGGATGAAAAGAGCAGCATTCCCGACTATGAGAGCAGCCAGGGCGGCGGCATAAACAGCGGGGACGAGGACATCGTAAACGGCACCGAGAGCGACGGCAGTTTGAGCAGCGATGTGAGCGGGCTCGATGATGACAGCAGCGCCGCGGACGATTCCTCCAGCGAGAGGACGAAGGACCTTTAAGCTTTAGGGGCTGTACCATGTGGTACGGCTCCTTTTTTGTATTTGGGGTTGACTTTTGAGAGAAGCCTGTGCTATAATATGGTTGCGAAAATGATGTACTCCATTTTCTCACCAAAAGGAAACCCCGGAGGGTCGACTCCGGGGTTTCCTTCTTGCTCATTTGGATTTCGGCTTGTTTGTCGCCCTTACATCTGCCTGTCAAGCCATTTGCAGACGAGGTATGCTGTAATGTCTGCTGCGACAGTCAGCACGAACTGCATAATGTACTCCACTTGTCTCACCCCCAATCCACTTGCGGACTGCATCGGGCGGCAAGTATCTATATTATACCAGCACCGGCGAAGGCTGTCAATATTTGGTCTTTTCTGCACAGTCCCCCATATTTCACCCCCGGCCCTTGAATACTGGGGGAAAGCGTGCTATAATAGACTGCAAAACCAAAGAAAAGGAGCTTCCAATGGGATACATAAAGAAATTCATAGGCACCAAGGCCTTCTATATGTCCGTCATAGCGCTGCTGGTGCCCATGGTGATACAGCAGGGCATTACGCAGTTTGTGAACCTTCTGGACAACGTGATGGTGGGGAGGCTGGGCACACAGCCCATGTCCGGGGTGGCTATAGTCAATCAGGTGATATTTATATTTAACCTGACCATCTTCGGGGGCATGTCCGGGGCGTCCATCTTCGGGGCACAGTACTACGGCAAGGGTGATATGGACGGGCTTCGGCATACCCTCCGCTTCCGGCTCATATTCGCCCTGGGCATGGGGGCGCTGGGCATTCTCGCCATGGTGTTCTTCGGGGAGAGCTTCTTCATGCTGTTTCTAAACAGCGAGGCCACGACTCCCCAGGAGACGGCCGCGACCCTGGGCTATGCCAGGAGCTATATGTGGATAATGCTCTGGGGCCTTCTGCCCTTCGCCATATCGAACTGCTTTGCAAGCGTCTTAAAGGACACGGGCGAGACCTTTATCCCAATGGTGGCGAGCGTCATATCCATAGGGGTGAACCTGGTGCTCAACTACCTGCTTATTTTCGGCAGCTTCGGCTTTCCCAAAATGGGCGTTGCTGGCGCGGCCCTGGCTACGGTCATCGCCCGGTATATTGAGATGGGTTATCTCATATTCGAGAGCCTGCGCCACAAGAAGAAATTCCCCTTTATGGACGGGGCCTTCAGGAGCCTGAGGGTGCCCCTGCCCCTGGTGCGCCGCATTGCCGTTACCGGCACGCCCCTTATGCTCAACGAGAGCCTCTGGTCCCTGGGCATATCAATGATAACCGCCTGCTACGCAACGAGGGGCCTTGCCGCCGTGGCCGCCAGCAATATCAACGGCACGGCCTTCAACCTCTTCTCCATGCTGCTTATGTCCATGGGTGGCGCCGTGGCCATCATGTGCGGCCAGCAGCTTGGGGCTAACGATATCGAGGGGGCCAGGGACACTGTGCGAAAGCTCACGGCCTTCGGGGTGGCCCTGAATATTGTGATGGGCCTGTTGCTCATTGCCAGCTCCGGGCTGATACCCATGATATACAATACCGAGGACAGCGTGCGGGGGCTAGCCTCCCAAATGCTCATTATCTCCGGGGCCTTCCTGCCTTTGGGGGCTGTGGTGAACTGCTCCTACTTCGCCATACGCTCCGGGGGGCGCACCTTTATCACCTTTTTATTCGACTGCGCCTACACTTGGGCGGTCTGCCTGCCGGCGGCGTTTTTACTCAGCCGGTTCACATCTCTCAGCCTGCCGTGGCTGTTCTTTTTGGTGCAGTGCGTGGACTCGGGGCTCAAGGCGGTTATCGCTGTTATAATGCTTAAATCTGGTATCTGGGCTAAGAATGTGGTGAACGGGTGAGGCTCCCCGGGAGCCGCCAATGATTTGGAGGGACAAAAATGACTGACGAAAAATATCCGTATCTGTACGAGACCCACTGCCACACCTGCTGGTGCAGCGGCTGCGGGGTGAGCACGCCCTATGAGATGGCCGGGGCCTACTATGAGGCCGGGTACGCCGGGATGGTTTTTACGGACCACTTCCTTTTGGGGAACACCGCCGTGCCAAGGGACTGGCCCTGGGACAGGAAGGTTAAGAGGTACTATGAGCCCTATCTTGCGGCAAAGGAGTGGGCGAAGGGCAGGGACTTTGACGTGCTCTTCGGCATTGAGCACAACTACGGCCACGGCAAGGAGGTGCTCACCTACGGCATAGATTTGGAGTTCCTGCTCAGAAACCCGGACATACACCTTCTGCCCCTTTCGGAGTACTCAAGGCTTGTGCACGAGTGGGGCGGGTTTCTCTCCATGGCCCACCCCTTCAGGGACAGGGACTATATAGATATGAGCGTGGGGCCGGAGCCGCAGTATCTGGACGCCCTTGAGGTGTATAACTACCATAACTACCCTGAGGAAAACCGGCAGGCGGCGGAGCTTGCACGGGAGACAGGGCTCCCCGGCACCTCCGGGGGGGACGTGCATATCTATACCGACGGGGGCATAAATAACTCGGGGATAGCCCTGCCCAGGAGGGCCCGCACGGGGGATGAGCTGGTGGAGATACTGCGCTCCCGGGATTACCGGATTGTTTATGACGGCCGGCTTATTGACTGTAATTTTTCATGAGGGGGATTTTGGGGAAGTACCGGCTGGGGTTCGAGCCTATGGGGCTCCTGCTGTTTCTCATAATCATGGCCCCGAACATTTTGTGGTTCGCCCTGCCGGCGCCGGAGGATGTGCTAAGAGAACCGTCGGCCACGGAAGTCTTGGACGGCATTGCCTCGGTGTTTCAGGTTCTCATGGCGGCCAGCCTTTGCGGGCTCCGGAGAAGGGACCTGCCGAAGCCTGGGCTCCCGCCCATTGCAGCGGGAGTCTGCCTGTGCTGTCTTCTGTACTACGCCTGCTGGGGGGCCTACTACGGCGGGATAGTGTGCCCGGCGGTGCTGCTGGGGCTGGCGGCGTTCCCCTGCCTGGGGTTCCTGCTCTTTGCCGCCGGGAGGAAAAACTTCATTGCCCTGGGGTTCACTTTGGTGTTCACGGTCTGCCATATGATATTTGCCGCAGTAAATTTCCTGCTCTAAAACACAAAAGCCCTCCCGGTTGGGAAGGCTTTTACTGTTATTCTAGTATGCACTCGTAGGCCAGCCGCTCGCTGCCGTCCTCAAGGTATATCACGCCCCTATACTCAAGGCCGTTCTTTGCCATCACCCGCTGCATGGGCAGGTTGAGCCTGTGGGTGTCGCCCCGGATTATCCTTACGCCCCGGGCTCTCGCCTGGCGCTTGAGCTCGTCGAAGAGCAGCCCAGCCGCGCCCCGGCCCCGGAGCTTCGGGTCCACGGCTACCCGGTGCAGGAAGCCATAGTCCCCCTCGCCGAGCCATGCGCCGTCCTCTATCACGTTATAGGTGGGCTCTATGCCGAAGGCTAAGCAGGCGTAGGCCGCTGTCTCGCCGTTTTCCGTGAGCACGCAGCCGTGCCCGGCTTTTATGTCCCTGAGGGCGTCGGAGCCGTTTGGGTAGCCGTCCTGCCACTGGGGGACGCCAGCCTCCTTCAGGGAGGCCCGGGCCAGGTCGAAGAGCCGGGCTATCCCGGGGACGTCGGACTCCGCCGCAATTCTAAGCTCCATCAAAACGCCTCCACCAAAAGCTCATCCTCCCGGGCGGTAAGGCCCACGGCGCTGACGCTGCCGCCCCGCTCCACCAGGAGGGAGGCTATCCTGTCCTCCACCTGCCGGCGTATGGCGTTCCTGATGTCCCTGGCCCCGGACTTGCCGTTGAAGGATTTCTCAGCCAGGGCCCGGCACGCGGCGGTATCGTACTTGAATGCAATGCCCTTCTCTTTGAGGGAGCCCACATATTCCTCAAGCATGAGCCCGGCTATGGACACATAGTCCTCCTTTGTGAGGGGCTTGAAGACTATGGTCTCGTCTATGCGGCTCAGGAACTCCGGGCGCAGGAACTCCGAGAGGGACTTCATCGCCTTCTCCCGGCTGATGTCCCCGGCGGTCTTCCCAAAGCCCAGGGAGCCCTCCCTGCGGTCGCTGCCGGCGTTGGAGGTCATGACTATCACGGTGTTCTCAAAGTTCACCGTGCGGCCGTGGGCGTCGGTTATGCGGCCCTCGTCCAGTATCTGCAAGAGTATATTCATCACGTCCGGGTGGGCCTTCTCTATCTCGTCAAAGAGCAGCACGGAGTAGGGCCGGCGGCGCACCTTTTCAGTGAGCTGCCCGGCCTCGTCGTAGCCCACGTATCCTGGGGGCGAGCCGATTATCTTTGAGACGGAGTGCTTCTCCATGAACTCGGACATGTCCAGGCGTATCATGGTCTCGGCGGCGTCGAAAAGCTCCTCGGAGAGCACCCGCACAAGCTCAGTTTTCCCTGTGCCGGTGGGGCCCACGAAGATGAAGGAGGCTGGCCTTCTCCTGGGGCTTATCTGCACCCTGGAGCGCCTTACAGCCGCGGACACTGCCTCTACCGCCTCGTCCTGGCCGATTATGCGCTTTTTGAGCACCGTCTCAAGGGAGCCCAGCTTCTGAAGGTCCCCGGCCTCAACCTTGGAGGCGGGTATGCCGGTCCAGAGCTCTATCACATAGGCCAAATCCCGCTCCTCCACCGGGGAGAATATGCCCTCGCCGCGAAGCTTATCCAGGCCCTCCTCAAGGGTGGCTATCCGGTAGTGGGTCTTT
Source organism: Clostridiaceae bacterium (assembly GCA_021769555.1). Lineage (GTDB taxonomy): Bacteria > Bacillota > Clostridia > Oscillospirales > Acutalibacteraceae > Acutalibacter. Next base: position 28,142 of record JAETSR010000012.1, read on the forward strand.
GCCAGCTCCTCATAGTCCACGCTGGCGCTGCCCGGGTCAGAGAGGTCCTGCTCCCTTGCCCGCTCCTTATACAGGCTCAGCTCCATGGCGTCGTACTCCTCAAGGCGCTTGTTCCGAAGGGCCGCGCAGGCGCAGGCCTCGTCCAGAAGGTCAATGGCCTTGTCCGGGAGATACCTGTCGCTGATGTACCGCTCGGAGAGCACCACTATGCGCCGGGCGATATAGTCGGAGACGGTCACCCTGTGGTAGTCCTCGTAGTACCTCTTTATGCCCAGTATTACGTTTACGGCGTCCTCTATGGAGGGCTCGGTCACTGTCACCGGCTGGAAACGCCGCTCAAGGGCCGCGTCCTTTTCGATGTACTTGCGGTACTCGTTGAAGGTGGTGGCCCCTATGACCTGTATCTCGCCCCTTGAGAGGGCGGGCTTTAGGATATTGGCGGCGTTCATGCTCCCCTCGGCGTCCCCGGTGCCCACAAGGTTGTGCACCTCGTCGATGAAGAGTATCACATTGCCGTCGGCCTTCACCTCGTCAACTAAGCCCTTTATCCTGCTCTCGAACTGGCCCCGGAACTGTGTCCCGGCTACTAAAGCCGTCAGGTCCAAAAGCTGTATCTCCTTGTCCCTGAGCTTTGCGGGAACTTTACCGGCGGCTATGCGAAGGGCGAGGCCCTCGGCCACGGCGGTCTTGCCCACGCCGGGCTCGCCTATTAAGCATGGGTTATTCTTTGTGCGGCGTGAGAGTATCTGGATGGTGCGCTCTATCTCCTTCTCCCGGCCCACTATATTGTCCAGCTCGCCGTGCCTTGCCCGGGCCGTCAGGTCCGTGCAGTAGCTGCTGATATGCTTGCGCTTCTTCTTGTGCACGCTCTCCTTCTTCTGGCGCACGTCGCTGTAGCCGCTGCCCTGGCTGGGCCGCCCTAAGAGCAGGTCCGCCGGCAGTGTAGCCGCGCCCCCGGGGGAGAAGTCGTCCTCATCGTCCTCCGGGTCCTCCCCGGCCTCCTCCGCGTCCATGCGCATCATCTGGGCCATCTGCTCGGTGGCCTCCTGGAACTCCTCCTCGGTTATGCCGGTCTGCTTTCTCAGGGTGTTCATCATATTGTCCATTATGTCGTTGACGGGCTTTATGCCCAGCTCCTTGGCGCAGACAAAGCAGTAGCCCTTTATGTCCCTGCTGTCCTGGGACACGAACACCGTGGCGGGCCGCTTATGGCACCTTGTACATAGCATCATCATCTATATCCTCCCCCTTCCAGGGTTTTGGTTAGTCCTGTTTACCCTTTGTATTATATCACGAAACCCCGGGGATTTCATTAACAAGCTTTTAACTTTTGGGCCCGCGGTTAATTCTTTCCGGGAAATCCGGAATTTTCCCCTCTGGCTCAGAAGGGGCCTCCGGCTCCCTTAGTATGGCCAGGAATATCTGAAAATACTTCACCGCCGCGTAGGCCATCATCAGCCCCGTGAGCCCCAGCATTACAAAGGCAGCTATATTCTGCTTCTGGGGGCCGAGTATCCCCAGGCCGTCCAGGAGCACTATCACCGAGACGGACACGTAGAACATCACCGTCGCCGCCTTGCCGTACCACTTGGCCGCGCAGGGGCGCTTATGCTTTTTGAGAAGCACTAAAGCGCAGCTGAGCATTAGGAGCTCCTTTAGTATGAACAGCAGCAGGAGGGGCCGTATGGAGGGGAATCGTATGGCTATGCAAAGGGCCACCACCCCCTGGGTCAGCTTGTCGGCAAAGGGGTCCAGCATTTTGCCAAGGTCTGTTATCTGGTTGAAGCGCCGGGCGATAAGGCCGTCCAGCATGTCCGTGACCCCGGATATCACCAGGGTTATCACCGCCGCGGGAAGGTTCCCCCTAAGGTAAAATGCGGCGAACACGGGCACCAGCAGTATGCGCATGACAGACATGCCGTTCGGCACCGTTAATACCCGGCCTGCGTTTGATTTCTTTTGGGGCATTGAAGTTCCCCTTTCTTTTCTGTCTTTTCTGTCTTTTTTCTCTTTTCCCAAGTCTCTGCTCATTATCCCGGTTTTATCCAATGTAGTTTTTCTCCCTTTTCAGCTTTACCGGAACATGCCCTTTAAGGGGTTCATGTTCACAAGCACGCCTGTCAGCAGCGAGCCGTCCAGCGCCTCCTGCACCTGGCTCTGGGTCCCAGAGTCCAGCATGGGCATGAACACCATCACCCCGGCCACCACTACCCATACGCTCACCATGGCCAGCAAAAAGCCGAATACGCCGCCTAAGAGCCCGTCTATCTCCTTTAGTATGGGCAGGCGTAAAACGTCGCCTATCAGCGCCGCCAGGAGGCGCACTATGGTCATGAACAGGAAGAAGAGGACTATTACCGCCAGCACCTTTAAAAAGTTTACGAACACAGGGGACAGGTAGTCCACTACCATACCCGCCGCGCCGCTGGTCTGGCTGTTTATGGCGTGGCTCACCGTCTCAAGGGTGACTCCCGCCTCCTCAAGGGCCCGCACCAGAAAGTCCGGCAGGGACGAGAGGACTTCCCCCGCCGCCGCGGCGGCGTTGTCCGCCCCCAGGGTTTGGAGGGAGGCGTTTATTTTTTCTACCATCGCCCCCCGGACCATTGTGTCGAAAAGCCACTTGGCGAGCACGCCGCCCAGGGCTGATGCTAACAGGGCGGCGATTATTGAGCCCAGGAAGCGGACTACCGAGTGGATGAAGCCGCGCTTTACGCCTATTAGTACGCATAGAAGGCAGATGAGTAGTATTATTCCGTCGAGAATGTAGCCCATTTTAGTCTCCTTTTTCTGGTGGGTTATGTGTTGGTTTTGATATTATAGCACATCTTGGTTTTTTTCTCAAGGGGGGTTCTCCTTACAGTTATCTTTCATTATCGTTGTCTCCCATTGTCTTATTGTCTTATTTTATTGTCGAGCTTCGCTCTCATTAAGGCCGTGGGACGCTGTCCCACACCCTGCAAGGGGGCAGGCCCCCCTTGACCCCGAACTGCTTCGCGCGCGGCTTTAGGTTATTTCGGCTGTGCGTATTTCGCTTACGCCCAGGATGTAGGCCCGGCGCTCACTGCCCAGGGCTATGCCCTTGGCGTCGTCCCCCGCCTTTGCGCGGCCAAGCTCCATGCCGGTGGTGTAGTCCAGGAAGACCGCCTCTCCCCCCATCAGCACCCCCGCTGTCCCGCCGAAGGAGGATATGGCCTCTACCCGGCCGTCCAGCTCCACCCGCACAGGGTTTTTCTCCCCTATCTCCTCGCTCCCGCTGAACACCAGCAGCGTGCTCGTCCCCCCGTGCTCATAGGCCGACACCGACAAAAACGCCTTGCCAAGGCTCAGGTCAAAGGCCGTAAGCTGCCGCCCCTGATAGCCGTACTCCGAAAGCTCGTAGTTCTGCCCCATCACCAGCGCCGTGTCCCCCACGCCGTATACGGAGCCGTTCTCAGCCCAGTAGGCCGCAAGCAGCATGTTCTCCCTCGTCTCGTACTCCGTCACAGGCTCCTCCTCATTGAAGTCGAATATGTAGAGCTTCGAGACCATCTCCCCCTTCTCGCTGTGCACTGTGCATACGGCCCCGTGGGTGCCGTCATAGTTCATGGCTATGGCGGTGATATAGTCGTTTGAGAAGGGGTACTCGTACTGCAGGCTGCCGTCGGCCATATAGACCTCAAGCTTCGAGGCCCCGTAGCTGCTCTCCATCCCCAGGGCGAACCGCCCGCTATGGCTTATCCCCCCCGCCAGTATGTCCGCCTCCGCAGCGCCCTCGGCGGTTATCCTCCCCCCGGACAGGGCCATATAGCCCTTGCTGCCGCTGTTGAACAATAGGTAGCGGTTCCCCGCGGAGCGCATTACCGGGGCGCTTAAATTGTGCCGCACGGAAAATCTCTCCGTGCCGGTGCTGTTCACCGCGGTGAGGGCCGTGTTGCTCAGGGTGACGGCCCCGCCGTCAAAGCTCAGAAAGTTCCCCTCGTACACGTTCGCCCCGGTGATGGGCACAGGAAAGCCGTCCCCTATCTCCTCGCCCTTCACCTGTATTTTCACAGACTCCCTTATATTGTCCCAGGTGAGGTGCTCCCGGTTTATCCACAGGCTCAGCCCCGCCACGGCTATCAGCAGCACAAGGCTTATTATGTACACCGCCTTTGGCAGCTCCCTTAGCTCCCGCCGCCTCCGGCGCTTGGCCTCGCTCTCCTGCTCCTCCCCGCTGAATATGTCCTCATATTCAAGCTCCGCCTCAGGCTCCTCCTCCGGCAGGTCCGGGGCCTTCTTCCGGTAGTCGTCCAGGTTTATTATCCTGCTCTTCTTCTCTTCGTGCTTCTCGTGCTTTCCCATGAGCCCGCCTCCCTCAGTAGAACACTTTATTCAGGTACAGTCCCGGCGCAGGGGCCGTGGGCCCCGCCTTCGCCCGGTCCCTTGCGCCGATTATCCCCGGTATGTCCCCGGGCATGAGCTTCCCCTCCTGCACCTTTAGGAGGGTTCCCGCCATTATCCTCACCATATTGTATAAAAACCCGTCGGCGGCTACGGTGAACGCCACCATGTCCCCCCGGCGCTCCACCTTCGCCTTTGTAACCGTGCGCGTCATGTCCCCTGTCTCCCGCCTGTCGAGGGTGCAGAAGGAGGTGAAGTCGTGGGCCCCCACATAATATCCCGCCGCCTCATTGAGCTTCTTCTCGTCTATGGGGTACCAGTAGTGCAGGGCCCGGCCCCTCAGAAAGGGCTCCCTTATAGGGTTATTCCAAATCTCATAGCTGTACTCCTTGCCCTTGCAGCTGTAGCGGGCGTGAAAGTCCGGGGGGACCTCTTTGCAGCCCCTTACGGCGATGTCCTCCGGGAGCCAGTGGTTCATGGCAGCCGAAAACCGCTCGGGGAGGATTTTGCTCTCAGTCTTCACGCTGACGCAGAACTCCCTGGCGTGCACCCCGGCGTCCGTGCGGGAGCAGGCCTTCATGTCCCCCCGGTCCCCGGTGACTTTTTTGAAGGCGTTCTGAAATACCTCCTGGACGGTGAGGGCGTTCTCCTGTATCTGCCAGCCGTGGTAGTTCGTGCCGTCGTAGGTTATGGTGAATAAAAGGTTGCGCATGGGGCCTCCTTAGTCAGATTGGTACAAATATCTGGAACAGGCGTTTCCCGGCCGCCTGCTTTTCCACCCTTCGGAAATGCTCTGAGCAGAACCTCTGCCCCTTGTCTGAGCATACGGCCACAACAGAGCTCTCCTTTGCCGCCGGCAGCAGGCGGTCGAGGAAACCGGCGGCGGCTCCGTCACTGCCCTGCCACTGCGCCAGATTGCCGTAGGGGACGTCCGTAAAAATGACGTCCGCCTGAAAGTCCGGGCCGGGCTCCGGGGAAAAAATATTTCTTTGAAACACCCGGCACTCTGTCTCACCGCTCCGGCTTGCAAGGATGTCTTTCAGCCGCCCCGCGCTCTCCAGGGCCTCCTTATGTGAGCTTTTGCCGTGAAGTTCCTCCAGCCGCTTTAGCTGCCCTATCCGGCGCTCCAGTCCGTCCCGGCTGAGCAGGGACAGATTCTCCCGGGCCAGCTGTACCGCCCCGGCGCTGATATCCGAGCCCATTATCCTGCCTATCCGCCCATAGTTCAGAAAGCCCAGCACCGTGAGCAGATAGCCTCCCCCACAGCAGGGGTCATAGAGGCATACGGGCCCCGGAGCGTCAAGACGCGCAAGGCACCGGCAGAAGATTTCCTGTGCCAGCCTTACGGGGAAATTGGGGCGTCCTGTCCTGTGGAGGATAACCCTCCCGCTGGCAAAGTCCTCGAAATTCCTGCTTTCGCAATACTTATATACCATTTTGTCCGCCGCCTTTATCTCACAATGCTTGGCGGCAGCAGGATATTCAGCGCCAGAAACGCCCCCAGCACAAGCATCGCGCTCATAATCACCGCCCAGTCCACGGAGCAGAAATGCAGCTGCTTCATCTTCGTGCGGCCCTCGCCGCCGTTATAGCAGCGGCTCTCCATGGCGGTGGCAAGGTCAAAGGCCCGCCTGAACGCTGAGACGAAAAGGGGTATCAAAACCGGCACCAGGGCCTTTATCCGCTGGACTATCCCGCCGCTCTCCATGTCCGCGCCCCGGGCCTTTTGGGCGCTCATTATCTTGTCGGTCTCCTCTAATAAGAGGGGCACGAACCTGAGGGCTATGGTCATCATCATGGCAAACTCGTGGACCGGGACGCCCAGCTTCGCAAGGGGTTTTAACAGGCGCTCTATGGCGTCGGTGAGCTGGGTGGGCGAGGTGGTGAAGGTCAGAACGGAGCTCGCCAGTATCAGGGTGATTATTCTGATTGAGACGAACAGGCTGTTTAAGAGGCCGTTCCTGGTTATCTTTATGAAGCCCCACTGCCAGAGGGGGTCGCCCGTGCCGTAGAAGATGTTTAATACGGCGGTGAAGACTATGATGAAGAGTATGGGCTTGAGGCTGCGAAGGTACAGCTTCAACGGTATCCTCGACAGGGCCATGCCAAGGATTATATAGCCCACGGCTAAGGCCAGGGAGTAAAAATTCCCCGCAGAGAATATCAGCACGATGGAGAATATTGTAAGGCATATCTTGAGCCTCGGGTCCGCCCGGTGCATTACGGACCTTGCGGGGAAGTACTGGCCCAGGGTGATGTCAGAGAGCATTTTTGCTGCCTCCCCTCTTTTTGAAGTACGGTATCAGCTGCTTCACGGCCTCGTCTACAGTCAGCGTGGACGGGTCCGCGGGCACGCCCAGCCTTATGAGCTCCTGCATTATCTTGGTTATCTGGGGGACCCTGAGGCCCATTGCCTCAAGCTCCTCTCCGTGGGAGAAGACCTCCCTTGTGGGGGCTAAATACTGCTTATGCCCGCCGCTCATGACTAAGAGGCGGTCCGCGGTGCGGCCGATGTCCTCCATGCTGTGGGAAACTAAAAGCACCGTGTTCCCCCGCTCCCGGTGGTACTGGCCTATCTGGGAAAGGAGCACGTCCCGGCCCCGGGGGTCCAGGCCCGCGGTGGGCTCGTCTAAGATAAGCACCTCCGGGTCCATGGCTATGACCCCGGCTATGGCCGCCCGGCGCTTCTCCCCGCCGGAGAGCTCGAAGGGGGATTTTGTGAGAAGCTCCTCTTTAAGGTCCGTAAACCTTGCGGCCTCATAGGCCCGCTCCCTGGCCTCGCTGTCTGAAAGCCCCATGTTTTTTGGGCCGAACATTATGTCCTTTAATACAGTCTCCTCAAAGAGCTGGTACTCCGGGTACTGGAACACCATCCCCACCCGAAAGCGCACGGAGCGTATCTTCTTGGGCTCAGCCCAGATGTCCCTGCCGTCCAGGAGCACCTGGCCGGAGGTTGGGCGTATGAGGCCGTTCAGGGTCTGGATAAGGGTGGACTTGCCGCTGCCCGTGTGTCCGATAACGCCCACGAACTCGCCCTTCTCTATGGAGATTGACACGTCTTCCACGGCGGTCTTTTCAAAGGGGGTGCCCTGGCCGTAGATACAGGTCAGGTTTTTGGTTTCAATTATTGGCATTTACGCCCTCCAATCATATCTGTGATTCCGCCGTCTATGAAATCAGAATACGGCTTTTTGTTCACGCTCCCCGGCCCGCCGGAGCGGACCTGCTCCATGTACGTCCTTATGCCCCGCTCCTCGCCTTCGTCATAGACAAAGCCCAGCTTCCCCGCTGTGCCCCTGGCGGCAGTGCCGAACAGCTCCAGCATTTCAAAGGCCGCGGCCCAGATATGGCCGTAGTCCGCGTCCGGGTAAGTCCGCGCAAAGCTCTCGTACATGTCCCTTGGCAGGAGCTTTTTAAAGTATTTGCCGTTCTTCCCGACGGACACCCTGAACTCATGCCCCGCGCCTATATACCAGCCCAGCATGAGCATAAGCATGTCCCTCACATAGTGGTTCAGCTGCTCCATGGCAAGGGGCAGCTCCTCCCTGGCCACGGCCTTCGAGACGTTATTCAGGCACCAGTGGAACTCGTTGCAGCAGTCTGAGAACAGCTTCTGGCTGGGCCTTTTCACATACCAGAAATCTCTCTTAACGGATATCTCCGGGAAATCCCCGTCCTTATCCAGCAGCAGCACCGCCGGTTCGCCGTCGTCCACATAGGGGTCCGCCGTGATTGTCAGGTCTATCCGGTTTCCGTCGGGGAATATCATCAGGCAGACGAAGCTCCCGTCCCCGTCCGGGGGCATGAGTTCCATGCTCTCCGGCTTCTGAATAAGGGAGGGCCGGCCGAATTTGCTCTCTATCCAGTCCATATTGTCCCAGCAGGGCCCCACGTCCCGGACAAAATAGCATATGTCAAAGTCCTGGTATATGTCCGGCGGGCAGTCCGGGTCCGCTCTCGAGCCCGCCATCAGCACGCTGCGGATGTTGTCGTCCCTGCGGGCTGTGTCCAGTATCAGGTCAAGCATTTCCTTGGGTGTTCTCATTTCTGCCTCCTTATTCTACCATACAAATGGTATCAGCCTGTATTTTACTCTTTGTTTATACTCTGTATAGCCCTCAAGCCCCGCCTCGAGCACCTTTTCCTCGCTGCCTATGCGCTTGGCGATTATAAAGGGGTACATGAGAAATATAAGCAGGGATATTATAGACCCCAGCACCAGAGGCATTGAGAGAAAGAGGATTATGGTGGCGCTGTACATTGGGTGGCGCACTATGCCGTAGAGCCCGGTGTCTATCACCTTCTGGCCCGCCTGTACCTCCACTGTCCGGGAGAGGTACGCGTTTTCCCTCAGCACCTCGGCGTACATAAGGTATGCCAGCAGGAACAGTACCGCCCCCGCCCAGCTTACCGGCTTTGGCAGCAAAAGCCATCCGAAACGGGAGCTCAGCCCCGCCGCCGTGAAGCCTGTGAGGAACATTGCGGCGCTCATGGCTATGACCGCCCGCTGCTCGCGCTGCCGCTCCCTTGAGTTCAGGCGCTTTTTTAAAAGCTCCGGGTCCTTTATCATCATCACTATCCCGGCGAAAAACATGGGCACAAAGAGTACGCCCATCAAAAGCCAGCCGTTAAAATAATCGCGCGTGCCCGCCGCGGCAAACAGCAGAGTACCCACTGTCACAGCGCCCAGCAGGAATTTTACTATGGCCTGCCAGAATAATTTTACTGTCATTTCCCTTTCCCCTTCTTAACCTTCCTCTTTGTCATCTCAAAGCTCATATCCAAGAGGAACCTTATCCTCTCGCCATCCGCGCTGCCGTCCAACGCGGCGCTCACCCAATGGGCCTTGCTCATGTGGTAAGCGGGGAAGAAGCCGGGCTCGGAGAGCGCGGAGCCCAGCATAAGGGGGCTGCACTTGAGGTTCACTATGTCAACGCTCCCATCCCCGGGGAGGCCCAGCCTGTCCCTTTTCACCCGCATGATGAGGGCGAACCACTTTCTGTTGTTTGCGTGCCGGAACACCGCCGCCTGAGGGCTGTCCTCAAAGGGGCAGTCGGGGTCGGTGTTATAGGTCTCCTGAATGTAGTTTTCAAGCTCTTCTCTTGTCATGACAGCTTTTTCTCCATCTGAATGTAACGGCCCTCGCTGAAGGTAACCCGGTAGCCCATATGCTTATACAGGGTCACGGCGGGCTCGAGGGCGCTGTTGGTGTCAAGGGCGACGGTATGGCGGCCCTGCTCCCGGGCATAGCCCTCCACCGCGCGCACCAGCTCCTTTGATATGCCCCGCCCCCGGTACTCGGGCCGGACGAACACCCTTTTCAGCTCGCATACCCCGCCCTGCCGGTCCCGGTATGCAGCGCACCCGGCGGGTATGCCGTCAATATACGCTATCCAGGCCCGCCCGATGTGCTCGGCTTCGCTGTAGGGGGTATAGTATTTTCTGTGCTCCCCCAGAAAGTCCATCATGTGGGCGTCGTGCCGGGAAAAGAGCTTTAGGAGCTCGGGGTCTTTCAGGTCTGCGGGTTTTATGTCCATATCTGGCCTCTCCTATAGCTTTTCAGGAACTGCTCCGCGCTCGTAACGCCCTGCTCAAGCACCGCCCGGTACACGTCCATGCTGATGTACTTTCCTTCGCCGAAGCCGTAAAGCCCCCGCCTCAGAAGCTCCTGCTTTATCTCAATTATGCTCTCCCTGGCCCCGGGGATTCCGGCCGCCCGGGACGCTGTGCCGTCGCAATAGCTCTCGGCCCTTTCGATAGTCTCCCGGTCGAAGAACCATAGGTCGAAATTCCAGAGCTCACCCTCTATCACGGCCTCGGCCCCCTGGAACCAGACGGTCTTTCCCTCGTCCGTTATTTCCTCCTTTGCCTCGTACCATTTGGGGTGAAAGGCTTTTATCATATAGTCCGTCAGCTCATAGAGCTTATCAAGGGACATATTGGTGTTCTCAATGTCTATATCAAGGTCGTTCCAGGCCATCAGGTCCATTTTATAGCTGCCGATTATGTGGGGCTCGCCCAGTTCCCCCAGGCGCTCCAAAAGGCCTTTTTCATATAGAATAAAATCGGCTTTCTCTCTTATTGTTTTCACTGTATGCTCCCCTTTCACTGCTTCCCCGAGGACTCCCGGCTCCCGTGGAGCAGGTCGGCGACGGTGGTTATGGTCACGTAGGCGTTGGGGTCCAGCTTGTGCACGACTGCCTTGAGCCGGGGTATCTGGAACTGGTTCACCACCGCGTAGAGCATTGTCTTCTCATCCCCGGAATAAAATCCCCGGGCCTCCCACTGGGTCAGGCCTATCTCGAAGATGGACGAGAGCTCTGAGCCCACTTCCCCGGGCTTTTCCGTGATTATCATGGCGGCCTTCTCGGTGTCCAGGCCGTCCACTATGAAGTCCACGGTCTTGGAGGAAGAGGCGTAGGTGACTATTGAGTACAGGGGCAGTATCCAGCTTTTCAGTATTATTCCGCATAAAATATACAGTATGGCGTTATACACCATCATGAAGGTGCCCACGGTGACCCCCAGTCGCTTCGCGAACGTCACCGCCACCACCTCCATGCCGTCCATGGCCCCGCCGTACCGTATGGCAAGGCCGCTGCCCACCCCTGATATCATGCCGCCGAAGATGGCGCATAAAAAGAGGTCCGTGCCGGCCAGAGGGGAGGCGAACGCCACGTCTATTGGCAGAATGTCCGTTATCAGCCAGGCCGTGCCCGCATATACCCCTACGGCGAAGATGGCGTAGAGGGTAAAGAGGGGGCCCTGCCTTTTAAGGCCGAACAGTAAGAGGGGGACGTTCAGCACCAGGAGGAAAAACGTCAGGCTGAGCTCTGGGGGAGTGAGCTGCCCCAGGAGTATGGACGTGCCGGAAATGCCGCTGTCGTAGAGGTTCACCGGGGCGATGAAGATTGTGACCCCCGCGGCGTTTATCACCCCGGCTATAAACAGCATGAGCAGGTTTAGGGGGGAGAAGCCGGAGAACCAGGCGCGTATCTTTTCTTTGAGGTTGATTTTCATTGGGGGCCTCCTTTCAGGGCTCGTGGTGTCTGTGCCTACAATTTATCTATCTCTTCCAGCGCCCTTTGAATGTCCTTATACACCAACGGCCGCATACTGTCCTTATAAGCTGATATGTCCGCCCTTTGAAGCGCTGAAATGATGTCGCCCCTAAGCTCTGGCTTATATTCCGCAATCACCGGCAGCAGCTTTATGCACTGCCTTGCCGTAATGGGCTTCACGTCTGTTATATGTTTTAAGTACCTGTCTATCAGCTCGTCTATTTTATTATCACTGTCCCACCGGGCGTTGCAGGCAATCAGCGTCAGTGCTCTTGTGCGGATATAGGAGTTATCACTGTCCAGCATATCCCCCAGCCGGTCCATGAAGGGATATACCCGGTCGGTCTCCCCGCTCTCTTTTTGCAACTCTTGCAGGGCATTATATGCCGTGCTGTTGTCTTTGTCAAACAACAATTCAAATGTTTCCGATATATTGAGCGCCAAAATATTCTCCTTTCATAGCTGTGGGGTTTCAAGCTTGCTAAAGCTTGCTTTTGAACAGCTCCACGCACTCCTCCACACTGAGCGGCGCGCCGCCCAAATCTATCCCCGCCGCTTTGAGCCTGTGGCAGAGCTCCGTGGCCTGGGGCACGTCCAGGGCGTGGCGCTTCAGCCTCTCCACCTCACGGAAGACCTCCCGGGGGCTGCCGTCCATGAGTATCCTGCCGCTGTCCATGACGACCACCCGCCCGGCCTCCACGGCCTCGTCCATATAGTGGGTGATGAGCACTATGGTTATGCCCTTCTCCCTGTTCAGCTTCTTTATGGTGCTCATGACCTCGGCCCGGCCCCGGGGGTCCAGCATGGCGGTGGGTTCGTCCAGGACAATGCAGCGGGTCTCCATGGCGATGACCCCGGCTATGGCCACCCGCTGCTTCTGGCCGCCGGAGAGCTTATGGGGGGCGTGGGTGCGGTAGTGGTACATGTCAACGGCCTTTAGGGCCTCGTCCACCCGCTTTCTTATCTCCTCCGGGGGCACGCCCAGGTTCTCCGGCCCGAAGGCCACGTCCTCCTCAACTACCCCCGCTACAAGCTGGTTGTCGGGGTTTTGCAGGACCAGCCCCACCCTCCGGCGCACGTCTAAGGCCCTCTGCTCCTCAAGGGTGTCTATGCCGTCCACCAGTATATGCCCCCCTGTGGGCAGGAGCATACCGTTGAAAAGCTTCGCCATGGTGGACTTGCCGCAGCCGTTATGTCCGAGAAGGGCCACGAACTCCCCTTCCTCTATTTTGAGGTCTATGCCGTGGAGCACCTCCTTTTTCCCGGCGTCCTCGGTATCGTAGCAAAAGCGCACCCCTCTGGCTTCGATGAATGACATGGGCTATACCTCCGTTTTTTAGCTTTTTTAGTAGCGTATTATGTAGTATATCACATAGACCCAGCTGAGGAGCCCGTGGAATATAGCCCAGCCCACCGAGTGCCAGTTCACATAGCTTATCACCATCGCCAAAGCGCTGCCAAAGGAGATGCCCGCCTTCACGGTCTTGACAGCCTTTCCTGATTTGCAGCTTTTCTGCTCATACACATTATTCTGCTCGTCCATGATTTTATCTCCTTTATTTCAAGTGATTTAAATATGTTTTATCAGCCCAGCACCGCAAGCACTATGGCCCCGGCTATCCCCAGCACCAGGAATATCCCCCCGCCTATCCTGGCGTTCAGGATATACAAGTCTGAGGGCTCGGCGGGGGTGCTGCTTTTCCAGCTCTCGGTGAACTTATAGAAGCTCTCGGGCTTTAGGAGCATGAACGCGCCTATTATGGCTATCACTATTCCTAGGAAAATGTACATTTATTTTTCCTCCCTCTACAGCTTCTTTTTCTTTCGGAGCTTTAGCGAGACCCCCTCGCTCTCCGCACGCTCGTTGAGCAGGCCTGCCGCATAGACCGCCCGCTCCTTTAGCGGGGCCCCGGCCATCCCCTCGTCCCTGAGAAGCGCCTCGGCTTCATGCAGGGCGGGGAGCTCCAGAAGGTTCGCCGCCAGTGTAAACAGGGTCTTTCTTCGGCCGTCATTGCAGGTGGAGAGAAGATAGTCTAAAATCCGCGCCTTCTCCTTCTGCTCACGGTTATACTCCTCAACGCCCATATCCCGGGCCCGCTCAAGGTCCCGCATTTTATTCCGATGGGTTATAAAGGAGTCGTACCGGTCCGGCTCCCGGTATCTTTCACAGGGATACTCCCTGCACTGAAAGCAGTACTGGGCGCCCCCATGCTCAAGGCTGCACCGGGCGATTTTGCAGGGCTGACTGCCGCTGCCGCAGCCGCCGCAGTGCCCGCCAAGCTTCATGGTGCAGAGCCCGCAGTTCAGCCCGCATAGGGATAGGAGCAGGTTTTCCCTCTCAAAGCCTTTCATAAAAAGTCCTTTCTGAATACTGCACTAAATCAAGAATAGCTCTATCTTCTCTTTTTAGCCTTCTTCCACAAGCCATACGCCCCGGACCCGAGAAAGTCTATAAACAGCACAATATACATGGGCAGCATGGGCACGTGGGTGAGCCCGCCCTGGACCGTGCGCTCAAGGGCCGAGTAGAACAGGGCGCACATTAAAGCCGCCAGGAGGAACCATATCATGGGCCGCACCTTTATGGGCTTCGTCCGCTCCCTTGTGAGGGCGGACATAAAGAGCCCCAGGGCCAGGGTAATTCCCACCACGCCCAGGGTGATGTATCTCCCCAGGCCCTCGCCGCCCCAGGCCCACTCGTATATCATCGAAGCCGCCCAGCCAAGGCCTATGGCGGCGCATGTCCATTTCAGCATTCCTTCCCACTCCCTTCATACTTAGGCCAGTCGTCCAGCTTTTCCTGAAGGGACCCAAGAAAGCTGCAAAGATGGTATCCGTCGCATACGGCGTGGTGCGCCTGCACCGCCAGGGGCATAAGGCAGCGGCTGTTTTCCTCACTGTACCCGCCCATGGTGAAGATGGGCAGAAGATATTTGTAGTCCGGCATGTTAAGCTGAAAGCTCTCAAAGCTCCGCCACGGTATCATGGACACGTTAAAGCAGTTCTCCGGCATACCGGGCTTTGGGGCAAAGCCCTCCGCTCTCTCGTACCGCCTTGTGTCTATGGCATACCTGCGGCAGAACTCGCCGTAATCCTCCGAATACTCCGTCCATATGCCGGAGAAGGTTTTGCTCTCCTTATGGAATATGGTATAGCTGGGGTGCATCCTATGGTATACGACCAGCCTTCCGTCCGGCCTGAAGGCTGTGCGGAACTGCTCAAACTCGTTCACGGTCCCGGTCAGAAGGTACAGCATTGCCGGGTACAGCCGGTCCCCGCTTTTCCTGAGCCCGGTAATATCCAGCTTCACCGTCATGCTGTACGTACAGGGGACAGCCGAGGTGTAGTGCTCAAAGTACTCCCTGCGGCCCCAAGTCTCAAGGTCTATCTCCCTATACTCCATCATGCGTCCCCCCGCCACAGGGCTGTGTTCCCGCAGGGGAGCGCCATGCCCGTCAGGGTCACCGGCAGGCCTATCTCGTCGGCAGTGACTCTGCCGCCAAGCCTTGGCACCATGAGCACATTGAGAAGGTACTCCATCACCGCCGGGGAGAGGCCTGTGGTATAGGAGTTCAGCACCAGGAACAGCGGCTCCTTTGACATCACCGAGAGGCAGAGGCGCAAGAGGCCGTCCAGCTGCTCCTCAAGCTTCCAGACCTCCCCCCCGGGCCCACGGCCGTAGGAAGGGGGGTCCATTATAATGCCGTCGTAGGCGTTCCCCCGGCGCTGCTCACGCTGGACAAATTTCACACAGTCGTCCACAAGCCAGCGCACCGGCCTGTGGTCAAGGCCTGACACAGAGGCGTTCTCCCTGGCCCACTGGACCATGCCCTTGGAGGCGTCCACATGGGTCACCGAGGCCCCGGCCTTTAGGCACGCGAGAGTCGCCGCCCCGGTGTAGCCGAAGAGGTTCAGCACCTTCACCGGGCGCTTCGCACCCTCTATTATCTCAGTCACCAGGTCCCAGTTCACCGCCTGCTCGGGGAAGAGCCCGGTGTGCTTGAAGCCCATGGGCTTTAGCCGGAAGGTGAGCCCCTTACGGCCTATCTGCCAAACGTCGGGCATTTTTTTATAGGGCTCCCAGTGCCCGCCGCCCTTGCTGGAACGGTGGTAGCGGGCGTGGGCTGAGCGCCAGCGGGGGTCCAGCTTTTCGCTCTCCCAGATTATCTGGGGGTCCGGGCGGATGAGCAGGATGTCCCCCCAGCGCTCCAGGCGCTCGCCCTTGGAAGTGTCTATCAGTTCGTAGTCCTGCCAGTTTGATATTCTCATGCTCTCCCTCTCATATATGCTCACGCCGCCCGGGCAAGCCGGTCAACGGCCTCCTCCCTCGTGGCGACGAAGAAGAAGTCCTTCCCATTATTGGATTCATAGATAAAATCATGGAGCGGCTTGCTGGTATACCGTGAGAAGTCCCCCCAGACCGCCAGCTTTATCCCATAGTTGATGTATTTTTGCAGTATCTCCCCCGCAAGGCCCCTCGAGAGGATGAAGAAATCCTCGCATAGGAGCTTCTTTGAGAGGGCTATGCGCTGGGCCCCGGTCTCGTATTTTACTGTCACCGCCAGGTCCAGGGCCTCCTGTGGGCTCGTGATTTTTTCCGCTTTATTCACTACGGCTATCTTTACGCCGTTTACTGTCAATGTCTCTGTCTCCATTTATGTCTCCTTTTGCTTTAAGCTTTTTTCCGCCGAGGCAAAGAGATTGTCCTTGCCCATACCCAGCACATAGGGGTTCTGGTCGTACTCGTAGCAGAAGTCCAGGAAGTCCCGCTTCTCCTTGGGGTCGGCCATTATCTTTTGCAATATCTCATGGGGCACCGTCCGGGCGAAGGCCCCGGGGCCGGACATTTTCACGTCCCGAAGGCCCAGGCGTTCCAGTATGCCCATGAGCTCCCCGGGCATGAAGCCGTAGGTTATGCACCAGGGGGCGCCGCCCCGCTCGTACTCGGCTATCTCCGCCTCGCCGCCCATAAGGCCGTCCCTCATGAGCCTGCGGGCGGCCCCGATGTCAAAGTGAAAGCCCTCTGTCATCTCCCTTTTATGGTCTATGCACCAGCGGGCGAAGGGGTCGGCGGTGCTGTCGTCCAGGACAAACTGGCTCTTTTGGATGGGGTTGCTGAGATAGGGCAGGGTGCCCAGCCGGGACGACACGCTCAAAAGGAGCTTTTTCCCGCATATCCTGGCAAGCTCCCCTATCACCTTTTCCTGGTTTGGGTAGGTGTATGACACCGGCGCGTCGAAGGAGAGCACCAGGTCAAACTGACCGTCGCTGTAGGCGCTCAAATCCTCAAGGGCCCCCTGTACAAAATCCATGTTCTCAAGAACTCCGGCCTCTTCCGCTAGCTCCTTGGCCCGGGCTATCATGGGCGCGGATATGTCAAAATGGGTCACCTTCACGCCCCTTTTTGCCAGCAGTATGGAGAAGCGCCCGCTCCCCGCGCCGCCGTCAAAGGCTGTCCTTATGCCGCCGCCCTCTAAGGTCTCAAGCACCTGACGCTCCAAGTGGTCTTTTTGGACGATATCGTCTATAAACGTCTCCTCCCGGCGGCTCTCCATCTCCCCCTTGTCCGGCAGGTTCCACTGGCGCTCCGAGATTTTTTGGCTGTAGCTTTTGTCCATATTTCAGCAGAGCTCCTCCCTTATCACCTTCGCAACGCTCTCGGCGAGCTCCTCAATCTGGGCCTCGTCCCGGCCCTCCACCATCACGCGCAGTAAGGGCTCGGTGCCGCTGGGGCGCACGATTATCCTGCCGTCCGCGCCCAGGGTATTGCTCACCTTCTCAATGGCCGCCCGCACACGCTGGTCGGTGTAGAACGCAAGCTTGCCCTCGGGGGTCACGTTTATATTCACCATGGTCTGGGGGTATCTCTGCATGACCGTTGCGAGGGAGGATAGCTTTGCCTCCCTGCGCCTCAGGAGGCTCAGAAGCTGACAGGCGGTGAGCTGGCCGTCGCCGGTGGTGGCGAAGTCCCGGAAGATGACGTGGCCGCTCTGCTCGCCGCCAAAGCTGAAGTTGTCAAGGCGCATTTGCTCAAGGACGTAGCGGTCGCCGACTTTCGTGGCCTCGAAGCGCATTCCGTTGTCCTCGCAGAATTTCTGGAAGCCCAGGTTTGTCATGATTGTGCCCACTACGGTATTTTTGTTGAGCTTGCCCCTGCTCTTCATGTCCAAAGCGCAGATAGCCATGATGAAGTCGCCGTCCACGAAGCTGCCCTTCTCGTCCACCATCAGGCAGCGGTCCGCGTCACCGTCGAAGGCCACGCCCGCGTCCAGCTCATGGGTGCGCACGTACTCTATGAGCCCCTCCATATGGGTGGAGCCGCAGTTATCGTTCACGTTAATGCCGTCGGGCTTGTCGTTGAGCATGGTAACCTCTGCCCCAAGCTCCGTGAAAAGGGTCTCGGCGGTGGCGCTCGCGGAGCCGTTGGCGCTGTCTATGGCTATCTTCATGCCGTCTAAGGAAAAATGCACCGTGGACTTCACGTGCTCGATATAGTCCCTCACGGCGCTTTCAGCCCGGGTGACTGTGCCAAGGCCCTCGTCCTGTGGGAGCTGGCCGGAGATATCGGTCTTGCCCAGGATTATGTCCTCAATGCGCTCCTCAAGGTCGTCCGGGAGCTTGAAGCCGTCCCCGGAGAAAATTTTGATGCCGTTGTACTCAAAGGAGTTGTGGGAGGCCGAAATCATAATGCCCGCGTCGGCCTTGTACTTCTCCACAAGATAGGCCACCGCCGGAGTGGGCACGACCCCCAGGGTCAGGACGCTTGCCCCAATGCTGCAAAGCCCCGCCGCCATGGCGCTCTCAAGCATGTCTGAGGAGAGGCGGGTGTCCTTGCCGATGAGCACCCGGGGGTGGAGGTTCGATTTATTCGTCAGCACCTGCGCCGCCGCCCGGCCAAGCTGGGTCGCCAGCTCGCATGTCAAATCCTTGTTCGCTATGCCGCGTATGCCGTCCGTACCAAAAAGCCTTCCCATAAAAAACACCTTCGCTTTCTTCAAAATTTAATTTTGAAAATAATATTTTATAATATATATGCCGTGATATTCCGGCGGTCCGGTCTAGCTGAGCTTTGAGAGCGCCCAGCTCAGGAGCTCCCGGGCGGCCCCGTCTACTGTAAGCCGGGAGACATCCAGCTTGTCGTAGGGCACGCCCTCTATGCTGTCGTGCTCAATAAAGTACCTGTCGTAATCTATTGAGCTCTGTATCCAGCCGCTGTCGCTAATGCCCCGGCCCTCGGTCATGCGCCGCCGGAGCTCAGCCTCGCCCACTGTGAGGGCCAGCACGCAGATATCGCTGAAAAACCTCGTGCCGTAGGCTTTGCTTAACATCTGGATATTCCCTGCCCGGCTCCATATTGCGGGCTTCCCGCACTGCATGACGTCCCGGGAGAAGGCCATCATGACCTCGGTCTGGGCCATATAGTCCTCAGGGGTCTCGTGGGGCATGGCGTTGTAGAATATGTCGCTCTCAAGGCACACGAGCTCATTGGTCATGCGCTGTAAAGCCTGTAGGGTCGTGCTCTTGCCCGCGCCGCTGGCTCCGGTGACGATGAACAGGGGGAGCTTTTTATAGTCCCAGGTGTAGGAGCATTTGGGGCAGGTCATCGTGTTAGCTGTGACTGTCTTGTCGAGGTCGTAGTTCCCGCATTTCGGGCATATCTCTACCATTATTATCACTCCGTCCTTCTTTGGAAAAACTCATCCCTGGTCAGCCGCCAATGGTACTGCTGCTTTCCCTTATGGGGCTGTGGGATGTCCTCGGTCAGTACCAGCCGGAAACCGTTCTTCTCCCACACACGTTTGGAGCGGATATTATAGTCCTCGCAGAAGCAGTGGAGGACGTCCACTCCCTGCTCCTCAAAGGCAAAGCGTACCAGCATTCCCCTATCAGCTCACTATCAGCTTCTACCGCGAAGCACAGCGCGTTTTGGGACACTCCCCCGTAAATCTGCCGGACGGTCTCCGGGGAATACTCCTTCACGTCATCACCCTCTGTCCAATAAAGCACCTCGGGGTCCGCATTCCATTGATAGAGGGCAGGCAGGTGTTCGTCGGTCAAAGGGCGTAAAACTACCTCATACTGCCGGTTCCCCCCATGCAAAGTGATGTCATGGCTCTTTATCACGCTCACGTTCTTCTCCACTATATCTGTCATATTATCCCTCCAATTTGAGCTGTAATCCGTCCGCGTCGTCCCGCAGCCTTGAGGGCACCGGCAGCCCCAGATGGGCGCAGGCCGCGGGGGTCACGCAGCGGCCCCGGGGGGTGCGGGTGAGAAAGCCTATCTGCATAAGGTACGGCTCGTTCACGTCCAGCAGGGTGACTGCCTCCTCGCCGGTTGCCGCCGCCAGGGTCTCAAGGCCTACCGGCCCCCCGGCGTAGTTTTTGATTATGGCCGTGAGCATGTTCCGGTCGCTCTGGTCCAGGCCCAGCTCGTCTATCTCCATGCGGTCCAGGGCAACCTGGGCGGTGTTGAGGGTGATGACCCCGCCGCTCATGACTTCGGCGAAGTCCCGCACGCGCTTTAACAGGCGGTTGACTATGCGGGGGGTGCCCCTTGACCGGGAGGCAAGCTCAAGGGCGGCGTCCGCGTCTATCTCGCAGTTCAGTATCTTTGCGCTCCGCTGGACTATGAGCCCCAGCTCCCGGGGGTTATAGAGCTCAAGCCTTAATACCACCCCGAACCTGTCCCGAAGGGGGGCCGAGAGCTGGCCCGCCCGGGTAGTCGCCCCCACTAAGGTGAACTTTGAGAGCGGCAGGTGGTAGGAGGCCGCCATCTGGCCCTTGCCGGTGATTATGTCCAGGGCAAAATCCTCCATGGCGGGGTACAGTATCTCCTCCACCGTCCGGGGGAGCCGGTGCACCTCGTCGATAAAGAGCACATCCCCGGGGGAGAGGTTTGTAAGAAGCGCGGCTAAATCTCCGGGCTTCTCTATGGCAGGGCCGCTGGTTATGCGCAGGTCTACTCCCAGCTCGTTGGCAACTATCCCCGCCAGGGTAGTCTTGCCGAGGCCGGGAGGGCCGTAGAGCAGCACATGGTCCAGGCTCTCCTTCCGGGACTTTGCCGCCTCAATGTATATTTTCAGGTTCTCCTTCACCTTGTCCTGGCCGATGTACTCCGAGAATGTCCTGGGGCGAAGGGGGTTCTCCGTCTCGTTGTCCCCGGGGATGTAGCCGGTGTCCGTGAGGCGGTCTTCAAGGTCTAATTCATCGTCTCTTGCGTCCCAGTCGATGCCGTACTGCTCCGCGCTGTTTTTCCCGCCGCTTTTTTCTATCATGGGTGTCTCCTCTGTTATCTTATCAGTGACTTGAATTGTCTGTCCGTCATAACTCCGCTCACAAGCTCCCACAGCCGTTCCCGGGCATTATCCGCCGGGGCTATGGCCGGAGCCTGCCGCTCCCACTCCCCCGCCGTGCAGTACAGCAGTTCCGACCAGTTCTCGCTGAGCTTTCGCCCGCTGGCTATAGCCGTGACGTACAGGTTCAAAAGCAGAAAGTCCATCCCCGCCCGGAAGTCCTTACTCTCCATGGCGCAGGCGCTTTTCAGGAACGCCGCGTCCGCTCCCGGGTTCTCCCCGATAACGCCGTAGAGCTCCCGGGCCGGGCCGCTCATGGGCCTTTGGGGCCGGAGAGCCTTTATAAGATAGTACGCCTCGGGGGACAGATAGGCCGTGCGCTTTTTGTAGGCCTTGGAGTAGAACGCAAGGTGCGCGTCTATCAGCCCCATGGCGTCGCCCCAGGTACAGCCGATGTCCTCAAGGGCCGGTAAATCGGGGTTCCGGTTGCAGAGCAAAATGCCGTTTTGGGTGAGCCAAGCCCGCATATCGCCCATATTATCTGCTCCCAAAGGACTTCAGCGCCAGCCTGATAAGCTCCTCCGCGGGCAGCGAGCTGTCCAGCCTCCCCACAGCCGCCGCGGCCTCCGAGGGCGAGTACCCCAGGGTGACTAAAGCCTCCGCGGCCTGAGCGGCGTTCCCGGCGGCTGAGGGTCCCCCGGGCTCTATGCCGCCGAGGTCCGTACCGGCGAAGCTCAGGCCCTTCACCTTGTCCTTGAGCTCAAGCACTATCCGCTGGGCCAATTTAGCCCCCACGCCGTTTGCTTTGGTGAAGCGCTTTGCGTCCCCGGCGGCGGCGGCGAGGGCCACATCCTCGGGGGCCATTTCCGAGAGTATGGCGAGGGCCGCCTTTGGCCCCACGCCGCTTATGGCCGTTAAGAGCTTATAGCAGTTCAGCTCCCCTAAGGTGTAGAAGCCGTACAGGTCAAGGGCGTCCTCCCGCACGTTTAAGTAGGTGTAAAGCGTGGCCTTGCTCCCGGTCCTCGGCAGGGCCCGGAGCGTGCCCATGGAAGTGAGGCACTTGAAGGCAACGCCCCCCACGTCGATTACTGCCACCCCCGGCTCCGTATGGGACAAAGTCCCTGTGAGGCTATAGAACATTGCTTATCCCTCCGTTTATCTTTATGAGTTTCCTGCGCACGTTTGAGCCCGCCGCCTGCCCGTGGCAGATTGCAAGGGCCAGGGCGTCGGCGGCGTCGTCGGGCTTTGGTATGCCCGGAAGCTTCAAAAGCTTGGCCGTCATTTCCTGGACCTGGTGCTTCTGGGCCTTGCCGTAGCCTGTTACCGCCTGCTTAACCTGCATGGGGGTGTACTCAAAGAGGGGTATCCCCGCCTTCGCCAGGGTCAGCAGTATCACCCCTCTGGCCTCGGCCACCCCAATGCCAGTGGTCTTGTTATTCAGAAAGTACAGCTTCTCCACCGCCGCCGCCTGGGGCCTAAGGTTTTCTATGAGCTCTGTCATGCCCTCGTAAATTTCCAGAAGGCGCAGGCCGAAGTCGTCCCCGGCCTTAGTAGTGACGGCGCCGTACTCTATGGTCTCGTAGCGGCCCGCCGCCGCCCTCACGGCCCCGTAGCCCACTATGGCGTAGCCGGGGTCGATTCCCAAAATGCGCATATCTCTCTCCCTCAAAAAATAGCTTATCTTGTATTATACCACAATACCCGCCCCGGGGGAAGTCTTTTTTAAATACTTCATGCCATTGACACGGCCCGGCAAAATAGTATAATAGTAAAGGCAGTAAACTCAGAAAGCAAAGGAGCCTTGCAATGTATCACTTTTTCGCCATGCTCTCCCGCATGAAGTATATAAACCGCTGGGGGCTTATGCGCAATACCCGCAGCGAAAACCTCTCCGAGCACTCCTTGGAGACGGCAATAATCGCCCACGCCCTGGCGGTCATAGGCAATACCCGCTTCGGCAAAAGCTTCGACCCCCAGCGCGCCGCCGCCCTCGCCCTTCTCCACGACGCCTCGGAGATTATCACCGGGGACATGCCCACCCCTGTGAAATACCACTCCGAGGAGATTAGGAAGGCCTACGCCGAGGTGGAGGACCTGGCGGTTGAGCGCCTTGTGCTCATGCTCCCCGAGGAGCTCAGGCCATACTACAGGGAGCTTATGACCATGGGCTCCCCGGGCGACGAGGACCTCAGGCCCCTCATAAAGGCCGCGGACAGGATATCCGCGGTGATAAAGTGCATGGAGGAGCGCCTGAGCGGCAATCTCGACTTCCGGGAGGCCGAGAGGAGCACCATGGAGCTCCTCTCAGAGATGGACCTGCCCGAGGCAAAATACTTTATTGAGGAGTTCCTCCCAAGCTACGGCCTGACCCTGGACGAGCAGAACTACTCCACCACCGCCGGGGTGAAGGTCTCCGACAGCTCTCAGATGTTCTTCTCCGGGGCTCTGAAATAAGGAGGCCCAAAATGAAAATAGGAGACTTAGAGATAAAAGGCCCCGCGGCCCTTGCCCCCATGGCCGGGGTCACCGACGCGGCATACAGGCGCGTATGCAGTGACATCGGCGCGGCCTATACCGTCACCGAGATGATAAGCTCCCGGGCCCTGGATTTTTCCGACCGCAAGAGCATGGAGCTTGCGGACCTCTCCCACGACGAGGGGCCGGTGTTCATCCAGCTTTTCGGGGACGACCCCGCCTGCATGGGCCGGGCCGCCGAGAGGATGGCCGCCCTCTCCCCGGCGGGCCTGGATATAAACATGGGCTGCCCGGTGCCCAAGATAGTGGGCTCCGGCGCGGGCAGCGCCCTTATGAAGGACCCGGAGAAGTGCGGGGAGATAGTAAGCGCTGTGAAAAAAGCCGGACTGCCTGTGACCGTAAAGATTCGCGCCGGCTGGGACAGCGGACATGTAAACGCCGTGGAGGTTGCACGGATATGTGAACAGGCCGGGGCCGGCGCCATAGCCGTACACGCCCGCACCCGGGAGCAGTTCTACTCAGGGGAGGCCGACTGGTCAATTATAAAGGCAGTGAAGGACGCTGTGAGTATCCCCGTAATAGGCAACGGCGACGTTACGGACCCGCTTGCCGCAAGCCGTATGCTCTCTGAGACCGGCTGCGATATGCTTATGGTGGGCCGGGCGGCCCTTGGGAACCCCTGGGTTTTCCGGAATATCAACGCCCATATAGGGGACCTGAGCCTTATTATGCCGCCCCCGCCCCTTTCTCAGCGGCTTCTCACCATGCGCAGGCATATCGCCCTCATGTGCGAATATAAGGCCGAGCGCAGGGCTGTGCTCGAGGCCCGCAAGCATGTGGGGTGGTACTTGAAGGGTATGCGCGGGGCCGCGGAGTTTCGCAGGCGGGCGGGGGAGCTCTGTACGCTTGAGGACCTGGACAGGCTTATTCAGGATGTGTACAGGGCTTCTTTGGAGCATGAATAAATTGCCAAAATTATCCTTGCATTTTCACTCTGTATATGTTAGAATATATCTGTAAAGCGCAAGGCTTCACCCCGGAGACGGCACTCCGGGGTTTCTTTGTATAGTTACTATTACTATTATTTTTATTTTTGCCTTCGGCAAAGACTCAGGGGCGCTGCCCCCGAACCCCTGCAAGGTGCCTAACGCACCTTGACCGCGCAATTTTTCCAAAGGAGTACCTCTCATGAAACTTTTAGTTTTGGACGGCAACAGCATCCTCAACCGCGCCTTCTTCGGTATTAAGCTCCTCTCCACCAAATCCGGCGACTTCACCAACGGTATCTACGGCTTCCTCACCATGTTCCGCAAAATCTACGACGAGACAAGCCCCGACGCCGTGGCCATCGCCTTCGACATGCGCGCCCCCACCTTCCGCCACAAGCAGTACGCCGGATACAAGTCCAACCGCAAGGGTATGCCCCCCGAGCTCGCCCAGCAGCTCCCCGTTTTACAGCAGCTTCTCCAGGACCTCGGCTACCGCATTGTCACCTGCGAGGGCTGGGAGGCCGACGACATCCTCGGCACCCTCTCAGCCGTATGCGAGCGGGAGGGCAGCTCCTGCGTCATAGCCACCGGCGACAGGGACAGCCTGCAGCTTGTCTCCCCCGCCACCACCATACGCCTTATGAGCACCAAGTTCGGCCAGCCCCAGGTGACAGTCTACGATGAGGCGAAGATAATGGAGGAGTACGGCGTTACCCCCCGGCAGATGATTGACCTCAAGGCCATCCAGGGGGACAGCTCCGACTGCATTCCGGGGGTTGCTGGCATAGGCCCCAAGGGCGCGGGGGAGCTGGTGCAGAAGTACGGTTCTCTTGAGAACATCTACAAGAGCCTTGACGACCCGGAGATAAAGCCCGCCGCCCGCAAGAAGCTTGAGGCTTCAAGGGACAACGCCTTTATGAGCTACGAGCTGGGCACCATACGCCGGGACGCGCCCATTGAGACGGAGCTCTCAAAATATGTCCCCACGTCCGGCGACCCCCAGAGCGCCGGGAGCACCATGGTGCGCCTTGAGCTCTTCTCCCTCATAGAGAAGTTCGGCCTCACCGCCGCCCCGGCGCGGGAGGCCTCAGCCGCCGCGGGCAGGCCCGAGGTGATAGAGCTCGCCGACGGCGCTCCAATGCTGGCCCGCTTAGAGGACGCGGGGGAGGCGTATTTCTACTGCCGGTGGGACGAGTCCGGAAAGCTTGAATCCCTCGTCTTCGCCCACAAGGATATCCTCTGGCGGGTAACCCCGGACGACGCTTTTCTCCTGGCCTTCTTCACGAACCCGCTCATCAAAAAGCACACCCATGACATCAAGCCCCTGCACCGGCTGGCCCTCAGCATGGGCTGCAAAATAGAGTCCGTCTCACTGGACACGGCTCTGGCGGCGTACCTTCTGAACCCCTCGGCCTCGGAGTACGATGTGCCGAGGCTCGCGGCGGAGTACTCTGTGCCTCTGACAGACTTCGAGGAAGAGGAATACAACTGCGGTGCTGTCATGCCCGGCCTGTGCAGGGCTCTTCAAAAGGCCATAGACGGCAACAGCCAGAGGGAGCTGCTTGAAAACATTGAGATACCCCTGAGCCTTGTGCTGGCCCAGATGGAGCATATCGGCTTCTATGTGGACAGCAGGAGCATTAAGGAGTACGGCGAGAAGCTCCAAAAAGAGGTGGAGAGCCTGCATGACTCCATAATAGAGCAGGTGGGCTATGAGTTCAACATCAACTCCCCCAAGCAGCTGGGGGAGGCCCTGTTCGAGAAGCTTGGCCTGCCCCACGGAAAGAAGACTAAGTCCGGCTGGTCCACAAGCGCGGACGTGCTTGAGTCCCTTCGGCCCATGGCCCCGGTGGTGGACGAGATACTCCGCTACCGCACGGTGGCGAAGCTCAAGTCTACCTACTGCGACGGCTTGCTCAAAGTGATAGGCCCGGACGGGCGCATACACTCAAGCTT
This sequence comes from Clostridiaceae bacterium, assembly GCA_021769555.1. GTDB lineage: Bacteria > Bacillota > Clostridia > Oscillospirales > Acutalibacteraceae > Acutalibacter. The sequence goes on from JAETSR010000012.1 coordinate 54,277, forward strand.
CAACCAGACCGAGACGCGCACCGGGCGCATATCCAGCACCGAGCCGAACCTTCAAAACATCCCCGTGCGCACGCCCATCGGCCGGGAGCTCCGCAAGTTCTTCGCCGCCGAGCACGGCGTGCTGGTGGACGCGGACTACAGCCAGATAGAGCTGCGGGTGCTGGCACATGTGGCCAACGACCCGGCTATGCGGGAGGACTTTCTGCAGGGGCATGATATCCACGCCTCCACTGCCGCGAGGGTCTTCAATATGCCCCAGGAGCTCATCACCTCACAGCTTCGCAGCAGGGCCAAGGCCGTGAACTTCGGGATAGTTTACGGCATAGGGGCCTACTCATTGTCCCAGGACATTGGGGTGAGCGTTAAAGAAGCGGACGCCTATATCAAGGAATATCTCCGGAATTACTCGGGGGTTGACGCCTATATGAAGAACGTGGCCGACAGCGCCCGGGAGCGGGGGTATGTTGAGGACATGTTCGGAAGGAGAAGATACCTTCCGGAGCTCAAGAGCAGCAATTATAATATGCGCTCCTTCGGGGAGAGGGTGGCGCGGAATATGCCCATACAGGGGGCGGCGGCGGACATTATCAAGATAGCGATGATAAGGGTGAGCAGGCGGCTTGAGGCGGAGGGCCTTCGGGCGCGGATGATACTTCAGGTGCACGACGAGCTGATAGTGGAGTGCCCTGAGGACGAGCAGGAGCGGGTAAAGTCCCTTCTCACTGAGGAAATGGAGCAGGCGGTAAACCTCAGCGTGCCCATGGTGGCCGAGGCAAACGCCGGACGCACCTGGTACGACGCAAAAGGATAAAAAGTTTCGCCCGCCTTTTCAAAGGCGGCAGGGTGTGGGGCGGCGCCCCACGGCCTCACAAACCAGAGAGGAGAATAAACTATGAAACGAGTAATAACCTACGGCACATTCGATTTAATCCACTACGGCCACATCAACCTCCTAAAGAGGGCAAAAGAATTGGGCGACTACCTAATAGTCGCCCTGTCAACAGATGAATTTAACTGGAACGAGAAGCAGAAAAAATGCTACTTCACCTACGAGGAGCGGGAGCGGCTCCTAGAGGCCATCCGCTACGTTGACCTGGTTATCCCCGAGGAAAACTGGGAGCAGAAGGTCACCGACGTGCAGCTCTACAAGGTGGACACCTTCGTAATAGGGGACGACTGGGAGGGCAAGTTCGACTTCCTAAAGGACTACTGCAACGTAGTCTACCTGCCCCGCACCCCCGAAATATCCACCACCCAGATAAAGCAGGACCTGAAAAAGTAACGTCCCTATTTCAGGCGCACATACATCTGAGGCGAACAAACAGTTCTCCCGCAGGGCAGGGTCCATCACTTTAAACGAACATACATCTGCGGGGAACTGTCCTTGTCCTTGCGCTCGGACTTTATCTCGAACATGTCAAGAGAGTCCAGAAACGGCGTGAGCTTCGAGAACCCGAAGTTCCGGACGTCAAAGTCCGGATAGCGCTTTCCGAGGATATTCCCCACCTTGCCGATAAATATCCAGTCCTCCTCGTCGGAGTTCTCCCTTACAATGCTCCTAAGGGCCTTCCTGATGGTCTTGAGGCTGGTCTTAGGCTCCTCCTTTGGCTCCTCCTTGGCCCTCGCGGGCTTCTGGGGGGCCTTTTTCTGTACCGCGGGCTTCTTCCTGGCGGCAGGCTTCTGGGGCTCCTCGGGCTCCTCCTCCTCGGCGGCGTGGAGGATGTCAAGGTACTTGAAGGAGTTGCAGGCGGCGATAAAGGAGTTCGGGGTCTTGCTCTCCCCCATGCCCACCACAATCATGCCCGACTCCCGAAGTCGGGCGGCGAGCCTTGTAAAGTCGCTGTCTGAGGACACCAGGCAGAAGCCGTCCACGCTGCCTGAATAGAGGATGTCCATGGCATCGATTATCATTGCGGAGTCGGTGGAGTTTTTCCCGGTGGTATAGCTGTACTGCTGTATGGGCAGCACGGAGTTGTCAAGAAGGGTGCTCTTCCAGGATATCAGCGCCGGGTTGGTCCAGTCGCCGTATATGCGCTTGTAGGTAGCTATCCCCTCCTTTGAAATCTCGTCCATTATCAGCTTTATATACCTGACGGAAACATTGTCCGCGTCTATGAGCACCGCGAAGCGGCTGTCGTTATTTGCCATTCATGCCACCCTCAGAGCCCTATCTCGTCATGGTTTTCGCGCATACCCATAATGCACTTCTCAATGACTTTGTCTATGTCCTGGCCCAGGCGCTCGCAGCCGTCGAGAATTATCCCCCGGTCCACCCCGGCGGCAAATTTCTTGTCCTTGAACTTTTTCTTCACGGACTTCACTTCCAGGTCCATCACGGACTTTGAGGGGCGCATTATGGCCGTGGCGTTGATGAGCCCGCTCAATTCGTCGATGGTGTAGAGCACCTTCTCCATGTAAAGCTCCGGCTCGGCGTCGCTCACAAGGCCGTAGCCGTGGCTTATGACGGCGTGTATGAACCCTTCGTCATAGCCCGCCCCCTCAAGTATCTCCACGGCCTTTTTGCAGTGCTCCTCGGGGTACTTCTCATAGTCCACGTCGTGGAGCAGGCCTACACAGCCCCAGTATTCGGGGTCCTCCCCGGCCTCCTTGGCGTAGTGCCGCATGATGGCCTCCACCTGAAGGCCGTGCTTCACCAGGGCCTCGCTCTCGTTATATTCCCTCAAAAGCGCCAGGGCTTTTTCTCTCATATTATCAACCTCTTTTTTTATTATAATAAATTTTTTAATTTCAGCCCGTCCCAGAGCTCCCTCAGCTCCCGGAGGGACTGGGGCCTCTGTGCCCTGTCTTCGCTAACGGCCCGGCCTGCAAGCTGAAAGCTCTCGTCGTTAAGGGGCCAGTCCTTCCTCTCCCGGCTGTAGTTCCCAAGGAGGGCAAAGGCCATCGCCCCGGCGGTGTAGACGTTTGTCACCTCTGTGAGCTCCGCTCCCAGCCGGAACTCCTCGGGGGACATGAATATGGAGCTGCCCCACATGCGGCCCATGGTGTTCGTGCAGGGCTTTTTAATGAAGAAGTCCACGTCACATATGGTGGTTTTCCCGCTCTCAAAATCATACATAATGCTGCCGTCGTAAAAGTCCACCGCCAGGTAGCCCTGGGCATGGACATATATGAGGAAGTCCAGCACCTCCCCGAAAACATCCAGCCTGTTTTCAAGGGACAGGGCCATGAAGCGCCTATGCCCCTCGGGGTACATCCTGCCCATGCAGACGCCCCGGGCCCACTCGAAAACCATGCCGAAGCCCCCGCCCATGTCCCCGGCCCCGATAAGCTTGATTAGGTTGGGGTGGCGCAGGTCCTCATACACCGGCAGGGAGGCCTTGAGCCGCTTTACGGCCTCAGCGGGCTCCCCGGGGCACCGGGCTGTTACCGCCCCGGCGAACTTTATAAAATACCGCCGGCCGCTATCCTCTGTGCCGAAGCAGATATTCCCGGAGTCCTGGTCGTCGAACACCTTAAATACCCTGCCGTATTTTGAGAGAAAGCCGAAGTCGAAGGGCTCCCCCATCTGAAACTCTACGCCGTCTAGTACTTGGGTCATGTCTCTCCCCCCTAAAAGCGGTCAAGAGGACGCGCGGGCGTCCTCTATAAGCCGTTATTTGTCCCTGCCGCGCTCAAGCAGGTCAAGTATCTCCCGCTCAGTTTCCAGGTCGTAATCGCCGGTGAGGGAGCCGGGGTAGTGGTAGACTATCCCCGCCCGCTCGTTCTGTTCCAGGCGGTCCAGCAGGCCTTCCACGCCGTGCTCCCTTGCATAGCGCACAAAGGCGCGCATTCTGGGCTTTTGGAGCATACCCCTGCCACAGGGGAACTCCGGGCACTCCCAGCAGCCCTCAAGCCCTCTCTCCGTCACGCAGCCGTAGTTCTGGCATTCTTCCCAGGCCGCGCAGCCGTTCTGTTTGCAGCCCTTGCAGCCCTCGTTCTCGCTGCAAAGGCAGCAGGCAAGGCCGCAGTAGGCTATGCCCAGCTCCCGCCTCATCTTTGTGAAGCTCAGCCGGTAGTAGCCCTCATAGTCCCGGAATTTCTCCGGGCCGGAGAAGCCCAGCTCCGCGAGTACAGCACGCCTGGCGGCAGCCTCCGGCACGGCCTTTGTGACCATGGAGCCCATGGGGAAGTCCCTGGGAAAGCGCTCGATGGCAAGGGCGCAGAGCTCTTTTATCACCTCCGGGCGCTCGTAATCCGCGCGAAGGTCCATCCGGAGCACGCCGGTCTCCCCGCCGAAAATCTCCAGGGTGCCCACGGCCTCCCCGGTGCCCTTGTCGATGACGGCGGGGCGGGCGTACTGGAAGACGTCGTTGTTCCAGAAGTGTATGGCCCGCTCCATCTCGTCCAAAGTGTGGAAGAGGAAACCGCCCACGCAGTTGTCGTCGTTCATCAGCGCCACTGCGGCGGGGTCGGAGTAGCACCGAAGAAGCTCCGGCGCGTCCTCCTTTTTCACCTGCCGCAGGATAAAGTTCTCGGTCTCATAGCGGTAGTCTTTCTCCGGCATTACTTATTCTCCTGGTCGCCGACCTCCATGGGGTACTTGCGCATATAGGCGAACAGCTCGTCCACGGTGGTGAAGGCAAGGCCCGTCACCGTGTCGGCGGCGCCGTAGTAGATGGTTATGCGGCCGGTCTCGGGGTCTGTCAAAGTGGCGCAGGGGAAGGTGACGTTGGGCACGTCCCCGGTGAGCTCGTAGTCCACCTCGGGGCCGAACACGTAGAAGCTGCCCCGCTCCTTCACTATCCAGGGGCGGTCGATGTCAAGAAGGGCCGTGCCGAAGCGGTACACGAAGCCGTTGCAGCTGTTCAGAACGCCGTGGTAAATCATGAGCCAGCCCTCGTCGGTCTCGATGGGGGTGGGGCCGGGGCCGACTTTCTTAGACTGCCAGCCGTTTGCCGTGCCGAAGAGCCAGCGGTGCTTGCCCCAGTAGCAGAGGTCCGGGGACTCGCTGTAGAAGATGTCGCCGAAGGGGGTGTGGCCGGTGTCGCTGGGGCGGCTGACCATGGCGTAGTTTCCGTTTATCTTCCTGGGGAAGAGCACGCCGTTGCGGTTATAGGGCAGGAAAGCGTTCTCAAGCTGGTGGAAGGTCTTGAAGTCCTCGGTCCAGCCAATGCCGATGGTGGGGCCGTGGTAGCCGTTGCACCAGGTGATATAGTATTTGCCGTCAATGAAGCATACCCGGGGGTCGTAGCGGTACTCCTTCCTGATAACGTCCTTCTCGCCCTCGAAGACAATGGGGTCGTGGTTTATGTTCCAGTGAATGCCGTCCTCTGAGAAGCCGGCGAAGATGTCCATTTCCACGCCCCTGTTGTCGCAGCGGAACACGCCGGCGTAGCTGTCCCCAAAGGGCACCACAGCGGAATTGAAGATACTGTTTGAGGTGGGTATAGCGTCGCGCTTTATAATGGGATTCTCCGTGTAACGCCAGACGGGCTTGTCGTACCCTGCGGGCTTATCCTGCCAGGGCATATTGGGGAGAGCGGGCCTGCCGATAATCTTTGCCATTGAAATCACTCCTATAATAATAATCCGGGCTTAAGGCTATTATAACTCATACTTCCGCAGAAAGAAAGGAGTATTTTGCACATAAAGATAAATTTTTCAAAAATTTGAGATTTTTTGGATTTTCATTTGACAAACGCCTCCAAATGGGGTACAATAGTGGGGCAGAAGCCTCCTTAGTTAAATGGATATAATAAGCCCCTCCTAAGGGCTAGTTGAGGGTTCGATTCCCCCAGGGGGTGCCACGCTATAAACAGAGCGACGTAATAGAAGTCTGCAATGCAGACTTCTATTATTATTTTAATGGAGGCTTGCCGGTTATGGAGACAAATCTGCAAAGCAACGGGCCTGCAAAGGTATTCTGTGTTCTCAGCGGAATTTTGGCCGCGCTGACGGGGCTGTTCTACGGCCTCATGCTGGTTTTCAATTTTACGGACGCCGGGGAGTACAGGCTGCTTATGCTTGGGTTTCTTTTCCTGGCCGCGTCCGCTCTATATGCTGTGTACCGCATTCCGGCCGACCTTCTTTCAGACCGGCGGAAAATTATTGGGTGGAGCCTTGCTGCTGCATTGCTCCTGATGGCCCAGCTTCGGTTTGTGAAAGCCATATATGGAAACATCGCCTATGATTTCAACTACCTGTACGTGGCAGCCCGAGGCTTGGCCTGGGAGGGGACCCTGGGCGGTGTAGCGGAATATTTTGCCCGCTTCCCCAACAACCTGTTTCTGGCCCTGGCCTTCGCTGTGGTGGTGAAGCTGGCCACCCTGTTCGGGGTTACCAATCTGATGGCCGTGCTCACCGTGTGCAGTGTCGCCGCTGTAGACGCAGCTGTGGTGCTGACATGGTTTTGCGCCAAAAAAATCAGCCCCCGCGCACCGAGGATGTTTTTTCTGTTCAGTGTGCCAATGATACTGTTTCACTATGGAATAGTAAACCCATATTCCGATACATTCGGAATGCTCATCCCGCCCCTTTTGCTCTTTTTGTACCTATACATGCCCCAGAGAAAGCCCGCCGCACTCGCTTTCTCCTCCCTGATGGGGCTGACTGCCGCCATCGGTTACAAAATCAAGCCCCAGACAGTGATTATGGCCATTGCCATCATTTTGGCTGAGGTGTTCTATGAGAGGCCCTCCCGGGAGCGCTTTGCCGCTTTGGGAAAGGGCCTACTGTGTTTTGCTCTGGCGCTGGCTGTGAGCACTTCGGGGCTGAATTTTCTTATCCGCGCCGCGACCCGGGACGCCATCACACCGGAAATGATTGCCGAAAACGAGACCCCCTTTACCCATTACCTAATGATGGGCCTAAACCCTGACACCGGCGGATTTATCAGCAGCGAGGACTACAGCGCCACCAACGCCCTGAAAAGCAGAGAGGAAAAAATTGCGTACAATCTTCAGGTCGCCGGCCAGCGCCTGGGAGAAATGGGGCCGGTTGGCTATGCCAGATTCCTGATTCAAAAGGGCCGCAGTAATTTCAACAGCATATATATGGACAGCTGGGTCCGGTCCCCCTTCCCCAGCGAGGACCCGCTGAGCCGCTTTATCCAGCAAAACTTCTGTCAGGGCGGGAGCGGATTTAAGGTCTATATGCAGTTTCTCGAGGCCATATGGGTGCTCCTGCTGGTCCTTTGGATTCTGCCACTGGTCCTTCGCCCCAAAAGCTGGCGGGATAAGACCGGGACTGTTCTGCGGCTGGCTGTAATGGGCTACACGATTTTCCAGCTTCTTTTCGAGGGAGGCCCCCGCTATAAATTCCATCTGTTCCCCATTTTTATACTTTTGGCCGTATGGGGGGTGAATGAGGTATTTCCGGCTGGGCGCCGGAACGCCTCCTTCTTGAAGTTCACGTTCGAGGGCTTGTCGTCACAGCAGGAAATTTCGGAAAATGATATAGTTATGTAAACAACTCGCACCGATAGGGGATTAATCACTATGATAAATATCGACTTTTTGGTAACCGGGTGCAGCACGCGCTGCCGTCACTGTTATGTTAATGGCGGCCCAGGCCCCATAATGCCTGTAGAGGACGTATTGCTGTGCATAGAACGCCTGGATGCCCTGGCTTCTTACTTGCCAAAAACGATTAGCTTCACCCTGGACCATGAGCCTCTGGGACATCCGCAGATTGAACAGATTATCCGTGCGGCCTCTCGGACGGTCCATATAGAAAATTATCATCATGGGATGACCTCCGGGATGGGCCTCATGGGCAGAGAGGACCGGCGCAAAGTCGTTCGCGCCTATTTTGACTGCGGGTACCGTGATTTTGGCATTACCATACATGGAAACGAAGCCCATCACGATGAAATCACCCGCCGCAAAGGCTCTTACGCGGCCGCAGTCAAGGCGGGAGAGTTTTTTAAATCCGAAGGCGCGGAACTCAGCGTCTCCCTTATGCTGAACCGCTTTTTTGCGGAGGACTCACACAGCATTTCCAATCTCCTGAAACAGCTGCAGCCCAATTATATCTATTTTGCCATACCCATCTACACGCCCCACCGGAACATGCGGGACTTTGAGCCGTACCGGGCGTCGCTGGAGATTTTGAAGAGCCTGCATAGCCGCCTGGAGGAGTGGGGTCAAGACGCAGCTGCAATCATACGGCAGGCGGAGCGGAACACAACCGCAGCTGTGGCTGATTGTTTGGCCGGCGGGTTAGATATACCGTCGCTGTTTGCTGAGAAGCAGGATGAATTGTACCTGTCTCTGCACCAGGACTGTATGTTATATGTGGGCAATTCCGGTGTGGAAACCCACTGCTTGGGGGATATTCGCAGCCTGGATTTAAGGTCAACGGCAGAGGTCATCACAGCGCTGCCGGGGAACCGGGATTACGGCGCGTTTTACAATACGGCGGTTTTGCCTCCTGTGAAGGACCTTATTTCCGCATTACGGGATTTGCCTCCGCACACGCTTTTCGGCGACTTCCCCAGTGTGATTTACCGCGGGCTCAGCGAATTAAATGTGCCATTGTTAAAGCTGCAAACATAAAAGCACCGGATTTCTCCGGTACTTTTGCTTTTATACCCTCTGTCTCACACTGTCACCGTACAAAAGTCAAACCCCTTCTCCATCTCCCCCGAGAGCTTCACAATAAACCCGGCC
>JAETSR010000013.1 GCA_021769555.1 Clostridiaceae bacterium
GACCACCGGTTCCCTTTCAATTTCCACCGGCGCGGGAGCTTGTTCAGCTTTTGCCTCACTGCTTATCTCCACAGTGTCCGTGTCCTTTAGCTCAGGCGTTCTCTGCTCCTCAAGACGCTTCTCCTCGGCGGCGTCCTCACGGCGCTCCTCCTCCTCGCGTTCAGCCTTGATTCCCTCGTCCAGCTTATCCTGATATTCTGCTGCCCGCTCGGTGCACTCCCCGGCGTAGCCCAGGGCGCGCTTCATCTTCTCAGTGTCGCCCTCGGCGCGGGCCTGGCGGTAGACGCTCATGGGAGTGCCCGCCATTTTGATATTGGCGCAGGCCCCAATCAGGCCCTCTATCATCTGCGCGTTCACTTTTGTATCACCTGTCCCTTCATATGGATTTCAGGCGGCATTATACCGCCTGAGACCAGTCTACCAGCCGTGACAGATTCTTTCAATGCTTTTGCGCTGAAATGCTCTCCTGCTGTAATGAAATGTTCAGAAGCACGCTCAAAGAGAAGCTTTGTCCTGATTTCTCTGTAAGGACCGCCCCATGGTACTTCTCGGCGGCGGCGCGAATATTGGCAAGGCCTGTTCCGGGCTGGGGCATGGGGCCGTCCGGACATGAGTTCTCGAAGGTGAGCATGAAAAAGTCCCCCTGCTGCCGGCCGGAGACATGAATGCTCCCGCCGCCCTCGCAGGCCCGGCAGGCCGCGATAGCGTTGTCAAGGGCGTTTGCGAAGATAATGCACATATCCAAATCGTCTATGCCCCACGGACTTGGCAGAAGCAGGGAGACCTCGGCTGTGATATCCTTCAGCAGCCCAAGCTTTTCCCCAAGCAGAATGTCCACGACGGCGTTCCCTGTCCGGCAGGGGAAGGAGAGGGACTCGGAGACTGCCGAGAGCTTTTGAAGATAGGCCCGGCTTTCGTCTATCCTGCCGCTGCTTAACAGGCTGTTTAGCACGGTAAGGTGATTCTTTACGTCGTGGCGAAAGGCCTTAGTCTGCTCATACCGGCTGCGCGCCTCGGAAATGTACACCTTCTGAGCCTCGGCGGCCTGGGTGAGCGACTGCAGTGCGGCGCTGTCCCGGAAGCCCCGGCAGAGCTGGCGGTAGGCGTACAGTGTGCAGAGCATTGCCCCAAGGCCCATCACCTGCAAAAACAGCAGCGCGGCATGCCGCCCGGCCTCACCGGCGGACTCCGGGGGAGTGTAGAAGCTGTAGGAGGTGTGGAGGATATAGAGCTCGGCGGCAAAGAAAAACAGTCCCGGAAACAGCAAAAGCCCGATATGGGGGGTATCGTCCGCTTTCGGCAGCAGCTTCAGCACAGCGCGGTAACAACAGGTGCAGAGCAGAAAGAATACGGCCAGCGCCGCTGTAAGAAGAAGGTACAGCATACAGCTCCCAATGTATCTGGGGAATACCACCGCTTCCACCGAGTTTATTACGCCGAAGGAGAGCTGGGAAATATAAAAGGACAGCACAGCCGCCAGCCAAGAGGAATGCCAGCGGTTTTTGAGCGCGTACCGGCTGACACATGCCAGGGCGAGCACCCCCGCGCCCACTGACAGTATGCCCCAGCTGTGGGCTATAAGCGCTATTGCCTGGAGCAGGGCGAAATAGGCTGGGTAATGCCGGAGCTTAGGCTTATTCCCTGTGAACCCGGAGGTGAAAAGCAGGTGCATGACGCTCTGTCCTGCAAGACAGGCAAAGTCCAAAAACAGGCTGAAATAGTCCATATCAGCGTTCAGCCTCCTTCATATATCTAAGCAGTGCCGCGGTCAGCTCACTTTCCCTAAGGCGGGAGACCGGGATGGTCTGCTCATTTGGCAGGATTATCCGCCCGGAGCGGCACCCGCGGACATAGGCGAGATTTACAAGGTAGCTCCGGTGGCATTTGAAAAAGCGCCCGTCAACCCGCTGTTCCAGCTCGCCAATCTTCTCATAATAGTCAATGACCGTGCCGTCGCTCCTGTGAATATATATCTTGCGGCCCAGCACCTCACAGTACACGATTTCAGACAGGGGGACTATCTCACAGCCGCTGCCGCGCCGGACAATAATCGACTTTGAGGCCTTATGCTCAAGGGCCCCCATGGCCCGGTCCATGGTCCCGTAAAAGGACTCGCTGCTTATCGGCTTTATCAGGTAGTCGAAGGCCTCCACCTGAAAGGCGTCGAATACCCGCTCCTTCAGGACCGTTACAAATATCAGCAGGGCGGTATCTCCCCGGCGGCGCAGGAGCCTTGCGGTGTCCATGCCGTCGGGCCCGTCCATCTGCACATCCAGGAAGACCACATCAAAGGCCCCGGAGCTCTTCAGCAGGGCGCTCCCGCTTGAGAAGCTGCTGACGGAGAAGGGCGTGCCCTTATGCCGCCGCATATATCCTGAAATAAGCTCCGAAATTTCCCCGGCCATAACCGGCTCATCGTCACAGACGGCAAAGCTTATCGTATAAATCACCACGCTTTTCAGCATACAGAATAGCAGAAATAATGAAAAAGAACAATCGTACTGTAACAGAATGTCCTGAAAATGTCGTGAAATGCTGCGCTGCACTGATTGGGCCCAAATATCTATTATGACAATTATACTGTATGAAAAAGAAAATATCAAGGTGAGGTTGAAACCTTCGGCCCGCTATGGTATGATAGTGTAAAAGCTTATTTGCAGCATGGAAAGGAGCGCCAAAAGCTATGGGACTTATCAGCCAGAAAATGCGGGAGCTCTCCCCGGAGCTGGACCCTCTGCGCCTTGGTACCGGCTGGAAGCCCGGGGACCTCTCTAAGCCCCAGATATTCATTGAGAGCACCTTCGGGGACAGCCACCCGGGCTCGGGACATTTGGACAAGCTGGTGGAAGCTGCCAGGGTTGGCATAGAAGAGGCGGGCGGGCACGGGGCCCGGTACTTCTGCACGGATATGTGCGACGGCGAGAGCCAGGGCACGGACGGCATAAATTTCTCCCTCGCCAGCCGGGAGATGATTGCCAATATGATTGAGATACAGGAGAGCGCCACGCCCTTTGACGCGGGGGTGTACATAGCCAGCTGTGATAAGGGCCTGCCCGGAAATTTGATGGGCCTTATGCGTGTGGACATCCCGGCAGTGGTGGTGACCGGCGGTACCATGGCGGCGGGGCCCAAGCTGCTGACTCTCGAGCAGCTGGGCGTGTACTCCGCAAGGTATGAGCGGGGGGAGATAGCCAAGGAGGAGCTGGACTGGGCTAAGGAGAATGCCTGCCCGGGCTGCGGGGCCTGCTCATTTATCGGCACCGCCTCCACCATGCAGATAATGGCCGAGGCCCTGGGCCTTGCCCTGCCCGGAAGCGCGCTCCTGCCCGCGGACAGCCCGGACCTTTTGGAGTATGCCGGGAACGCCGGCAGGCTGGCCGTGAAGCTGGCGGGAAGCCAGGGCATGAAGCCTTCGGATATTGTGACGATGGAGAGCTTTGAGAACGCGATACTTGTGCACGCGGCTGTCTCTGGCTCCACAAACTGCTTGCTGCACCTTCCGGCCATCGCCCATGAGCTGGGCCTTGAGATAACCGGCGATACCTTTGACCGGCTTCACAGGGGAGCCCGGTATCTTCTGGACGTGCGCCCGGCCGGACGCTGGCCGGCGGAGTTCTTCTATTACGCGGGAGGAGTCCCGGCTGTTATGGAGGAGATAAAGCGGCACCTGCACCTGGACGCAAAGACCGTTACCGGAAAGACCCTGGGGGAGAACCTTGAGGAGCTGAAGAAAAACGGCTTTTATGACCGCTGCCGGAAACGCCTTGAGGAGGCAAACAAAAAGCACAATATCAGTATAACCCGGGAAGATATTATTCGACCATATGATAAAGCCCTTGGCACAGACGGGTCCATCGCCATTCTAAAGGGCAATCTGGCCCCGGAGGGCGCCGTTATCAAGCATACCGCCTGCCCGAAGGAGATGTTCTCAGCAGTGCTCAGGGCCAGGCCTTTTGACAGCGAGGAGGAGTGCATTGACGCGGTGCTCCACCACAGGGTAAAGTCCGGGGACGCTGTGTTTATCCGGTATGAGGGGCCGAAGGGCTCGGGTATGCCGGAGATGTTCTATACCTCCGAGGCAATCTCTTCCGATAAGGAGCTTGGGCGCAGCATTGCCCTCATCACCGACGGGCGCTTCTCCGGGGCGTCCACAGGGCCGGTAATAGGCCACTGCAGCCCTGAGGCCCAGGCCGGCGGGCCCATTGCCCTGGTCGAGGAGGGGGACCTGATACATTTGGACGTTCGGGAGCGCGTGCTGGAGATAGTCGGCGTGAAGGGCGAGAGGCTGAGCCCCGAGGAGATAGATAAGATTATGGCCGGGAGAAGGGAGAGCTGGAAGCCGAAGCCAGCTAAGTACAGGCGGGGAGTTCTCAGGCTGTTCTCAGAGCTGGCGGCTTCGCCCATGAAGGGCGCGTATCTTGACTATGACAGAAAATAATGTTTGGAGGGACTAGTTATATGGATAAGCTGAGTCAGGCGATTTCAAAGATTGGCATTGTGCCGGTGATAAAGCTCACGGACCCGGAGCGGGACGCGGCAAAGCTCGCAGGGGCGCTGTGCGCCGGGGATGTTCCGGTGGCGGAGGTCACTTTCCGCGCGGCCGGAGCTGAAAGGGCAATGCGGCTGATGAAGGAGTCCTGCCCGGAGATGATAGTGGGCGCCGGCACGGTTACCGTGACGGCTCAGATAGACGCGGCAATAGAGGCGGGCGGGCAGTTTATAGTCACCCCTGGCTTCGACCCGGAGCTGGTGGAGTACGCTCAAAAGCGGGGCGTGCCTATCTACCCCGGCTGCACCACGCCTACTGATTACCATGCCGCGCTTAAATTCGGGCTTGAGCTGATAAAATTTTTCCCGGCAGAGCAGTCCGGGGGACTTCCAAAGATTAAGGCCATGAGCGCGCCGTTCCCCCAGTTTAAGGTTATGCCAACAGGGGGTATCTCGCTGAATAATCTAAAGGAGTATATCAGCTGCCCGGTGATAGCGGCATGCGGCGGGTCGTATATGGTTACGGCAGAACTTATCGAGGGTCAGAAATGGGACGAGATAACCGAGCTTTGCAGAAGGTCCGTGGAAATAATAAAGTCAGTGAGGGAGGGATAGATAAGTGGACCATAGGTTGTCACTGCTGGGGACAGAGGCTCAAAAGGCATACCCACTGGGTGAGGCCTTTCACGGCAGGAGTAAGGACGGCACTGAGCTCTCTGTCAGCAGCTGCTGTATGGAGCGGGACGGAAAGCCCTTCTTCGGCGTTAGCGGCGAGTTTCATTTCAGCCGCATGGAGCCCGGGCGCTGGGAGGATGAGCTCATCAAAATGAAGCTGGGCGGCGTGAACATCGTGGCGACATATGTGTTCTGGAACCACCACGAGGAGACGGAGGGCAGCTTCGACTTTACCGGGCGGCGTGACCTGGGCCGGTTTGTAGGGCTCTGCCAAAAGCACGGCCTGTATGTGATACTCAGGTGCGGCCCCTTCGACCACGGAGAGGCCCGCAACGGCGGGCTCCCGGACTGGCTCTACGGCAAGCCCTTTGAGGTGCGCAGGCTCAGCGAGGGATTTCTCTCCTGTACCCGGCGGCTGTATACGGAGATTGTCGGGCAGGTAAGGGGAATGTTCTTTAAGGACGGCGGGCCGATTATCGGCGTGCAGATAGACAATGAATACATGGCCTCATCCGCGCCCTGGGAGATGACTACAGGCATATCGAACGAGTGGGCCTTTGGCGGCGATGAGGGAGAGGAATATCTGCTTCGCCTGAAGGAGCTTGCGGCACAGTGCGGTCTCACCCCGGTATTTTACACCTGCACCGGCTGGGGCAGGGCCCCGACCCCAGAAAGTATGCTGCCCCTCTGGGGCGGCTATGCCTACAGGCCCTGGCTGTTCTACTCCCATAAGGGGGAGCACCCTCCCACGGAGGAGTACATCTATCAGGACTACCATAAAAACGGCGTGACATGCACAGATGATTTCAAGCCGCGCTATGGGCCGGAGTCACGCCCCTATGCCTGCTGTGAGATGGGCGGCGGGATGATGTGCAGCTATAACTACCGCTTTCAGCTGCCCTATAAGTCTGTGGACGCAATGGCCGCCGTGAAGCTGGCCTCGGGCTGCAGCTTTTTGGGGTACTATATGTACCACGGTGGCAGCAATCCCATTGGGAAGAACGGACAGTATCTCAACGAGAGCCAGGTGTGCAAGATATCCTATGATTATCAGGCGGCTATTGGGGAGTTCGGCCAGGTGAGGGAGTCCTATAGGCGCATGAAGCTCCTGCACTATTTTGTGGGCGCCTTTGGGGAAGAGCTCTGCCCTATGAGGACTGTCCTGCCAGAGGGGGCCCAGCTTATTGACCCCGGCGACGTGGACACACTCCGCTATGCCGTGCGCACAGACGGACACAGCGGCTTTCTGTTTGTGAACAACTTCCAGGACCATGCGGCTATGAAGGACCGCGCGGGGGAGGGCGTAACTCTGGAAACGGAAGAGGGGGAAATCACCTTCCGTTTCGGCATAGCTTCTGAGGAGAACGCCATACTTCCCTTCAACATGGACCTTGAGGGCATCAGGCTGGTTCAGGCCAACGCACAGCCTGTTACAAAGCTTGAGCGTGACGGCAGGACCATATACGTCTTCTTCGTGCCAAGGGGCATGGAGGGCAGCTTTGCCTTTGAGTCGGGCGTTGCTATTGACGGCAGGGATAAAAGCGCATACATATGCCCAAAAGACCTGACTGCCGTAGAGTTCACCGTCAGCAGAGGGGAGAGCGCCGTGAGCATTCTTGCGCTCAGCCGTGAGCTGGCCGAGCAGATGTATATTGTCAGCGGGAACAGGCTGGTCTTTACCGACGGCGCTTTGCTAGAGGACGAGAACGGCCTGAGGCTGGAGACAGTCAAAACCGATAATCATGTTTACTGCTGCCCGGCTAATGCCCTTGGAGGCAGCGCCCAGGGAATATTGGGAGAGCACCGCTTTACAGCCAATGAGTGGCGCGGGGAGCCGGCGGTCCAAAGGCAGGTGGGCCCAAGCAGGTACACCCTGTACCTTCCCGAAAACCTCATGGACGGCGTAAAGGACATGCTCCTCAGCATAGAGTATACCGGCGACATCGGCCACGCGTTTCTCAACGGCAGGATGGTAAGCGACAATTTCTATAACGGAGCCCCGTGGGAGATAGGGCTCCGGGAGCTTGCAGATGAACTGAGGACGGAGCCGCTGGTCATTGCCATAACCCCGCTTAAGGAGGGGGCGAAGGTGAATGTGGAGTCCCCAATGGCCGGAAGGCTTGAGCAGGCCGGGAAGACTGAGGCCGGTCTTTATAGGGCTGAGCTGCGCCCTGTATACGAGATAAAGCTGTAAAATATCAAAACCCCTGGTAAACCAGGGGTTTTGCTTTTGCCATAGATATTAGATACCCAGCACATCCCTGAGGTATATGCGCGATACCTCGGCGGAGTGGAAGTTGCACACCTCGGGTATATCCAGCTCCACACAGAGCACGCCGTCATATCCCACTTCCTCAAGGGCGGCCTTCACAGCCGGGAAGTCCACCGTGCCGTGGCCCAGGGCCCTGAAAGAGGCCATCTTAGCCCGGCCCTCGGCCTTGCTGAGGGCGTAGGTGTCCACATCCTTCAGGTGCATATAGGCAATGCGGCTGCCGTACTGACGGATAAGGGCCGCCGGGTCCATGCCAGCCAGAGTGGTGTGGGCGGTGTCGAAGCAGAAGCTGACATACTCGGGCTTAGTGTGGGCGGCAAAGTAGTCGATGTCGCTCTGTGAGAATACGCAGGTGCCGTAATGGGGATGGAAGCAGACGGTCACGCCCTTGTCCTTTGCGTACTCACCCAGGCGGTTCACTATCTCGCATATAGTGTCTATCATCTCGGGGCTGGTGGGGCGCTCAAAGGGCTCCTCTCCGAAGCCGCCGTGCTGGCAGTTGTACCACTTGCCGCCTATTTCAGCGAGAAAATCAACCTGCTCCATGGCCCGCTTCAGTGAGGCCTCTATGTCAAAGTCAAAGTGGCCGTATAGGTTCACAAGCTCCACGCCGCAATCGTCCGCCAGCTTTTTCAGTTCACCTGGGTCGTCCTTATAGTAGTCGCGGATAAAGGCGAAGTTCTCAACGGTGTCATAGCCTAAAAATTTGCACTCCTTAAAGCTCTGCTCAAGCTGGCGCTTGGCGGTCTCCTCGTCGCCGTGTATCCAGGTCCAGCCGGTATATGCTGCTTTCATAGTATTATCCTCCTTATTAGTCGTCTAAAATGCCGTGCATGATTTTCAGCGGGTCGTTCACCATGGGCGCGGTGCGCTCATAATGGGAATTTATCGGCACATAGGCCTTCTGCTCCCCGGACTTTGAGAAGGCTGTCATTATCTCCAGCACATGGCGCTGCTGCTGGTAGTTGGCCCTGTGGTCCCTGCCGGTGCGAAGGGCCTTGCACATGTCCGCGAGGCCCAGGGCCCGGCTGTTCTCCGGATAGTCGTACATCAGGGGCATTTCCTTCCAGCCCGCGTAGAAGTCCGGCACGCCGTGGCGGTCAAGCCCCGGGTCGGTCTTGGGAGCCGCCGCGAAGTCCTCGGGGCGAAGGAGCAGTACGGGTCCGCCGAAGGTGTTAGGGTCCGGGACCATCATGCTGCCCCTGGTGCCGTACACCTCAAACCGGGGCTGCACAGTATAGTGCACGTCGAAGGTGGTGAAGACCTGGGCTATGGCCCCGCTCTCGAACTCAATATTCCCCGAGAGCCAGGTGTCCACGTCAACGTCAATAGTCTCGCCCCTATGGGGCTCCGAGGTGATGAGCCGCTGGGTGAACGAGCGCTTTGTGAGCCCCGTCAGCCCCTTTGCCTCGCCGAGCAGCTGCACCAGTGCGGTGATATAGTAGGGCCCCATGTCCAGCATTGGCCCCGCGCCCCGCTTATAGTAAAACTCCGGGTCCGGGTGCCAGGTCTCGTGGCCGTGGCAGACCATGGCGCAGCTGGCGCCCACTATATCCCCTATGTACCCGTCGTCTATAAGCCGCCGGGCAGTCTGTATGCCCGCGCCCATGAAGGTATCCGGCGCGCCGCCCAGACGCAGGCCCTTTTCCTCGGCAAGGGCGATAAGCTCAGCCGCCTCGTCCATGTCCACCCCCAGGGGCTTCTCACTGTACACATGCTTTCCGTGTATCAGGGCCTGCTTAGTGACCTCAAAGTGCTCATAAGGCCTTGTGAGGTTCAGAATGACCTCAACCTGCGGGTCGTTGAAGGCCTCATACATATCATTATAGATTTTTGGCTCGGGCACATCAGCGCCCTTTTCGATTTCAGCCTTCACATAGGCCGCGCCATTTTCCGCACGCTCAGGTATCAGGTCACAGACGCCCACAAGCTCCAGCTCGCGGAAGGTGCGGGTGATATTCTGCAGGTATATCCCGCTGATAGCCCCCACGCCTATCATGGCAATTCTAACAGGCTTTTTATCCATTGCATAGCTCCCTTTCTGCCAAAAGGCATAAATTTCGGCTCTCTGCCAATTATAGCATAGGGGCCCGCATAAAACAAGCCCGCGGCATGTCGATATTTTGGGAAAATTGTACTTGACAATATCTTCCCGGTCTGGTATAATACAGCCACAATCGAAAAACCCATGAGGGAGTAGTAAGCGCGTTACGCGTGGCAAGTCAACATACCCGGCAGTCTGCCTGGCTTGTCTTAAATAACGAGACTCATGTATGGCGAAAGCTGTACATGCGCAAAAGTGTCTTCTTGGGCTCACGTATGGCTTTGGGGCTGTACGTGGGCCTTTTCGTTTGAAATTAAACGGATGAGAGGGAAAAGAGATGGAACTGGCACTGGTAATTTTTCTGTTCTTGGTTGGAATCGTGTTCATTGTGAAGGGCGGCGACTATTTTGTGGACGCGGCCTCCTGGATAGCGGAGGTCAGCGGCATACCGAAGCTCATAATCGGGGCCACCATAGTCAGCCTCGCGACAACGCTGCCGGAAATGCTGGTCTCTGTAATGGCGGCGGCCCAGGGGAAGGTGGACATGGCCATCGGTAACGCCGTGGGCAGCGTTACGGCAAATATCGGGCTTATCATGGCGATATCGGTGCTGTGTATGCCCGGGATGGCTAAGAGGAAGGACTATCTGAGAAAGTCCGTGCTCATGCTGGCGGCGGCAGTTATGGTCGTGCTCTCAGGATTTCTGGGGCGGATGGGGACGGCCATGGCTGTTGTGATGATGATTATCTTCGCAATATTTATGGGCGACAATATTTTGCAGGCAAAGAACTCCGTCACCACAAGGACGGACAGCACCAGGGAGATAAAGCGGCCCCGTCCTGAGCGCAGGGAGATAATCATAAATATCATCAAGTTTGTGGTGGGAACTGTCGGCATTGTCTGGGGAGCGGACCTGCTCGTTGACAACGGCAGCGAGCTTGCAAGGTTCATAGGCATATCTGAGCGGATTATCGGCGTGACGGTGATAGCCGTAGGCACCTCCCTTCCTGAGCTTATAACCACTATCACGGCCATAGTAAAGAAGGAGTCCTCCCTGTCAGTGGGAAATATACTGGGCGCCAACATCATCGACCTGACGCTGATACTGCCCGTCAGCGCCCTGGTCTCCGGCAAGGCCCTGCCCATAGCCTCGGCTTCGGCTATGCTGGACCTGCCCGCCTGCCTGCTTGTGGGAGGCGTGGCCCTGATACCAACTATGTTCACCCAGAAGTTCACAAGGCTTCAGGGAGTGCTGCTATTGGGAATATATATAGCATATATGGTGCTGACCTGTGCTGTAATCGGCGTGTAGAAATTTTTAGAAAAATATTTTTTCCGGACGCACGGAAATGTCCGGGCCAAACGTATTATAGTTGAAGCCGGCAAACGGCGGAGTTAATTCAGGAGGGACATAAAAATGAAAAAACTTCTAACTGGACTTGTCACAGCGGCGCTGGCGCTCAGCTTTATGACCGTCGGGGCCTCGGCCCACCACCACAGGGCGGCGCTCGACTCAGTGTGCGGCGGGCTGCATACCGGGCACATGAGGCCCGCATGCGTGGGCACGTGGGACGGCGGACATAACTGCTGGGACGGCCACTACTGTGTGGACGCCGACAACGACGGCATATGTGACAACTACGGCCACGAGCACTGCCCCGGTAAGGGAGCCTGCGGGAACTACGCTCAGACGGGCGGCTATGTGGACGCTGACAACGACGGCGTATGCGACAACTACGACCCTGAGTACTGCCCCGGAAACGGCACGGGCGGGGGCTATGTAGACGCCGATAATAACGGCGTATGTGATAATTACGACCCTGATTACTGTCCCGGGAACGGCGCGGGCAGCGGAAACGGCAGCGGCGCCGGTACAGGCAGCGGGTATCGCGGCGGTCATCATTCAGGCGGCGGCCACGGCAGACATCACGGCTGACATATGCGCGGCGAGCAGGAGACGGCCCGGGCTATGGACCGGTATGCAGACATGGTGCGCAGGCTGTGCCTGATACATTTAAAAAACCAGGCCGACTCTGAGGATGTGTTTCAAACGGTGTTCATGAAATACGTCCTCAGCTCTGCTGTGTTTGAAAATGAGGAGCATGAAAAGGCGTGGTTCATCCGCGTTACTATAAACGCCTGCAGGGACCTTATCCGAAGCTTTTTCAGAAGCCGCACGGTCCCTTTGGAGGAGCTTATAGACCTGCCCGCAGAGGAGTCCGGCACAAGAGAGGTTCTGGGGGCGGTGCTTGAGCTGCCGGAGAAATACAGGGACGTGGTGTACTTACATTATTTTGAGGGCTACACGGCCCTGGAGATAGGCAACCTTACGAAGAAGAACGTGAACACGGTATATTCACTTCTGACGCGCTCAAAGAAGCTGCTTCGGGAGAAGCTGGGAGGTGACGAGGATGCGTAACAGGCTTCAGAAAGCCTTCGCCGGGGTCCACGCAGAGGCCGCGCTGAAGGAGAGGACCCTTGAGAGGATATATGCGCCGGCAAAGCCGCGCAAGAGGGCGAGGCCGCTCATATGGGCGGCGGCATGTCTGGTGCTGATGGCCTGCATAGGAAGCGGGCTGTTCTTCATACCGGTCTCCGCTATCGGCATAGAGATAAACCCCGCTTTAAGGCTGAAGATAAACCGCTTTGATATTGTCATCGGGGTGGAAGCCCTCAATAAGGACGGCAGGCGCATTATTGAGGACACGAACCTGATGTTCTCAGAATACTCGGCGGCCATAGACGCGCTTCTCGCCGACTCAAAAATGCAGGCTTATTTTGAGCAGGGGAAGGATATGGAGATATACGTGGAGTGTGACGACGAGCAGCGCTGCACCCGAATGCTGGAGAGGGTGGAGGGCTGTGTGGGCAGTGAAGGGAACGTGACCTGCCACGCGGGGAACGGCTCCGGGCACGGCCACTCAGCCGGGAAGCAGTCCGGCGAACACTGCAGGCACCACAGGCATAGGGGCGGCAGTGAGGAATAGGAGAGAAAAAGCACCGTCTTTTGACGGTGCTTTTATGTTTATGCCCGGCCCTGTTCTCTCGCCAGCCTCATGCGTTCCTCCTGCTGCTGGCCCTCGTATATCTCCTTGAACCGGCCTCCAAGATTAAGAAGCTCCCGGAAGCGGCCCTCCTCTATGACCCTGCCGCCCTCCATCACAAGGATTCGGTCGGCGTTCTCAATGGTACTGAGCCTATGGGCAACAGTTACGGTAGTCATACCCACAGACACCCTGTCAAGACAGGCCTGGACCTCCTTCTCCGTGGCCGAGTCAAGAGCGGCGGTAGCCTCATCCAGCAGCAGCACAGGGGCGTTCTTCAATATGCCCCTTGCTATGGCGACCCTCTGGCGCTGGCCCCCGGAGAGCTGGCTGCCCCGCTCTCCGACCTGGGTATTATAGCCCTCAGGCAGGCTCAGGATGAACTCATGTATGTCGGCCATGCCGGCGGCGTGCTCAAGCTGCTCCCTTTTGGCATGGGGATTGGCCATCCTCAGATTGTCCTCAATAGTGCCGTCGAAAAGGGTGCACTCCTGGGGCACATAGGCAAAGAGGCTGCGTATGGCCGAGAGGGAGAGGCCGGTTTGGCCGAAATAGCGTATCTCCCCGGATGTTGGGGCGTAGAAGCCCTCTATCAGCTTTATCACCGTGGACTTGCCCCCGCCGGAGCCGCCAACGATAGCCAGGTGCTCACCCCTGTGCAGGGTCAGGTCCAGGTTATCGATGACATTGCTCACGCCGTCATAGGAGAAGCTCACAGAGCGAAGCTCTACGGCAATATTACCATCAGACTTTGCAGGCTCCGTGCCGCTGTGCAGGTCCTCAAGGGGCTGGTCCAGCAGGTCGTGCACCCGCTCCATGGACACCAGGTCTGTCTGGGTGAGCAGCAGAAACGTGCTGAGCCTGTAGACAGAGTCTGCCATCATGCCCATGAGGGTTGCGTTAAAAACAGTATTTCCAAGAGTAGCGCCGTCCCGGGCAAGGAGTATGCCTATTATAAAGCCGATGGCCTGGGCCGACTGGGCAAAGAAGTCCACAACGCCGTATGTAATCCCTATTATATTCTGGTACTTCATGCGCCGGTCTTTTATTATTTCACATATTCTTGCATAGCGCTCTGCAAGCACCTGGTGCAGCACGAATACCCTGACCACCGGTATTCCCCTCAGCGCCTCTACCAAAAATGAAGCGGAGTTAGCAATCTCCTGCTTAGCCCGCCGCTCCACGGACTTTGCCAAAGGGTTCAGCCAGAGGGAGAGGGCCAGGTTTATGCCGCCGTATATCACTCCTGCCAGGGCTATATGCCAGTCGTTTATAAGCAGGAGTATGAGCGTTGCGGGGAATACCGCCCCAAACCTGATGAGATTGATGACGGAGAAGGAGGCAAATGCCCCGGTGGTGCGGTTGGCGTCGTCCCTAAGGCGGGTGATATAGTCGCCGGTCTTGAACTTTACAAGGGTGTCCTCAGGCAGATGGGTCACATGCCGAAACAGCTCCTTATACAGCCTTGCACTTCCGTACTCGGCGGCTGTAGTCTGCATATACCGCCCGATTATTACCGGCGGCACCAGCAGCAGGAAGAGCCCGAGCATAATGAGCAGCGTCACCATAATGTTCCCCTGCCGCTCCCCGGCAACAATGTCTATGAGCGCCTGATTAACATACGGGAACGCGAATAAAAGCGCCATCTCGCATGAGGCAAAGAGCACGCCCAGCAGGTATTTCCCCCTTGCGGGGCCCAGATAGCCAAAGCTCCGCTTGTAGAGCGCCAGCGCGGATGTCTTTCTCATGCCGTCACCTCCCTTGCGTCTGAAACAAGGCCCTGAAGCCTGCACATATCGTAATATCTTCCCTTGAGGGCCAGCAGGTCCGTGGGGGAGCCCTCCTCTACGACCCGGCCCTTGTCCATATAGTAGATATAGTCGGCCCCCTGAACGGTGCTGAGCCTATGGGCAATAATAACAGCCGAGCGGCCCTCCAAAAGCTTATCCAGGCTCTTCTGGACCTCCCGCTCAGTCTGTAAATCAAGGGCTGAGGTGGCCTCGTCAAGAAGCACCAGGGGAGCCTCCTTTACCATGGCCCGGGCAATGCAGAGCCGCTGCTTCTGCCCGCCGGAGAGAGTCTGGCCGCCCTCGCCTACCTGGTGGTCCATGCCGCCGCTGAGGGTGGAGACAAAGTCCCAGAGCTCAACGTCCCTCAAAGCCTTCTCGCACTGCTCCCGGGTAAGTCCAGGTCTGCCGTAGGCCACGTTCTCATAAATGCTGCCGTCAAACAGAAACGAGTCCTGGGTGACGATAGCCATTCTGGAACGGAGGTCGTCGGGCCGCCAGTCCAGGGATTCCAGGCCGAAGAGCTTCAGGCTGCCGCTCTCAGGCAGATAGAACCGGCACATCAGCTTAATGAGGGTGGACTTTCCGCAGCCGCTCTCGCCCACGATAGCTACCTTTTTCCCCGCCGAGATATGCAGGGTCAGCCCGTCCAGCACCAGGCCCTCGCGGTCATAGGAGAAGGTGAGGTTTTCGGCTGAGCAGGGGTTTTTACTGGCCTCAAGGCCCAAAAGACCGGGGAGCTCGTCGGGTATGTCCAGCACCTCATAGTACCGCTGGGCACAGGCAGTGACCCGGCGGACGGTCTGTATCATATAGTCGGAGGTGGTGAGCAGCTCGGTTATGTAATTGCTCATAGTCACAAAGGAGATAAAGACGCCCACAGTGAGCAGCCCCTTTGTCACCAGCCAGGAGCCCACAAGGAACAGGCACATGGTCTGCACCACATTGGCGATGTACTTCACGGCGGTCATCTTCATGCTTATGCGCTCGTTTTCAACCTCAAGCTTATACATTCTGTCGGCCATTGCGTCAAATTTTTTCTGAAAATGCTCCTGTGCCCCGAACGCCTTTACGGTGGGCGCGCCTATGAGCATATCAGCCACCAGGCTCATGGCCGACCCCGCGCTGTCCATAGATTTCTTGCTCTGGGTAAGGATGGGCCTGCTGATGACAGAGACCAGCCCCAATGATACAGGAAGTATCACCACATAGGCTAAAGACAGCTGCCAGGACATGAATATACAGGCGAAAAGCCCAAAGAGCGCCGAGAATATCTGCCGGGAGAAGTTGCTCACATGCCCGGCTGAGAAGGTGCTGAGAAAGTCTATATCGCTGTTGAGCCGGGCTGTAACGTCGCCGGTGCGGAAGTGGTTCTCAAGAACGGCGGGGTCCCCGTGGGTGAGCTTATGAAAGGCCCGGCCACGCACGTCCAGGAACATGTTCTCGGTGATATGGCCTATGATATGGTAGTGTACGGCGGTGCGGACACAGTCCATGAGAATAAACACAGCCATCATCACCGCTGCCAGTATCATGTCGTTTATCAGGCCCATAAGCCCGAAATCAACCGCGCGCCCCCAGAACGTGGCCGCCAGCATTTTCAGCACGCCGGAGAGCAGGGATATGCCCACAATGGTGAGTATGCCCGGAAGGTATTTCTTGTTGTCGATATAGAATCTGAGCAGGGGGTTCGTCTCCATCAGTTATCCCCCTTTGGCAGCAGAGGGAGAGCCTTTATCGCCCGGCCGCCCTCGGTCATCCAAAGCTGCACAAGCTCGTTATCCGCCCATTTCCTCTTTAGGTACTCCCGGTTCTTCATCCAGCCCGCCCGAAACTCCGGCTCTGTCTGCAGGCGGTCATAGCTGCGCTTCTCGGCGGGGTAGTGTATGGCCCGGGCCTCGCGGCCAAGCACATATTTTGCGCCGTGCTGTGAGAGCTGTATGCCTAAATCGTTGTCCTCACAGCCCCAGGTGCAGAAGAAGCCGTCGAACCACACACTATTCTCCCGCATGAACTCTGTGGGCACTGAAAAGTGCAGGCTCCACAGCACTATCCAGGGGGCCTGCCAGCGGTAAAGCTCGTCGCCTATGGCATAGTCCCGCTCCCGGCCGTCCAGCATACCCCGCTTGTGCATAATAGCCGCGGCTTCGTCCGGGAGGTTATTGTCGATGATATCGCGCATTTCCTGAAGGTCGGACGTGAGGTCGTTGCCGTAGATATAGCCGATTATAACCGTCTTCGGGCCGTGCTGCCGGTACAGCCGCCAGTGCTCTGAAAGGCACCCGCTGGTGACTATCACCCCGCAGTCCAGGAAAAGGCAGACCTCGCCCTCTGCCGCGCGTATGCCCATATTCCTGGCCTGGCCGGGCCTGAAGCCCTTGTCCTCCTGCCAAAAGTGCCGGATATCCACGCGGCCGGCGTACTCGTCCGAAACAGCCTTCATATCGACGGACGAGCCGTCGTCCGCAACGATTATCTCAATGTCCTCAAGGGGGAAGTCAGAGCCCAGCACAGAGTCTATAGTCATGCGGAGCTCTCGGGGGTTATTGTACACCGGGATTATTATTGTCAGCTTTTTCATCAGGCAGTCCTCCTTATAGGTATTTGATATCTTTACCATGAGTATAACAGGAAGATAAATTATTTCAAGCCCTTTTGCATGAACGGTCGAAAATCGAGCAGTTTTGGTAGGCAGAGAAAGCGGCAGGCCCGGTTTTCAGGTCTGCCGCGAAGCTTTTGCTATTGCTTTATGAGTATCACCGTATGGAAAAGCGCCGTACCCTCGTCATAGTACTGGCGAAGGGTGCCGTCGTGCTTATTCACAACCTGGGCTATGCTCTTGAGCCCCAGCCCATGGTGCACGATATCCTGCTTGGTGCTTGCAAAGCCGCCCATGCCATCGCTTTTGGGCGGCGCGGCGCAGGAGTTTACCAGGGACACCATCAAAGCCTCCCCGGCCCGAAGGTCGCATAGAAGCTCGATATACGGCCCCTCAGCGCCCTCTGCGGCCTCAACCGCGTTCTCCATCAGGTTGCCGAAAAGGGAGGTCATATCGCTCTGGCTCAGAAAGTCCACGGACTGGTCGCGTATATCAGCGGAAAATCTGATACCCTTCTCAGCGCACACTTCGCCGTACCGGGCGAGTATCACGTCCAGCAGCCGGTTGCCGCATATTTTCACCCGTTTCTGAAGGGCGGGGGAGCGCTCAAGCTCAGTCACATACTGTACCACGGCCGTATCTCCGCCCGCCTGGGCCAGGCCCCTGATGGAGCCCAAATGCTTTCGGATATCGTGTATCAGCACCCGCTGACGGTCGTACTGCTCCTCAAGGGCCTTATAGTAGCTTATCTCGGTCTGCTGCTTCTGAAGCATGAGCTGGCGGGAGAGGTCACGCCGGTTCATGCGCTGGGTCATGCGGTAGCCTATGTATATCAGCAGGTTGTCAAACAGCAGTATCATCACACCGGCTAAAGCCAGCGAGCCTATGGTCAGCGGCAGGGCGATGAAAAACGCCGTATAGCTCGCCATCAGCAGAATAAAGAGCGTTGCCAGGGAGAAGCCGGTCAGCATTAAAGCGGCGGGGTCATAGCCGGAGAGAGGGGAGCTCTCCTTAGAGAACCGCCTGGTTATACGGCAGAAGCCCTTATATATGAGCTTACCGGAGAAGGACAGCACCGCAAAGCCCAAAAGCAGGGCAATTGTCTCTTTAATCATCTTGACGCCTCCACATAGAGCATATAGGCGTTCTTGAACTCCTGACAGCGCCGCCGGGCAAGATAGGCTGTATACTGAACGCCATTTGGCGTATTCAGAGTGATAAGGGTGGAGGAGAAGGAGCGCACATATTTCATGTTGATAATATAGCTTCTGTGAGGGCGGTAGAAGCTGCCTATATCAAGGAGGGACTCCCAGTATTTCATGCCCTGTGTGGACTCGTAGCTGCCATCAAGGGTATGTATTATAACCCGCCGCCCCTGGGCCTCGGCCATGATTATCTCCTGAGCGCAGCGTGTGACGGATTTTCCCGCCGTCTCAATCAGCACAGGCCGGGTATCCACGGTGAGCTGGTACAGCGCGTCGTCCATGTTCCTGAAAAGCCGGGATTTCTCCAGGGGCTTTGAGAGATAGCGGAACACATGGAACCTCATGGCGTCGTCCAGATAGTCGGCGTGGGAGGTGAGTATGAATATTTTGATATAGGGGTACACAGCCTGCAGCCTTGCCCCGGCCTCTATGCCGCTTATCCCGGGCATTTCTACATCCAAAAAGGCAATATCCGGGCGGGGCGCCCCAAAACGGCAGAGCTCCGAGAGCATTGCGCCGGCCGAGGTATATGATATATACTCGGGCTGGGGCAGACTCCTGCCGTCAAAATACTCTCTGAGGGCCGCTTCAAGTTGGGCGGGCACGGCCGGGTCGTCGTCACAGAACAGCAGCCTCAGGGAGAGCGGGGCGTTCTCAGGCTTATTGGCGCTCACTTTTCTGTATCCGCCCGCACCGGCATTGGGGCGCTTTTTCCGTTGCTGTAGCTCACAAAGGCAAACTTACTGCTGTCCGGCGCCCAGGAGTTCACATTTATCGTGCCCTGCCCGCCGAAGAGCTCGGCTATGGTGCGCAAGCCGCTTCCATCAGCGCTCATAAGCCTTAGGACCACGTCTTTATTTGGCAGGTGCTCCCAGGGCTCAAGGTCCCCCTTATGGTATGAGAGCATTACCACCAGCTTCCGGTCCGGGGAGATATGGGGGAACCAGGTGTTCCACTCCTCGTCGAAGGTCATCTGCGTCTGCTCAGAGCCGTCGGCTTTCATGCGGAAGGCCTGCATGAGCCCGGAGCGCACGGAGCAGAACCAGATATATTCCCCGGCGCTGTCATATTCCGGACCGTCGTTAAGGCCCGGGGCGTCGGTGAGCCGGGTCTCCTCGCCGCCGTCAACTGGGATAGTGTAGACGTCGAACTCTTTGCCGCGCTGGGCGCAGTAGGCAAGGGTCTTACCGTCCGGGGACCAGCCGTGCAGGTAGCTTGGGGCCATGGGCGTTATGAGCCGGGGTACACCGCCGGTCAGGGGGACGGTGTATATCCTGGACTGTCCGTCCTCCTTTGTGCCGTGGCTGACGGCAATGCTGCTGCCGTCCGGGGAGAGCACATGGTCGTTATTGCAGCGTATGGCAAAGTCCATAGGGATGGCTCGGCTCTCACGGGTCTCAAGGTCAAAGCGGAAGATACGGCCGCCGCTGTTATAGGTAAGGAATTTTCCGTCCCGGGACCAGTTGGGGGCCTCGATAAGACAGTCAAATTCCTTGAGAACTGTGCGGGTCCCGGCCATAACATCGAAGACTTCGAGGATGGACTTGTGGTCGTCCATCCTCCGGGGATTCCGGCTTGCAGACTCTGGGCTCATGAATATTCTCCTCTCCGAAGGATAAGTAAGCTGTACACATCATACCATAACCGATATGGGTTTGCAACGGCTATATGAGATTTTGAGCGCTGTTTTTCTTGCAAGAAGCGCCAAAAGCTGATATAATAAGACGGATAACAGGAAATAATTGAAGGAGAATATATATGTATTGTATAAGCTACGGCCCGGACTTTTCAGGCGGGAGCCTCACAGTGCCTCCCAGCAAATCCGCGGCGATACGGGCGCTGCTGTGCGGGGCGCTGGCAAGGCGCACTGGCGGCAGTAAATGTGAGATAACCAATCTCTCTTCAAGCGATGACGTCACGATTACAATGAGAGCCGCTGAGATACTAAGCAGCAGTGATGGGGGAGAGGCGGACTGCGGGGAGTCAGGCTCACTGCTCCGGTTTATTATCCCCATTGCCGCCGCCTTGGGGGGGCGCTGGCGCTTTACCGGCAGGGGCCGACTGCCGCAGCGGCCTATTGGGGTATATGCGGACCTCCTGCCCGCCCACGGCGTGGACTTTATAAGCGAGACAGGGGGCCTGCCCCTCACCATAGAAGGACGCCTGGCCCCGGGCAGCTTCACCCTGCCGGGAAATATCAGCTCCCAGTTCGTCACCGGCCTGCTTATGGCCCTGCCCCTTTTGGATGGGGACAGTGAGCTTATGCTGACCTCGCCCCTTGAGTCCGTGGGCTATGTGGACATGACTCTTGATGTGCTCAGGGACTTCGGCGTAAGGGTGGGTGCCGTTGAGGGCGGCTGGCAGATACCCGGCAGACAGCGCTATCACAGCCCGGCCTATCAGGTGGAGGGCGACTGGTCTCAGGCGGCGTTTTTCCTGAATACAGCCGCGCTCTCGCCCACAGGGGCACAGGTGCGCCTAAAGGGCTTGAAGCCCGACTCCCTTCAGGGCGACCGGGCCTGCATAGACGTCTTCGGCAGGTTCGGCCTGGACATTCGCTGGGAGAAAGGCGAGCTTGTGGCTAAAAACCCCCATGCCGGCGAGCCCTTCGGCGGCCTTCGCGGACAGACGCTGGATGTTTCTGACATTACGGATATGGTCCCGGCGGCGTCAATATGCGCGGCGCTGAGCAGGGGGGAGACCCGCTTTGAGAACGGCGGGCGCCTTAGGCTGAAGGAGAGCGACAGGCTGGAGGCCATGAGGCAGGCCATAAACACCCTGGGCGGCAGGGCCTCTGTGGAGGGAGACGGCCTTATCATACAGGGCGTTGAGAGATTGAGCGGCGGGAGAGCCCTAGGCTGCAACGACCATCGGGTGGTGATGGCCCTGGCCGGGGCCGGCCTTAGGAGCGATTTACCGGTGGAGGTCACGGACGCTTACAGCATAAATAAGACCTATCCAACATTTTTTGACGAGTATCGTAGATTAGGAGGTATAGCTGATGTCTTCCAGCTGGGGTAACAGTATCAGGATATCAATATTCGGCGGCAGCCACACCCAGGCAATTGGGGTGAACATCGAGGGCCTGCCGGCGGGAGAGAGAATAGAATGGGAGGAAATCCTGGAGCAGATGGCGCGGAGAGCGCCGGGTCGGGATAAGACGGCGACTACACGAAAGGAGAGCGACCAGCCCCAGGTGCTGTGCGGCCTGCTGGACGGCGTGACTACCGGCGCGCCCTTGTGCGCGATTATTGAGAATACCAACCAGCGCTCCAAGGACTACAGCCAGTTAAAGGTGCTGCCGCGGCCCGGACATGCGGACTACACGGCTGAGGTAAAATACGGCGGATATCAGGATGTGCGCGGGGGAGGCCACTTCTCCGGGCGGCTGACGGCCCCGCTGGTTTTCGCGGGCGCGGCAGCCCGGCAGATACTCAGAAGGCGCGGCATAGTGATAGGCGCCCATGTGCTGAAAGTGGCTGGGGCGAAGACGGAAGACCGGCCGTTCCACTCGACGGAGATTTCCCCGGAGCTTTTAAAAAGGCTCAGCGGCGAGTACTTCCCGGTCATCGACCCGGCGGCAAGGGAGAGTATGCGCGAGTCTATTGAGGAGGCAAGGCTCAGCCGGGACAGCGTGGGCGGCGTGGTGGAATGTGCCATACTTGGAATGCCTGTGGGGGCGGGGGACCCTATTTTCGACGGAGCCGAAAACCGTATCGCTTCAATTATTTTTGGAATACCGGCGGTTAAGGGCATAGAGTTCGGCGCGGGATTTGCCGTGGCAGATTCAAGGGGCAGCGAGAATAACGACCCAATGTATATTTATGAGGACGGCTCTGTGAGAACGCGCACAAATAATGCAGGCGGGATTCTTGGGGGCATTACCAACGGTATGCCCCTGATATTCCGGGCGGCCTTTAAGCCCACGCCGTCCATAAGCAAGGAGCAGGAGACAGTGGACCTTAGGACCCGCGAGGCCGCGAAGCTGGTTATTACCGGGCGGCATGACCCTTGCGTTGTGCCCAGGGCGGCCCCGGCAGTGGAGGCGGCGGCAGGCATAGCCGCGCTGGACCTGCTGGTCCAGAGCCGCATGCTGTGACTGAAAACCAGGAGGTATAAATATGAACGAGCAGGAATTTCAGGAGAAGCTTTCCAGAGAGCGGAAGGAAATAGACCGCATAGACAGCCAGCTGCTGCCCTTGTTTTTGGAGCGCATGGGCTGTGTGGAGCGGGTAGGGGAGCTGAAGCGGCAGGCCGGGGCTCCGGTGCGCAATGCCGCCAGAGAACAGGAGATAATCGACAGGGTGAGCCGCCGGGCCGGGGAGCTGGGTCAGAGCGCCGCGGCCTTTTACCGGGCCATAATGGCTATCAGCCGGGACCGGGAGCACGCCATCACTACCGAGGATTCGGACCTAAGACGGCTGGAGCGCCAAGCCTGCCGTGAGCTGCCGCGGCCTGTGGGCCGGGTGGTCTGCCAGGGGGTGAGGGGGGCATACTCCCATAAGGCAGCCGAGAGGCTCTTTGAGGGGGAGGATATCTCCTTCGTGCCAGAGTTCGGTCAGGTTTTCCGCGAGGTGGAGGAGGGCGCGCTAGGCGTTGTGCCTGTTGAAAACTCCGCGGCGGGCTCAGTGACGGCGGTGTACGACCTGATACTACAGTACCGCTTTTTCATCGTGGGCGCCGTTGATATCCGGGTGGAGCACTGCCTGGCGGCCGCGGCCCCCGGGCCTGTCGTCAAGGTGATATCCCACCCCCAGGCCCTGGCCCAGTGCTCAGAGCTTATCTCCGAAAGGGGCTATGAGGCCGAGGACTACAGCAACACCGCCGCCGCGGCCCAGGCTGTGGCCGAGAGGAAGGAGCCCGGCCTTGCGGCTATATGCTCCGAGGATGCGGCGGAGCGCTACGGCCTCACGATAATCGAGCGGGGCGTCCAGAATGTGCGCAACAATACCACCAGGTTCGTGGCCGTATATAGGGAGCCCGTCCTGCCAGACGGCGCCAATAAGATAAGCCTCTGCTTCTCCCTGGCCCACACCACCGGCTCCCTGCACAGCGTCCTGCGGCGCTTCGCCACCCACGGCCTTAACCTGACGAAGATAGAGTCAAGGCCCATACCCGGGCGCTCCTTCGAGTACGACTTCTATCTGGACTTCACCGGATGTATACATGACCCCGACACCCTGAACCTAATCTGCGCCCTGAACGCTGAGCTGCCCCGGTTCTCGTTTTTGGGCAACTACAGCGAGCTTTCAACGGAAAAGGAGTATGAAAAATGAACATAGAACTAAAGCGGGTGGAGACTTCCGAGAACATAGACCTGCTCTGCAGCCTGGCAAATGAGGCCTGGGAGCTGGCCTACAGCGAGCTGCTGGGCCCCAAACA
This sequence comes from Clostridiaceae bacterium, assembly GCA_021769555.1. Lineage (GTDB taxonomy): Bacteria > Bacillota > Clostridia > Oscillospirales > Acutalibacteraceae > Acutalibacter. The sequence continues at coordinate 23,497 of JAETSR010000013.1, forward strand.
GGTGGAGTATATGGTGGATAAATTCCTCTCGCCCCCTGCGGTGCGTGAGCAGATGAAGGAGCAGAGCTATGAGTACTACATAATATACGGCGATGATGAGCCAGGAGGCTTTATAGGCTTTGCCCCGAACTATGAGGGCCGGGACGAGCTCTTTCTCAGCAAGCTATACCTGCTGCCCGGCATGAAGGGCACCGGCGCGGCAAAAGCCGCCTTCGCCCTAGCCGAGAGCGAGGCCAAGCGCCTCTCCCTCCCCGCCATACGCCTCACAGTGAACAAGGGCAACGCCCACGCCAAGGAGGTATATGAGCACTGGGGCTTCGAGACGGTTGAGAGCGCCGTCACGGACATCGGCGGTGGGTTCGTGATGGACGACTATATAATGGTGAAAAAGCTCACATAAAAAATTACCCCCGGAGGCTTTCCGGGGGCATTTTTATTATAGGGGAGGGCCTTACCACCCCAGCGCGTCCTTAGTGGCGTCAAACCCGAGCTTGCAGCTTTTGCACATATTGCTCCGCTGTATGCTCTCCTTATTGCCATTATCGGTGTATGTCTTATGGCAGGAGGGGCAGGTCACCGTGGTGACTCCGGGCATCTGGTGGCTGTCCGCATAGGAGGAGTAGCTTATGGTGCCGCCCAGGACAAACACACAAAACGCCACAAAAACAGTTATAATCAGGCTCACCATGTCCACCGGGCGGGACTTCTTGCCCTCCTCAAGGATAGTCGCGGGCAGGAAGAACCCGGCGGCAATGAGCAGGATGTTTGAGGTAAGCCCCGAGATATTCAGCTGGACAGACATATCCATAAACGCGGGCCCTATCACGAAGCCGACCGCGAACAGCATCAGGTAGTAAAAGAGGAAGCCGTAGGACTTCAGCTTGCTCAGCTTGTCGCGCCTGAGCTTGAAGAACAGGTTCAGCATACCCACGCCGAGGGCAAGGGACGCAACAGTAGAGCCCAGGGTTGGAAAAAAGTCGTAGAAGGTGATTCTGATGACCAGGAAATTGATGTAAATAGTCAGCGCGAAGTTCAATAAAAAGGCTATTCCCAGCACCAGGCACAAAATGGACATGGCCTTTCGTATCTCCGTGTCCTTCATGGCGTGCATAAACAGCAGCACCGCCATGACTATGGGCACCACGGTGATTGCGGTGCTCGCAAGATACTGCAAGATACTCACGACGCCAAAGCTCGAGGGCAGGCGGATAAGCCCCAGCAGCCTGCGGTAATTCAGCGTCACATGGGCAATAAGCAGCAGCAGCGCCAAGGGCATATCCATTTTTTTGGCAGTTTGGTTTTCGCTCATAATCTACCACTCCAAAATATGTAAATTTTAGTTTATATTTTACCATGTGAAAACATGAAAGTCAATCAGAAAAACTTTCGCAAGAGAGTATGAGAGTGTAGACATTTCCGGGCTTCTATGCTAGAATAAAACAAAATCTTATATAGGAAGGAAACAGAAATGAAAACTATAGCAAGCTTTACGGTAAACCACGACAAGCTGGAAAAGGGCATGTACGTCTCCCGGGTGGACGGGGACGTAGTGACCTATGATATCCGCATGAAAAAGCCCAATATGGGCGACTATCTGAACAACGGGCAGCTGCACACCTTCGAGCACCTGTTCGCGACCTATGCCAGGAACACGGAGCTCTCCGACAGCGTTATTTACGTAGGCCCAATGGGCTGCCGCACCGGCTTTTACCTGCTGCTCCGGGACAGCGTAAGCAGGGAGCAGGCCATAGCGCTGGTGCAGGAATCATTCAAATTTATTTCTACATTTGATGATGTAATACCCGGCAGCAGGCGGGAGGAGTGCGGGAACTATCTTGAGCACGACCTGCCCGGGGCCAGGGAGGTGGCGAAGGATATGCTGGAGGTCCTCAAGGGCTGGGCACCGAAAGATATGGAGTACGCCCAGTAAACTCGACAGGATAATCAGGCTGCCGGTGTTATTATATGAGCCGTTAGTCTTGGACCCATGGAAAAATTTGGAAAAGTTTTTGCATAAATCATCCTGCAGGAACATATAATCCAAACATGTGCCAGGACTGAAATAAAGAGGACGAGCCATCGTCCCCCTAAAGAAAGGAACGTGCTCATATGAAGAGAAAGCTTCTGGCGGCCGTGCTGGCCGTCACACTGGCAGTAATGCTCGTGCTGAGCGTCAGCGCGTCGGCGAAAAGCAGCGGCCTTGGAGATTACATCACCGTTACCGGCTACGACCCAAATGTGGACTACATGACGATGATGCTCCGCGCCCTGAAGGACGGCAGCGCCTACGCCATGCAGATTGGCGCAATCTACGAGCAGCAGCGAAACATGAAAATCGACAAGCTGAATATGTCCTACCCCAAGACCACCTATTTTACCGACTATACCACGGCCAAGGAGATACTCGCGGCCATAGAGGAGGCGAAGCGCCCGAAGCCCTCGTACACCGAGGAGGACCTGGACCTTCTGGCCCGGATAATCAACGCCGAGGCAGGGTGTGACTGGATACCTGACTGGGTGCAGCGGCTGGTGGGCAGCGTGGTGATAAACCGCGTGAACAGCAAGTATTTCCCCAACACCATCAGGGAGGTAATCTATCAGCCCGGGCAGTACGGGCCGGTGTATAACGGCATGATAAACTATACACCTTCCAAGAAGGCCATAGAGAACGCAAGGTATGTGCTGGAAAATGGCAGCACCTGTCCGGCCAATGTCACCGGGCAGAACGGGGTTATCTCAGGCAGCGGGGTGTATACCAGCTATTATGACAGCATACTGGGCACCACGATATATTTCTGCTATACCTGACAATAAGAGATAGGCGGGGCCGGACACAGCGTCCGGCCTTTTTGCTTGACAAATTCCCGACCTGATAGTATAATATGTGGATGAAAACGGCATAGCCGCTACGGAAAGGAAATATGAGCATGGCTGAGAAGCAGTTTTTTGTTACCAAGGAAGGCTTGAAGGACCTTGAGAAGGAGCGCGACTACCTGATAATGGTGCGGCGCAAGGAGGTCTCGGAGAAAATAAAGGTGGCCCTGTCCTTCGGAGACCTGTCTGAGAACAGCGAGTATGACGAGGCCAAAAACGACCAGGCTGTGGTGGAGGCACGCATTGCCGATGTGGAGATGATGCTGAAAAACGCCGTGGTGATAGACGAAGAGGCCCTGGGGAACGAGACCGTGCATATCGGCTCCACCGTGGAGGTGAGCGTCACCTCGCCGAACGGCAAGCAGAGCGAGCGGACCCTTCGCATAGTGGGCTCCAACGAGGCGGACCCCCGCAACGGAAAGATATCCGACGAGTCGGCTGTGGGCCAGGCCCTCATCGGCGCGGTGGTGCACCAGACCGTGGTGGTGGAGGCCCCCGCGGGCATGGCAACATATGTTGTCAACGCCATCAGCTGATTTGGTCAGAACGTCAAAAATAATATTATAGGAAAGGGAGAGGGAAGAATGGCGGAAAAGCAGCCACAGGAGCTCAGCGAGATACTACAGATACGCCGTGACAAGCTCAATAATATGCAGGAACAGGGCAACGACCCGTATCTTCATACCCGCTTCAATGTGGATATCAGGGCCCGGGAGATAATTGACAGATTTGAGGAGCTTGAGGGCAGGGAGGTAAGTATAGCCGGGCGCATGATGAGCCGCAGGGGCATGGGCAAGGTGGCATTTATGGACCTGCAGGACAGCTCCGGGCGAGTGCAGGTATACGCTAAGATAGACGTGATGGGGGAGGAGGCCTATAAGGCCATGCAGGCCTCTCTCGACATCGGGGACATTGCGGGCGTTAAGGGCGAGGTCTTTAGGACCCAGCGCGGGGAGATTTCGGTCAAGGCTTTGGAGCTCACCATACTCTCAAAGTCGCTTCTGCCCCTGCCGGAGAAGTACCATGGTCTTACAAACACTGACGCCAGGTACCGCCAGCGGTATGTGGACCTTATCATGAATCCTGAGGTCCGGGACGTGTTTGTAAAGCGCTCGAAGATAATCAGCGCCATCCGGGAGTATCTGGACGGGCAGGACTTTTTGGAGGTCGAGACCCCTGTGCTGCATACCCAGGCCGAGGGCGCGGCGGCCAGGCCCTTTGTCACCCACCACAATACTCTGGACATGGACATGTATCTTCGCATCGCCCTGGAGCTGCACTTAAAGCGGCTGATAGTGGGCGGCTTCGACAGGGTGTATGAGATTGGCAGGAACTTCCGCAATGAGGGCATGGATGCCTGGCACAATCCGGAGTTTACAATGCTGGAATTTTATCAGGCCTATACTGACATCCATGGTATGATGGACCAGACCGAGAATCTGATACGCTTCGCGGCGCATAAGGTGCTGGGCGGCGGAAAAGTAGAGCGGGATGGGGTTGAGATAGACCTGGACAAGCCCTTTGCCCGCATTAGTATGCTGGAGGCCGTGAAGCAGTATGCGGGAGTGGACTTTACAGAGGTAAAGACTATTGAGGAGGCCCGCGCGCTTGCGGACCGGCACCATATAGAGTATGAGCAGCGGCACAAGAAGGGTGAAATACTGAACCTGTTCTTCGAGAAGTACTGTGAGGAGAAGCTTATCCAGCCAACTTTCCTCACCGGCCACCCGGTGGACATCTCGCCCCTTGCCAAGAAGGACCCGGCGAACCCGGAATATACCCAGCGATTTGAGCTGTATATATGCGGCTCGGAGTACGCCAACGCCTTCAGCGAGCTCAACGACCCCATCGACCAGCGCCAGCGCTTTGAAGCCCAGGCAGCCCAGAAGGCCGCCGGCGACGACGAGGCCTGTGACGTTGACGAGGACTTCCTCACGGCGCTTGAGTATGGTCTGCCGCCCACAGGCGGTATGGGCATGGGCGTGGACAGGCTGGTAATGCTGCTGACGGGGGCGGCGTCTATTCGGGATGTGCTGCTGTTCCCCACAATGAAGCCAATCGACTGAGTAAGTTCGCATAAGTTCATACACAGAGACATACAGAGGGTTGTGGAGGGTGCTTACCACCGAGCTTACCACAATTTACGAAAACCGCACCACAAAAGATGCGGCGTGATTATGCAAATCTCCGTAAGTCCCCGCAGTCCTCTGTAAATCTAATTGAACACAGAAGCCCACCGAGAAATCGGTGGGCTTTTTTTGTTGCGCCCGTCGCATTCCAGAGCGGAATGTGGCGGGCGCTTTTTTGCTTTCCCTACCCCTGAAACCGTCAGAAAAATTTTTTTGGAAAAGTGGTTTAATTTTTCGAGCTTTTTTTGCTGTTGTGGAGTGTGAGGCAAAAACGCCCCACGAGTTCCTTGAAAACTGAATACACATTCATCAGGTCGTTCCTGAGCGGAGGGGAAACCCTCAGCCGTATGAAAGTGCGCCATGATCCTCCTGCCCGAAAGGGTAATGACGGAGTGCAAGGAGGGAGAGCGAGTCCGAACTATTCTGAAATATCCGATTGCTACGGATAAGGCGATGAAACGCATCAGGGTTAATGATACTTCACTACGGGGCTGGCGGAGAACCCGGCAGAGGTGAGATTCCTATGGACTCGGTTAGCAGCCGAGCGCCTGATGACTTCCCATTGCGCTTGGGGTGTCGTGGACAAATAAAGCGCCGTTACATAGCCGCAGCGGGCGGCTATGAATCTAAGAGAAAGGAGGTAAGCCGAATGAGCGACTGCAAAACCATTGCCATCTGCAATCAGAAAGGCGGCGTGGGAAAGACCACTACGGCGGTCAACTTGGGCATTGGGCTTGCCATGAACGGCAAGAAGGTATTGCTCGTTGACGCAGACCCGCAGGGCGACCTCACCACCTGTCTTGGATGGCAGGATACGGATTCACTCTCCATTACGCTGGCGACAAAGCTGGCAGAAATCATGCGGGAAGAACCCAGTGACCCCATGAGCGGGATTCTGCACCACGAGGAGAAGGTCGATGTCCTTCCTGCCAATCTGGAGCTGTCAGCGCTGGAAATGAGCCTTGTGACGGTGATGAGCAGAGAGACCACCCTGCGGACATATCTCAGTCAGGTAAAAGACCATTACGACTATATCCTGATTGACTGTATGCCTTCGCTTGGTATGATAACGCTCAACGCCCTTGCTGCGGCAGATAGCGTGATTATTCCTGTTCAGGCGCAGTATCTTCCGGCAAAGGGAATGACTCAGCTTTTGCAGACCGTTTCAAAGGTCAAGAAGCACATCAACCCCAGCTTGAAGATAGACGGAATCCTGCTGACACTGGTGGACGGGCGGACAAACCTCGCCAGAAGTACCGTAGAAGCCCTCAGAACAAACTTTGGGAGCATCATGCGGATTTACAAGGCGTCCATTCCCAGCGCCGTAAAAGCCGCCGAGGTAAGCTCTAAGGGAAAGAGTATTTTTGCCTATGAGCCGAGCAGCCCAGCGTCAAAGGCTTATACCGACTTCACAAGGGAGGTGTTAGCCAGTGGCAGGCAGAAAGAGCGACTTCGTTCTGCCGACGCTCGATGACCTGTTTTCCACACAGGAAATGCGGGACGAGCAGAAGCTCGCCAGAATACGGGACATTCCCATTGAGCTGATCGACAGCTTCCCCGACCACCCCTTCAAGGTGCGGGACGATGAGGATATGACCCAGCTTGTGGAGAGCATCAAGGAGCGAGGGGTTATTACTCCCGCTACGGTCAGACCAAAGGACGATGGACGCTATGAGCTTGTCTCAGGACACCGGCGAAAAAGGGCGTGTGAGCTTGCCGGTATGGATACCCTGCGCTGTGAGGTCGTTGAGCTTACGAGAGATGAAGCCACAATCCTCATGGTGGAAAGCAACTTCCAGCGTTCACAAATCCTGCCCAGCGAAAAGGCGTTTGCCTATAAGATGCGGCTGGACGCTATGAAAAGGCAGGGAAAAAGGACTGACTTAACTTCGACACCGGTGGAGTCGAAGTTGCGGAGCAATGAATCTCTCGGAAATGAAACAGGTGAAAGCCGAGAGCAAATCCGCCGCTATGTGCGTCTGACGAACCTTGTCCCTGAGCTGCTTCAATTCGTGGACGAGGGCAGAATCAAGATGCGCCCTGCGGTGGAGCTGTCCTATCTGGACGAGGACTGCCAGCGTGATGTGGTGGACGAAATCGACATGACAGATTCCACCCCCTCCCACGACCAGACAATCCGCATGAGGAAGTTCTTTGACGAGGGCAAGCTGACAACCGAAGTGGTTCAAGCCATCATGGAGGAGGAAAAGCCGAACCAGAAAGAGAAGATCGTCCTGCGGGGGGAGCGTGTCAGGCAGCTTATCCCGAAGAATGTTCCGCTGAACCAGACGGAGGAGTATGTCTGCAAGGCGTTGGAGCATTATGCCAGCTTCCTGCGACGGAGAGCGGAGCGAGATTCCCGCTAAATCCCCCATCTCACACTCTTACCCCCTGAGAACTACCTGACGAACCAAGATGAAATAATCTATCTCTTCTCTATTCTATCTCCCAAGTCAGTCTATCTCAGCAATCGCATCATTCAAGCCAAACCCAAACGGCTGATATGATAAAAGATTACCCTGCAAATTCCGCCACAAATCTAATCTGTTTTTCGGGAAGTTTGGCAGGAAGAATCTTTACAACCGAAAAAAACAATGGGCTAAGTTTCCGCAGCTTTAGGCTGCGGTTTTTTGCGCCTAAATCTAAAATGGAGGATTTCACAATGAATCATTGTATCAAGACCAAAGGAAAGCGGATGACTGCGCTGTTTCTGGTGCTTGTCCTCGCTCTCTCGATGATTTCCACGACAGCTTTTGCGGCTCAGGAGGATAACTACCATGACCCCGCCGAGCATTGGCTCAGTGCGGCGAATCGCACAAACGAGCTGGATGTCAACGCCACCGTAACTCGTGAGACAGGAAACTGCGCCGTATGCGGTCAGTCCACCACCTTTATCATCTACCGGACGCCGGAATATACCCGTAACGGCGAGACAGCAACTACCCGCAATGTTCGTTATTCGGACGGTACGCTGGTAGGCGGCAAGGGAACCGGTGCTGTAATGGACGGAACCCCCGGCAAGGACGCCTTTTATACGGGCTTTCACTGGACTAAAGCCTGCTGCAACACCTGCGGCACAATGAACAGCAATATGGGCATCGGTGACTATTGCTTCGGCAAGAATGTGTACTGGCTCTATGACTGTGCCGCAGAGTTCACCGAGGAACTGCCCGAACAGGTGAAGTACGAGTATGTGGACAGCACCTATCACAATAAGACCACCACCAGCGGCTCCTACTGCTGCTTCTGCTTCGGTACGAACAAGAACAGCACTTCCAAGCTGGAGCGCCACAATATGCAGACGGAGATCCTGCCCCAGATCAGCAACAACCGCTTCGCCATCGTGAAGCACTGCGTGGATTGTGAGTACACCAAGACCGAGTATGTTGCCGCCAAGTCTGTTGTGGCGGACTATTACGGCGTGGTGGACGGTCAGCCCCATACGCTTACCATCTCTGATCTGTCCGAGGCTGGTGTGACTACCCAGATTCGCTACGGCAACTCCGCTGAGTCCTGCACCCTGACGAGCGCTCCCAACTACACCGAAAAGGGACAGTACACCGTTTATTACGACATCACCTACACCTACTCCGGCGTGACGATGAAAGAAAACGGCGTTGCCTATGTCTGGCTGCATGATGAGACCACCGAACCCGATGGGGATTGTCCCTGCGGCTGCGGCGACCCTGACTGTGACTGCCAGAACAAGGACTGCAACGGAAGCTGCAACAACAATGGCTGTGGGGACAAGCACAACTTTGTTGTCCTTGAAACGGTCAACCCCACCTGCAAGACCCTCGGCTATACCCGCTATCTCTGTGTGGAGTGCGGGAAGATTGAGAAGCGTGACTATGTGAACGCCATCGGTCATGCTTGGCAGAGTATTGTGGTTCGTGACGCCACCTGCGAGGTGGGCGGCAAGGTGCTGAATATCTGCAAGAACTGCGGTGAGTGTGAGGAGACTATCACCCCGAAGGGCGAGCATAAGTACGGTGTTTCCGTCGTGAAGGCTACCTGCGTAAGCCCCGGCTACACCGTCGAGGAGTGCGAGGTCTGCGGCGACCGCCACATCACCGACATTCAGAACGCCAAGCCCCACAACTATGAAGCCATCACAACCCCTGCAAGCTGCGAGAACGGCGGCTATACCCTGCATCTGTGCAAGGGCTGCGGCAGCTCCTTTATCACCGATTACACCGACCCTCTGGGGCATAGCTTTGATAAGGGTACTACGGTAACTTCTCCCTCCTGCACCGGCGAGGGCGTGACCGAATATCGCTGTGTACGCTGCGGCTACCACTATGTGGACGGGGACGCAGCAAGCGGGCATAAGGCTGGTGAGGAAGCGACCTGCACCACGCCCCAGCTCTGCACTGTCTGCGGCGCTGTCATCAAACAGGCGCTCGGACACAGCTACAAGACGGAAGTCACCGCCCCTACCTGCACCGAGATGGGCTTTACCACCTACACCTGCGAGCGCTGCGGCGATAGCTACAAGAGCGACTATGTGAAGGCGACCGGACACAAGGAAAGCGGTTGGATCATCGACAAGGAGCCTACTGCCGAGAGTGAAGGTTCCCGCCATAAGGAGTGCGAGAACTGCGGCAAGGTGCTTTTTACCGAGCCGATTGAGAAGCTCTACCTGACCGGCACGACCGACAGCAAGGGCGAGGCTGTTGTGGGCGGTTATCTGGTTATCGTGACCGATACCGACACGAAGAACCCTGTTGCCAACGCAAAGGTAGCTCTGAATAAGGGCGGGAGCCTGTCTATCCGTCTCCCCAATGGGCGTATCATCGACTACGCCGACCAGACCACTGTGACGGTGAAGCTGGTGAAGGACAAGACCCCTGTTGAGAACATCGAGATTGCCGTTACCGATAAGAACGACAACTATGCCGCCGGCAAGACCGATAAGGCAGGGCAAATCACCATTCCCAGCGGCTCCGGCATCACCAACGATGATGGCAAGGCGACGGTAGGCGGCAAGGACGCTGATGGCGACCGCTATACCATCACCGTTAGGGTTATCGACTTTGAGACCGGCAGACCCATCGAGGGCGCTGTTGTCACCATCGGCAAGACCGGCAACATCACTGTGAAGCTGCCCGATGGCACCGATATGGACGAGAATAACCGTATTACCGTCATTGTTACTGACAACCGCAAGAACCCTCTTGAGGACGAGAATGTGACGGTGAAGGGCGATCTGGGACAGACCGCCACCGGCAAGACCGATGAAAAGGGCGAGCTTACTGTTCCCGATGTGGTCGTAGAGGAGCGTCATGGCGTTTATATCTACGGCTATGTGGACGGAACCTTTGGCCCTGAGCGCAATATGACCCGCAGCGAAGCGGCGGCTATCTTTGCCCGACTACTTGCCGAGAAGCAGGGCGACCGTATCCCCGAAAACGGTGCTGTCACTACCAAGTACACCGACATTCCTACCGATGCATGGTATGCAGGGTATGTGAAGTACCTTACGAACTACGGCGTGGTGTATGGCCGTGGGGACAAAATCTTTGCGCCCAACGATGCAATCACCCGTGCGGAGTTTACCGTTATGGCTGTGCGCTTCTTTGAGGTTTACGGCGAGGGCGCAGAGGAAATCGTGGAGAAGTACGAGGGCTTCACTGATGTAAGCTCCGGCTATTGGGCGGCGGAGTATATCAAAGACGCTGCCATTCATGGCTGGGTCTACGGCTATGGCGACGGGACTTTCCACGCCGATGCCAACATCACTCGTGCCGAGGTGGTTTCCCTGATGAACCGTATGCTGGGCAGAACACCGGACAAGGAGTATATCACGAAGAATCTTCGTTATCTCAACACCTTCTACGATCTGTCGAGCAAGCATTGGGCATATCTCGCCGTAATGGAGGCGGCGAACGCTCATACCGCTATTCTCGGTGATGCCGAGACTTGGAGCAAGTAATACTCGCTCCGCCGACCTGTTCATGCAGGTCGGTTACATACACGAGCTGTCTGGACGCAGACGGTTGGTGTATTTAATATAACTCTCATGAAGGAGGGAGAGTGAAAAGCTATGTAGCACAATGAAGAGGACGCAAAAAGGCTCCGCCAAAAAAATGGACGGAGCCTTTCATGCGCCGGGGTTATTTGATCCAGACAGAAGCAGGGGAGAAATTGCTGAACTCGTAATCGCCGTAGGCAAAGGCTGTGCCGAGACTGTACGACCCGAAAGAGAAGTACATCGTTACGGTGTAGCCGGGGTTAAGGCTCTGGGCTTCGGCGGCGAGCTTCTCAGCCTCCCGCATAATCTCGTCCCCGCTGAGGGACTTCCACCATTCCTTGAACTCACTCATACTGAGGGAGCCGGAGTAGACAGCGGTGTAGATTTTCTCGCTGCCGTAGTTGGTGACGGGCTTTTCCTTGACCGTCCAAGAGGATGCGAAGCTGTTGGCGACGGTTGGAGTGCCGGACACTTTAGCCGGATTTGTGACAGTGGCGGTGTTGCTTTTTGCATCATAGCCAACTTCAAGGTCGTAAGCCTCTGCCAAAGCCCTCAGCGGGGCGTAGGTTGTGCCATTGTAGGTGAACACCAGAGCGTCGTTTCCGTTTGCGTCCTTTGGAGCAAAGACCTGTCCATTGACGAGAATCCTGATGGGATATGCCTTGATGGACAGTGCGCCATCGGACGCAAGAGCGGAAACAGGGAGTGCAATGAGCATAAGTACGGTGAGAGCGCCTGCAACGAACGATAAGAATTTGGTTTTCATTTTCGTGACCTCCAAAGTATGTATTTTGTCTTTCGACACTGTAAGCATACCGCATGGGAGGCATTTCGACAATTTTGCGATGGTCTCTAAAACAGGGCTTTCGCAGCATTGATTTTCAAGAAAGGAGTGGGCGTATGAACGCAAAGACTATCATCGCAATCGTGCTGCTTGTTTTCATTCTGGGCGGCTTTGCGTTCCTGCAACTCAGGAACCGCAGGAAGTAGATAATGAACAACGGGGCGGAGGAAACTTCGCCCCTATTCTTTTTTAAGGGAGGAAAACATGAATCAGACAACGACAGTCGAGAACCGAGTGCTTGAGATACTGAGGGCTTGCCCTCGTTCCAGATATGATGATATGGTGCTTGCCACGCAGTATTACAGCCGGTACGGACACAGAAAAATCACAGAGCTGCCCTTTGGGTATGTGATGTTCAACTATAAGCGGTTCGGTCTGCCCTGCTTTGAGACTATTCGCAGGGCAAGGCAGAGGGTACAGTCTCTTTTCCCTGAGCTGTCCCGCAATCCCAGCGAGCCTGAGAACACTGAGCTTGTCCTGCTTATTCAGATTGGAGGTTGAAGCGTATGGCAGCGAGTAAATCCGCAGAGGAGCTTGCCTTGCAGAGAAAGGTCAAGGTCATGGCAAAACTGTTTGCCAGCGGTTACAGGACAGAAAGTGAGCTACAATCGCTTTCGATGGAGGCAATCTTGAAGATTCAGGGCATCACAATGGACGATCTCAGAATCATCATGTCACTGCAAAAGAGCGTGAAAAACCGCTCTCTGTATAGCTATCTGGGAGGTGGAGAAGATGAGCAGCCAAACCAGAACGAATGACCGGCGCATCGTGTGGAGCGACCAGAACCTCGATATAGAGGATTGGCGGGAGGGGTACAAGGAGTATCTGGAAGCCAATGAACTGGATTTAGACCCTGACGATGAGCAAGCCATCTATAAGTGGATGGTGGAGACAAACGAGGAGTACCTGTCCGACGAGCGCATGAATCTGGACATTCAGCTTTCCCAGCCCATTATCATCATTGGCGACCTCGGACGCTGGAACGGCAGAGTGATGGGCTATAAGATGATCGACTCCGGCAACATCAAGGACTGCCTCTATTCCGATACTGATTTTACCGAGTGGTATGTTGACCGGTACGGAGATCTGCGGGCGGACGCCGTTCACCACGATGGGACAAATCATTACCTCTACCGAGTATTCAAGGAGGGCGTAACGGAATCCCAGATAGAGCGTTTGCAGGATAAAATCTATCTGGGGAAAGCGACCAGAGCGGACATCACGAGAGTGACAAAGCGCCTCGGTGATGAAATCGGCAGGGTTTACGGCTGGGACTTCCCGAAAAGCAGGACAGCGGTTGAAAGAGAGGCGGGCTAAATGGAACTGCAAATCAGACCTATGCGCTATGAGGAGCGCAAGTACACCTATGAGCAAAGCAGCCAGCTCATGAGCCAGACCGGAAGCATTGGGCGGCTCAGGGGGGACTTTGGGAGGAGCGGAATCGAGTTCTGGACAACATGGGAGGATCACAGGCAAGACCTGAAAACCGATGCTTTCAAAGCAGAGCTGGATGATGTCATCAATGCCCTGCGCTCTGATGAATACGGCTTGCTGAAAGACAGACGCAGCATGGTGTCTTTTTCCAGAGCGGAGCCGGACAGCGCCTTTAAGGGCAACTACACCACCGAGTACGGCTTTCGTGTGGACACAAAAGACTTTGCTTTCCTGATTCGCTGCAATCCCCAGCAGGGGGACTACAACTTCTACTGCTTCTGCTATGTTTCCCAATGGCTTGACCGGCATATCGAAAGAGCCGGAAATGATATTCGTTTCATCGACAGCAGCTACAATGAGCTTTTCAGGCTTCCCGATGGGGAGCAAATAACAATTACTCTGTCCACCGATGAGAAGCTGGATAGAACCTGCCGCTTTGTTGACGAAGCCCATCTTGAGGTGGGGAACAGCCTCTATCACATCTGTGAGTTCGCAGAGCTTATGGAGCGAAACGGGAACACCTACGCCCCGAAAGAGCCGCCGCTCCCGCCAAAGTGCTTTGCTGTGATGCCCTCCAGCGGGGACATCATTGAGATTACCCGCTATGAAAAGGGATATAGACCGATCAGAAAGAGAGATGCCTTTGAAACGGAGGCAGGAAGAGACCTGTTTGTGGAGACGGCAAACAAGAGACGGGGCGTGACAAAGGCGCAGGAAGCCGCTATGTTGGCAGGCTCCCTGTTTGGCTGGGACACCCCTGCGGCAAAACCGAAGAACTACGATGAGAACGGAAAGGCAATCAAGCCTAAAGACCGAGAACGATAAAGGAGGTGTAGACCGATGGCTCGAAAGTATGACCTGATTTCAGAGCTTTATGACCGTACTGCAAAGCGTGTGGTGGGCAATCCCGAAAGCTGGCAGCGGTTTTTGGATTCTGCTTGCAGGAACTTCAAGCTCCGCTTTGATGAGCAGCTCCTTATCTTTGCCCAGCGCCCAGATGCAACCGCCGTTTTGGAAATCGAGCGGTGGAATGAAGGCTTTGGCAGATGGGTCAACAGGGGCGCAAGGGGGATTGCAGTATTCGAGGACAGCGACCGCAGCCGCCAGCGGCTCAAGCACTATTTTGATGTGTCGGATACCCACCCCAGCCGGTATTCCCGTCCTGTCCCCATCTGGCAGATGAAGCCTGAGTACGAAGCTGAGGTAATCGAGACCTTGGAGAGTACCTTCGGCGCACTTTACGAAAAGGAAACGCTGGGCGACACCATTCTGAGTGCTGCAAAGAACGCCGTTGAGGACAATATTCCCGATTATGTGGGGGATTTGCTCTATACGGTGGAAAACAGCTTTCTGGAAGAGCTGGACGAGGACATGGTGGAGGCGATGTACCGAAAGGTTGTCCGAAACAGTGTCGCCTATATGCTGATGAGCCGTCTGGGACTGGACACCGGCGACTACTTTGAGCGCAGTGACTTTGAAGATGTCCTCAACTTCAACACTGGCGAGACCATGAACGCCCTCGGCTTTGCCACCAGCGATATTGCGGAGATGGCGCTGACAGAGGTCGCCAGAACCATCAACGCCCTTGACCGGAAGAATCGCATAATTGCGGGAAGAGCGGAGGGCGGCTACAATGAAGGTGCAACAATATCAGAAGAAAGGGGTTCTGAGCATGAACGAGATCACTTACACGATGCAGGGGGACTACCAGCTCCCGAACCTGAAGCTGCCGGAGCAGCCGGAAGTGGTGCTGGGCAAGTACGCCAGCCTGAGACGGAAGTACCAGAAGGAGCATCATCGGGTGCTATACTACAATCTGCTGACGAGCTGCAAGCTGGAGGAACATCTGGCGGAGGTAGAGCAGAGGGCAACCTCGATGGAGGAGACTCTGGTGCGGCAGATGGCGGACAAACAGGGCGTGACGGAGCGCCTGAAAGCGGAGGACATGATGGCGTGGGTTCGGAAGATGAACAATCTGAGGAACTCGGCGCAGGAGATCGTGCTGACGGAAGTGGTTTACGCCTAAACTGGCATGAGCAGTCTGACGAGGACAAAAGCATTCCTTTCCTCGCCTCTTCCGATGATGTAAATGCCATTTTGCTGGCTACGCCGCACCTGAAAAAGTCTAAAGCGCTCATTCGTGAGTTCCTCGAAAGCGATCCCAGCGACCATGCTCGGACAGAGTTTATCAAGGATTGCTTCAACAAGGACTACACTGAGGTGATTCTCGATGATGGACGCAGAATGGGCTACAAGACCTATGAGAATGTGCTGCATCTGTGGGAAGGCAGCTATCTGAGACGCACCAAGCAGGTGTACCATGATTGGGGCGTTATAGCCAACCACTTTGAGAGCTTGCGGCTTCTGGGAGAGCTTCAGGACAACATGAAGCCCCTTCCGTCGATGGAGGAGCAGCAGGAAACACTTGCTTTGGCAGAGGAGAAATCCTCTGCCTTTTCCTTTTCACCGGAGATCATCGACGCTGTTCTTACTCATGGGAGCGGTGTGTCTGAGGGCAAGTTCCGCATCTACGAGCAGTTCCAAAAGAGCCTGTCTGCAAAGGAAAACGCTGCATTTCTCAAAAACGAATACGGCTGGGGCGACGCTTATCCCGTCATAACCGGCACAGACATTGACGAGCAGCACGATGGTAAGGGTATCACCCTAAAAAAAGGACTTGGGGACGATGCTCCCCACATCACTTTGAAATGGGATAAGGTTGAAAAGCGGATAGCCGAGCTGATTCGCATGGACAGATACCTGAACCCGAAAGAGGTGGAACTGTATCCCGCTTGGCTTGCCGCTCAGGAGGAGCGGCGGCAGGAGCAGCAGGAGCGTCAGGCGGTTCGGGAAACGCTGAACACAGCGCCGCCGGAGAAAACACCGGAACCGGATATTGAAGCGCACTACGAATACCATCTGTGAGATAAGGTGTACTTCGGCGCAGACGAGTATGAAATCCTGTCCCTTTCCGGCGACAGGGTTTTGCTCTATGATACGCAGTTTCCTTTGTTCCAGCGGGAGGAAGCAAGGGCGGATTTTGAGCAGAAGGTGCGGGAGAATCCACTAAATGACCATTTGAAGGTGAGTGGCAGGGATAGCGTACCTGCACCGACTGACAACCCGAATAAGGAGGTCTCAAAAGCAGATGACCGGTTCCATGTGGTGGAGCTGGACAGGGACTACCAGACAGCTTACGGCATTTGGGATGATGTGCAGGACGCACAGTATGTAGACGATGAGGGCATCAGCGAGGAGTTCCTGAGCGAGTGGGAAGCCAACGCTTATGCGGAAAAGCTCAACGCCGCTTGGAAAGAGCAGCCTGTTCAGGAAAAGCCCTCTCAGATTCAGGAGTATAGCCGTATAAAGGAAGAAAATCCCGCCAGCGTCCTGCTGTACCTGAACGGCGATTCATTTGTTGCCTATAACGAGGACGCCAAAGTGCTTGGTGATATTCTGGGGATTGCTCCGTCAACACAAGAGCTGGCAGAATCCTTAGAAGCGCCAATCCAGATTCCAGCAAACCGGCTGCAACTCTTCATCAACCTGTTAAATGACAGGGGCATTGATGTGGCGGTCTCCACTCTTGAGGACGGGGAACGAGTGACAAGCAACATCGTTTCCACCAGCAAAGATGACCCTGTTGAATCCCAGCCGGTAGGCAGGATCGACTATCTGGGAACTAACGGCGCAGTCGGGGAAAGCATCGAGTACACCAGCGAATATCAATTTCTGAAAGACATCAAGGAGGAAAACTTCTACGGCAGTCCGATGAGCATCGTGCTTTACCGGAACAGAAACGGAGAGACCATCTCGCAGGACTTCCTTTCCCAGCTTGACCCGCCGCCGCAGGGTTTCCGAGTGGAGGACTTTGTTCCGAATCGTGAGCGTCTGCTGGCACAGGCAAAGAGCCTGATAAACGATTTCTGCAATCAGGAGTATGGGGAGGGTTCGGAAGCTGACTTCTCAGACCTGACAAGAGTGGGAATTGCTTACACCACCGTCACAGACAAGGAACTGGAGGTTCAGATTGAGGTTGACCTTGTTCACTTCCAGATAAAAACCTTAGTCGAAAACCAGATTGTGCGATTTATCGAGTACAAGAGCTTTGAGGAATTTGTGGAGCATGGTCTGGCTGGACTGAGCTTCGATGACCTCGTTTCTGTCCCTGATCGGCTGCTTACGCATTTTCTTGAAGAAGATGAGCCTGATGAAGCTGACGATTTCAGCGACATCTACCCTGAGCTTATCCGTATGTCCCTTGAGAGCGACGAGCCAAGCCCCTTTGTGGAGCAGGTCATGGCAGATGTGGAGCGCCTTACAAGGGCGGAGCAGGAGCCTGAGCCGGAATCTGAGCAGGAGTTGCAGCCCGCATGGGAACAGAAGCGGACAAAGGTACAGACCTTTGACCTGCACCCTGACATTCCCATGTCGGAGCGCCACACCTTTGACCTTGCCAGTAACAGGGTCGAGGAAGTGAACAAGAAGGAGCGCTTTCACAGAAACTATGCGGCAATATCGGTCTTGAAGAAATGTCAAAGCGAGAACCGGTTTGCCACACCCGAAGAGCAGGTTATTTTATCCAAGTATGTGGGCTGGGGCGGTATCCCCGAAGTGTTTGACGAGGGCGCAGGCTCTTGGCAAACCGAATATACGATGCTGAAAAACATCCTGACGCCGGAAGAATACACTTCTGCCAGAGAGAGCGTGCTGACAGCGTTTTATACGCCGCCGGAGGTTATTTCTGGCATCTACAAGGCACTGGAACGCATGGGCTTTCGGGAGGGGAATATCCTCGAACCGTCCTGCGGCATCGGCAACTTCATCGGTATGTTGCCGCAGGAAATGCAGCAGGCAAAGGTGTACGGCGTTGAGATTGACACCATCTCGGCGGCAATCGCCCAGCAGCTCTATCAGCGCTCCTCGATAGCAGCACAGCCCTTTGAGGAAGCCAATATCCCAGACAGCTTCTTTGACGCAGTGGTGGGCAATATCCCCTTTGGGGATTTCCGCCTTTTGGACAAGCGGTATGATAAGCACCATTTTTTGATCCATGACTATTTCTTTGCAAAGTCCCTCGACAAGCTCCGCCCCGGCGGTGTCATGGCGTTGGTGACGAGCAAAGGGACGATGGACAAAGCAAGCCCAGAGGTGCGGAAGTATATCGCACAGAGGGCAGACCTGCTCGGAGCAATCCGTCTGCCGAACAACACCTTCAAAGGAAACGCCGGTACGGAGGTCGTGTCAGATATTCTCATCTTGCAGAAGCGAGACCGGCTGATCGACCTTGAACCGGATTGGGTTCACCTTGACACCGATGAAAACGGCATCAAAATGAACAGCTATTTTGTCCAGCACCCAGAGATGATTCTGGGCGAGGTCAAGATGGTGTCTGGCAGGTTTGGGGAAGAGATGACGGTTGTTCCCTA
The DNA here is from genome assembly GCA_021769555.1 of Clostridiaceae bacterium. Classification (GTDB taxonomy): domain Bacteria; phylum Bacillota; class Clostridia; order Oscillospirales; family Acutalibacteraceae; genus Acutalibacter. Next base: position 42,181 of record JAETSR010000013.1, read on the forward strand.
TGAGGGCAGCGACCTCGGCAGTTTGCTCGATGAGGCGGTTGCAAATATTCATGGTGAAATCACTGAGTATGAGCTGGACGATGAGTTTGCCGATGAGGATAATTCTATTCCCGCAGACCCCACCGTCCGCAACTTCTCCTACACGATACTGGACGATACGGTCTATTATCGGGAAAACTCCCGCATGGCTCCTGTAAAGGTGTCTGCAACTGCGGAAAACCGCATAAAGGGACTGATCCGCATACGGGATACGGTCAAGAATCTGCTTGAAATCCAAACAGAGGGGTTCCCAGACGATCAGATACAGGCATCTCAAAAGAAGCTGAACGAGCTATATGACCGCTTCACAGAAAAGTATGGGCTTATCAATTCTCGTGCCAATGTGTCCGCATTCTCGCAGGACAGCTCCTTTGCGCTTCTCTCTGCACTGGAGATATTGGACGAGGAAGGCAAGCTGGAACGCAAGGCGGACATCTTCACCAAGCGTACCATCAAGCCCCATGTGCCGGTTACTTCGGTAGATACGGCGAGCGAAGCGTTTGCGGTGTCGCTGGGGGAAAAGGCTCGGATCGACATGGACTATATGTGTTCGCTTTGCGGCAAGACCGAAAAGGAAGTTTACGAGGACTTAAAGGGTGTTATCTTCCTGAACCCCAAACACAGCGACCTGATGGGAGAACCCAAGTATCTAACGGCGGATGAGTACCTCTCCGGCAATGTCAGGGAGAAGCTCGATTTTGCCAAAAGGTCTAACGAAGTGTTCAGCGGCGACTATGATATAAACATCGAGGCACTGGAAAAGGTGCAGCCCAAAGATCTGACCGCCAGCGAAATCTTTGTGAGGCTCGGCACCACTTGGGTGCCGCCTGAGATCATTCAGCAATTCATTTTTGAGTTTCTGGATACCCCCCGCTATGCGCAGTGGGACATCAAAGTACACTACTCGCAGTTCTCCAGCCAGTGGAACATTGAGGGGAAAAGCACCGACCGCAGTAATGTCAAAGCCTACACCACCTATGGCACAAGCCGTATCAACGCCTATAAGATCATCGAGGAAACACTGAACCTGAAAGATGTTCGTATCTTTGACTATGTGGAGGATGCGGACGGAAAGAAGAAGGCAGTTCTCAATACTACAGAGACCGCCATCGCACAGGCGAAGCAGGAGCAGATCAAGCAGGGCTTTCAGGATTGGGTATGGAAAGATCCCACCCGAAGAGAGATGCTCTGTAAGATTTACAACGAGAAGTTCAACTCAACAAGACCCAGAGAGTATGACGGAAGCCATATTGTGTTCTCCGGCATGAACCCTGAAATCGAACTGCGGGAGCATCAGAAGAACGCAGTGGCGCACATCCTCTATGGCGGCAACACCCTGCAGGCACACGCCGTAGGCGCAGGGAAAACTTTTGAAATGACCGCAGCGGCGATGGAATCCAAGCGGCTTGGTTTGTGCAGCAAATCCCTGTTTGTTGTCCCGAACCACCTGACCGAACAGTGGGCGGCTGAGTTCTTGCAACTTTATCCGGCGGCGAATATCTTAGTTGCCACGAAGAAGGATTTTGAAACGAAAAACCGCAAGAAATTCTGCGGCAGGATAGCGACCGGCGACTACGATGCAATCATCATCGGGCATAGCCAGTTTGAGAAAATCCCCATGAGCATTGAGCGCCAGATCGCACTCCTTGAGCGGGAGCGTGATGAAATCTTGGACTGCATTGCCGAAATCAAGGCGAACAAGGGTGAGAATTTTACTCGAAAGCAGTTTGAGAGGTCGAAGAAAAACATCGAGTATAAGCTGAAATCCCTCTATGACCAGAGCAAAAAGGATGATGTCGTGACCTTTGAAGAGCTGGGCATTGACCGCCTGTTCATTGATGAGAGTCACTACTACAAGAACCTTCATCTCTACACGAAGATGCGGAATGTGGGCGGCATCGCACAGACGGAGGCAAAGAAATCTGCTGACCTCTATATGAAGTGCCGCTATCTTGACGAGCTGACCGGAGGGCGTGGAACAGTCTTTGCCACCGGTACGCCTATATCCAATAGCATGGTCGAGCTTTACACGATCCAGAGGTATTTGCAGTACAGCACCCTTGAAAAGAGTGGTTTGCAGCACTTCGATGCTTGGGCTTCCAGCTTTGGAGAGACAGTTACGGCGGTGGAGCTGAAACCGGAGGGCTACAATTTTCCTATACAATTTTTCGGGCGTTCCAAAATTGAACAATTACATTGCAAAAGGAGGTGTTGTGAATGCCTAAAAAGTCAGTATTTACAAGGGTTACAGCCTTGTACGAGAGATTATCAAGAGACGATGAGCTTGCCGGGGAGTCGAACTCGATACTCAATCAAAAGAAGTATTTGGAGGACTATGCTCACAAAATGGGCTTCACGAACCTCCAGCACTTCACCGATGACGGCTATTCCGGCGTGAACTTTAATCGCCCAGGCTTTCAGTCTTTGATAGCGGAAGTCGAGGCAGGACACATCGGGACAATCATTGTGAAAGACATGAGCCGTTTTGGAAGAAATTATCTTCAGGTCGGCTTTTATACGGAGATCATGTTTCCACAAAAGGATGTGCGTTTCATCGCCATTAACAACAGCATAGACAGCAGCAATGCTGCGGAAAATGACTTCGCTCCGTTCCTTAATATCATGAATGAGTGGTACGCCAAAGACACCAGCAACAAGATTAAATCCATCTTTGACGCCAAAATGAAAGACGGTATTCGTTGCTCCGGCAGTATCCCTTATGGCTATTGCAGGGTGAAGGGCGATAAGCAAACGCTCATCATTGATGAGGAAGCCGCCGAGGTTGTACGGCGTATTTTCCTGCTCGCCAATGAGGGCAAAAGTCCCCGTGAGATTGCCGAGATACTCAAAGCCGATAAGGTATTGATACCTGCCGCCTATACCAAAAAGAACCGCAAGGAGCAGTACAAGGGGACAAAGTTCAGCGATCCATACCAGTGGGGTATCTCCACGGTCAGAACGATTTTGGACAGACGAGAGTACCTTGGTCATACCATTCTTCACAAGTCTGTTGGGACGAATTTCAAGCTCCATAAACGCCGTGATACCACCGAAGAAGAACAGTATGTGTTCTACGATACCCATGAGCCGATTATCTCTCAGGAGCTTTGGGACAGCGTTCAGGAGAGAAGAAAGCGGGTAGATCGAGCCTCCCCTTGGGGGTCACACAAGCATCGTTTGAGCGGTATCATGTTCTGCGCTGACTGTGGTAGGCGCATGGCTCTGCAAACCCATTACGGAAAGAAAGACGGCAAGCTCCGCTATGCTTTCCGTTGCGGTGGGTATGAAAACAGGGTCGAGTCGTGTTCGGCTCATGGGATAAGCGCCGATGCCGTGGAGCAATTACTTCTGACTTCCATTCAAAGACTTTCCCGTTTCGTTTTGAAGGATGAGAAGGAATTTGCTAAAGAGCTTCAGAAAATGTGGCTTGAAAAGCAACAGTCAAAGCCCCAGCACAGCAAGGACGATTTGAAGCGATTGCAGAAGCGATATGATGAACTCAGCGACCTTATCCGAGGTCTTTATGAAAATCTCGTGTCCGGCTTACTCCCCGAAAGGCAGTACAAGCAGCTCATGATGCAGTACGATGATGAGCAGGCGGAGCTTGAAGCCAAGATGGATAAGATCAATGAGGAAATCGCCAACAGCGAGATAAAGCCCCTTGCCATTGAGAAGTTTATCGCTCTCATTAAGAGGTATAAATCACCTGTCGAGGTCACGGATATGATGCTCATGGAGCTGGTAGAGAAGATTATCATTCACGAAAGCGAGGGCAAGGGAAACGCCAAAACCCAGCAGGTTGACATCTATTTCAACTATATTGGTCAGGTCAATCTTGCCTATACCGAGGAGGAGATTGCTGAGATCAAGGCTCAGGAAGAACAGCTTGCCAGGGAGAAGAAAGAACATCAGCGTCAGCGTGACAAGGCGAAGCGTGACCGAGTAAGAGAGAAACGCATTGCCGAGAACGGCGGAACAGTCTACAGGAAAAAGGTCTGTCCCTGCTGCGGCGAGGAGTTCATTCCGACAAGCAGTCACCAGAAGTTCTGTACGCCAAACTGCTGTTATGTGTATGCTCAGAACAAGAAAAAGGCTGAACGAGAGTCAGAGCGTGGCGATCATCTCTACCGTCAAAGGAACTGTATGGTCTGCGGCAAACTGTTCTGGCCTACTCACAGTCAACAGACAATGTGTTCCGATGAGTGCCGCAAGAAGCACCACGCCGAGGTCACTTTGGAGGCGTACCACAGGAAACAAGCCGAAAAAAGAAACGGCGGTCATCTGTACCCTGAGCGTGTCTGTGAGGTCTGCGGTAAGAAGTTCTGGCCGGAGGGTCCGGCTACCAAGATTTGCTCCGAGGAATGCCGTTTGGAGAAGAAACGCCGAGAGAGCAAGACTTATTACACCCGAAAAAGAGAAACGGCAGAGCTGGTCAGACAGACCGCATAAAGCAAAAAGTGGAAGCTGCGAAGCCTCCACTTTTTCTTTTTCGGATAGTAAATAGGACGAGGACAAGAGGACAAGAAGTCAGAGTGTCCCATGGGTGATGGTAAAAAAACTGTAGAAGATTTCCTAAAAAGTCTTGCAAATATACGCCCCGTCGAATATAATTATGCTGATATTATTTTCTGATGAGGTGTTTTCAATGGAGTATATGAGCGCAAGTCAAGCGGCAAAACTCTGGAACATTTCTCAAAGACGAGTTCAATGTTTGTGTGCAGAAGGGCGAATTCCCGGCGTTTTCAAGCTCGGTGATGCGTGGGCTATACCTGCTAATTCCCCGAAGCCTACTGACCCGAGAAAAGAACGCAAAGGGAGTAGTGAAAAATGAATGTATTAGATTTGTTTTGTGGATGTGGCGGATTTTCAAAAGGCTTTGAGGAAGCTGGGTTCACTATCAAGCTCGGAATTGATATTTGGGAAGATGCAGTAAAAACCTATCGGCTTAATTTTCCTAAGGCTGCTACCATTACCGAAGATATAACCAAGTTGGATTATAAGGATTTGTTAGAGGCCGCGAGTGTTTCAAAAGACAATGTTGATGTTATTATCGGCGGCCCACCCTGTCAGGGATTTTCTGTATCGGGTAAGCGCTTATTAGATGACCCACGAAATATTCTTTATAAATCTTTTGTGAGGATGGTTGAGGGGATACAGCCGAAAGTCTTTGTGATGGAAAATGTGCCAGGCATTGTAAAACTCTTTAATGGTCAGGTTAAGGAACAGGTCATTGAGGATTTTTCAGCATTAGGCTATAGAGTTTCCATGAAACAACTTACGGCTTCTGATTATGGTGTTCCCCAAGCTCGCAAACGAGTGTTCTTCGTCGGGATCAACAAAGAAAAAATCGGTGATATTGAGTTCCATTTTCCCGATGAAATATGCGGAGACGAAAAGAAACCCTATGTGACTTGTAAGGATGCATTATCCGACTTGGATTTTATTGGTGATTTGACGCTATTGCAAGAACATGACCAATATCGACTGCCCCCACAAAGTGAGTACCAGAAGTATATGAGGCAAAATGCGACCGAGCTGCTTAACCATGTAACAACAATTCATACAGAGCAGACAAGGACAATAATTGCAATGGTGCCGGATGGTGGCAATTACAAAGATCTACCGCACGAACTTTGGTCAACTCGTAAGGTCAATATCGCATGGACACGAATGGATAGTGCAAAACCGTGCTTTACAATCGACACTGGACATAATCACCATTTTCATTACCGTGCAAACAGAGTTCCAACTGTTCGTGAGTCAGCGAGGATACAATCATTCCCTGATGACTTTGAGTTTTTGGGAATTAAGACAAGTCAGCTTAAACAGGTAGGAAATGCAGTTCCACCACTCTTGGCGAAAGCAGTAGCGAGTGAGATCAGGGTATTGCTCAAAGGAGGAAACAACGATGTATAACCACGAAAAGCAATACAGATGTACTATCATAAGGGGAAAATCACAAAAGGAAATGGACGATCTTCTACCCGCATACGCAAAGGTTATTGCCGAGATTTGCCCTTGTGTTGCAGAGGAGTTTCCCGAATTGTTCAACAACGCATTTAAGCAGTTCCTCCCAGAGCTGGATCGCATAAAAAAGACCCTTGACAATCATCGGACTGAGATTTCGGGAAAGTTATTTGGCCTGTATTATTTTGCCGAAGATGGCATGGTCTACGCCTCTGAAAGAACATTGAAATTTCTTGAAGATAACGATCAGCCAGCACTCTTTAAGGATATATGCTTTAAGATGCAGTTTCCTAATGGGACACAGAAGAGCCAAACACTACTGGAGCGTGTGGCTGATGGGATTAAGATTAGACCAAACGCTTTTATCCTAAAACTCCTCACAATAGCTAAGACTGCTAAAGTGGATGTCACAAAAAAAGATATAGGCTACTATGTTCTTAACTCACTTGATGTCCTTCAAGGCAACGCAAGCCCTTATGAAGTTCTTGAAGCAATAAGCGAAGACAAAAAGCATGGGATAGAGAGAAACATCGTTGTTCCAGGTAAAGCTAACTCGTACAACTATCAGCATATCAACGAGCAGCTCAACTACCTTGAACTTGCTAACCTTATTCGTTTTATGGATGATAAAAGAGTGGTCCTGAACCCTCATGAAGCAGAAACCATAGAGCTTTTTGCGGAGTGCTGGGACAAGCCTCTGCTCTTTGATGTCTATGCCTATGATCTTAGCTCTGTTGAAGCGAGGAAAGATTTTCAGTATGCGTGGGATTTGTATTTCTCGCACTTGTCGCTGTGTGCTTCTGAATTTGCTACTTCGGCTACGGCTCTTGCCTTTACAGGCGAGGAAGAAGAACTTCCCAAAAAAGAGCCCGAAAAAGACAAAGGACAAGGCAACCTCACGGAGTTCGGTGATGAGGGCGAGCAGATCGTTTATCAATATGAGAAAGCAAGAGTATCCGCATTTAGTGCAAGACTTGCAAACAAGGTACTCTCCCTTGGCAAGACAAAGGGGTTGGGTTATGATATTCAGTCAGTCATAGCTGAGCCGGGGGAAATGGCCGAGTTTGTTAAGTATATCGAAGTTAAATCAACTAAGCGACTTACCTGTCCCGATATCAATGATGTTCTTTGGGTAGACACACTGAATGTCACGAGAAATGAATGGGTAGCCGCCCAGCAACATAAGGAGTTCTATTCGATATTCCGAGTGTATTTTACTCGTGAAGGTATCGTGATGTTCGTATTGACCAATCCCATTCAAAAATTCAATGACGGCACAATTCAAGCTGTTCCTATGACATATAGAGTGGATTTTAGTAATACAGCGGTCGATGCAGTTATTTCTCCCGCTGTGGTGGGAGGGGCATGATGTACAGCGTAGTTTCTTTGTTCTCTGGCTGTGGAGGTGCTGATATGGGCACCGTAGGCGGATTTATATTTAACCAAAAGGTCTATGCAAACAATCCGTGCAAGCTAATCTATGCTTGCGATATTGATAAAAAAGCCACGGAGACTTATCAGGAGAATTTCACCTCGGATAAGGTCGTGTGTGGCGATATTTGCGAAATCGCCTCCGACGAAATTCCAGAATGCGACATAATCACTGGAGGGTTTCCTTGTCAGTCATTTAGCACTGTTAATCCCACTAAAGACCCCTTTGATGATAGAGCCAATCTTTACAAACAAATGGCTCGCATCGTCAAGGACAAACAGCCCAAAGTCTTTGTTGCTGAAAATGTCAAGGGAATGATGACCTTGCACAATGGAGCGATTTTCAAGAAAGTCATTGAAGCATTTGAAAATGCTGGTTACAAAACTTTTCATTCGCTGGTTAATGCTGCGGACTATGGTGTTCCCCAAAAGAGAGAGCGAGTGCTTATCGTCGGTATTCGCAACGATATATGGAAAGCCAAAGGAGATTACAGCTTTCCTACTCCGACAAATAGTGGGAACTGGGTTCCTTTGTCAGTAGCGGTTCCTGAGCTGGAAATCGACGAACAGAAGTATTATTTTTCGGAAAAAGCTGTGCAGGGCATGAAAAATGCCAAGAATAATATGAAGCGTGGTTTAGCGCAAAGTTTGGATGAGCCGTGTCTGACCGTAACAAGTCACCTTGCAAAAGTTAGTATCAATTCAAGAGATCCTGTTTTGCTTGTCGATCCAGCAAAAGAGTTGTATAGGCGCTTTACTCCGAGAGAGGCGGCAAGAATACAGTCTTTTCCTGATACTTTCCGTTTTGTGGGAAGCGAAGCCACAGCGTATAGGCAAATCGGAAATGCGATACCTCCCGTTTTATTCTGGCACATTACAAAATCAATCACAGAGTATCTTGCAAGGTGAATTGCAAGGCACAGAAACGGTCAACAAGGTTGGCCGTTTTTTGCTATTGACAATATCGTGATAGCACGATATAATGGGGACGAAGGGTGGTGATTGAAATGCCAGATAGCAAGGACATCATGGGCTTCGATGAATATCTCTACATCGTCACAGCCTACGATGAGGACGGCACGGAAAGCGAGTACGAGTTTGGCAATCTGAAACACGCTCAGGCCGCTTTCAATGCCGAGAAGAACGCAAAGCTCCAAAGGTACAAAGGAGGCGAATACGAGCTTTTGGAGCAGAAGTCGGAGGACGATGTTCCTCCCCTCAAAAAAGCCCGTCGCAAGTATGAGCAAGTCCACAAGGACGAGCGCAAGGAAAGCACAGGTCAGTTCAACACAAGACTTCCCCGTGAGGACTTCGAGGAAATCAACGAGTTTCTCAAAGTGAACGGCATACCGAAGATCGCTCTTATCTATGCCGGATATGAAGCTCTCAGGCAGGAAGTCGAGCGCAAAGCAAAGGAGGCGGACGATGGAGTATAGGCAAGCCGTGATCCGTCAGGTGGTCGATGGCGTGGAAATGGACACAGAGGTCTTTCTTCCAGACATTAATCTGCCGGAGGAAAAGCCCATCGGGATTTACGGCAGAAGGTATCTCAGGTATCTCAAAGAACATCACAAGGCACTCTACATCAATCTTCTTACTTCCGGCAAGCTGAACGACAAGCTGGCAGAGGTGGAAGAACGCTCCCGAAACTTCCTCGATCTTGTCATCGGTCAGATGAAAGAGCGAGAGGGCGTGACGGAGAAGCTCAAAGCAGAAGATATGATGGCATGGGTCGGCAGGATGAACAACATCAGAAGCCGAGCCGAGGAAATGCTCAATGACGAACTCTACAGTCTTTAGAAAAAAAGAAACCCCAGCAAACCTCTCACAGTAAACTGGGGGTCTGGGAGAGAGACACCGCCCTCTCCGAGACACCCACATTATACGACAAGGCGGTGAAGATTTCAAGGAGGTCATTCTTATGAAGAAACTATTACCGTTCCTGTCCGGCGTACTTGTCACTCTGCTGCTCGTTGCTCTCCCAATGACGGCGTTCGCCGCAAACGGTACATTCCGTATCGAGGGTAGTCCCATCAATGTGTTGGTCAACGGCGAGGTCTTTCAGCCCAAAGATGTCAAGGGAAACGATGTGCTGGTGTTCGTCTACAACGGCACGACATACGCTCCCTTGAGGGCGCTGGCAGAAGCCTATGGTCTTGAGGTTGGCTACGATGGCAGCAGGAACCTTGCCACGGTCAACGGCTCCGTCAAGTCCGGCGAAAAGGCAGACTTTGCTTCCTGCTGGGAAGTCAATGAGAAGCCTGTCACAAACTACGGCTCAGAGAAAATCTTTACTGCAAAGTACAACGGCACTCTGAGCAAGGACGAGTTCAAGACATGGTGGAAGTCCTTTAGCCTCTCCGAGATTAGAGCCGAAGCTGAGAAGCTCGCCGCTGAAGCACAGGCGGAGAACCCCGATTACACGGTGACGATGTACTTCTCTTTCGGTCAGTATAATCTTGGCTCTGCATTTGCTTTCGGTGAATACGAGCAGAGTAACTTTGACGCCGCCAGCGTGTGGATCAAGTAAAACTGAATAACGATTTGTTATCGAGATTACATAGCACCTGCTTTTCAATTCAACGGAAAAGCGGGTGCTTTTTCTTCCCCAAAAGTTACAGTTAGGGAAAAAGGTGCGGGACATAAAAGGACACAGCCCCTTCTCTGAAAACGGCGTACAGGGCAAAAAAAGCCCGAAAATCGCCCCGAGCTTTTACGCTTGCAGAGCAGGGGCTTTCCTTATGCCCTGCAACGGAAAGGAGGCGATGCCGATTGCCAAGAATGAGCAAAAAGAGGAAGGAAGAATGGGCGTTCTTTCTCAACGCTCGCAACAGAATAACCTACAACGATCTGTGCATCAGGTGTGAGCATGACTGCAAGCAGAGCTTTCGTGCGGTCATTCTGCAATGCCCAAGATATTTATCCAAAAGGCGAAAGGAAGAAAGCAATGAACGAACAGACTGAACAGAAGCAGGAGCTTGAGCTTATCAGGGCGAGCGACATCACGCCGAAAGAAATCTCATGGCTGTGGTATCCGTTCATTCCCTACGGCAAGGTTACGCTTTTGCAGGGAGACCCCGGCGATGGCAAGAGTACCTTCATGCTCACGCTGGCGGCTCTGCTCACAAAGGGAAGTCCGCTTCCCTTTACGGAGCCGGAGCAACCGCCGGAGCCTGTGAATGTCATCTACCAGACCACGGAGGACGATGCAGACGATACGATTGTTCCTCGCTTCATCAAAGCGGACGGAGACCGTGAGAGGCTCATCTTCATCAACGAGAAAGAAAAAGCTCTCAGCTTTGAGGACGAGCGCATAGATGAAGCTATCAAAAAGACTGGAGCCAGGCTGCTGATCCTTGACCCTCTTTCCTCGTACATCGGGGATTGTCAGATCAACGCCGCCAACGAAGTCCGCCCTCGCTTCAACCATCTTATCCAGCTTGCAAAGGAGACGGGCTGTGCCATTGTCGTTATCAATCATCTGAACAAGATGATGGGAACGAAAGCGATCTACCGCACCCCCGGCTCGATTGATGTTGTCGGTTCAGTAAGGAGCGCTCTGCTCATCGGCAGGAGCAAGGACAACGAGGACGAGCGAGTGATGGTACAGCAGAAAGCAAACCTCGCTCCGACAGGTGCGGCGATTGTTTTCTCTCTCGATGAAAACGGAGTGACCTTTCTCCGTGAAGCCGAACAGACGGCAGATGAGCTTCTCGCCGTGTTCTCACAGTCGGGCGGCAGACCGAATGTGAAAACACAAAAGGCGGTGGAGGTCATCAAAGACTTGCTCGGTGACGGCGAGATGCACTTGGCGAGCGAGTGCGAGACCAAGTTAGCAGAAGCCGGCATCAGCAAGTCTACTGCCAAGATAGCACGAAAGATTTTGGGGGTTGAGGCAATCAAGCCCCATTTCGTGTGGTATTGGCAGTTGCCGGATCGTGAGGCTTGAGGGGAGTCCAGAGGGGAACGCTCTGGCCCACGACATCTTTCAGCTTGCTGAAAGTGTCATAGTGGGTTACGCACTTTGCAAAAGTTGCGTAACCGTTCCCCCGATACTTGGAGGTGATTAAGAATGTCCGATAAAAATATGAGCTGTATCAGGGTTGAAAAGATAACCGCTGCGGGCGCTCCAAAGACAGAAAGACACAACGAACGCAAGAATGAAAGCTACGCAAATGTGAATGTTGATGTAGATCGAATACCTCTCAATGTCCACTTCAAATCTCCCGATACAATGACCTACAATGAGTATTTTCAGAAGCTGCTTTCCGAAAATAAAATCTCAACTCGTGGTCAAAAAGAGGGTGCGACGATCCTCAATGAGGTCGTAATTGATGTCAACACTCGGTACTTTGAAGAGCATGGCGGGTACGAATATGCGAGGCAATTCTACGAAGAAGCCTACCGTTTTTGCTGCAAGGTTTATGGTGAAGACAATATCGTTTCGGCGGTGATGCACGCCGATGAGATCAACAAAGCGGTCAGCGATGAGCTGGGTAAGCCTGTCTATCACTACCATATTCATGTGGTGGCGATACCCACCGTTCAGAAAGAAATCAGGTGGACAAAAAGGTGTAAAGACCCCTCGTTGGTGGGTACGGTCAAGGAGGTAATCAATCAGGTTTCGCACTCAAAGAAGTGGAAGAACACCGTCCCCATTCTCGATGAACAGGGGCAACAGGTCATCAACAAATACGGCAGACCTGTCTTTCGCAAGTCCTATTCTGTGCTTCAGGATCAGCTCTTCGAACACATGAGAGACGCCGGATTTACGGATTTTGAGCGTGGAGAGTTGGGCAGTACGGCGGAGCATTTGTCCAGCCTTGACTACCAAATTGAGCAGGACAAGGAGAGACTTTCAGAAGTAACGGGAAAGCTGAAGGAGGTCAGGCAGGAGGTCAATGAAGCAAAAACCGAACTGCAAAAGGTGTCGAAAAAGGTCGAGAACCGGCAGAAGGTTTCCGCCACAATTCATGAGATAGACGCTCTCGGAAGTAAGGGTATCACAGGCAAGTACACGATTTCCAAAGAGGAACTCGATAGCTTGAAGTCCCTCGCCAAAGAGGGCGTTTCTTCTCGTGCGGAGATCCACGATCTGAAAGATAGCGTGAGCTACTACCAGCGACAGGCAATAGATTTGGCGTCCCGTCTCTCCAATGTAAAGGAGAAACTGAGAGAGGTTACTGAGAAATATGAGAGGCTTGTAGAGATCACAAGACCGTATCTGACAGCTCTTCAACGCTTCCCTGAAAAGGTCAAAGAGTTCTTCGAGAAGCTCATACCTCAAAAGGAAAGAGCCGAGGAACGAGAGCAGCCGATGCCGAAACGAAAGCCGAGAGCGAGAGACGAATGGGGCGAAAGATAACCTCATACACGAGACACTCTGACTTCTTGTCCTCTTGTCCTCGTATCCTCGTGTCAGTTTACCAGTCGAAAATGGAATGGGATGATGTTCTTTCGTCCCTTTCCTTTTCGGCTGGTTTCATTTTAGGAAAGGAAAATCACTATGAAAAATACACCTAACAGCTTCACAAAGCGCATTGGGAAAACGACTTTCATTGTCAATGTGAAGCAGTCCGAGGCGGCAAAAAAGCCGCTGGAAAGCAAGTTCCGAGACCTTTGTATTCATGCGGTTTTGGGCGATTTTGCAACTTCAAAATTCAATTTAGAAAATCTCAAAAAAATATCTTGACAATAGGGTCTTTGAGGGGACGGGCTACCGGACAAAGACACGATTTGCAAAGTTTTTCAATCTGCCTGAGCTGATGTCCATGTTCAAAGAGGTTGCGGACATCAAAACGGCGGATATGCTTGACCTTCCGGTGCCGAAAGCAAGCTACCACAATGTTGCAGTGAAGCCCTCGGAGATGCAGAAAGAAATGGTCGCCGGTCTTGCAGAGCGGGCAGAGAGCATCCGTCTCGGTGGTGTCAATCCCAGTGTGGACAATATGCTCAAAATAACCAACGATGGAAGAAAGCTCGCCCTCGACCAACGAATGATTAACCCCATGCTGAGTGACTTTGAGGGCAGCAAGGTCAACGCCTGTGTGGAGAATATCTATCAGGTGTGGCAGAATACCAGTGACAAGAAATCGGCGCAGCTCGTGTTTTGTGACCTGTCCACGCCAAGGTCGGAGGAAGAGTTTTCCGTCTATACGGACATCCGAAAGAAGCTGATGGAGCGTGGAATCCCCGCTGAGGAAATCCGCTTTATTCATGAGGCTGACACCGAGGTGAAGAAGCAGGAGCTATTCAAAAAGGTGCGCAAAGGCGAGGTTCGTGTGCTGATGGGTTTCACTCAGAAGATGGGAGCCGGCACCAACTGTCAAGACAAACTCATAGCGCTTCACGATATTGATTGTCCGTGGCGACCGTCCGACTTGGAGCAGCGGAGCGGCAGAATTGTCCGTCAGGGTAACGAAAACCCAGAGGTAGACATCTATCGTTATGTGACGGAGGGAACCTTTGACGCATATCTCTATCAGCTCGTGGAGGGCAAACAGAAGTTCGCAAGTCAGATTATGACGAGTAAATCCCCCGTCAGATCTGCGGAGGACATCGACGCAACAGCTCTCAGTTATGCGGAGATCAAGATGTTGGCCACCGGCAATCCGTATATCAAAGAGAAGATGGACTTGGATATTCAGGTTCAGAAGTTAAGGCTGATAAAGTCCAGCTTTCTCTCGGAAAAGTATTCATTGGAGGATAAAATTATAAAGTTCTATCCCCAGCAAATCGCCACGCTAAAGGAAGCCATCGCAGGGCTTGAGGCTGACGGAAAGACGAGGCTGGAACACGCCAAGCCCACCGATGACCGTTTTGTGGGCATGGAAATCAGTGGCGTGTCACACTCCGAAAAGGCTGATGCAGGCAAGGCGATCATCGAAGCCTGCAAGCAGATGGAAAGCCCCGCTCCTATCCCATTGGGCAGGTACAGAGGGTTTGATTTAGAGCTGTCTTTTAACACTGTAGAGCGCACCTACGAGGTGAAGATTCAGGGCGAGACGAGTCGCAAGATCGCTCTTGGTGATGATGTGTTCGGCAATATCTCCCGCATTGACAATGCCATAGAGCGCATTCCCGATGTGTTGGAGGACAAGCGCATTGCCCTTGAGGTCGCTGAACAGCAGCTTGAAAATGCCAAGGCGGAGGTTGACAAGCCTTTCCCCCAAGAGGAGGAGCTGCAACAGATAACCACAAGGCTCAAGGAGTTGGATATCCTTTTGAATCTTGATAAAAGGGAGAATGAGCTGGCAGACGATGGGCCAGACGAAGGCGACGCTCTCACGCAGGAAAAAGACAGGGGCAGAGAAAGATGAACTATAATCTCCACATGGTAGAACACCCACATCATTGTCGGAGCGGTCGGGAACAGGTATAATTGAGGGTATAACCTACCCGAAAGGAGCCAAATTCTATGAACGATTGTTTCACACCGTTAGCCGTTACGGAGGACTTTGAGGAGGAAATCAGCAGGACTCTGGCAGCGGCAAACAAAACCGATCAGCGATTGATGAAAGCCCAGAAGCGTGTTGCGGAAGCCTTAGCAAAGAGCGATAAGGTTCTTGCCTTAATTGACTCGGAGCAGGCTGCGGCATTCACGCTGGAAGAGTGCGAAATCCTTGTGGAGTATCTGCTTGCGGAGAACGAGGTGATCCTCAATCAGTACCGTATCTGCTATCTCAAAGGACTGCGGGACGGAATGACTGCCAACAAAATACTGGACTGACCCTCTTGCGGCATGGTGAAAACCATGCCGCATTTACATAGCCGAAAGAGCAGTTCCATTTGCTTTTCCGGCTGTGAATCATTTGAAGGAGGTGTCGATATGACCCAGCGGGACTACCGCACAGAGTTGTTTGAGAAGATGAAAGCGGAGCAGGACAGCTATCGTGATTGGCTTCTGAAACAGGAACCCAGCGAGATTCTGAGCCACTCCAACGAGTTCACTGTGCGAGAGGACATTATGATGGAGATGGATGTGCTGGAGCTTTCGCCCAAGCGGGCAAAGGCTCTTTTGAAGTCTCCCACTCCGCTTGCCGACCTTTATAAAGAGTTCGACAAGCGGGAGACCGACAGCATGGATGTGATTCGTGCGTGCATCGAGAGCCGAGCCGATGAGGTTATCAAGCGGAATCACGCAAGGGAAAGCCGGTGAGAAGCGATGCCATATATCCCAACGGAGGTGATTGAACAGGCAAGACAGATTGACCTGCTGACCTATTTGCAAGCCTGTGACCCGCACGAGCTTGTTCGCATTTCATCTAACAACTACACCACCCGTACCCATGACAGCTTGAAGATCTCCAACGGCAAATGGATGTGGTGGTCGCACCAGATCGGCGGCTATAACGCCCTTGACTATCTCGTAAAAGTCAGGGGCGTTTCTTTTGTGGAAGCCGTTGAAACGCTGATGGGTAGGGCAGCGGTTATGCCAAGTGAGGTATGCGCTGCGCCGAAAAAAGATGAACCGAAGATCTTGCTTCTGCCGGAAAGAAGCTCCACGACAGATAGAGTCACAGAATATCTTTTCGGCAGAGGGATTGACTACGGTATCATCGAAAGCTGCATTTCTCAGGGACTTATTTATGAGAGCCTGCCCTATCACAACGCTGTTTTCGTAGGCTATGACAGAGAGCAAAAGCCCAGATATGCGGCGTTTCGGGCGACGAACAGCAGCCGTATCATGGGGATTGCTCAGGCAGCGACAAGCACTATTCTTTTCGGATAGCGGACGGGGAAAGTGGTGAACTTCACCTGTTCGAGTGTGCCATAGACCTGCTTTCCTATGCCACACTGGAGGTGATGGCTGGACGGGACTGGAGGGCGAATGACCTTGTTTCCCTCTCCGGTGTGTACCTGTCAAAGAAGCGACCAGAGGAGAGCAAAACCCCTATGGCGCTATCTCGGTTCCTATCTGAGAACCCCAAGGTGCGGAAAATCTCTCTTCATTTTGACAACGATGCTGCGGGAAGAAATGCGAGTATGGCTATCCAAGCGAAGCTGGCAGGTAGGTATGAGATAGCAGATTGCCCACCGCAGTACGGCAAGGATTATAACGATTTCCTCTGTCGGAAGCTGGGCATTTCCAGAGAAAAACACAGTGAGAGGAGAAGTGAGCGCTGATGAAAATTAGAATCTATCAGGTAAACACAGACCGTGATCCTGAGCGCCTCGCTTTCATGGGGAGCGACTTCCTGATGAAAAAGCAGGGCGGCATGAACCTTGACAGCTCGATCTATGACAGCGTATTTGAGGGTACTGTTGAGTGCAGAAGCCTTGAAGATGTGTACGCCGTCTTTAACCGTAACCACCCCACCGGCTATAAAGCCCGTTCTCTTTCGGTCTCCGATGTGGTGGAGGTGGTAGATGCCGACAAGGTAAAAGCAGGCTTCTATTTCTGTGACAGCTTTGGTTTTCAGGAGGTTTCCTTTGAACCTGAAAAGGCACAGAAGAGTGAGAGGTTCTGCGATTTTGACCATCTCAAGACCATCGAGGTGCTGCTTGTGCAGCCAGAGAAAACGCCGCAGCTTATCAGAATTGAGGACAGTCTGGCGGCAATGCAGAGAGTTGTCGGCGGCGACATTGAAGAGTATATGCCCTTTGCGGACGAGGTGGCGCTCATCTGCAACGAGAAAGGAAAGGTCAACGGACTGCCTCTGAATCGGGCAATTTACGCCGAGCCGGTGGAGGTTGACATGACCTATCAGGAGATGAAAAAGCATTTTCAGGAGGTGGAAAAAGAGTACGGCGGTCATGTCACCGGCTATATCGTTTTCTCGCAGGACAGCTTCACAAAGCCGTATTCCTTGGAGTCCAGAACCTATGTGGTGTCCAGCGACAACAAAGCCTTTCAGCCGAACAAAGGCGGCTATTCCATCTTTGCTGAAGCCCTTGACGGGACAGACCGTGGTGTTCGTCTGGAGCAGTATATGGCGGACGAGTTTGGCGGCAAGGACGGTTGGAAGGTGGAGCGCTGTTATATGAAGGATGACTCTCGTGAGATGATCGACATCATTGCGGGAGATTTTTTCATTGCCGCAGCGCCCATCGAGAGTGGAAGTTTTGAGAGCCTGACCCCTGCGCTGGCGAAGAAGTATCAGGAGAAGTTCAAGAATCCTGAGCGGTTCTTCCGCACTGAAACCGGCATCGCAGCCGTTCCCTATAAGCCTGTTTCAAAGGAAATGGAGCGATAATCTGCGAGAGAACGGCGGGGTTGGGAGAGACTGCATCATCTTAACGAGCAGACCCTTTTTACTCCTATCGGAGAAAAAACGGTATATACCTCGTTAGGGGTTCCCCCTAATACCCCAATTTAGAAAGGAGAGTTTGCTTATGAAGCGAACCGTAAAAAAACAGTTTTGGTTTTCCAAAGCGGAAGCACAGGACTTGCAGAAGAAGTCCAAGCGCACCTGCCTGACGGAAGCTGCGCTTGTCCGTCTGCTTCTCAAAGGGTATGAACCCAGAGAGAAGCCCGATGACCGTTTCTACGATGTCATGCGGGAACTGTCTGCCATCGGCAACAACATTCACCAGCTCTCGGCAAAGGCGAATGCCCTGAACTTCATCGACGCTCCGACGCTTGCAAAGGAAGCGCAGCGCTGGCATAAGTTTCAGGCTGATGTGGAGCGAGAGTTCCTGCGACCAGATCAGAGCGAGTTGAAGTGGCAGTAACAAAGCTGTGGGCAGTAAAGGTCAGGCTCGGAGCGGTGCTGGACTACGCCACCAATCCCGAAAAGACGGATAAGGCTTTGCGGGATTACTCTCTTGAGGATTATCAGACGCTTCGGGATGTGCTTGCTTACGCAAAGGACGAAGAAAAAACGGAGCATGAGTATTTCTGCGAGGGTATCAACTGCAATGTGGACACAGCACGAGAGCAGTTTGTCACTGTCAAAGAGCAATTTGGAAAGCCAGACGGAATCCAAGCCTATCATGGCTACCTGAGCTTTAAGGAGCAGGACATCACACCGGAGCTGCGCAGAAAATCGGCATGGAGTTTGCCAATGAAGTATGGGGCAAGCGATTTCAGGTGGTGGTGACTACTCACCTGAATACGAAACACCTGCACTGTCACTTTGTTATAAACTCTGTATCCTATGTGGATGGGAAGCGCTTGCATGGCGAAGAAAAGGCGTGGTTCAAGTTCCACCATGTCGCAGATGAGATTTGCCAAAAGTATGGGCTTCATGTAATAAAGAATCCGCAGCGCAATCAACCGTCCGTTCACCTGACCGTAATGGACAAGGCGGGAATGCCCACAAGGTACAATGTGGTGCGAAAAGCTCTCGATGAAGCCATTGCCCAAAGCTCCAACCGAAAGCAGCTTGAGTATGCTCTGAAAGAGATGGGCTACTCTTTTGACTTCAACGACCGGCACAAATACTGGACGATTCTGCCCAAGGGCAGCAAGAAGCCTATCCGCCTATACCGGCTCGGAGACGAGTATGCCAATGACCGGATCATGGAGCGGCTGAAAGAGAATCAGGGAGAGGTCTTGCTCAGAACATTCCAAAGGGAAACGCCCAAGTCACGCCAGTATGCCCTTGTCACTCGTGAACGGCGTATCCGCAAGGTGGGCGGCATCAAAGGACGCTACCTCTATTACTGCTACAAGCTCGGCTATCTGCCGAAGTATAAAAAGCAGAGTCCAACAAAGGTTCACTACCTCCTGAGAGATGACCTGATGAAGCTGGACGAGCTGACCGCACAAACCAAGCTGCTATGCAGACACCACATTGGTACTGCCGAGCAGCTTTTTTCGTACAAAGCCTCGGTAGAGGAGAAAGTCAAGGCGCTTACCGCTGACAGAACGCATCTCCGAAATGAAATCCGAAGAGTGGGACTATCAGATGAAAGGCTGTCAGCGGCAAAGGGCGAGATTTCTGAGATCTCCGAGAAGTTGAAAATGCTCCGCAGGGAATTAAAACTCTGTGATGGAATTGCGGGGCGCTCCGGCGTGATTCAAGAGAAGCTGGAGAAGGTCATCGCAGAGGAAGAAATCATGCAAAGAAAGGAGAGGAGGTTCCATGACAAGCAGCGGTGACGCAGCGGAACAGGTTGTCCGGTTATCCCTTGAGGGTTTCGAGGTTGCCGCAAAGCTGACCGGTTCGGCTGCAAAAGAAGTTGCCATTCTGCTGGCGTCAGCTTTGAAGCAGGAGATCACGCAGTCTGGAAAGACCAGAGGCAAAGCGAGACTGACCAGCATGATTAAGTCCGGCAAAG
>JAETSR010000014.1 GCA_021769555.1 Clostridiaceae bacterium
ACACAACTTCGGACAGCCTTTTCTTTTATGTACACTATATCCGTCCCCCCTCATAAATCCCCCTCCCCCCGCATACATATATAGCACCGAAAGAAGGTGCCCTATATGTCAAACAATGTTATCGACGACCGCGCTACCAAGCTCGGGGAGTATATCGTGGAAAACAAGGCCACCGTCCGATGCGCCGCAAAGCAGTTTGGAGTAAGCAAGAGCACGGTGCATAAGGACGTCTCCCAGCGCCTGAAGTATATCGACCGGGGCCTCTACCGGGACGTGAAAAATATCCTCGCCGTGAACAAGGCCCAGCGCCATATCCGCGGCGGCCTTGCCACCAAGAAAAAGTACGAATCCCTAAAATGAGCAAAAGACCGGACCCATCCCCGGGTCCGGCCTCTTTTTTTGCAAAAACACAGGATGGGCCCGAAGGCCCATCCCTCTCCCCAATATTCTGTGCAGATACTCTTACTGCAAGAGCTGCAGAACGCCCTGGGGCACAGCGTTTGCCTGAGCCAGCATCGCCTGAGCGGACTGAATCAGGATGTTGTTCTTGGTGTATGCCATCATCTCGTCGGCTACGTCGGTGTCGCGTATGGTGGACTCGGCGTCCTGGATGTTCTCGTGCATGACGCTCAGGTTGTTGGCGGTATGGTCGAGGCGGTTCTGGTAAGCGCCAAGTTGACCGCGGACACTGGAAACAAAGTTGATAGCTGTCTTGACAGTGTCAATAGCAGCGTTAGCAGCGTCGATGGTTGAAACTCCAACACCCTTAAGACCGGCAACATTCATACCCTTGTCGGTGTGCATGTCGGAAATAGTAACAAAGAGCTGCTCACCGGAAGAGTCGCCAATCTGGAACGGTCTGCCGCCGGTTGTTGTGGTCTGGTTGTTGTCGCCACCAGCATCGGTGCCGTCAGTGAAAGTTGGTGTACCATTGAGCGCAACAGCAGTGAGGCCAATATTTGTACCAGTATTGGTTACTGCAACAGTACCGAAGTCAACGCCCTTTGCTCCAACTTCATCCGCAGTCAGAGTGAAGTCAGTCCCATCAAATGTGGCAGTATAGCCCTGAGGTGCACCAGTAACTGTCCAATTTGTTCCGTCGGATGTCACGGTCATATTCAGGTCGGTATCGCCGCCTGTGCTGGTAATAGTAAAGCTTTCGCCATTAGTTGCAGTACCAGTGAGTGAAATCGCAGCAGTAAGCGTAGCGGCAGTTCCATCAGCACCATCAGCCTGGCCAGCGGGAGCAGCCTCAGCAGCAGCAATCGTGGGGCCAGCCTGGAGAGCAGTTGACAGAGCAGAGTCGGTAACAGCTGCCTTGTTTGCAGAAGTAAGCACAACCTTGGTGTCGGTTGTATTGTCAACAGCAGCAGTAAAATCACCAGCACCAGTGTCAGTCAGCTTATCAGCATTGAAAGCAGTAACAAAGGCATCTGCAAACTCAGCTGCCGTCATGTCCTTCGTTACAGCAACATTGTAATCCTTGCCTCCGACACTAACTGTTACATCGCCGTCCTTTGCAAATGCAATACCCGCAAAGTCAAAATCAGCAGTAGCTTCGGAAGTTGAAGCAACACCGTCACTAAAAGAAGCATTTAAAGCCGTAGGCGCGGTAATATCTGCATCCGTCAGGGTGTCGGTGCTTGTAGAGGAACTGTTACCAAACGTGCCGTCAAGAAGGTGAATGCCATTGAAGTTGGCGCTGTCGGCTATACGGTCGATTTCCTCCAACAGCTGGTCTACTTCCATCTGCAGGTTCTCGCGGTCAACGTCATCCTCATAGGTGCCGTTGGCAGACTGAGTAGCCAGATACTTCATGCGGCTGAGCATGTCCTGGATTTCCTGCATAGCGCCCTCAGCAGTCTTGATGAGGCTGGTTGCGTCCTTAACGTTCTTCTGAGCGGCTTCCAGGCCCTTAATCTGGGCGCGCATCTTCTCAGAAATAGCCAGACCGGCGGCGTCGTCACCGGCGCGGTTAATCTTATAACCGGAGCTCAGCTTTTCCAGGTTCTTGCCAAGAGCGGAAGTGTTGTTGGTGTAGTTCCTGTAGGCGTTCATTGAAAGAATATTGTGTTGAATACGCATAATTTTTCTCCTTTTAAATTATTTTTGCGTAGTTTGTATCCCAGCGTTCCTCGCCGGGCGCCGCGCCTTTGGTCCCACCGGCCGAGTGGGGTTAGGGGCGCGTATATATCTCATCCGGCCCGCGGACCGGGGGAGATTTTGAGGGTGCGTTCGGAATCCTTTCTTTTCCGAACAGAGTAGGTTCTTGCCTCTTACACCTCATATATCGGCCATATATTTGAGAAAATAAGGGTTTTTGAGAAATTTATTTTCCGTTCGGATATACCCTATTTACCGATTGACCGGGGCGGCACTTTATGTTGGGGTTTTGCCCAATTGGTAATTGACACCTTGTGCGCCGGGCGGTATAATGGGGTTATAAACCTCAAGGAGGACTTTATATGAAATTTGAAGTGAGAGACCGCTTTTATCTGGACGGCGAGCCCTTTAAGGTGATTTCCGGGTCCATACACTATTTCAGGGTGGTCCCGGAGTACTGGCGGGACAGGCTGGAAAAGCTCAAGGCCCTGGGCTGTAATACAGTTGAGACATACATCCCCTGGAACATGCACGAGCCCGAAAAGGGTGAGTTTCGCTTTGAGGGAATGCTGGACGTGGAGGGCTTTGTGCGCACGGCGCAGGAGCTGGGGCTTTTTGTGATACTAAGGCCCTCGCCGTATATCTGCGCCGAGTGGGAGCTGGGGGGCCTCCCGCCGTGGCTGCTCCGGGAGGACGGAATGCGGTTTCGGGTGTATTATGAGCCGTATTTAAAGCATGTGCGGGAGTACTATGAGGTGCTTATGAAGAAGCTTGTCCCGCTGCAGATTGATAAGGGCGGGCCGGTAATTATGATGCAGGTGGAGAACGAGTACGGCTCCTATGCAAACGATAAGAAGTACATAGAGTGGCTTCGGGACCTTATGCGGGAGCTGGGGGTCACTGTGCCCCTGTGCACCTCGGACGGGCCTACCTTTGACATGCTCCACGGCGGCACCATGGACGGTGTATTAGCCACTGCCAACTTCGGGTCTAGGGCTGAGGAGGCCTTCGGGTATCTTCAGAAGTTCAGGCCCAATACGCCGCTGATGTGCATGGAGTTCTGGATAGGCTGGTTTGACGCCTGGGGCAATGATAAGCACATGACCGGGGACTTGGAGGGGGCCTGCAGGGACCTTGACAAGCTTTTGGAGCTGGGCAATGTGAACTTCTACATGTTCGAGGGCGGCACGAACTTCGGCTTCATGAACGGCGCGAACTACTATGAAAAGCTCACCCCCGACACCGCCTCCTACGACTACGACGCCATCCTCACCGAGGACGGGCAGATAACCGAGAAGTATAATCGCTTTAAAGAGATTATCAGTAAGTACAGGGAGATACCGGAGGTTAAGCTCACTGCCGAGATTAAGCGCAGGGACTACGGCAAAATCCCGGTATGTGAAAAGGTGGGGCTGTTCTCCGTGCTGGATGATTTGAGCTCCCCCATAGAGAGCACCTTCCCCCAGCCCATGGAGAAACTGGGCCAGAGCTACGGCTATATACTCTACCACTCAGATTTGCGCACCGAGGAGCACCTTCGCCGCCTGCGCCTGCACAAGGCCAACGACCGGGCCCAGGTGTTCGTGGACAGAAAGCCCGTCATCACCCTCATGGACAGGGAGCTTTTGGAGGAGCGGGAGCTCGACGTGGGCTTTGAGCAGGGCGTACCCATGGATATCCTCGTGGAGGACCTGGGACGGGTGAACTTCGCCGTAAGGCTCGAGGAGCAGCGCAAGGGCATAGAGGGCGGCGTCTGGCTCAACGGCCACTGGCATAACGGCTGGAAGCAGTACCCCCTGCCCCTGGACAATCTCAGCCGGCTGGACTTTTCCAAGGGATATGAGGAGGGCCTGCCCGCCTTCTACCGCTTCACCTTTGACATAGACGAGCCCGGCGACACCTTCCTGGACTTTGAGGGCTGGGGCAAGGGCGCGGCCTTTGTGAACGGCGTGAACATCGGGCGCTTCTGGGATATCGGCCCCCAGCGGCGGCTGTACATCCCCGGGCCCATGCTCAAAAAGGGCAAGAATGAGATAATCCTTTTCGAGACCGAGGGCCGGGCGGGAGAGTCCATAGCCCTTCGCGGAGAGCCGGACATAGGCTGAGCGCTCCTATACTATAAAAAATAATACGTGAATAAGAGGAATTTGTCAGTATGAACCAAGAAACTGAACTCCAAGAGGTCCCGGCATTTACTCCCCAGCCGCCACCGCCGGGGCTCGGCGTGGTACGCACAATACTGCTGGTGCTGATGGTGCTGGTGGGCTTCGCCGAGGCCCTGCTCGCCGCCGCGGCAGCCATGGGCTTTTTCCAGGCAGGCACCGGAACGATACGGTAATAATAAGAAGGAGGCGCTTAAAAGATGGCAAAGGCAATAGTCAACGGCAGCCGCTCCAAAGGGACGATTAACAGGAATATCTACGGCCACTTCGCCGAGCACCTGGGCAGGTGCATATATAACGGCATATATGTGGGGGAGGATTCCGCCATACCCAATGTGAACGGCATGCGCACGGATGTGGTGGAAGCCCTCAAAAAGATGGGCATTCCCCTGCTCCGCTGGCCCGGCGGATGCTTTGCGGACACCTACCACTGGCGGGACGGCATAGGCCCAAGGGAGAGCCGCAAAAGAATAGTGAACACCAACTGGGGCGGGGTCACTGAGGATAACAGCTTTGGCACCCACGAATTTCTTGAGCTCTGCGCACAGCTGGGCTGCGAACCATATATCTCCGGAAATGTGGGCTCGGGGACTGTGCAGGAGTTCTCCGACTGGGTGGAATACTGCAATATGGGCGGCCAGTCCCCCATGTCACAGGAGCGCCGTCAGAACGGCCGGGAGGAGCCCTGGAACGTGAAATACTGGGGTATCGGCAACGAGGCCTGGGGGTGCGGCGGGAATATGCGCCCGGAGTTCTACGGGGACCTCTGCCGGCAGTACTCCACCTACCTGCGCAATTATGACAGTGGCCGCCCCATATATAAGATAGCCTCCGGAGCCAGCGAAGGGGACTATAACTGGACGAAGGTGGTTATGGAGCGGGCCGGGCGCTTTATAGACGCTGTGAGCATGCACTACTACACACGCCCCCGCACAAAGCGCTGGGAGGACAAGGGCCCTGCCACGGGCTTTACCAGGGAGGAATACTACTCCACCCTGCATAACACTCTCTTTATGGAAGAGCTTGTGGAGAACCACAGCCGCATTATAAAAGAGTATCAGGGGGACAGGAAGGTCGGGCTCTGTGTGGACGAATGGGGCACATGGTTCGATGTGGAGCCGGGGACTAACCCGGGGTTCCTCTATCAGCAGAACACCATGCGGGACGCCCTTGTGGCCGCCATAAACCTGAATATCTTCAACAGCCACTGTGACACCGTTGTAATGGCGAATATTGCCCAGGCGGTGAACGTCCTGCAGGCGGTGCTGCTCACTGAGGGGGACAAGCTGGTGCTCACCCCCACCTATCATGTGTTCGAGATGTACAAGGGGCACCAGGGCTCAAGGCAGCTTGAAAGCTATGTTGAGACGTCCCTTATTGGCGGGTCCGAGTGCCCGGTGCCGGACCTGCATATCTCCGCAAGCCAGGGTGAGGACGGCGCGGTGCTTGTGACTATTGCCAACCTCAGCGACACTGAAAGCGCGGACCTTGACTGCGCCGTTACTGGCGCGGGCAGGTTCAGCGAAATCTCCGGGCGCACGCTCACCGGGGAGACCGGCGCGTATAACGACTTCGACGCCACGGACAGGGTGAAGCCCGCTCCCCTGGCCGCAGAGCTCACCGGCGGCGGGTTTAAAGCAAAACTCCCGGCCTGCTCGGTCACGGCCTTCACACTGAGATGACAGGGCCTGTATGCAAGCGCTGCCTTTTGATGGAGCTGGACGGCGAATACTTTAAGTCCATATATAAATATATAGATAGTCTGCCCCCAGAGCAGAAGGCGGGCCCGGGCACATACTCCCGGCGGCTGGATATCTGCCGGGAGTGCGGGGAGCTCAAAAACGGCATTTGCGCCCAGTGCGGGTGCTTTGCGGAGGTCCGCGCGGCAAAAAAGCTCATGGCCTGCCCTATTGGGCTCTGGGGGCGTGAGGAAGAATCTACTGAAAAGGAGGTTTATCATGGATAAAAATAATTTCAGCAGGCCTATAGACATAAAAAGGGTAAAGGTCACAGACCCCTTCTGGCAAAAGGTCCAGGAGACGGTGCGCCGGGAGGTAATACCCTACCAGTGGGAGGCCCTTAACGACCGTGTGGAGGGGGCGGAGCCCAGCTTCTGCATGCACAACTTCCGGGCGGCGGCAAGGCTCAATGAGCGCAGGGCCCGGCCGGGCTTTGCGGAGCCTCAGTATACCTTCCGGGGCTTTCAGACCCTCCCTGAGGATAAGGATAACCCCGACCCGGACAGGTTCTACGGCTTCGTGTTCCAGGACTCGGATTTTTACAAGTGGGTGGAGGCCGCGGCCTACTCCCTGCAGAACCACCCCGACCCTGAGCTTGAGGCCAACGTGGACGGGGCCATAGACATTATATGCGCCGCCCAGCACGAGAGCGGGTATCTGGACACCTACTACATACTAAACGGCATGGACGGGGCCTTCACCAACCTCAAAGACCACCACGAGCTCTACTGCATGGGCCACCTTATCGAGAGCGCAGTGGCGTACTACCAGGCCACGGGCAAGGATAAGCTCCTGAACGCCGCCAAGAGGTATGCGGACTATATAGACCAGTGCTTCGGCCCCGAAGAGGGCAAATGTAAAGGCTACCCCGGGCACGAGATAGCGGAGATGGCGCTTTTTAGGCTTTATGAGCTCACCCATGAGGAAAAGTATCTGAACTTAGGAAATTTCTTCCTCGACCAGCGGGGTGCCGAGCCCAACTATTTCCTCCTGGAGGAGAAGCGCCGGGCCATAGACGAGGGCAGGCATGAGCCTGAGAACGACCCCTCGCCCTATGCCTACTACCAGGCCCATAAGCTTGTAAGGGAGCAGGAGGAGGCCGTGGGACACGCGGTGCGGGCCGGGTACCTCTACTCCGGCATGGCGGACGCGGCCCGGCTCACATGGGACGAGTCAATGCTGGGGGCCTGCGAGCGGCTGTGGGAGGATATCATAAAGAAGAAGCTGTATATAACCGGCGGCATAGGGGGCACGGCTGTGGGGGAGGCCTTCTCCTATCCCTATGACCTGCCCAACGACACGGCCTACTCTGAGAGCTGCGCGGCCATATCCCTGGCGTTTTTCGCAAGGCGTATGCTTGAGATAAGCCCTAAGGCAGAGTACGCCGACGTGATGGAGCTTGCCATGTACAATACCGTGCTCAGCGGCATGGCCCTTGACGGCAGGAGCTTCTTCTATGTGAACCCATTGGAGGTAAACCCCGCCGCCTGCAAGACGGACAAGAGGCTCGAGCATGTGAAGCCTGTGCGGCAGAAGTGGTTCGGCTGCGCCTGCTGCCCGCCGAATATCGCCCGGATAACCACTTCCGCGGCGGCCTATGCCTTTACCGAGAGGGAGGACGCTGTCTTCATCCACCTCTATATGGGCGCACAGCTGACCGCCTCCAACGGCATGAAGCTCACCCTTGAGAGCAGTGTCCCCTGGGAGGGAGAGGCGGCTGTGACCGTGCATACAGACGAGCCTGTAAGCTGCACCCTGGCCTTCAGGCTCCCGGGCTGGTGCAAAAAGCCTGCCGTGGCAGGTCCCGGGGGCATGGTGCCTGATGAGCGGGACGGATATGCCTACTTTACCGGCATATGGAGGGACGGAGACAAGGTTGAGCTCAGTTTCCCCATGGACGTGCGCCTGAGCGCCGCCGACCCAAGGGTCCGGGAGGATATGGGCAGAGCTGCGGTGACAAGAGGGCCCATCTGCTACTGCCTCGAGCAGGCGGACAACGGAGAGAACCTGCACCTGCTGAGGGTGGACGCCGGCGCTCTGGATAAGGCTGTAGTCAGCGAAACCGAGATATGCGGGCATAAAATGCGCGCCCTTGAGCTCGAGGGTTTCCGCACTGAGCTGCCTCCTGAGGGCGCTCCCCTCTACTCGGACTATGCGCCGCTGAAGGAATCCCCCGCAAAGCTGACGCTCGTCCCCTACTACGCCTGGGCAAACCGGGGCGAGGGCGAGATGAGCGTCTGGGTGCGGGTATAATAAGGAGGGCGGCTATGTTAGAGGAACTGAAAAGAGAGGTCTGCGAGGCAAACCTTATGCTGCCCAAATACGGGCTCGTGACCTTCACCTGGGGCAACGTGTCCGGGATAGACCGGGGACGGGGGCTGATGGTGATAAAGCCTTCGGGGGTCGAGTATGATGGCATGGGACCAGAGGATATGGTCGT
This sequence comes from Clostridiaceae bacterium, assembly GCA_021769555.1. Lineage (GTDB taxonomy): Bacteria > Bacillota > Clostridia > Oscillospirales > Acutalibacteraceae > Acutalibacter. The sequence goes on from JAETSR010000014.1 coordinate 8,445, forward strand.
AGTTGACCTTGAAACCGGGGAGAGGGTTGACGGCAGGTGGAAACCCTCCAGCGACACGGACACCCACCTGGCGCTCTACAGGGCCTTCCCGGAGCTCTCGGGTATAGTGCACACCCACAGCCGCTGGGCAACCACCTTCGCCCAGGCCGGGCGGTGCATACCCGCCATGGGCACCACCCATGGGGACTATTTCTACGGGGACATCCCCTGCACCAGAAAGATGACCCCAGAGGAAATAGCCGGGAAGTATGAGCTTGAGACCGGGAACGTGATAGTCGAGACCTTCACTAAGGGCAGTACCAACCCCATGAGCATACCCGGGGTGCTGGTACACAGCCACGGCCCCTTCGCCTGGGGGACTGACCCTAAAAACGCCGTGCACAACGCCGTGGTCATGGAGGAGGTGGCCTTTATGGACTGGCACGCCATTATGCTGGAACCTAAGGCTGAGAGAATGCAGCAGGAGCTCTTGGACAAGCACTACCTCCGCAAGCACGGGGCCAGCGCCTACTACGGCCAATAAAACATAAAGTCAGGGCCCGGAGATTATGCTCCGGGCCCTGTTCGTTATGTGATTATATCCACTTTGAGATGTCGGTCACAAAGGCGTAAGGGTTTGCGCGCATTTCCATGAGCCCTACGGCAAGCAGGGCCCGGGCGTCTATGAGATACGAATTTGCGTTCAGAAGCCTGCCCCTGAGAATATCCGGCTCCTCCAAAATGTCCCCGATACGCTGGAACTCCTGGCCCCAGCCATATTCGCTTTGGCGGGCGAAGTACCGCTCCCTTCCGTCTACCTCGTAGGATATTGTGCCGCCATAACGTATCCAGGGCGGCTTTACTATGTCCTCAATGCCGTGCATGAAGGTACACTTATCGAGAATATCCCCGATAAAGAGCAGCTTCCCGCCCACTACAGCCAGCTGCATAAACGGCGAGTGGGGGCCCACGGGGGTATCGTCCATCTGGTGCCCCACGGTAAGCCTGTGGGCTAAAGCCCCTCTTGCGCATACCGAATGGGTGGGGTGCACGCTCCGCTCAACCCCCGGCTGCTTCCAGAACACGGTGGGCAGGAGCCCTATGCAGGGCGGGGTGCTTTCCCTCTCGAAGACCCGGTGCTCCCCGCTGACGTTCTCATAGGTGAGCGCGGGCATTAGCAGCGTGCCTGGCTCCCCCACGGCCTCCTGCAATATGTCTATGACCTCCTCCGGGGAGAGCTTCGTCCCCAGGGCTTTCATGGAGGAGTGCACCAGCAGGGCATCCCCTTCGCGCACTCCGAGCCTTATTAAATCCTGTCTGAGCTGTTCTCTCTCTGTCATGTTTATACTCCTTTCGGCGGCCGCATAGACACTCTAACATTTTGCCGAGAGCAAAGTCAATAGCAAAGGGAAATTTTTTCCAAAATATTTTTTGGGGCTGTTCAAACCCCTTCGCCACGTGTTATAATACTGCCAGCGGATATAAAGACTGGAGGTATAGAATGAACAAGAAACGGAATAAATACAGCCTGGGCCCGGTGGCGGGCCTGGTGCTTCTGATAGCGCTGTTCCTGCTCTCAAGCCGGGTAAACCTCTCCGGCGGGGCCCCGGAGGGCGTGAGCTCCGTGCCGCTGCCAGAGGGGACGGCTGAGGGCCCACTTCAGGTGTACTTTCTGGACGTGGGCCAGGGTGACAGCGAGCTGATACGCATACCCGGGGAGGCGGGCTATTTCAATATGCTCATAGACACCGGCGAGTATGAGTACGCCGACGGCCTCACGGACTATCTGAAGGGCCTGGGAGTAAATCAGATAGACGCGCTGGTATGCACCCATCCACATACCGACCATATGGGCTGCATGGCAAGGATTATCCAGCGCTTTGACATAGGGGCGGTATACATGCCCCTGCTCCCCGAGGACAGGACCCCCACCACTACGGCCTATGAGAAGCTCCTGGACGCTGCGGAGGAAAAGGGCCTTACAATAAACCAGCTTCACGAGGACGCCATAATCGAGTCCCCTCCGGGCTCGCAGTTCCAGGTCATGTCCCCCAGGGTGGACGCGGACTGGGATGGGGCCAACAACTATTCGGCGGTGATACGCCTGGTATACGGCGAAAGCTCCTTCCTGTTCACCGGGGACGCCGAGGAGGCCAGCGAGAAGATAATCCTTGAGGACGGGTATATGCTCCGCTCGGATGTGCTAAAATGCGGGCACCATGGCTCATCCTCCTCCACCTCCGACGAGTTTTTGGAGGAAGTGGACCCCCTCTACGCCGTTATAAGCTGTGAGACAGGCAACCGCTACGGGCACCCCCACCGGGAGACCATCAAAAAGCTGGGCGGCATGGATATAATCACCTACCGCACCGACGAGGATGGCACCATACTTGCAGAGAGCACCGGCGGCAGGATAACCTTCACCACCGGACTTGAGTCTGTGAGAGGGAGGGAGGACTGAGATATGGCTGTTGAGTTTCAGCGCAATTTTGACAGGCAGGCCGGCGACTATGACGCGGCCCGGCCGGAGTATCCAAAGGAGCTCTACAGGGATATTTTCAAATATCAGCCCATAGGGAAAGAGAGCAGGGTCCTTGAGATAGGCCTTGGCACCGGGAAGGCCTCGGGGCCCGTGCTTGAGACGGGCTGCGAGCTTGTGGGCCTTGAGCCCGGCGGGAGCCTTGCGGCCATTGCTAGGGCTAGGCTTGGGGGCATGAGCGGCTTCACGCTGCATGAGCTCACCCTTCAGGATTTTGAGAGCCCCAATAGCGCCTTCGACCTGATATATGCCGCTACAGCCTTCCACTGGCTCCCGGAGGAGTACGGCTATAGGCGGGTATATGACCTGCTGCGCCCGGGCGGGGCCTTCGCCCGCTTTGCCTACCATGCCGGCCCGGACCGGGAGCGCCGGGAGCTCACCGGGGAGGTCTATGAGCTCTACCGCCGGTATATGCGAGGGGGCAAAGGCGAGTACCGCCCTCTGACTGAGGACGACGGCGAGAGGCTCCTGGCCGCCCCGAAAAAGTACGGCTTTACTGAGACGGAGTTCCGCCTGTATGGGTTCAGGAAGGACTTTACTGCCGAGGGCTATATGGCCCTGCTCAGGACCTACCCGGACCATATGTCCCTGGACCCGGAGAGCCGGGAGGGGCTCTTTGGCGGGATATACGACGCGATTACCCGCCGCGGCGGGGTCATGACAGTGTACTACACCGTGGACCTTGAGCTGGCCCGGCGGCCGGAAGCGCCTTAGGCAAACGCACCATAAACCCCTGAAAGGATTTTATAAATGGACCTGTCTGTTCTCATATCGAACCCGCTGATAAATGTGGCGATAATATCCTGGGCCTCGGCCCAGCTTCTAAAGGCCCTGATAGACGCAATAAAGCACAAGCAGTTCGACAGGCACCGCCTGGCCGGGGCCGGGGGAATGCCCAGCTCCCACTCGGCCCTGACCTGCTCGGTGCTGCTGACCTCATACTATATGTACGGCTTCAACTCCCCCATCTTCGCCCTCTCCTTCATCCTGGCAATGATAGTCATGTACGACGCCACCGGCGTGCGCTGGGCGGCGGGGCTCCATGCAAAGGCCATAAACCATATAGTCGAGTACCTTGAGCAGGAGGGCGCGGACCCGGAGGGCAAAAGGGCCCTGCAGGAGCTGATACCAAAGCTCAACGAATCCCTGGGCCACCGGATACGCGAGGCCGTATGCGGCGCGGCCCTGGGCTTTATCATAGCAATAATCGCCCATCTTGTGCGTCAGGGGGGCACGAAGCTGTTCTGACTGAAAATAATAACGCCTGTACCGCAAAAGGTACAGGCGCTAATTTTACTCTGTAAGCTGCCTCATATTCTCGTTGTTCCAGACCACCCTGTTGCGCCCGAACCTCTTGGCGTCATACAGCATGGCGTCCGCTATCTTCAGATAGGTGCCAAAGGAGTCCCCCCGCTTTGGCCGCACGGTGGTCCCCCCTATGCTTATGGTGACCCACTCGGATACTGAGCCGCAGTGGGGGATATGCAACTCCTCCACGGCCCTTCGCACCCGGCACATCTGCTCAAAGGCCTGCTGCGCCTCGTCGCCCATCATGAAGGCCACGAACTCCTCGCCGCCGTATCTCGCCAGAAAGTCCGTGTTCCGCCGGAGATAGGACCCGGCTGTGCCCGCCACAGAGGATATCACCGTGTCTCCGGCAGGGTGCCCGAAGGTGTCGTTGAACTTCTTGAAGTGGTCTATATCCATCATGCAGATGGAGAACGGCACCTTAAGGCGTACCGCCTCCTGCCACTTCTGCTCGCTGGTGCGCTCATAGCGCCGCCTGTTCGCAACGCCTGTGAGCTGGTCGGTCATGGACTGGTACTCCACCTGCTTTCTGTACTGGTAGAGCTTAATATGCGTATTCACCCTGGCCTTTACTATCAGCGGGTGAAAGGGCTTATATATGTAGTCCACCGCTCCCAGCGTCAGCCCCCGCTGCTCGTTCTCAATATCCGAGAGGGAGGTTATGAGTATCACCGGGATATGCCTGGTCGCGACCTCTTCCTGAAGCTTCTTTAAAAGCACAAAGCCGTCCATCCCGGGCATAACCACGTCCAGCAGTATAAGGGAAATGTCCTGCTCCCTGGCATATTCAAGTCCCTTCTCCGACTCCTGGACAACGGTTACCTGGTAGTCGTCGTCAAGTATGCTTTTCAGGTGCGCAGCCTGCACCTGGCTGTCGTCAATTATCAGTATCTTTTCCAAAGCTTAATGAACACTCCCCGAGGTGCCCGAAAGGCCCATATTTATTATTCTAATATAGCACAACTGGGCAATTCTGTCAAGGAGCAATCGGTATTTTCGGCGTTATTCCACTGTGAACTCACAGTAGTACGCGTGGCCCCAGTAGAGGCGGTAGGTGCCGGGGTGGCAGAGCACCTTCTCCGGTATCGCATTCGAGGCGGTGAACTCCTCGCCGGGCTCCCCTTGGCCGCCTGTGGCCGCCGTGCGCTCTATATCTGGGCCGGAGACTGTGTACCAGCTCCCCTGCCAAAGCCTGTCTACCCGGGAGTCTATGCCCCTGCTGTAGCTGTCCTCATTGAGCCGCACCGAGAACTCCAGAAGCGCCCTCCCATCGCTGTCGGTATAGGTGCGCAGGGAGGTCAGCGTGACTCTGCCGTCGTCGGTGTCCCCGTCCCAGGTGGGCTCATACCAGCTGTCAAAATCGTTGGGCTCCATCCCCTGCGCCGGGCCGGGCTGGTTTTTAGCCGTGAACTCATAGCGGCAGACCTCATAGGCGTCCTCCGGCTCCCGGCCCCGCTTTCCCAGCCTCAGCCGGTATCTTCCGTCCCGGTGGAAAATGCCCGAGGGGAGCCGCAGGTCTACCCTCACCGGCCCGCCGTCCAAGGATTTGACCGTGTAGCAGTCCTCTCCCTCGTAGACCGTGTGCCACCTGCCAAGAAAGCTGTAGTCCAGCAGGAGCGGGTCATTGTAAAAATCGTATACTCCCTCTCTCGGGGGCTTTAGGGATATGCTCAGCCGCTCCCAGGCGAGCCCCTCCCCACAGAGCCTGGTTATCTCAAGGTCATCCCCGGGCTCCATATGCCACTCCTCTTTGGGCGGCAGAAGCCCGGCGGGCTCCTGCCATATGGGGAAATCCCCCTTGGCGCTGTGATAGCTCAGCCCCAGAGCCGAGCACAGAGCCGCCGCGATAAGTATAATGGGTATAAGTAATTTTAGCCTGCGCTTCACAAAAATCCCCCCTCTACAGATACAGTCGCGAAAACTCCCCGGATATTTGCGCAAAAAAAGAAAAAACCCCGGAAAATTCCGAAGCTTTTTCAAAATGACTGCTCAGTCCTGCCCCTCGATGACCGCCTGGGGGTCCAGGTAGGCCGAGTCACGGCGTACCTCAAGGTGCAGGTGGGGCTTGTCCGCGGACTCGCCGGGGACGGCTGTCACGCTGCCGATGGCCTGGCCCATTGTCACAACCTGCTCGGGCTCAACGAGGAAATTCTCGCCCAGGCCGCAGTAGGAGAAGAGGTAGTCCCCGTGCTCTATCACCACTACATTGCCAAGCATACTGTCGGTATAGGTCTCCTTCACAATGCCGTTGCCGCACGCCAGGACCTGCTCGCCGCTCTCAGCGGAGAAGTCCGCGCCCGCGTGGACCCGCCAGTCCCTCATGGTCTCGGAGTATACCGGGGCGCCGGCGCTGTAGGCCTTCGCCACGGCCTCGCCGCTCACCGGGTAAATCATTTCGCCGCTTATCTCATAGAGGGGGGCGTTGGCCGGGACCTGGGGCTCGGCGTCAGCGGGCTCGGAGGCGGTCCCCTCCGGAGGGGCACTGGGCTTTGGGACGTAGGTCTCCCTGGGCTTGGGTGTGGGCGCGGGGGCCTCTGAGGGCTTTGCCTCCACGGTCGATGAGGCCGGGGACTTTGAGGGCCGGCTGCTTGGGGCAGGGGACTTCTGGGCCATGGGGTCGTCGCTCCTGCTGCTCACATTTGCATTGGAGCCGCTGTCCAGCTCCTCTGTTGCGGCGATGTAGCCCTGCACCGCGTCAAAGGTGCTCCAGGCCGCCACGCCCACCGCCACGAGGCACACTGCCAGCGCCAGGTAAAAACCGTTCCGTCTTGCCTTATTTTCCGAAAAGCGTCTGCCGTTCATAAATTCGCTTCCTTTCAGGGGTAGTCTGTATAGCTCAGCACAGCGTGCTGAACTGTATCTGCAATGATATTTTAGCCTGAAAGCAAGAGGTTTATACGGTCAGCTCAAAAAGCAGAACGGACCGGCTTTCACCAGTCCGTCCTATTTGCTTGAGGGGTATTATTGAGGAGGGTAGAACATGTACGGAAAGGGGAGTTTTGCCGCTCCCTCTTCCCTACGAGCCTATTATACTCCTATGGGCCCCCCGAGTTGTTAAAGAGGTATGAATAATCCTTAAAGAATTTCCCGGTCAAAATTTTTAAAAAAATTCCAAACGTTCGTTTTGCATTTTTAATAAAACCATGGTATAATAGGGAAAACACTACAAGAGGAGGCTGCCCAATGGACGGCTTGACAAAAAGCCAGCAAAAGGTATACGACTATCTAGTGAAGACCCTGCCCTCCGGTGTGCCGCCCACGGTCCGGGAGATATGCGCCGCAACGGGGCTCCGCTCCACCTCCACGGTGCACGCCCACCTGAAGACCCTGGAGCGCCTGGGGTACATCTCAAGGGACGCGGGGCTGAACCGCTCCATCCATATTGAGGGCACGGAGCCCACCTCCCAGGTGCCGGTGCTGGGGCGGGTCACTGCCGGTATGCCCATTCTGGCCGTGGAGGACATTGAGGGATATCTGCCCTTCCCCCAGAAGAGCGGCAAGGAGCTCTTTGCCCTGCACGTTATCGGGCTCAGTATGCGGGACGCGGGAATACTTGACGGGGACTATGTGGTGGTGGAGCGCACTCCCACTGCCGACGACGGGGATATTGTTGTGGCCATGATAGACGAGGAGGCCACCGTGAAGCGCCTGTTCCGGGAGCCGGACGGCGTGCGCCTGCAGCCGGAGAATCCGGATTTCGAGCCCATCTACTCCGACCACGCCTGCCTACTGGGGAAGGTTATCGCTGTGCTCAGGTACTACTAAAAATAATATTACTGCTTCAAATATTCCTCAAGGGGCGCTAAGCTCTCATGCTTCGTGCTGTCGAAGGACTCTTGGATGTTCTGCAGCATGACCCGCTCCTTTGAGGAATCCGCATGGGATTTGAGCATTTTTCTGAAGCCCGCCATAAGGAGCCTGTCTATGGGGTTCATGGCGGCGTAGTTCAGTCCGCCCTGAAGGTAGAATGGCTTTATTAGCTCGAGCTCTCCGGGGGTGAAATTCTCGCGCTCCAAACGCCGAACGTCCGGGGCGTCCGGGGGCATGGCGCCGGTGAAGAACACGGCAACCCTCTTTCCCCGGAGCTTTGGCATTTGCTTTTTAAGCCACCCGAGCTTATTTATCTTCCCGATATAGCACCCGCTGCCGAAGGCCACCGCCCGGTACTTCTCGAAGTCCACCGTATTCCGCTCCTCATAGGGGAAGCAGTCGCAGGAGAGGTCCTCCTTCAGCCACTGGGCGTACTTTTTGGTGAAGCCGGTCTTTGAGCTGTAGATTATCACTGTGTTCATATTTACCTCCTGCCGCCTGTTACAGGCGGCTTTTCTATTTATTTCCGCATATTTGACTTTGCAAACTGCCTGATATGCTCCCGGAGCCTGGGCTTCGCCCCCTCCCAGCTCTCGCCCGAAGAGAGCAGCAGGAATACACCGCCGTAAAACTGCCCCGCCAGCGCCGAGGGGTCCCCGGGCCGGAAGACGCCTTTTTCCATGAGCCACGCGAATATTTTCTCCTGCACCTCCAAAGGATACCGGCAGTACAGCTGCCTGTAGAGCTCGCCGGCGCGCTGGTCCTCGAACTGGCAGACTGTGAGGAGCCTGCGGAAGCGGGTGTTCCAGGGGTCCTCGAAAAAAAATCCGAAGACCTCAAGTATCGTCTCCTCAAGCTCATCTCCTGTGCGTCCAAAAGCTGTGAGGTCCTCGTCCCCCGAGAAGGGCAGGCTGCGGCTGTGATAATATTCTTCCGCTTTGGTCCAGCAGATATCCACAATGGCGTCGAATATGGCCCGTTTGTTAGGGAAATGGTTATAAAGGGAGCTCTCCCTTATCCCCACGGCGGCGGCAATGTCCCGGACGGAGACAGCGGCATAGCCCCGGGCAGAGAAGAGTTCCAGGGCCTCCCAGATGATTTTTTCCTTGGTCGGCATTTTGCCCCTCCTTTTGCTAACGTTTGTTAGTTCCTATATTGTACTATCACTTGTTCGTTTTGTCAAGCATAAAAAAGCCAGGGGCGCAGACATCTCCCCTGACCTCTTGTTTTATGCCAGCCAGAACATATTCTTCTCGCTTACAGTATACCCCGCCTGCTCATATATCCCCAAAAGGCCCTCGTCCTCTACAGGGACATGCACAAAGGGCGCCAGGCAGTTGTCCAGGCACCAGCCGGTTATGTATGCTATAAGGCCCCCCAGCAGCTCCGGGGCCTCCTCACCCAGGTCCTGCCGGACAGAGAGCATTCCTATTCCCCCCTCCGGGTACAGGCCGACTACTCCCTGCAGCTCCTTATGCCGTATGACCCCATGCAGCGCCCCTGCCGAGAGCCGCTCCCTCAGCTCGTCCCGGTCGAACTCCCCGGGGAAGCTCTCCATAATCAGGCCCTCCTGGCCGGGCGTCAGGGGCTTCACCAGGCTGAGGTCGAAGCCGCGGCTCCTTGGGGGCATGGGGTTCAGGTATGCCGCCGCCCGGCACTCCATCACTGTCCCGAAGCCCAGCTCGTCCGCAAGGAGCTCCGCGTTCTTCTTGTCGTGCACAGCCAGCTGCACGGCCCCTCTTATAAGCTCGCCCAGGGCCCCGGCGGCGGCGGTATCCCCCGCGGCCAGAAGGTACGCTCCGCTTCTGGGCACGTTTATCAGCACGCCGTCCATGCGCACGGCGCTCACGCTGCCGTCCCCCCGGCGTATGGCCTCCACCATATCCATGCAGAGCACGGGGTTCCTCCCAAGATATGACAGGGCCCTCTGTTCCATCTCTCTCATAATGCCCTCTCCTGCTCTCAGAGCTTCCGCACTGCCCTTATGAGCAGCTCGGCGCTTTTTTCAGCCGTCTCCCTGGCGAAGGCCGGGAAGTCCACCGGGGAGTCGTCGTTGGCGCTGTCTGAGATAGCCCTGAGCACAGCGCAGGGCACGCCGTTCATATAGCATGCCTGGGCAATGCTGCCGCCCTCCATCTCCACGGCCTTGGCCCCGAATTTCTCACCCAGCCAGCGGTTCTTCTCCTTGTCCGCCACAAATATGTCCCCTGTGGCTATGACTCCAAGGTGGGCCCCGCCGTATATATCCCGGGCCTCCTCCATGAGCACCCGGCTGGCGTTGGGGTCACAGGGCAGCTTCATTATGTCCTCGCTCCTGCCCTCCCGACGGATGAACAGGGTGCCCAGGGGGTCCCCAATGGCAGTGGTGTCAAAGTCGTGCTGAACACAGCACTCGGCAGTGACCAGGTCCCCTATCTTCACCCCCACGCCTCCGGCAACGCCGGTGTTTATAATGAGCCGGGGCTTATACTTCAAAATCATTATCTGGGCGCATACCGCCGAGTTCACCTTCCCGGGCCCGCACTCGGCCACCACCACCGGCACCCCTTCCAGCTCTCCCGTATAGAACAGGAGCCCCGCTGTCCCTGAGCTCTCCTTCCCGGCGAGCCGGGCTATAATGCTGTTGACCTCCACCTCCATTGCGCCTATTATGCCGATTGGTGATTTGTTTTCCATTACTATCTTCCTTTCGTTATGTTCTGTTGTCCTCCGGAACTATGTCCTCTATATAGACGAACTTCACGCCCTCCCGGGCGCTATACTTTCCGTCGGGCCGGGAGAGTTCATCCAGCAGGTCCATGTCTATCTCGCCCTCCCGGAGCTTATAGCCGCCTCTTATGCTGTACCTGTCCCTGACCCAAAGGGTTTCCAGGTTTTCGCTTCTGCCCAGGGGCCCCAGCACTCCCTCGTACCAATCCAGCCCATAGGCATAGCCCTCTGTCTCCCCCTCGTCCTTTTGGGCGAAGAACTCCTTACCCTTCAGGTTATCGCTTATCCTCCCGAGCAGCTCAGTGTCCGTGACCACTGCCGCCCAGGTATTGTCCTCGTCCGTTATCCAGAGGGATTTTGCTTTGGAGATATCCTCCTGCACCCTTTCAATAGGCCGCCATTCGTACCACTTGGGCCCTGGCATATCCTCATTCAGGCGCTTTAGGTTCTCAATGTCAATGCCGCCCTCTTTAGCCTGGTAGTACCAGCCGTTATAGTCAATCCAGCCGGCCATGCCCCGGGCGGTGAACTCCTCCCGCTTATAGCCGTCCTTATCGTACCAGGTGAGGGTAAAGAGCGGGTTTCCGTGATAGCGCTCCTTGTCCTCCTTCTGCGCGTGCATACAGTAGGAGTCGATAGTGCACTGCTCCCGAAGCCCAAAGCTGAGGCCTTTGAGCTCCCGGGCTATGCCCTCAAGCTCCTTGTCCTTGATGACTACAGCGTTTCCGTCGCTTGACTGCATAAGGATATACCCGCCCTCAAGGTCGAACACCTTCTCCTGCGGAGGACTATCCATAATCTCAATGGCCGGGGTGGGCTCTGGGCCCAGCTCCGGGTCGGGAGTGGGGCTGGGGCGGGGAGTGAGTCGAGGCATTGGCGGGTCGCCGTCCTTCCAGTACAGCACACCGGGATGGTTCTTATAGGGGCCTTCGGGGTCGGTAATTTGGGCGTAAAGCTCCAGGTCGAACTTTCTGCCGTCCATGAGCTTATAGAGCCAGCCGCCGTACCTGATGGTCTCCTCATCTATTACCCATACGGCGGGGGAAAGGTAGTCGTCGGCAAACCACCGGCTTATGCAGTAGACGGGCTCCTCTCCCGGGTCCGGGCCGAAAGCCTTGAACTCCATCTCCTGTATTTCTCCTTCAAAGCGCCCCACCAGCTCCGGGTCTGTTATCCTGACAAGAGCTCCCTCACTTGAACCTTCATCGTGAACGGTAAAGTCAAGCAGGTCCTCACTGTACTTAAAGTCAACTACAGGATATATATCGCCGTAGCTGGCCTCCGGCATAGTCTCTGCCATGCGGCTTATCCACTCATCGTCAATGTCCCCATCTGTTCCATAGACAGCGCGGTTATATACCGTTTTATTACCCCGAAAGGAGATATTTCCCAGTGAACGGTCCTCCATGTCAAAAAGCCCAAAGCTAAACCCGCAGCCTTCAACATCCAACAGATTCTCGTCGCTCTTATAGAAGCTCATGGCTCTGAGCATGTCTTTCAGCTCCGCAAGGGGCTCATCCCGGATAACGACAGCGTTACCGCCAGGGCTATACAGGTTTGCCCGGGCTATGGAGTCAACGTCAAGAAGCTGCTCCGGCTCCCTCACCTCCGGAAGTCCCAGCAAAAGCCCCCGAAGGCTGTCCATGTCAAAGATGTCCCCTCCCAGGAAGTTGAAGCACTGGTCCTCCCGGAAAACCGTACCCGCGCGGCTTATCTCCACAACGGCCTGGCTCTCGCCCTCGGGGGAGAGCCACTCTATGGTCCAGTCCCGCATGTGCTCGGGGAAGTCCTTTGAGAGGTCCACCATCATGCCGTTCTCCTCGGTGAGGGTCATAAGGGTCTCGCTGAGGCTTTTGATGTCCTCCTCATTCTCCACCCTCACCTTTTTGCCCATTGACCTGCTCTCAATAGTCACCGAGCCCACAGTCTCCAAGGGAGGCGAAGCCGCCTCGTCGGGCTTCGGGCCGTCCTTTGTGCAGAACCATAGGGTGAACACCAGGGCTGTGACTATCACCGCGTAAAATCCCAGCTTCTTCATATATTTCAGCTCCTTTATTTATTTTGGAGAAGCTCTCCTATACATAAAGTCGCAAAAATCCCGGGAATATTTTTTATTTTTGAAGCTTTCCCCGGATAAATTTTTCAAACTCCCCGCTCTCTCCAAGCTGAAAGCCGTAGTCGTCCACAAGGTAGGCGTTGTCCGGGCCGTAGTAGAGGTACAGGTACTGGCCGCACCGGCGCACCTCGGTGAGCTGGAAGTAGGGCACCACGTTGGCGGACTGTATGCCAGAGACCCTGAACACATCGTTATAGAAGGTATAGTGGGCGGTCTTGCTCATGCCCTGGCTGTGGACCTTTATCTGTATCTTCTCAACGGCCCCGGGCATGGCGATGAGCTTATAAGCATAGTACACCGTCACCGCCACAGCCGCAAGCTTCATCCACCAGACGGAGTCTATCAGGAAGGCGGCGCATACTGTTACTATGCAGAGGAGGGTCCCGAATATGAGCTCGCCGATATTTTTTACATAGGCCTGATAGTAGCTGAAGCGGCGTATGGCCTCCCGGGTGCAGTCGGTCTCGTTGATATACACGGCGTCGCCATGGGCCGTATCCTTGCCGTTCTGCTTGTGGAACTGGGAGAGCTGCTCGGTGAGGCGGGCCTTTTTCTTCTTGTCTATCCTGCTCTTTATAGGCACATAGATAAGGGGCCCGGCAACGGCCGCCAGCAGCAGTATAAGCAGGAGCAGCGTGTTGAACGCGGCGCTGGTGTCCTCGGGGGGCTTCTCAAGGATATTGGTGAAGACCATGGAGTCTGCCATCTCCTTCACCAGCTCCTCCTGCTCCGGGGTCATGGCTGTGTCCAGGGTGTGGATATCGATGTTCAGGGAGTAGCCGTTCATGATGGTGCCGTATATGAGCTCGTGCATTTCCCGCTCGCCGCCCACGTCTATCTTAATGCGGTAGAATAAGAGCCCCGCCTCGTTTTCATACCAGCCCTTGTCTATGGAGACGTCCTCGTTACCGGCCTTTGCAAGGCTCTCAAGAAATTCGGCCTTATCCTCTTCCTCCATAAGCCTCAGGTCAAAGACCTGCCCGCTCTCCCTGGACTCCTTCTGCATTACGGAGATGTTTGTGGCCCCGTCCTCCGAGAGGAAGTTTGCAACCACCCCCATCTCCTGGTATTCCTTCAGCTTCGCCGCCGCGTCGCCCACCCCTGCCAGGGCCCAGGCGGGGTCGTTCTCCTCAAGGCCGGGACCCAGCTGATACAGGCCGTCCGGGGCCCGGAACTGGAAGTCCACGCCCACCCAGTCCTCGGCAAAGGCCATAATGGGCAGTGCCACTGTCAGGAGCAGGGCGGTAAGAACAGATAATATTTTTTTCAAGCTAACAACATCCTCTCTGATTTTTCGCGCTGTTTTTTCTATTATAACACAAGTGCCCGGAATATGGAAAGATTATTTGTAAATATTCTTCCCCATTCTTCTACTTGACGGCGGGCCTTTGAAGGCGTAAAATAATTTATATATGATATTCCGGCTTTTGAAAGGAGAGACAGCCATGGTAACAGCAGTTATAACCGGGGCCTCCAGCGGCCTTGGGAAGGAATACATCAACGCCATAATCGAGCAGTATCCCAGTGTGGACGCCTTCTGGCTCATTGCCCGCCGCAAGGAGCTCTTAAAGGAGATAGCCGGGGAGCACCCGGACAAGACCATCGCCGCCATCTCTTTGGACCTATCGAAGGAGGAAAGCCTGGACCTCTTTGAGCAGCTCCTCAAGGAGAACAATCCGGAGATAAAGGTGCTGGTGAATAACGCCGGCTTTGGCAAGTGCGAGGACTTCTTTGCCTCCAACCGCCGGTCCCAGACGGATATGGTTGACCTCAACTGCCGGGCGCTCACGGGCATTACCCGCCTCTGCCTGCCCTTTATGCTGGACGACAGCCTGGTGATAAACGTCTCCTCCATTGCGGCCTTTGCGCCCACGCCCCGGATGTCCGTGTATGCCGCCACGAAGTCCTTTGTGCTGTCCCTGTCCAAGGCCCTGCACGATGAGCTCCGTCCAAGGGGCATAAAGGTGCTGGCGGTATGCCCGGGGCCCATGGACACCGAGTTCTGGAAGGTGGCAAACGTCCCCGAGGGCAAATCCCGGCTTATAGACAAGCTCCCCAGGGTCAGCGCACCTGAGGTGGCCGCCGGGTCACTTAAAGCCGCAAAGAGGGGCAAGCTGGTTTATACCAACAGCTTTTTCTATAAGCTCTATAGGCTCATAGGCAAGCTCCTGCCCCATGGGTTCCTAATGCAGTTTACGGAGGTGTGATATGGTCAGTTTACGCCCCTTAGAGGCCGCCGACGCCCCGCTCCTGCTCGGCTGGCTTACGGACCCCCGGATGCTTGAGTACTGGGAGGGTCCCCATGAGGTATTTACCCCAAAGCGCATACAGGAGGATTTCTATGAGGACACGGACCCCACCGCCAGGTGCATAGTGCAGTATCAGGGGCGTGATATCGGCTATTTGCAGTACTATCCACTGGATGGGGAAGGTTTTGAAGAATATCAGTATGAGCGCAGGGATTTGAGGGTATTTGGCATTGACCAGTTCATCGGCGAGCCCGAGCTCTGGGGTAAGGGCATAGGCCGTCAGTTTATAAAGCTCATCTGTGACTATCTCAGGGACAGCTGCGGCGCCCAGGCCGTGGTGCTGGACCCACACGCCGACAACCCCCGGGCCATCCGCTGCTATGAGGCCTGTGGGTTTAAGAAAGTGAAGCTCCTGCCCAGACACGAGCTCCATGACGGCGTGAAGGTGGACTGCTGGCTTATGGCCCTGGAGTTCTGACTCGCATTTTTGTGCACAGACTGAGAGGCCTCCCCCTGCTTTATATGCTATGATTTACCCGAGGTGATATTATGGAATGGCTCGACCGTCTGAACTCAGCGCTCTCCTATATTGAGGACAACCTTGGCAGCCCCCCGGACTATGAGGCCCTGTCGCGCATAGCCTGCTGCTCCTCCTACCATTTCCAGCGGATGTTCGCCTATCTTGCGGATATGCCCCTGTCGGAGTATATCAGGCGGCGGCGCATGTCCCTGGCGGCGGTGGAGCTGCTTTCAGGGGAGAAGGTGGTGGATGTGGCCCTGAAATACGGCTACAGCTCGCCTACTGCCTTCAACCGCGCCTTTCAGTCCGTCCACGGCTGCCCGCCCTCCGCTGTCAGGGCGCCGGGGGCTCAGGTCAAGTCCTTTCCCCCTATCTCCTTCAAGATTACAGTTAAAGGAGTGGAAGAGATGAACTTTCGCATTGAGCGCCGGGAGGCGTTTACTATCGTAGGGGTGTCTGTGCCCCTTGAGCGGGAGCTGGAAAAGAACTTCCAGGTCATCCCGCAGAAGTGGGCCCAGGCCGGGGCGGACGGCACTATCGGGCGGCTTGCGGCGCGCATGAGCGGTGAGCCCAAGGGCGTGCTGGGGGTGAGCAGCTTTGACCCTAAGACCGGGACCGGGAGGTACTATATTGCCGTGGCCTCTGAGGATGATTCCGGCGGGCTTGAAAAGTTTACTGTGCCTGCGGCTCAGTGGGCGGTTTTTCCCGGGAGCGGGAGCAATGAGTCTATACAGGAGCTTGAGAAACGGATTTTTACTGAGTGGCTGCCAACTTCGGGGTATGAGTATGGGGAGGCGCCGGATATTGAGGTTTATATTAGTCCGGACCCGCAGAATGCCGTTTATGAGGTCTGGGTGCCGGTGGTGAAGAAGAAAGAGTAATTACGCTTCGGCTTCGCCTCGCGCCCTAGACCGTGGGACGCTGTCCCACACCCTGCCACTTTTGAAAAAGTGGACAAAACTTTTGCTTTTGCTTCGCAAGCATACAAAAAAGCGCGTTCCCTCGGGAACGCGCTCTCTCTTTCACTTACACCAGCTCCAAAACCGCCATCTCCGCGGCGTCGCCCCTTCTGGGGCCCAGCTTAGTCACCCTGGTGTAGCCGCCGTTGCGGTCAGCATACTGGGGCGCTATGGTGTTGAACAGCTTCGCCGCCGCGCTCTCCTTGGTCACAAAGCTCATAACCATGCGCTTGCTGTGAAGGTCGTTCGTCTTGGCTATGGTTATCATCTTCTCCGCCAGAGCCTGCACCTCCTTGGCACGGGTTGCGGTGGTCTCTATCTTTCCGTTCTCAAAGAAGAACGTCACCATCCCCCGGAGCATCGCCGTGCGATGCGCGGTGTTGCGGCCCAGCTTTCTGGTTCCCGGCATGAAGATTCCTCCTATCTACGCTTATTCGTCGTCTTTCCGCAGGCTGAAGCCAAGGGAAGCCAGCTTCCACACGACCTCCTCCAGCGACTTGCGCCCCAGGTTCCGGACCTTCATCATGTCGTCCTCCGACTTGTTGATAAGGTCCTCCACGGTGTTTATCCCCGCGCGCTTGAGGCAGTTGAACGAGCGGACTGACAAATCCAGCTCTTCTATCGTCATTTCCAGCACTTTCTCTTTGCCGCCCTCGTCCTTCTCCACCATTATCTCCGTGGACTTGCCCTTATCGGACAAATCTACGAACAGGTTTAGGTGGTCGGTGAGGACCTTTGCCGCTAGCGACACGGCCTCCTGGGCATTTATGACCCCGTTGGTCCAGACCTCCAGGGTCAGCTTGTCAAAGTCGATGCTCTGTCCAACGCGGGTGTTCTCCACGTTAAAGTTGACCTTGAGTACAGGTGTGTAAATGGAATCCACCGCAATTTCGCCGATAACGCCCTCGGGCATATTCTGCTTGTTGCGCTCGTTCGAGACATAGCCCCTTCCCTTATCCAGGGTCAGCTCCATATAGAGCTTGGCCCCCTCGCCCAGGGTGGCGATGTGCAGCTCGGGGTTGAGTATCTCAACCTCGCTGTCCGCCTGGATGGACGCGGCTGTGACCTCGCAGGGCCCCTCCGCCGAGATTTCCACGGTCTTCGGGCCGTCGCAGTAGAGCCTTGCGACTATCCCCTTGACGTTCAGGACTATCTCGGTCACGTCCTCCTTTACTCCCGGGATGGTGGAAAATTCGTGGAGCACGCCGTCTATCTTTATAGACCTGGGGGCAACCCCCGGCAGGCTCGACAGCAGCACCCGGCGCAGAGAGTTCCCTAAAGTCGTGCCGAAGCCGCGCTCTAAGGGCTCGATGACAAACCGGCCGTATGTGCCGTCCTCGAATGTTTCCGCTATATCAATTTTGGGTCTTTCTATCTCAATCATCCGCGATCCTCCTCTACACAGGCAAAGTATAGTCAACGCGGTTCAGGCGTTTACTATTACGGCTCATGAATACGCTATTCCCCTATAGGGATTACTTCGAGTACAGCTCGACGATGAGGGTCTCGTCAACCTCAAGGTCAATCTCCTCGCGGGTGGGCAGCGCATCGACCTTCGCCTGTGCGTTGGCCGCGTCAACATCCAGCCACTTCGGCGCCGGCCGGGCGGAGTTTGCCTCCAGAACAGCCTTGAACTTGCTGCTTGAACGGCTCTTGTCCTTTATGGCGACCATTTCGCCGGGCTTTACAAGGTAGGAGGGGATATCCACCTTCTTGCCGTTCACGGTGAAGTGGCCGTGCACCACCAGCTGGCGGGCCTCGGCCCTGGAGCTGGCCCAGCCGCAGCGGTATACCACATTGTCCAGCCTGCTCTCAAGGAGTATCAGGAGGTTGTCGCCGGCCTTGCCGGGCATATTCGTTGCCATCTCATAGTAGTGGTGGAACTGGCCCTCCAGTACTCCGTAGAAACGGCGGGTCATCTGCTTGGCGCGAAGCTGCATTCCGTACTCCGAGGCCTTCTTGCGGCCCTGGCCGTGCTGCCCGGGGGCGTAGGCCCTCCTTGAAATGGCGCACTTGTCGGTGTAGCAGCGCTCGCCCTTCAGGAACAGCTTCTGCCCCTCGCGGCGGCAGAGCTTGCAAACGGCTTCTGTATATCTTGCCATATTTTCTGTAACCTCCTAATGTTTTTACACGCGGCGCCTTTTGGGCGGGCGGCAGCCGTTATGGGGGATGGGGGTCACGTCTTTTATCATGCTCACGTCCAGCCCAGCGGCCTGCAGCGCGCGGATAGCAGCCTCTCGGCCCGCGCCGGGACCCTTAACGAACACCTCAACGGACTTCATGCCGTGCTCCATTGCCAGCTTCGCGGCGGTTTCGGCCGCGGTCTGGGCGGCGAAGGGAGTGGACTTTCTTGAGCCCCTGAAGCCCAGCTCGCCGGAGCTTGCCCAGGAGATGGCGTTGCCCTGGGTGTCGGTGATGGTGACGATGGTGTTGTTGAACGTGGACTGGATATGGGCCGCGCCGCGCTCAATATTCTTGCGCTCACGGCGGCGGCGCACTGTACCCTTAGTGGTCTTTTGTGCCATTTTGTGAATCCCTCCTTACTTCTTCTTATTAGCCATGGTCTTGCGGGGACCCTTGCGTGTGCGGGCGTTGGTCTTGGTGCGCTGGCCCCTTACGGGCAGGCCCTTCCTGTGGCGCACGCCGCGGTAGCAGCCTATCTCAACCAGGCGCTTGATGTCGAACGCTACGTCCCGGCGAAGGTCGCCCTCAACGTGGCAGTTCTTGTCGATATAGTCGCGGAGCTTCGAGGCGTCGTCCTCTGAGAGGTCCCGCACGCGGATGTCGGGGTCAACACCTGTTGCCGCGCAGATATTCGTGGCGGTCTTGCGGCCGATGCCGTAGATATAGGTCAGAGCGATTTCTATTCGCTTGTCTCTTGGCAGGTCGATACCGGAAATTCGAGCCATGTTATTGACCATTCCTTTCACTTGGTTTGTGGGGACGCTTATTGCGCTTGCTTTGCCCGCGCTTGGACCTTGGGGCGCTGCCCCAAACCCTGCCAGGCGCCAAACGCGCCTGGACCGCGTCCCGCTTCGCGCCGCTCTATATTAGCCCTGGCGCTGCTTGTGCTTGGGGTTTTCACAGATTACCATGATTTTCCCCTTGCGTTTAATTATCTTGCACTTCTCACACATCTTCTTAACAGAAGGACGTACTTTCATTCTATCATCACTTTCCTTTCTGTCAGGATAAGTCTTGCTTTAAGCTGTCTTTTCGAGCCCCGGCTCACTTCGAGCGCCAGGTTATGCGTCCCTTCGTCAAATCGTAGGGGGACATTTCCAGCGTGACCTTGTCTCCCGGCAGTATGCGGATAAAGTTCATCCGCAGCTTCCCGGAGATATGGGCCAGCACCGTGTGCCCATTGGGCAGCTCTACCTGGAACTGCGCGTTCGGCAGAGCTTCCTTTACTACGCCCTGCACCTCAATTACGTCTTGCTTTGACATACCTCAAACCTCCGCGTCATACGGTGTATTCTCTCTCTGCCCGCCCGCTTCCCGCAGGGCGGCCCGTAGTTTACGATTGGTGGCGAGCGCCTCCTCGGAGAGCACTCTTAAAGTCGGGCTCAGGTGCATAAGCTTCTTGCGCTTTGGCCGCTCTATCGGCCTCTTTTTGCCGTCCGCCAGCACCGCCCAGGGGGATTCCAGTTCAAGGACCGCTAAATAGCTGTCCTTATCCCTCCCTGCCCGGGATATCACCACCTGGCCGCGCTTTAGCTCCATAGCCTCCTCCTTAGTCCGGCAGCGTCAGTATGACCGGACCGCCGGGGGTTATGGCTACGGTGTGCTCGAAGTGCGCCGACAGGCTGCCGTCTCTAGTAACTACAGTCCAGCCGTCGGGCTTCACCTCTATTTCGCGCCTGCCCTGGTTTATCATCGGCTCTATGGCTATCACCATTCCTGCCGTCAGTCTCGCACCCCTTCCCGGAGTGCCGTAATTGGGGACGCTGGGGTCCTCGTGCATCTCCGCACCTACTCCGTGGCCGGTGAACTCTCGTACCACCGAGTAACTGCGGGCTTCGACATACTCCTGTACCGCCCGGCCTATATCCCCCACCCGGTTTCCCGGACGGGCCTGCTCTATGCCTAAGAACAGCGACCGTTCAGCGGCGTCCAGAAGGGCCTTCGCTTCATCGCTTATCTCCCCGCAGGGAAAGGTCCAGGCATTGTCCCCGTGAAAGCCCTCATAATAAGCCCCCACGTCTATGCTCACGATGTCGCCCTTCTTAAATATCACGCTCTTCTTGGGTATGCCGTGGATGACCACTTGATTTACCGATATACATGCGCTGGCGGGATATCCGTCGTACCCGAGAAAGCTTGGCGCGGCGCCCTCGGACTCTATATACTGCCGCACCAGCTTATCTACCTCCCAGGCTGACACCCCCGGCTCCACCGCTTCTCCGGCAAGCCTGAGCGCCTTTTGGGATATTATCCCTGCCTTGCGCATTACGCCGAGCTCCCTGCTGGTTTTCAGCACGATCATGAAAGGTCCTCCAGGGCTTCCAGCACTTTGCGTGTGGTGTCCTCTACCTTGTCCTGGCCGTGCACGACCCTCAGCTTGCCCTGCTTGCTGTAATACTCCTTAAGCGGCTCGGTCTGGCTGTGGTATACCTCCAGCCTCTCCTTCACCGTGTCGGGGTGGTCGTCCTTGCGCTGAATGAGGGCGCCCGCGCAGGAGTCGCATACCCCCGGCACCTTCGGCTGCTTGTACAGCACGTGGTAGGAGGCCCCGCACTTCTCACAGACGCGGCGTCCGGACATCCTTGTCACGATATCCTCGTCGGCCACCTCTATGTCCAGCACAACGTCGATATCCGCTCCCATTCCGTCCAGAGCCTCGGCCTGGGGGATGGTCCTGGGGAAGCCGTCAAGGATGAAGCCGTTTTTGCAGTCCTCCTCCTTGATACGGTCCTTTATAATGCCGATGAGTATCTCGTCAGGCACCAGCGCCCCGCTCTCCATATAGCTCTTGGCGCGAAGGCCCATCTCCGTACCGTTCTTCAGCGCCTCCCGCAGGATGTTCCCTGTGGAAATCGCCGGTATCTTTTTATTCTCACAAATCACTTCGGCCTGGGTGCCCTTTCCGGCCCCCGGAGCCCCTAAAAGGATAAGCTTCATACCAATACATCCTTTCTTCCGATTAGTCCAGGAAGCCCTTGTAGTGGCGCATCATCATCTGGCTCTCCATCTGCTTCACGGTCTCCAGCGCCACGCCCACAATGATTATCACCGAGGTGCCGCCCAAGGACAGGCCCTGCATATTGGTAATATTGGTAAAGATGATGGGTATCAGCGCCACAAAGGCCAGGAAGAGCGCGCCTATGAGGGTGACCTTGGAGAGTATCTTGGCGATAAACTCAGCTGTGGGCCGCCCCGGACGGAGCCCGGGCACGGTGCCGTTGTTCTGGCGGAGGTTATTCGCCATCTCCAAAGGATTATACTGGACGGACATATAAAAGTATGCGAACATGATTATCATGAGGAAATAGAGCACCGTATAGAGCCAGCCGCTCTGGGAGAAGGCGTCCATGAACGCCTTGCCGAAGCCCTCGGTGGGGTTCCAGAAGAACTTGATGAACTGGGGTATGCCCAGTATGGCGTTGGCGAATATCACGGGCATGACGCCGCTCATCGCCACCTTAACCGGCATATAGGTGCTCTGGCCGCCGTACATCTTGCGGCCCACTACCTTCTTGGCGTACTGCACCGGGATACGGCGCTCCGCCTCGTTCATGAATACGATGACCCAGATAACTACCAGGAACAGGACGATGAACAGGGGCGCCAGCACCAGGTACTGCCCGGCTGTGGAGGGGCTAGTGAGGCCCAGGCTGAAGTACTGCCATACGCCGCCGAAGGTGACGGGCAGCCTTGCCACTATGCCGGCAAACAGGATGATGGAAATGCCATTGCCGATTCCCTTGTCGTTTATCTGCTCGCCCATCCACATGATGAGGGCCGTGCCTGCCGTAAAGGTCAGCACGATGACTATGCCCACAAAGACCCCGGCGAAGCCGTCGGTCACCTTCACAATGCCCGCGTTGGAGCGCAGGTAGAAGTAGTAGGCAATGCCCTGGATAAGTCCCAGGCCCACAGTCACATAGCGGGTGATGGTGGCTATCTTCTTGCGCCCGCTCTCCCCCTCCTTGGAGAGGCGCTCGAGCGCCGGTATCGCTATAGTCAGCAGCTGCATGATGATGGAGCTGTTGATATAGGGGGTTATGCCCATGGCGAACAGGGAAGCGTATGAGAACGCGCCGCCGGTGAGCATGTTGATATAACCCAGGGCCGCGTTGCTGTCGCTGGCGGCGTTCATCAGGGTGGACAGCGCCGAAGCGTCCAGGAAGGGCACCGGTATAACGGAGCCGAACCTGAATACCACGATGATTAAGAGGGTATAGAGCATTTTCTTGCGAAGGTCCGGGATGCGCCAGGCATTCTTGATGGTGTTCAGCAACTCAGACCACCTCGGCTTTCCCGCCTGCGGCCTCTATCTTGGCCTTTGCAGCTTCGGAAAAAGCGCTCGCCCTGACCGTCAGTTTCTTCGTGACCTCGCCGTTGGCCAGCACCTTCAGAGCGTCGCCGCTCTTCTTGAGCACGCCGGCCTCTATAAGAGTGTTTACGTCGACCTCAGCGCCGTCCTCAAAGCAGTTGAGACTGCCCACGTTTATAGAGACGACCTCACGAGCGAAGATATTGTTGAAGCCGCGCTTGGGTATACGCCTCTGCAGGGGCATCTGGCCGCCCTCAAAGCCGGGACGCATCCCGTGCCCGGCCCTCGCCTTCTGGCCCTTATGGCCCTTGCCGGCGGTCTTGCCGTTGCCGGAGCCGTGGCCGCGGCCAATGCGCTTCGCCTCCTTTGTGGAGCCGGGCACAGCCGTAAGCTGGTTTAGCTTCATTTTAACGCACCTCCTTCAAGCTTATTCACTGACCTCTACCAGATGGCAAATCTTCCTGACCTTGCCCTTGGTCTGGTCGTTGTCCGGCTGCTCCCTGCAGTCCCCGACCTTGAAGAGCCCCAGGGCATGGGCTGTGGCTATCTGGTCCTTCTTGCTGCCGATAAGGCTCTTTTTAAGTGTAACCTTCATTTTATGAGCCCTCCTTACAGTATTTCCTTGACCTGCTTGCCCCTTATCGCGGCCACCTCTTCGGCGGTACGCAGCTGGGTAAGCCCGGCCAGGGTGGCCCGCACCACGTTGCACGGGTTATTGGAGCGCAGAGCCTTTGTACGGATGTCCTTAATGCCCGCGCTCTCCACAACGGCGCGCACCGGGCCGCCGGCGATAACGCCGGTACCGGGGGCGGCGGGCTTCAGGATGACCTTGCCCGCGCCGAACTCGCCCACTATCTCGTGGGGGATGGTGCTGCCGCGAAGGGCCACATGGTAAAGGTTCTTCTTGGCGTCCTCAATGCCCTTGCGTATGGCGTCGGGCACCTCGGCGGCCTTGCCTATGCCGAAGCCCACAGTGCCGTTGCCGTCGCCCACGACCACCAGGGCGGAGAACTTCATAACGCGGCCGCCCTTAACGGTCTTTGACACGCGGTTTATAGCCACGACGCGCTCCTGCATCTCTACGCCGTTTGGGTCAAAATTCCTCTCACTAGCCAAACTCTATTCCTCCTCGCTCAGAATTTCAGGCCGCCCTCGCGGGCGCCCTCGGCCAGCTCCTGCACGCGGCCGTGGAAGATATATCCCCCGCGGTCGAAGACCACGGTGCTGATACCCTTCTCCTTGGCGCGCTCGGCAATGAGCTTGCCAACCTTGCGGGCTGCTTCCTTATTGCCGCCGCTGCCCTCGAAGCCCTTCTCCACGGTGGAGGCGGCGCACAGGGTGGCCCCTGCCGTGTCGTCTATGACCTGGGCGTAGATATGGGACGAGGAGCGGAACACGTTCAGGCGGGGCCTCTCGGCGGTGCCGGAGATTTTACCCCGGACCCGTCTGTGCCGGCGCAGGCGCGCCTTATTGGTATCCGGTTTATTTACCATAGATTTTACCTTCTTTCATTCAACGCTTGTATACGTTTAAGCGGCTTTGGCCAGGGCTTCCAGCCAAGGCTTTAGCCAGGGCTTTAGCCCTTAGCGCCCTTACCGGCCTTGCCTTCCTTATGGCGGACATACTCGCCCTGATAGCGGATGCCCTTGCCCTTATAGGGCTCCGGCGGACGCTTCTCCCGCACCTCGGCGGCAAACTGGCCCACCTTCTGCTTGTCAATGCCGGAGATGACGATGGTGTTCTGGTTTGGAGCCTCTATCTTGATGTCCTCGTTCTCGCTGACCACCACCTGATGGGAATAGCCCAGGTTCATCACCAGGTCCTTGCCCTGCTTCTGCACACGGTAGCCAACGCCCTGGACCTCAAGGGTCTTGGAGAAGCCCTCTGTGACGCCCACCACCATATTGTTGATAAGCGTGCGGGTAAGGCCGTGCAGAGAGCGGTTTTCCTTCTGGTCGTCAGGACGGGTCACAATGACCTCCGCGCCCTCCTGAGCTATGGCCATCTTAGGGTTGAAGCTCTGGGTGAGAGTACCCTTCGGGCCCTTTACCGTAACTTCGCTGCCGTTGATTTTCACCTCAACGCCCGCGGGAATATTTATGGGTTTTCTTCCAATTCTCGACATACTCGACGCACCCCCTTTTTTACCAAATGAACGCCAGCACTTCGCCGCCGACGTTTTCCTGCCTTGCGGCCCTGTCAGTCATAATGCCCTTGGAGGTGGAAACTATCGCCACGCCCAGGCCCTTCATGACCTTCGGCAGCTCTTCGGCTCCGGAGTAGATGCGAAGGCCGGGCTTTGAGACCCTCTTGAGGCCCTTGATGACCGGCTGACGCCCCTCGGCATACTTCAGGGAAATGGTTATCATCCCCTGCCTGCCGTCCTCCCTGACGGAATAGTGCCGCACATAGCCCTCGTCCACCAGAATCTGGCAGATGGCCTTCTTCATGTTGCTGGCGGGCACTTCCACTGTATCATGCTTTGCGGCCTGGGCGTTTCTTATGCGCGTGAGCAGGTCCGCGATGGTATCTGTAACTTGCATGAACTTTTCCTCCTTCCTGTATTACCAGCTTGCCTTCTTCACGCCGGGAATCTCGCCCTTATAGGCAAGCTCCCGAAAGCAGATGCGGCAGATGCCGTACTTGCGAAGGTAAGCGTGGGGCCGGCCGCATATCTTGCACCGGTTATACTGGCGGGTGGAAAACTTCGCGGGCCTTTGCTGCTTTATCTTCATGGATGTCTTTGCCACAAAATGTCCCTCCCTTTATCTTGTGAACGGGGCGCCCATAAGGGTCAGGAACTCCCGGGCTTCCTCGTCGGTGTGTGCTGTGGTCACGAAGCAGATGTCCATGCCCCGAACCTTGTCAATCTTGTCATAGTCTATCTCGGGGAAGATAAGCTGCTCGCGAATGCCCATATTGTAGTTGCCCCTGCCGTCGAAGGAGTTGGGGTTTATGCCCCTGAAGTCCCTGACGCGGGGGAGGGCCACGTTGAATAGCCTGTCAAGAAACTCGTACATCCGCTCGCCCCGAAGGGTCACCTTCACGCCGATGGGCATGCCCTCGCGCAGCTTAAAGTTCGCGACGCTCTTCTTGGCCTTGCACACAACGGGCTTCTGGCCGGTTATCTTCATCAGGTCCCCGGAGATGGCGTCTATGGCCTTGGCGTTCTCCTTGGCCTCGCCCGCGCCCACGTTGATGACTATCTTCTCAAGCTTCGGTATCTGCATAACGGACTTGTAGCCGAACTTCTTCATCAGCTGGGGGGCTATCTCCGCCTTATATATCTCTTTTAGTCTGGCTGCCATATTCTTCGTCTTCCTCCCTTACAGCGACTCGCCGCATTTTTTGCAAATGCGCTCTTTGGTGCCGTCCGCGAGGACCTTATGGCCCACGCGGGTGGGCTTGCCGCAGCGGGGGCAGACCACCTGCACCTTGCAGGCGTAAATGGCGCTCTCGGCCTTGATGATGCCGCCGGGCTCGCCCATCCTGCGGGGCTTCACGTGCTTCTGCACGAAGTTGGCGTTCTCAACGATGACCTTGCCCTCCTTGGGGCTCACCTGCATGACCTTGCCCTTCTTGCCGCGGTCGCGCCCGCTGATTATCATAACGGTGTCGCCGGTCTTTACGTGTACTTTATTCATATCGGTACACCTCCATCAAAGCACTTCCGGGGCCAGCGACAGGATTTTCATATATTCCTTGTCGCGAAGCTCCCTCGCCACGGGCCCGAAGATGCGGGTGCCCCTGGGGTTTTTGTCGTCACGGATGATGACAGCGGCGTTCTCATCGAAGCGGATATAGGTGCCGTCGTCCCGGCGCACGCCCGAGGCTGACCGGACGATAACAGCCTTCACCACATCGCCCTTCTTCACCACGCCGCCGGGCGCCGCCTTCTTTACAGAGGCCACCACCACGTCGCCGATATTGGCATACCTCCTGCCGGTGCCGCCAAGCACCCGGATGCACATAAGCTCCTTGGCACCCGTGTTGTCGGCAACCTTGAGGTAAGACTGCTGTTGAATCACAGTTTGTTCCTCCTTTTACTGGCACGGTAAGCTGTAGGGTCCAGCTTACTTAGCCTTCTCGATGATTTCCACCAGCCGCCATCTCTTGTCCTTGGAAATGGGCCTGGTCTCCATGATGCGCACGCGGTCGCCCACACTGCAGGCGTTCTCCTCGTCGTGGGCCTTGCGCTTCACGGTGCGCTTGATTATCTTGCCGTACATGGGGTGCTTCACGCTGTCCTGGATAGCAACCACCACTGTCTTATCCATTTTATTGCTGACCACGCGGCCTACCGCGGTCTTTCTCAGCTTTCTTTCGCTCACTTCATTATCCTCCCTTCCCGTTAGGCGTTCCCGGCGTGCAGTTCATTCTCCCGTATGACGGTCTTGACACGGGCGATGTCCTTTTTCACAGCCTTGATACGCATGGGGTTGTCGAGCTGATTGATAGCGAGCTGGAAACGCAGGTTGAAAAGCTCCGCCTTCAGGTCGGAAAGCTTCGCATTCAGCTCGTCGGCCGTCAATTCTCTGATGTCTGAAGCCTTCATGACTGCGCCTCCGTTTCTTTCATTACGAATTTGCACTTGATGGGGAGCTTGGCGGCGGCAAGCCTCAGGGCCTCCCTGGCGGTGGCCTCGGGCACCTCGCCCAGCTCGAACATCACCCTGCCGGGTTTCACAACTGCAACCCAGTACTCGGGCGAGCCTTTACCGGAGCCCATTCGGGTCTCGGCGGGCTTCTGAGTTACCGGCTTATCCGGGAAAATCTTTATCCAGACCTTTCCGAAACGCTTGCAGTAACGGGTCATGGCCACACGGGCGGCCTCTATCTGGTTAGAGGTTATCCAGGCCGGCTCCAGCGCCTGCAGGCCGAACTGGCCGTAGGTCACCTTATTGCCGCGCATGGCCTTGCCCTTCATGCGGCCTCTCTGCACTCTGCGGTATTTCACGCGCTTGGGCATCAGCATTTACCTGCGCCCCCCTTCCCTGTTGTCTCTTCTCGGGCCCCGGTCGTTACGGTCGCCCCTGGGCCTGCGGTCGTCCCTGCGGGGACGGTCGCTGCGGTCTCCCCTGGGAGCGCGCTCAGAGCGGCTCTCCCGGTTGTCGTTTAAGACCTCGCCCTTATACAGCCACACCTTCACGCCTATGCGCCCATAGGTGGTGGCGGCCTCAGCAAAGCCGTAGTCGATGTCGGCCCTCAGGGTCTGCAGCGGGATAGTGCCGTCGTGGTACTCCTCGCTCCTTGCAATCTCGGCGCCGCCGAGACGCCCGGAGACCTTTGTCTTAATGCCCTTGGCCCCCAGCCTCATGCTCCTGCCGATACAGCCCTTCATGGCCCGGCGGAAGCTTATGCGGCGCTCCAGCTGGGAGGCGATGTTCTCCGCCACAAGCTGTGCGTTCAAATCAGGCTGGCGCACCTCCACGATGTTTATCACCACGGGCTTGTGGAGCATGGACTCGCACTGCTGGCGAAGCTTCTCTATCTCCGTGCCGCCCTTGCCTATCACCATGCCGGGCTTGGCGCAGTGGATATGAATACGCACCTTTGAGGCGTCGCGCTCAATCTCAATCTTCGGAATGCCCGCCTGGTACAGCTGCTTTTTAAGGGTCTTTCTCAGGTTATAGTCCTCCACCAGGGTGTCGCCGAAGACGCTGTCTTTTGCGAACCACCGGGAGTCCCAGTCCTTTATAACACCCACGCGAAGGCCGTGGGGATTGACTTTCTGTCCCATAATGTCCCTCCTTACTCTTTCTCGGCCACAACGATGGTGATGTGGCTGGTCCGCTTGTTGATACGCACCGCCCGGCCCTTAGACTGAGGACGAATCCTCTTGAGGATAGGCCCGGGGGTCACGAAGCACTTGGAGACATACAGGCTCCCCTTGTCCATCTGGAAGTTGTTCTCCGCGTTGGAAACAGCGGACTGCAAGAGCTTGCCCAAATCCTCGCACGCGGCCTTGGGGGTGTTCTCCAATATGGCCGCGGCCAGGTCCACGGGCTTATTGCGTATAAGGTCCAGCACCAGGCCCACCTTGCGGGGAGAGATGCGGGTATAGTTCAGGGTTGCTTTCGCTTCCATTTTTTGCACTCTCCTTTCGCTTATTTGCCGGTCTTAGAGCCGGTGTGGCCCTTAAAGGTCCTCGTGGGGGCGAACTCGCCCAGCTTGTGTCCTACCATGTCCTCGGTAACGTATACCGGCACATGCTTGCGGCCGTCGTGCACCGCAATGGTGTGGCCGACGAAATCCGGGAATATCATGGAAGCCCTGCTCCAGGTCTTCACAATCTTCTTCTCCCCGGCCTCGTTCATAGCCTGGATCCTTTTCAGCAGCACGGGCTGTACAAAAGGTCCCTTTTTAAGACTTCTGCTCATTCTCGTTATGCTCCTTTCCCGTGCTTACTTGCCGTTTCTGCGCCGGACAATGAACTTGTCGCTGCTCTTATGGTGCTTTCTGGTCTTATAGCCCAGCGCCGGCTTGCCCCAGGGGGTCACAGGCCCGGGACGGCCCACAGGGCTCTTGCCCTCGCCGCCGCCGTGGGGGTGGTCGTTGGGGTTCATGACCGAGCCGCGCACCGTCGGGCGCCAGCCCATATGGCGCTTTCTTCCGGCCTTGCCTATCTTCACGTTCTCGTGGTCGATGTTTGAAACCTGGCCGATGGAGGCCATGCAGCTGTCGGGCACGTTGCGAAGCTCCCCGGAGGGCAGCCTCAGAAGGGCCATGCCGTTCTCCTTTGCCATCAGCTGGGCCATAATGCCCGCGGCCCTTGCAAGCTGGGCCCCCTTGCCGGGGTACAGCTCCACGTTGTGGATGAAGGTGCCGGTGGGGATGTTCTTAAGGGGCAGGGCGTTGCCGGGCTTGATGTCAGCCTCGGCCCCGGAGACAATCTTGTCCCCTACCTTAATGCCGTGGGGGGCTATGATATAGCTCTTCTCCCCGTCCTCGTACTGGACGAGGGCTATGAACGCCGAGCGGTTGGGGTCGTACTCGATGGTCTGCACCTCAGCCGCCATATCGTGCTTCTGGCGCTTGAAATCGATTATGCGGTACTTCTTGCGGTTCGCGCCGCCTCTGTGACGGACAGTTATTCTGCCGTAGCTGTTGCGGCCGGACTTGTTCCCAAGAGGAGCTAAAAGGCTCTTCTCCGGGCCGCCCTTAGAGAGGACGGTGTAGTCCGTGACGGACATGTTCCGGCGCGCCGCGGTAGTCGGCTTATAATTCTTTATTGCCATGTCTTCTGTTCACTCTCCTAGTCTGAGATACTCTGTGCCCGGCCTTAGACCATGCTCTCGAAGAACTCGATGGTCCTGCTCTCCTCAGTGAGGGTCACCACAGCCTTCTTCCAGCTCCTGGTATAGCCCTCATAGCGCCCCTGGCGGCGGAGCCTGCCGCGCACGTGGAGGGTGTTGACCTTGCTGACCTTCACTCCGAAGGCGGCCTCCACGGCCCTCTTCACGTCTATCTTGGTAGCGTCCTTTGCCACCTCGAAGGTGTATTTCTTCTGGGTGTTGCCCGCCATGGTCTTCTCTGTGATGATGGGTCGGATTATGATGTCATGGGCCTCCATTACGCGTACACCTCCTCTATCTTCTGCACGGCCCCTTGCACGACGATGAACTTGTCTGCGTTGAGGATGTCGTACACATTCAGGGTATTCACCTGAGCGGTCTTCACGCCGGGGATGTTCCCCGCGCTTTTGATGACCTTCTCGTCCACGCTGTCCAGCACGATGAGGGCCTTCTTCTCGCTGCCCACGGCCTTGAGCATGGCGGCTATCTCCTTGGTCTTAAAGCCTTCAAGGGCTATCCTGTCAATGACTATCATCTCGCCGTCCTGCACCTTGGAGGAGAGGGCGGACTTCATTGCCAGGCGCCGCACCTTCTTGTTAAGGGTGTAGCTGTAGTCCCTGGGCTTGGGGGCGAAAACTATGCCGCCGTGGGTCCACTGGGGGGCCCTGGTGCTGCCCTGGCGGGCCCGGCCTGTGCCCTTCTGCCTCCAGGGCTTCCTGCCGCCGCCGGAGACCTCGCTCCTTGTGAGCGCGGACTGGGTGCCCTGGCGCTGGTTTGCCAGATAGTTCTTCACCATATCGTTCATTACAGGGACGTTGGGCTCAATGCCGAACACGGAGTCATTAAGCTCCTGCCTGCCGACCTCCCTGCCCTGCATGTTCAAAACTGCTACTTCAGCCATTCTTCTTCCTCCTCCCCTTAAGCTTTCACGCTGTCGCGCACGATGACCACGCCGCCGTTGGGGCCGGGTATGGCGCCCTTGATGGCTATAAGGTTGTTCTCCGCGTCCACCTTGGCGACAGTCAGGTTCTGCACAGTGACGGTCTCGGCGCCCAGGTGTCCTGCCATTTTGAGGCCTTTCCAGACCCTTGAGGGGGACGAGCACGCGCCGTTGGAGCCGCCGTGCCTGGCGACGGGGCCGGAGCCGTGGCTCTCCTTCAGGCGGTGGAAGTTCCAGCGCTTGATGACGCCCGCGTAGCCCTTGCCCTTGCTGGTGCCGGTGACATCCACATGCTCGCCGGCCTCAAATGTGTCGGCCTTAATGAGGTCGCCAACATTCAGAGCGCTGATGTCCTCGAGCCGAAGCTCCCGAAGGGTCTTCTTGGGGGCGACGTCGCCCTTCTTGAAGTGGCCCGTAAGGGGCTTATTGACCCTCTGGGGCTTCTGGTCGCCGAAGCCCAGCTGCACCGCGTCGTAGCCGTCGGTCTCCACTGTCTTCTTCTGGGTCACAACACAGGGGCCGGCCTCCACAACGGTCACGGGGATTACCTTGCCCTTATCGTCGAAAATCTGTGTCATGCCGACCTTCTTTCCGATGATTCCTTTTTTCATTCTGTCTGCTTCCTTTCTACTCCTGGGGCTTTTTAAACTAAAAGCCCCGCTAGGTTATTGGTCGACAGGCGGGAACGCCTATCGACATGACCCTCCGTCTCGGTAGGTCAAAACTGAGCTTACAGCTTAATCTCAATCTCGACGCCGGCGGGGAGCTCCAGGCCCATCATGGCTTCAACAGTCTTGTTGCTGGGCCGGAGGATGTCGATCAGTCTCTTGTGGGTGCGCATTTCGAACTGCTCGCGGCTGTCCTTGTACTTATGGACGGCCCTGAGGATGGTGACTATCTGCTTCTCCGTGGGCAGGGGCACCGGGCCTGAGACCCTGGCGCCCGTGCGCTTCGCGGTAGCCACTATCTTCTCCGCGGACTGGTCCACCAGCTGGTGGTCGTACCCCTTGATTCTGATTCTGATTTTTTCCTTGACTGCCATTTCTATAACCGCCTCCTAAATCGTTCTTGGGCGTCTTGCTTTTTCCAACACTGCCCCGGGTGTTTCACCACCCGGCATAGAAAAACCGGCAGTCCGCACCACGCTCAAAAGCGCGGCAGACCCCGGGGACAGAGCCGAAACTCACAGCTTCCTCTGATAAGCGCGCACACGGCCTGCCGGGGGCTGCCCGGCGGTTCCCACGCTCTCAGATTCCTTCGCCCGGTTTAAAATCGGACATACTCCACGGAAATAACCGGCCTCAGTTTTCAGCTGGGCCGCAACCTCCCGCTTCAACGCATATCAGGGCATTAAATGCCCATTTGGCAATCGTACCTGCTTATATTACCACAAGGTCTGGTATTTTGCAAGAGTTTTTTCAAAAAAATTTTACAAATTCCCCCCTGGGCCTAAACGGGACCCAAACGTGGCCCAACGGGCAGGAGCCCCCGGCAGCTCCGGAGGCTGTTTTTGCCCAAAAATCTCACTGCACCACAAGGACCAGCGCCGTTACATCGTCCTCATGCCCGTCGCTCCGGCGCTTTCTGGCCTCGTCGGTTATCCTCTGGGCCAAAAGGTTCGGGTTCTCCTCCTCGTCCCAGGCCATCACAAGGTCTATCAGCCACTCGCTTCCCGCGGCCACAACGCCGTCGGAGACCATCACTATAATGTCCCCCACGTCCAGCTCCCTCTCGGTCCCGGCGAACTCCACCCCCGGCATAATGCCCACAGGCACGCTGGAGGCCTCTATAAGCTCGCTGTGCCTGCCCTTTCTCAGCACGGTGCAGGCCGCCCCCGCCTTGAGGAACTCGGTTTTGCCCGAGAACAGGTCTATGCAGGCCACGTCCATAGTCGCCAGGGATTCGTCCCCGGACTTCGCTATAAGCGCGGAATTTACAGTCTCGAGCATACTGTCAAAGCCTATGCCAGCTTTTAAAAGGCTCTCAGCCATGGCGGAGGTCATGGCCCCATCCACAGCGGCGCGGCCCCCTGTGCCCATGCCGTCGCTGAGCACGGCTATGAGACGCCCGCAGCCGTCGTAGAACACGTTGGTGCTGTCCCCGCAGAAGGCCCCTCCCCCGGCGCAGTACTGGGAGAAGCCCCGGCCTATCTGCAGCTGTGGCCGCTGGCACATCTGCAGCCTGCACCTGTCATCGGCGCTGCTGACGCAGGGGGGCGCGAACACCCTGCCGCAGGCCTCGGAGACCTCCCTTGTGAAGGCGGCCCGGTTAAGCCTTCTCTGCCGCTCCCTGCTTATCTCAGCCTCGACTGTCATGCGCCCGAACCTGTCCACCCGGCAGCAGACCTCAAGGGGCATTACCCCGCTCTCCCTGAGGATGGCGGCGACCCTTCCCGCCGCTTCCTCGTCGAAGCGCTGGTACATGGAGAACTCCCCTGCCATCTCCTCCAATATCCCCGCCGTGGTGTGGAAATGCCCTTCCACCACCTCCCGCACCTGGGCGGCCCTCAGCTCCGCGGCCTCCTTCATTAAATAGCGGGCGTAGTTCTTGTTTATCTCGTCCCGCATTTCCCCCACCCGGCAGCAGCGCCCGGAGAACTCCTTGGTGAAGTCGCTGGTCTCAAGGCGCTCCTTCTCCTTTAAGGGCCTGTAGAGCTGGGCGAAGTTGTCCAGGGTCTGGTCCTTATACTTCCTCCAGCAGACCCCGCTCATGCCGCACCCGGCGCATATGGTCTCGGTGGACTTGTTATAGACCCCCTGTAAGTTAGGCGCGCATACCACGCTGAGCTTTTTCGATATCTCGTCCACAGAGTCAGAAACGCTCAAAAGGGCCTGGGCCGCGTATCTCAGTCGCATGACAATATTGCCCCTCAGGGCCCCTCCTGAGAGGGTATCCGGCCTCACGCCAAAGAGCTCCCCCAGCCGCCTGCTCCTGGGTATGAGCATATAGGCCACTGTAGCCACGGCAACCTCGATGGACCCGGTGAATATCTGTGTGCCCCCGGCCCCCACCTGCAGCGAAGCCACCCCGTGGGAGATTATAAACGCGGCCGCGGCGGCCACAGCTCCCATGGGCGCGAAGACTCCCGCCATGAGCCCACCCAGGCCGTAGGCCCCGGAGAGATAGGAGAGCCCGGCAGTGGCCATCCCCTGTATGGCCCCGGCGGCCACCCCCGCCACGGCTCCCCCGGCTATGCCCCCGGCCCGGGCGCAGCAGAGCACTAACAGCACCAGCAGTATCCTGCCGACGGACACCCCCATAACGCTCACATCCGAAAAGGCCAGCAATACGACGCCCACGCTGACGGAGACCGCCGCTATGTCCCCTGTGTCGAACACCGTCCTGTTCCTCGGGCCCTCCCTGTTCTCAAGCCCCGTCAGAATATTTGCCGTCCTTTTTAAGAAGAAGGCGCTCCCGGCCCCCAAAAAGGACTCCGCCACATACAGCGCCGCCGTATAGCTCACCGAGCCGTTTAGAAACACCATCGTCATGCCTGTGAGCAGCAGCGGCAGGAATGCCGCCGCCGGGGCGAAGAGCTGGTGGGAGTTCACAGTCTTCAGCTCCGAGAGCGCCCAGCGGATGGCCGTCACCGCAACCAGAGCCGCCGCGTATCTTGCGGGCACATACACCGGCGAGGGCAGCAGATACCCTAAAAACGCACCCATTGCCCCGGCCCAGAGCCCGCCCCTTGGCGCCGCCGCCACCGCCGCAATGCCGAAGGGGGCGTATTTGCCGAACATCAGCCCCCTTGAGCATATTAGCCCCATTACAAAGCTCGCCGCCGCGGTCAGCGCCTTTCGCACAGGCTCCGTATGCAGCTGCTCCCCGATAGTTTCAATCCACGCTCTTACCTTTACACGTTCCATCATTTTACACCTCGTCCTGCTTTTTGCGCATATGCATTATGTATAGTGATTATGTTGACCCATCCATACGGGCCGTGCAAATATAATAGCGCATTTAAAGGAAAATATCTGTCGCAACCACAACAGGGGTTTCTGGTATTTTATTGAGGATTATGTCAAGCAGGGTTTCTCCCTGTCCCTCACCGTTGACTTTTAACATATATTAGAATATAATTAAGAAAAAACTTTACCAAGAGAAAAGCGAGGTCAAAAACCATGGAATACCAATTCTCCGACCGGGTGAAATCCCTGAAGCCCTCGGCCATAAGGGAGATACTGAAAAACTCCTCGGCCCCGGGCATAATCCCCCTCTCCGCTGGCAATCCCGCCCCGGACGCCTTCCCCTATGAGGACATACGCAAAATATCCCAGAAGCTCCTTGAGGACACGCCCATTGAGGCCTTACAGTACAGCGTCACCGAGGGCTATACCCCCCTTCGGGAGCACCTGATGAAGTATATGGGCGAAAAGCATAATGTGGGCACGGACGGCGACGATATACTCATAACCAGCGGCGCCCAGCAGGTGATGGACCTGCTCACCAAGACCTTATTAAATGAAGGGGACACCGTGCTTTGCGAGGCCCCAAGCTTTATCGGGTCCCTTAACACCTTCCGCTCCTATAGGGCGAAGCTTGCGGGCATACCCATGGAGGCCGACGGCATCAGCATTGAAGGCCTCGGGAAAGCCCTTGATACTGAGAAGAATATCAAGTACCTCTATACTATTCCGAATTTCCAGAACCCCTCCGGAATCACCATGAGCTATGAGAAGCGCAGAAGGGTCTATGAGCTCTGCCGGGACCATAACGTGCTTATATTGGAGGACAACCCCTACGGCGATTTGCGCTTTGCCGGGGAGGACATCCCCAGTATCAAGTCCATGGACGAGGCGGGAATAGTCATGTACGCCGGGAGCTTTTCCAAGGTGGTATCCCCCGGCATGAGGGTGGGCTACGCCATAGGCCCGAGGGCGGTCATACAGAAGATGGTTGTCTGCAAGCAGGGCGAGGACGTCCACTCAAATATCTGGGCCCAGATTGTCTGCCACCGCTTCATGACCGAAACGGACTATGAGGCCCACTTGCAGCGCCTACGCGGGATATACCGCCGCAAGTCCTCTGTGCTTATAAAGGCCATGGAGGAGCATTTCGCGCCCCTTATCACCTGGAGCCCCTTTGAGGGGGGCCTGTTCGCCTGGTGCACTCTGCCTGACAGCATAGACATGCTGGACTTTGTGAAGCGCGGCACAGAGCGCAAGGTCTGCGTGGTCCCGGGCACGGCTTTCCTCACAGACGAGAGCGGGCCCTGCCAGAGCTTCAGGATAAACTTCTCCACCCCCACGGATGAGCAGCTTTATGAGGGCGTGAAGATTTTGGGCGAGATTGGAAGAGAGATGTAATCTATAAAAAATTATAGTATAAGGAGATATAACCGATGGAAAATCAAGATAAGAAGCGAATACTGAGCATGTACCAGTGCACCGGCACCTTCACCCTGGGCAACTACCTGGGGGCCCTCAGAAACCACATCAAGCTTCAGGACGAGGGCTACCAGTGCGTGTACGCCCTGGCGGACCTGCACGCCCTCACTGTGCGGCAGGTGCCCGCGGAGCTTAGAAAGTACACAAAGGAGGCCTACGCCTGGCTTTTAGCCATGGGCCTGGACACTGAGAAGACCGTATTCTTTATTCAGAGCCAGGTGCCCCAGCACTCACAGCTCGCGTGGCTTTTAAACTGCTACACCCAGTTCGGCGAGCTGTCGAGAATGACCCAGTTCAAGGATAAGTCCGCAAAGCACGCGGACAATATCAACGCCGGGCTCTTCACCTACCCCTGCCTTATGGCCGCCGACATACTGTTATATCAGGCGGACTTCGTGCCCGTGGGCGCGGACCAGAAGCAGCACGTGGAGATAGCAAGAGACATCGCCGAGCGCTTCAACGGTATCTACGGCGACACCTTCACCGTCCCCGAGCCCCTTATCCCAAAGCACGGCGCTAGGGTCATGTCACTGCAGAACCCCACGAGCAAGATGTCAAAGTCCGACGAAAACCAGAACGGCAATATCTCCGTTCTGGACGACCCGGACACCATTATGCGCAAGTTCAAACGTGCTATAACCGACAGCGAGTCTGAGGTGCGCTTCGCCGAGGGCAAGGACGGGGTGAATAACCTGATGAACATCTACGCCGCCGTCACCGGCAAGACCATGGAGGAGATAGAGCGGGAGTTCGAGGGCAGGGGCTACGGCGACTTCAAGCCCGCCGTGGCCGAGGCCGTTATCTCCGAGCTTAGGCCCATACAGGAGCGCTATCATAAGCTCATCGCCGACAAGGAGTTCTTGGAGAAGACCTACCGGGAGCAGGCGCCGAAGGCCGCTGCCATAGCCCAGCGCACACTCTCCAAGGTCATGCGCAAGGTGGGGCTGGTGAGCTGATATGCCCGGGCGCAGGCTTGAGCTTACGGACGAGCCCGGCTTTCAGCTTATATGCGGGGACCAGGGGGACGGCGTATACTCCATACGCCTGAGCCGTCCCTGCCACCCGGACTGGCGCATGGCCGCCGGAGATTTTCTCAGCTTCCATAAAGCTATGGGCATTTCCCATGAGCTGAAAATGAGCGGGCAGGACACAGATGATATGCTGGACTATTATTCCGGGCACAGCTATAGCGACCCGTACCTCCGTCCCGGGGAGCCCGCCGTGCTGGTCCACAGCACTTTGGCTGAGAGCTGGGAGTCTATCCGCACGGAGGGCCGGCTTGAGAGCTGGAACATCCTCAGCGCCCGGGGAGCCCTCCCTGAGCGGGAGCCCATCGGCGCGGCCCTGGGGGACCCGGAGGATTTCAGGGACTATATCATGTTCGGAAGCGGTATTACCGGAGAGCTCATTGTCAGCTCAAAGCAGAAGGGGCGCATATGCACCGACCCGCAGGCCGGCTATTTTGCCGGGGCAAGGCTCTATTTCGACGCGGCCCTCATGGCCCGGGACGGCCTGCTCCTTCGGGACGGCTGCCACATAAAGGTCAGGGACTGCCTGCCCCTTGAGCCCTATCTCATATGGGCCGCGGACTGGAAAGGGGCCGGGCTGAGTTCATCCATTTCTCAGCCTGAAACCTTCGCACAGCTTGCCGACAATGAATTTTCCCGCCGGCACAAAAAATATTCTTTGCAATAGGAGAGAACCGTATGGAATCATTGAAAGAGCTCTACAGAATAGGCCGGGGCCCGTCCAGCTCCCACACCATGGGCCCGAGCTTCGCCGCCGAGCGCTTCCGGGCGGCCTTCCCGAAAGCCGACAGCTTCCAGGTTACCCTCTTCGGCTCCCTTGCAAAGACCGGCCGGGGGCACCTTACGGACGTTGCTGTGCGCGAGGCATTTGAGCCTCTGCCCGCGGTGATAATCTTCGACACGGATACCGAGGACCTCCCCCACCCCAACACCATGACCTTGGAGGCCTTTGACAAGGGCGAGCGCCTGGGGCTCTGGCGGGTCATGAGCGTTGGCGGGGGAAAGATAGCTGTAGAGGACTCCGTCCTCGGGGCCAGGCCGGACGCTGACCCGCCTAAGGTGTACCCTCTTAATAAGTTCACAGACATAAAAAATTACTGCCGGGAGAAGGACATCTACCTCTGGCAGTATGTAGAGCAGTGCGAGGGCCCGGAGATATGGGATTACCTCTCCAACGTCTGGGAGACAATGAAGGAGGCCGTATACAGGGGCATACGCCGGGACGGCGAGCTCTCCGGGGGCCTGGGCGTCCAGCGCAAGGCCATGTACCTCAACCGCCAGCGCCATATGGACGAGAGCAAGGAGACAAGGGAGAACCGGAAGGTCTGCGCATACGCCTTCGCCGTCAGCGAGGAGAACGCCGGCGGGGGGACTATAGTCACCGCCCCAACCTGCGGGGCCTGCGGGGTGCTCCCGGCAGTCATGCTGTATAAGCAGGAGCAGCAGGGCTTTTCGGACAGGGATATGCTAAAGGGTCTGGCTGTGGCCGGGCTTATTGGAAACGTGATAAAGACCAACGCCTCTATTTCCGGAGCGGAGTGCGGCTGTCAGGCCGAGATTGGGAGCGCCTGCTCTATGGCCGCGGCAGGGCTTGCGGAGATTTATCATATGGATATGGACCAGATTGAGTATGCCGCCGAGGTTGCAATGGAGCACCATTTGGGGCTTACCTGCGACCCTATAGGAGGATTGGTGCAGATACCCTGTATTGAGCGCAATGCCGTTGCGGGCATGAGGGCGATAAATGCTTTGAGCCTGGCAAATTTTCTTACGTATACCAGGAAGATTAGCTTTGATATGGTGGTTAAGACTATGTATGAGACTGGGCGGGATTTGTTTAGTAAGTACAGGGAGACCAGTGAGGGCGGGCTGGCTAAGGTTTATACGGAGTAGGGATTGCCTTTGGCATGACCCCGGGGCTCTGCCCCGGACCCCGCCGCCTTTGAAAAGGCGGGCGAAACTTTTTCTTGCTTCGCGCTTACCTTTTTGCAGCCGCGTCAGTCTAATGAGTAAATGGGGGTGGTGTACACATGGACCGGCTGGTGCGTAAAGCACAATCCGGCGATAAGGCTGCTTTTGTCCGTCTCATCGAGGACAACCAGCTCTCCATGTACCGCGCAGCAAAGGCCATCCTCCACCAGGAGGCCGACGTTGAGGACGCCGTGCAGGAGGCTATCTGCCGTTCATTCGACAAGCTCTGCACCCTTCGCCAGCCTAAGTTCTTCAAGACATGGCTGACCCGCATTGTCATAAACTGCTGCTACGATATTCTCCGGCAGCAAAAGGGGCTTTACCCCCTGGATGTCCTCCCAGAGGAGCCCAGGGAGGAGGATATGGATACGCCCCTGGATATTCAGGCGGCTTTAAAGAGCCTGAGCGAGAACGACCGGCTGATACTTACTCTGTACTATCTCAACGACCTGCCGGTGAAGGAGATTGCAAAGCTTCTGTCCATCACGGAGGGCGCGGCAAAAATGCGGCTCTCCGCCGGGCGTAAGCATTTCAGGGAGAAACTTGAGCTGAGAGAGGAGGCGGGTCATAAATGGCTGAGATGAAGCACGCCAAGAAGCCTGAGAAAAAGCTGCCCGGGCAGAGCGCGCCCAAGCCCGAAAAGCCCCGGCCCTCTATAGGCAGGGACAGGGTCTTTAGGGCGCAGCTTGCAAGGGAATACGGCGTGGAAAAGCTGCCGGAGAGCCTGAAGCTCAGGACGGAGAAGACCCTCAGCACCCTCCCGGACGTTATGCCCGCAAAGCCCCGGCCCGTCCTGAGAGCTTTCAGGGGCATGGCGACAGCGGCGGCGGCCCTGGCAGTTACCTCTGCGGTGCTCATAGGACTCAATGCCACCAGCCCCCAGCTCACCGAGTCCCTGCCCGGGCTAGGCCCAGTGTTCGCGGCCCTGAACGAGAAGGCCTCCCCCAGCCCACTGCCAACGCCCACGCCCGAGCCCACTCCGGAGCCTGAGTTTGAGCAGGTGACTCTCGAGAACCGGGGGGACTTCCCCGGCGAGCTCACCCTTGAGGAGGCCTGGAGCGACGGCAGGGGGCTCTATATGGAGCTGAGCATAGCTCCTAAGGGCGAGGATTTCTACTATATCTGCAAGGAGTCCGGGCTCGACGGCGAGGAGAACACCTACCTTTGGCCCGCCGCCATGATGGTGAACGATTTGGGCGAGACCTACCCTGAGTACAACTGCTCTGTGACCATATACGGCGAGAACGACAGCCACAGCATACAGGGCTACGGCTTTTCGGCCTTCACCCCCGCTGGGGACGGCACCTTTAAGGCCCGCTGGTATCTTGACTTGGAGGAGCTTGAGGTGGGCAGGGAGCTCAAGGTGAGCGTGAGCCTGCCGGATTTGAGCGCACAGTCTATGGGCTATGACGAGGTCTCTGATGACGAGGCCGTCTACACTTGGCACCCGGACTTTGAGGGCACCTTCACCCTGCCCATAGCAGAGGGCGGGAACCGCTCCTTTACCCTCCACGCCTCCGACGGGCCGGTGACCCTGCGCTCCATAAGCTATACCCCCAGCAAGGTGGAGCTGGACGTGAGTCTGCCGTATCTTGGGCCCATAAAAGACCTTATGCCCGATAACGGCGCGCTGAGTGATTGGCCGCTGGGCTTCTACGCAAGGCTTTCATGTCAGGGGCCGGAGGGCAAGGAGTTTATCTACGGCGTGGCCGAGCGCTCCCCCGAGAACCGGAGCATGACTGCGCCGGAGCTCGCCGCTGAGACCGATTTGCACTATACCTTCACGGCCCTGAACGAGCAGGTAGACCCCAGGGAACTCAGGGGCCCCTTAGTGCTCACCCTCTATGAGTTCCCCCCAAACTATGTGGAGGGCCCGTCCTTCGGCAGGGTGAACGCGGAGTTCACCATAGACCTGAACACGGGCCGGGCGAGCCCCAGCGAGAACTACCTTAAAGAGGGCTATGAGAAGGGGGACGCCTCCAAGACTACCCTAGAGAGGATAGAGGAGGCGAGTACCGACGGGCTCATACTCATGCCATGGGAGAACTACTATGAGGCCATCAACTCCGGCAACGACCCCCTCTCGTGCTTTGTGATAAGCGCTCCGGCTGAGAACGCGGGCAGGGAGCTCACGGTGTCCTGCTATTTGGAGGACACCGTGTACCGCTCCTTCACCTTCGCTCTGGGCCAAAACATCGAGGAGGGCGGGGACTCCTGCTACGCCAGCTATCACTACGCCGGGGGCAGGGAGTTCCTTGACGCCTCCGTGACTGTGGCGTACCCCGAGTGGGTGGCTGAGGACATGGGCTATGTGCACTTCGACCGTATCGAGCTCTCGGACGCCGCCACAGGCGAAATTATAATCCCAGACCTCCAAACGGCCCTGCTGGAGAGCTCCGAGAAGCTTTTGAACCAGAATTTTGGTGAGACTGACGGCTCCTTGAATAACATTACTACTGAGTCACATCCGGAGCTATAGGGCCAGCCTGTCTCCCCCGGTCTTCTGGAACAGTCGGCGTATTTCCCCCCTTAAAAGCTTATAATCGCAACCCTCCAGTGCGCCCGAGCGGTATATCCGCCGGGCGCATTTCTGCGCCTGACGCAAGAGCTCCATGTCCATGGACATGCCGGCTATTTTCAGCTGGGGCAGGCCGTGCTGGCGCTGGCCGAAGAAGTCCCCGGGGCCCCGAAGCTTCAGGTCAGCGTCCGCTATTGCAAAGCCGTCGCTGGTGCTCTTGAAGACCTTCAGGCGCTCCACGCTCTCCGGGTTCCTGGCGGCGCTTATGAGTATGCATGCAGACTGGAATTTTCCCCGCCCAATGCGCCCCCTGAGCTGGTGCAGCTGGGAGAGGCCGTAGCGCTCGGCGTTCTCTATGAGCATTATGGAGGCGTTTGGCACGTCCATGCCCACCTCCACCACCGTGGTAGCCACTAAGAGCTTTGTCTCCCCCCGGGCAAACTCCCCCATGACCCGCTCCTTCTCGGCGGGCTTCATCCGTCCGTGGAGGGCGGCGGCTTTTACCCCCGGAAACGCCTCCCGGACCTTCGGCAGGTACTCCTCAAGGCTCACCATCCCGCTCTCGTCCCCCTCTATAAGCGGGCAGACAAGATAGGCCTGGCGGCCCTCGTCCAGGAATTTTCTCACATAGCTAAAGGCCCTCTCCCGCTTATCCGGCGTGATAAGGTATGTGGCCGTCTCCTGCCGGCCAGGGGGCAGCTCGTCGAGGACCGAAACGTCCAGGTCCCCATAGGCCATCAGGGCCAGCGTGCGCGGGATGGGCGTGGCGCTCATTACCAGCATATGGGGCGAGGCCCCCTTCTCCACAAGGGCCATGCGCTGCTTTACCCCGAAGCGGTGCTGTTCGTCGGTTATCACAAGGCCCAGCCTGTGGAACTCCACCTTTTCGCTGATTAGGGCGTGGGTGCCGATAGCCAGCCCTATCTCCCCCGAGCCTATCCCCTCAAGCACGCGCCTGTGCTCCGCCCCCGCCCCGCCGGTGAGCAGCCCGCACCTTATCCCTGCGGGCTCGAGGAGCCCTGAGAGGGACTTATAGTGCTGCGCGGCCAGGATTTCCGTGGGGGCCATCAGAGCCGCCTGCTGCCCGGATTTTATCACGGGCCAGCAAAGCGCTGCCGCCACCGCCGTCTTGCCCGAGCCCACGTCCCCCTGTACCAGACGGTTCATAGTGGAGGGGCCGGACATGTCCTTTATCCCCTCGGTCACCGCCCGCTGCTGGGCCCCGGTGAGCTTATAGGGCAGCAGCCTTGTGAACTCCTCGGGGAAACGGCTTGGGATGGGGTGAAGGTTCTCCTGCCGGGAGCCGCTCTTTATCTCCATGAGCCCCAGCTGCAATATAAGGAATTCCTCAAAGACCAGCCGCCGCCTGGCTATCTCCAGGTCCCCCATGGTCTTGGGGAAGTGCACGTTCTCCAAAGCGTAGCCCAGGTAGCAGAGCTTGTACTGCTCCC
Organism: Clostridiaceae bacterium; assembly: GCA_021769555.1. Taxonomy (GTDB): domain Bacteria; phylum Bacillota; class Clostridia; order Oscillospirales; family Acutalibacteraceae; genus Acutalibacter. The sequence continues at coordinate 51,719 of JAETSR010000014.1, forward strand.
GGATATTCCCGGGCAGCGGGTCCTCAAAAGCGTCGGGCAGAAGGGCCATGGCGTTCTTCACAGCCTGGGCCACGCTCCGGGAGGTGAGCCCCTGGGGGGCGGGATATATTGGGACTATCTCCATGCTCCTGTCCGCCGGGGCGAACTCCGGGGAGACCATGGAGGGCGTCCTGCCGGTAAAGCCCACCCTGCCCCTGAACAGGTATGTCTCCCCCTCTTTTATCAGGCTCGGGATATACCTGTTGTTGAAGAAGGTGAGCTTCATGTCCGCCTCCCCGTCGGTGACGGTGACCCGGTGCATGAGCTTTCCCCCCCGTATGCGCTGCTCAGTGGGCGGGCCCACTACCTCCCCGCGCACCACGCATACCTCGTCTGTCACGGCCTCGGAGACAGGCGTCACCTGTGACCAGTCCTGGTAGTCCCGGGGATAGAGCCTGAGAAGGTCCCCAACTGTTGGCGCGCCCAGCTTCGCGAACAGAGCCGCCCGCTTCTCCCCCACGCCCCTGAGCTTTCTTATATCCGTTTCAAACAGCGACGGCAAGCATATCCCTCCATAAACCGCAAGGCAGGAGAGAGCCTTCGCCCCCTCCTGCCGGTAATTTTTCTTTCCTGATTACTCCACCGAGATTATAAAGTAGTACACCGGCTGGCCGCCGTTCACAAGGGTTATCTCCACGTCCGAGTGGACCTTCCCCTGCAGCTGCTTCTTTGCCTCCCTTGCCTGCTCCTCGGTGATTCCCTCGCCGTAGATAAGGGTGATAAAGGAGGTCTGCTTGCCGGTGAGGGACCTTGCCACACGCACGCATGTGGAGACCGGGTCCTTCTCGATATAGTCCAGCTTGCCGTTCTTGAGGCCCAGTATGTCCCCCTTCCTGATAGCCTCGCTGCCAAACTCTGAGTCTCTGGCGGCGAAGGTCACAAGGCCGGTGTCCACATTCCCCGCGGCCTCCAGCATGGCCTCCCTGTTCTCCTCCGCCCCGGCGTCCGGGTCGAAGGCCAGCATTGCGGAGAGGCCCTGGGGTATGGTCTTGGTGGGCAGGACTATTACCTCCCGGTCCTCGGCAAGGGGTATGGTCTGCTGGGCCGCAAGAAGTATATTTTTATTGTTGGGCAACACGAAGACCTTCTTCGCCGGTGTAGCCAAAACGGCGCTCAAAATATCCTCGGTGCTGGGGTTCATGGTCTGCCCGCCGCTTACCACCACGGCGCAGCCAAGCTCTAAGAACAGACTCTTGAGGCCCTCGCCGGCCGCCACTGAGATAAAGCCCAGCTCCTCCGTGGGCTCCTGCCTCTCCGGCGCGGGAGCGGCCTCGGGCTCCGCCTTCTCAGCCTCCTTCGCCTCGCTGAGCTTCCTGTGCTGCTCGCGCATGTTCTCTATCTTCACCGACAGCAGCTGCCCGAAGGAAAGGGCCTGCTGCAGGGCGTTCCCGGGCTCCTCGGTGTGCACATGGACCTTGATTATCTCCTCGTCGTCAGCCACGAGCACACAGTCGCCTATTCCCTCAAGGTACTTCCTCAGGGCCATGGGGTCCTTCTTAACCCCCTGGTCCCGGCCTATGACAAACTCGGTGCAGTAGGTGAAATTTATCTCGCTGTCAAACTCAGCGGCGGCAGAGCGGAAGAACTCCTCTGTCTCCTGCTCCCGCTCCTCCTGGGTGAGCCCGGAGCCTATCATCTCCCCGCCCTGGAACACACATAGCATTCCCTCGAATATGAGGCAGAGCCCCTGGCCCCCGGCGTCCACAACTCCTGCCCTCTTTAAGACAGGCAGCAGCTCCGGGGTCTCCTCCAAAGCCTCGGCAGCGCCCTCGCAGACCGCCTCCCAGACCTTTACAGGCTCCTCCTCACCGGTGAAGGCCGCGCGGCCCCTCTCGGCGGCGACCCTTGCCACTGTTAGTATTGTCCCCTCGGTGGGCCTTGTCACGGCCTTATACGCCGCCTCGACCCCCAGGTCCAGGGCCCTGAGCAAATCCTCGCAGCCGGCCTCCCCGACTCCCTCGAGCCCCTTTGATATGCCCCGGAAGAGCAGGGAGAGTATTACCCCCGAGTTGCCCCTGGCCCCCCGGAGCATGGCCGCCGCGGCCTTCGAGGCCGCCTCCCCGGCGGTAACCGAGTCCGGGAGCTTCATAAGCTCCGTGCAGGCCGAGCCGATGGTCATTGACATGTTGGACCCCGTATCGCCGTCGGGCACAGGGAAGATGTTCAGGTCGTTCACCTGCTTGCGGTATTTTGCGATATTATTGGAGCCTGATATCATCGCGTCCCTTAACATAGCGCCTTGAATCATTTTGGTAACACATCCTTATCAGATAGATACGCCGCCCGGCCCAAAGAGCTCCCGGGGCGCGAAAAACCGTTTAGAGTATTGTAACACAGAAATCTCAAAAATACAAGGGCGGCCGGGGATTATCATCAGTTATTGAAGAAAGCCGCGATGCTTTCTGCCCCCGCCGCCGCGTTCCTGTCCGTTACGGCGGGCCGCTCATTGGTGTTATGCGACGCCACAAGCCCATATATCCCCCGGCAGTTCATATGCCTCAGCAGCGTGCACGCCGTGTCATAGGCCTTCTCCATATTGCCGTCGCCGCCGCCAACCAGTATCACCGCGCCCCTTCTGAACCCGGGCATTGGTTCCTCGCCCCGAAAGGCCCTGGCGCAGAAATAGGTCTGTAGCCTGCTGCCCACATCCAGCAGTCTGCCGGTGAGCTCAGAAAAGTATATGGGCGAGGCTATCAGGATATTTTCGCAGCTTTTGATATACGCATAAACCTCCTGCATACCGTCCTCAATGGCGCACCCCGGATTTTTCCAGCAATACCGGCAGTCGATACATGGGGAGATATCCGCCCGGTAGGCCTCAACCTCCCTTACCTCCCCTTCAAGCCGCTCTTTTACTATCCCCACAAGGCCGGCCGTGTCCCCCCTTGGCCTGGGGGAGCCATTGAGTATAAGGGTCCTCACCGCCTTCTGCCCTCCCTGTCAAAATTCTTCCTGAGCGCCCGTTCCGTGGGGAAAATCGACCCTATCAGCACAAGGAGCTGCACGGCGCAGACTATGCCCCCCACAGTCCCCGCAATATTATCGCCCTTTCCCAGCGCGAACAGCATGGGCACGATGGAGACCGGCAGCAGCATGAGCCCCAGGGCCCGCCAAATCCTCCCGCTGTGCCTGTGGGCGAACTCCCAGGTGTCCCTATTCTTCATGGACATATTTGTCCTGTAGCCGAAGACCCCGTTTATGTCCTTTGGGCCGCCCTTTAGGAAATAGCAGCCGAAGCAGAGCATAGTGATTGGGATAAGCATATCCATCAGGAGCATGTATATCCAAAAGCCCATATTGTATGCCTCCTAATGCAGTATAGTCAGGTAATGCTCAGCCTCTCCACTCCAACGCACAGCCCCGTGGCCTCGTCAGCGGTAAAGATGACGCAGTCCATCCTGCACGGCCCGCTTGCCAAATCAAATCTTTCGGGCATTTTTGTGGTGTACCGGCGTATGATTATCTCCGATTTCACCCCCAGCACCGAGTCGATAACCCCGGTCATGCCCGCGTCGGTGATGTAGCCGGTGCCCTTCGGGAGCACGCACTCGTCGGCGGTGGGCACGTGGGTATGGGTGCCGAACATGGCTGTGAGCCTGCCGTCGGCGTAAAAGCCCAGGGCCCGCTTCTCCCCGGTAGCCTCGGCGTGAAAGTCCAGGACGCATATCTTAGGCAGGTCCGGGGCCCTCAGTATCTGGTCCAGCTTCTCGAAGGGGGACTCAAGGCTCTCGAGGTACATTGTGCCCATAAGGTTTATCACACCCACCTGCACCCTGCCAAGGTCCACTATGCAGAAGCCCCTGCCCGGGGCCGCCGCCGGGTAGTTCGCCGGGCGCAGGAGGGTCTCCCAGGAGTCGTACATCTGGAAGCTCTCCTTCCTGCGGAAGCTGTGGTTGCCGGTGGTTATCACGTCCGCGCCGCTGTCAAGGAGGTGGGAGGCCGAGATATGGGTTATGCCGTTGCCGTCCGCGGAGTTCTCCCCATTGACTATGCACAGGTCTATGCCCTTGAGCTTCTTCAGCGCCGGAAGCCTCTCCCTTAAAAACTCACACCCGACGCTGCCCACCACGTCGCCCACACAGAGTATATTCACCATACTTTTTCTCCGTTTCTATCCTGATTCTGTCTCAAGTTTCTGCCCTTTATGTCAAAGTATACATCAGAAAGGGCGCGCCGGATACAGCGCGCCCTTCAAGGCTATTTCGCGTAGTCCACAGCCCTGCTCTCCCTTATCATGTTCACCTTTATCTGTCCGGGATAGTCCAAATCAGCCTCTATCTTCTTGCATATCTCCCGGGCCAGAAGTGTCATTTCCTCGTCGCTGACAATATCCGGCTTCACAAGTATCCTGACCTCACGCCCGGCCTGTATGGCATAGCAGCTGTCCACCCCGTCAAAGGACGAGGCCAGCTCCTCAAGCTTCTCAAGCCGCTTGATGTAGTTTTCCAGGTTCTCCCGCCTCGCCCCGGGGCGCGCCGCGGAGATGGCGTCGGCGGCCTGGACTATGCAGGCCACGATGGTCTTTGCCTCCACGTCCCCGTGGTGGGCGGCGATGGCGTGTACAACGGCCTCGTTCTCCCGGTACTTCTTCGCCACCTCCACGCCAATCTGCACGTGGGAGCCCTCCATCTCGTGGTCCAGGGCCTTGCCTATGTCATGCAGGAGCCCCGCGCGCTTTGCGACAGTGGGGTTGAGCCCCAGCTCTGAGGCTATCATGCCCGAGAGATAGGCCACCTCAAGGGAGTGGTTCAGAACATTCTGCCCGTAGCTCGTGCGGTAGCGGAGCCTGCCCAGAAGCTTCACCAGCTCGTGGTGCACGCCGTTCACGCCCACCTCAAGCACGGCCCTCTCGCCCTCCTGCTTGATTGCGGACTCCACCTCGCGCCTTGCCTTCTCAACGGTCTCCTCAATCCTTGTGGGATGTATGCGCCCGTCGGAGATAAGCTTCTCAAGGGCGACCCTTGCCACCTCGCGCCTCACGGGCTCGAAGCTCGAGAGGGTTATGGCCTCGGGGGTGTCGTCTATGATAAGGTCCACGCCCGTCAGGGTCTCTATGGCCCGGATATTCCGGCCCTCCCTGCCGATTATACGGCCCTTCATCTCGTCGTTTGGCAGAGGCACAACGCTTATGGCCGCCTCGGACACATGGTCCGCCGCGCAGCGCTGGATGGCCGTGGCGATTATCTCCCTGGCGGCGTTGTCGCTCTCCTCCTTCATCTGCTGCTCGTACTCCCGGACCTTCACGGCCTTCTCGTGGACGAGCTCGTTCTCAAGATTATTCAGCAGGTACTCCTTTGCCTGCTCCATGGAGAAGCTGGATATCTTTTCCAGCATGTCGAACTGGCTCTTTCTGACGGCCTCGGCCTCCTTCAGGCGCTCCTCGGCCTTTTTGTTGCGCTGGTCCACCTGGTCCTCTTTGCGCTCCAGGGTCTCCAGCTTCTTCTCAAGGCTCTCCTCCTTCTGAAGGTTCCTCCGCTCCTGGTGCTGGATTTCCCTTCTCCTGTCGGAGAGCTCCTTCTCGCTCTCGTTCCTCAGCTTGTGTATCTCGTCCTTACCCTCAAGGATTATCTCCTTTTTCCTGGCCTCAGCCGTCTTCACTGCGTCGCCGACGATTCGCTTGGCCTCCTCCTCAGCCGAGCCGATAGCCGCCTCCGCCTTGGACCTGCGGTAGTTCATCCCCAGGAAGAACGCCGCGCCTCCGGCCAGCGCCGCCGCCAAAACGGCGATAAGGATACACAGCCATACTGGTATACTGCCCAATCGGGCACCTCCTTTTTAATTGATATTTTGATTTTTTGAAAACAGGTACCAGGCCAGCGGCAGTATACCTGCTCCCTGGCCCAAAATGCGCATGGCTGCTCTTATAGGACTATTTAATTTTTATATACAAAGCTTCACGAGCTTAGTAATGTATAAAAAAATATATAAATCAAGCACTCCAGTGCACTCTACGTATAATTGTATAACTATGGCCGGGACTTGTCAAGAAATTCATGAACATTTCTTGAATAAAATTTTTGAGCGGGGTCAAATCACAGAAAAAAGCTCCCAAAAAAGGGAGCCTTTTACGTCTCTAAGCCCGGCCGGCGCCCAGGGCCCGGGTGGCGTTCAGCACCGCCAGCACCATGACCCCCACATCGGCAAACACTGCCAGCCACATGCCGGTTATCCCGAAGGCCGTCAGCGCCAGCACCAGGGCCTTCACCCCAAGGGCAAACCAGATGTTCTCCTTGACTATGGCTATAGTCTTCCTTGATATGCGTATGGCAAGGCCCAGCTTCGAGGGCTTATCGTCCATGAGCACTACGTCGGCGGCCTCAATGGCCGCGTCCGAGCCCAATGCGCCCATGGCTATGCCCACATCCGCCCGGGAGAGCACCGGCGCGTCGTTTATGCCGTCGCCCACAAAAGCCAGCCTCCCCCTGCCCGTCTCCTCAGAGAGGAGCTTCTCAACAATGCTCACCTTATCGGCGGGCATCAGCTCAGCCCGCACGTCGTCCAGCCCCAGCTCCCGGGCGGCGGCCTCCCCGGAGGCCCTGCTGTCCCCGGTGAGCATCACGGTCTTTATGCCCCGCTCCCTGAGCTGCTTTACGGCCTCCTTCGCGTCGGGCTTCGGCACGTCGGCTATGACGATATGCCCCGCATACGTTCCGTCCACAGACACATGCACCACCGTCCCGGCGGCGGGGCCCTCTGCGCAGGCCGCCCCGGCCTCGTCCATAAGCCGCTTATTTCCCGCGCACACAGTCCTGCCGTCCACCTGCACCCGCACTCCCCTTCCGGAGAGCTCCTCGGCCCCGCTCACCCTCGAGGGGTCCGGCTCGCCCCCAAAGGCCTCCTTTAAGGAGCGGGATATGGGGTGGTCGGACCAGCTCTCGGCGAGGGCCGCCAGCTCCAGCAGCTCCTCCTTTTCCATGCCCTGGGGATATATCCCGCTCACCTTAAACACGCCCTGGGTCAGTGTGCCGGTCTTGTCAAACACCACCGTGTCCGCTGCGGCCAAAGCCTCCATATAGCTGCCGCCCTTGATAAGTATGCCCTGCCGGGAGGCCCCGCCTATGCCCCCGAAGAAGCTCAGGGGCACGGATATCACCAGCGCGCAGGGGCAGGACACCACCAAAAAGGTCAGCGCCCGCTGGACCCACTGTCCCCAGCCGCCCATGAAAAGCGGCGGCAGCACTGCCAGGAGCACCGCTCCAATCACAACCGCCGGGGTATAGTACCTGGCAAAGCGGGTGATAAAGTTCTCGGCCTTTGCCTTTTTGCTTGAGGCGTTCTCCACCAGGTCCAGAATCTTCGCCACCGTGGACTCGCCGAACTCCCGCTCTACCCTCACCCTCAGGACCCCCGAGAGGTTCACGCAGCCACTGGGCACGCTCTCCCCTGCGCCCACGCTCCTGGGCATACTCTCCCCGGTGAGCGCGGCGGTGTTCAGGGTGCTGGCCCCCTCTATCACCGTGCCGTCCAGAGGCACCTTCTCCCCGGGCTTCACAACTATTATGTCCCCGACTTGTACGTCCTCGGGGTCGACCTGAGTGACCTCGCCGCCGCTCTCAAGGTTGGCGTAGTCCGGGCGCAAGTCCATCAGGGAGGATATGGACCGCCGGGATTTGCCCACAGCGTACCCCTGGAAGAGCTCCCCCACCTGATAGAACAGCATGACGAACACCGCCTCGGGGTACTCCCCCTCGCCGAAGAACCCGGTGCAGAACGCCCCCACCGTGGCCAGGGCCATGAGGAAATTCTCATCGAACACCTGGCCGTGGGCAATATTTCTCGCCGCCCGCCAGAGCACGTCCCAGCCAGCCATGAAATAGGCCGGCAGAAACAGCGCGAACCGCCAGGGCCCGTCATAGGGCACAAGCACCGCGGCTGTGAGGAGGACCGCGCCCGCTATTATGCGCGCCAGCATGGTCTTCTGTTTCTTTGTCATAATCAACCACCTTTTCCCTTTATCAAAGCTTTCTCAGCACTCCGAAGCCCACCGGCAGCCGCCCTTCCAGCCGCTTCAGGCAGAGCGGCTCCGCGCCGCAGCCTTTAAGGAGCCCGCTGTAGCTATCCAGGGTGAACTTCTCCCGGAAGCGAAATCCCAGCGCCTGATACAATCCTACCGCCGCCCGGAACCCCGCCCCGGCCTCGCCCAGCAGGTACGTGGGAAGAATGACCCGCCCTCCCTGGCCCACACAGGAGAGCAGGCTCCCGATGGCCCGCCGCGGCTCATCCAATAGGTGCAGGACGTTCCCGGCTATTACCGCGTCGAACGGCCCCTCCGGCGGCGGGGCGAAGATGTCCCTTTGGGCAAAGCTTATGTTCGTAAGGCCTGCCCGCACAGCTTTCCTTTCTGCCCGGGCAAGCATTGCCGGGGACAGGTCGGTGCAGAGCACATGTCCCGCCCGCCGCGCCGCAGCCAGCGACAGCGAGCCCGTGCCCGCCGCGCAGTCCAGCACCCGGCTCCCGGGAGCGACCCACAGGGCCGTCTCCCGCTCCATGCTGAGGTTTGCCCGGCGGTTCAGGAGCTCTGCCAGGTCGTAAAGCCCGGACACCCGGTCCCAGAACCCGCTCACCTGACTATCCGGCAGTCCGGCTCCACCTTTTTGCAGGCCTTCTCTATCTGGTCCATTATCTCCTCGAAACGGCTCTCCTCGGCGGTAACCGTCAGCTTCTGCGTCATAAAGCTCACCGCCGCGTCCTCAACTCCCGGGAGCTTTTTGATGGCTGTCTCCATCTTCGCGGCACAGTTTGCGCAGTCCAAATCCACGAGCTTAAAACGCTTTGTCATAATAATTATCCTTTCATTCAAAAATATTAAAATAAATGTTTTATATACACCGGGTCGCCGTTCTTTGCGGCGAAGCCCGGGTCGCGCCTGTAGCCGTGCCTCTCATAGAAGCCGGGGGCCGTGTCCGTAGTCAGCGCCACCGACGTAATGCCCCTCTGCTCAAAGCAGCTCTCCGCAAGCCCCAGAAGCTCCCCGCCGTGGCCCTGCCCCCGGTACTCCGGGGCTGTCCAGAACTCCCGGATAAACCCCAGGGTCTTTTTCATGAACCACCCCTCGCATTCCATTGGGCAGAACTGGATAAACCCCACGGCCTTACTGCCGTCCATGCGCAGAAACGCCTGATTCCCCCGGCCGTCCGAGCCCATTTCGCGAAAGAGCCCATCCCAGTCTTTTACGCTGACTCCCAGCTCCTTAAAATAGAGCTTGAAGCTCTCCTGGAAGTCCCTGCCGGTGAAGTCGCTTATAAGCCTTGTGTCCATCTTATCCCTCATTCCGTTATATGCTCCATGCCCTGGTCCAGAATGGTGCGCACATGGTCGTCGGAGAGGGAGTAGAAGATGGTCTTCCCCTCCCGCCTGTACCGCACAAGCTTTGCCTTCTTGAGCACCGCCAGCTGGTGTGAGATAGCCGACTGGGTCATGCCCAAGAGCTCCGCTATCCCGCACACGCACATATCCGACTCAAAGAGCACGTATAAAATCCGTATCCTCGTGGAGTCCCCGAAGACCTTGAAGAGCTCCGACAGGTCGAAAAGCTCCTCCTCCCCGGGCATTATCTCGTTGACCCTCTGCACTGTCTCCTCGTGCACGTGGTTATAAGCGGGCTGCTGGTCCATTTTCATCATCCTTTCATATGAGCAATCGTTCATATGTATTATATGCCTGGAATAGGAAAATGTCAATAGGGCCAATAAAAAATTTTTAAGCAAAGAAAAAGAGGGGCGCCGGACGGCACTCCACTTGGTTTTTTGGCTGATGTAACAGGAAAGAGGTATCAAAAAGTACACTTTTTGATAGCAGCGAGAGGAACAGCATTTATTTCAAATATTTGTTATTTTTATCTTGCAAATTTGTGGAAAAGATGGTATAATTTGTTGCAAATCAGCGCAAAAGGGGC
>JAETSR010000005.1 GCA_021769555.1 Clostridiaceae bacterium
CCGCTCCAATAGGAGTGCAAAAATACGGTGTTTGCGTTCCCGCTTCTAAGCCAATCCAGCTACCATCTATCTTCAAGTTTTTATATTTTTCATAAAGCAGGTTCATTTAGGTACCCCCGTAAATTTAGCGTTTGTCGAATCACTATGGATATAGTATACCACCAACCCAAGCGACATTCAACCCCCATCAAAGCACACATCTGAGCCGGAGAAAAGCACCGTAGCGATACGGTGCTTTTCTGTTGCCCAGGGCAGCAAAATCAACTGAAAGGAGGTCGCACAATGACCCCAAACGGAAGCAACGACACGGTTACTTTGGAGATTATCAGGGCGAGCGAGGTCACGCCCAGGGAGGTGAAATGGCTGTGGTATCCCTATATCCCATTCGGGAAGATAACCCTGCTCCAAGGCGATCCGGGCGATGGCAAGAGCAAATTCATGCTTGCGCTGTCTGCCCTGCTGACCGATGGGAAGCCCCTGCCTTTCCAAGAGGTAGAGGAAGCAAGCGAACCCATGACGGTGATTTACCAGACCACGGAGGATGATGCAGACGATACGGTTGTGCCGAGGTTTATCGCTTCCGGCGGCAATCGTGATAATCTTATCTTCATCAAGGAGAATGAAAAGCACCTGACCTTTGGAGATGACCGGCTGCGACAGGCAATCGAACGGTACAATGTCAGGCTGCTCATTCTTGACCCGTTGAGTTCGTATATCGGGGAAGATTGCTCCATGAACGACGCCAACAAAACGAGGACGGAGCTGAACCACCTTATCAAAATCGGGCAGGAAACGGGCTGTGCAATCGTTGTTGTGGCGCACATGAACAAGAACAGGGATACCTCCCCGCTGTACCGAACCAACGGCTCAATCGACATTGCCGCCGCCGCAAGAAGTATTCTGGCGGTGGCGAGGACGCAGAACAAGGAGAACCTTTCGGAGCGGTATATGGTGCAGGTGAAGTCCAATCTCGCCCCGACCGGCAACGCCATTGTCTTTGAAGTGACCGACAAGGGCGTAAACTTCCAGGACGAAATTGAACTGACAGCGGACGAAGCCTTTTCCCTTTTTGCCCCAAAGCTGGGCAGGCCGAGCGAAAAGGTAGACGGCGCTGTTGCGTTTCTGAAAGAGCTTCTTTCAGACGGCAGGCCGCAGCTTGCTGCCGAGTGCGAAGTAAAACTTGAAGCCGCAGGCTTCAAGAAATCGACCATCAAAAAGGCCAAGAAGAAAGCCGGCGTTCACTCGGTGAAGGAGGGCTTTCTTTGGTACTGGGCTTTGACGATGGGCGAAAAACCGAAAGAGGAACGGCAGGCAGTCACGGCGGATGACGGCCTGCCGTTTTGAATTGAGGTTTTAAGGGAGGTCAAGGGGGGAAAGCCCTTGCCCACGACATCTTTGCGGCGAAGCCGAAAGTGTCATAGTGGGTTACACACATTCGCAGAATGTTGTGTAACGGCGCTCCCCCGCCACCTCTCGGAAAGGAGGAACCGATGGCAAAAGAACCAAGGCCCGATATGAGCTGCGCCCGTGTGAAGCAGTACAAGTCCTCCGACATTGGGGCGGCTGAACGGCACAATGAGAGGAAGAACGAAAGCTACGACAACATCAATGTCGTGCCGGAGCGGATACCCCTCAATGTCCATTTCTGTGACCCCGGCGGGAAGTCCTATATGGAAATTCTGCGGGAGATGGAAGCGGATGGGGCAATCAGCCTGCGGGGGCTTCGGCAGGACGCTACCCTTTTTGACGAGATTATCATTGATGTGAACACGATGTACTTTGAGCGGAACGGCGGCTATGACTACGCCAGGGAGTTCTACGCCGAGGCGGTGCGCTTTCTGGAAGATAAGTTCGGAAGCGAGAATGTCATCTCCGCCGTCATGCACGCCGATGAAATCAACCGGGCGGCAAGTGACGAGTTGGGAAAGGATGTGTACCACTACCATCTTCACGCCGTTGTCCTGCCTGTGGTTGAGAAAGAAATCCTGTGGAGCAAGCGGTGTAAAGACCCCGCCCTGCGTGGGACGGTGAAAGAGGTTATCCATCAGATCAGCCACTCCAAGAAATGGGCTTCCGATATTCCCCTCACCGATGAACACGGCAGGGCAATCCTGCGGAAGAACGGCAAGCCGAAGTACCGGGCGTCATACAGCGTCCTGCAAGATGAATTGTTTGAGCATATGCGGGAGCATGGCTTTACCGACTTCCAGCGTGGCGAGCGTGGCAGCACTTCCGAAAATCTGAGTTCGCTCCAATATCAGATTAAACAGGATACCAAACGGCTCTCCAAGCTCCAAGAGAAGGTTGCAAGGGAGCAGACCAAATACCAGGCGGCCCACGAGGTCAGCATGACCCTCAGCGACATTGACAGCATGGGTCAAAAGACCATCACGGGAAAGGTCGCTATCAGCAAAGAGGACTACTCCCAGCTTACCTCGCTGGCAAAGGAGGGCATTACCAGCCGGAACGAGATTCACAATCTGAAAGAGAACGCCCGCTATTACCGCCAGCAGTATTCCAGGGCTTCATCGGCGTTGCAGAAAGCGCAGGAACGGTATGACGCTCTGAAAGAGAAATGCCAGCCGTTTCTGGACGCTATGGAGCATTTTCCCGATGTTGTGCGGGTGTTTGTCAGCAAGGTCAGGGAGTTGTTCAGCGTCAAGGAAGCGCAGGAGCGGAGAGAAAAGGAGGAAGCGGAGCGCAGGCGGCAGGCCGAGCGTGAAGCGAGAAAACAGAAGAACAGGAGCAAGGGTTGGGAGAGATAGCCGCTTCGACTACACTCCCGACTTTTTGACTTCTTCACCTGTTCTAAACTGAACGCCCAGGCGTCGAAACCGGGCTTTCGCTGTCGGAAGCCCACGATTTTTGGAAAGGAGCACTATGGAAAATCAATATTCTATCCGTATAGGAAACACCAATTTTATTGTCAGTGTGAAGCAGTCCGAAACGGCGAAAAAGCCCATGGATACAGCGTTTCGTGGCCTTTGTGTCCATGAAGTTTTAGGCGATTGCTTTGCTTCTGACAAGTTCAATTTAGAGGAAATCAAAAAATCCTCTTGACAAACCGTCCCCGGAGGGCACCGGCTACCGCGCCAAGACCCGGTTCGCACGGTTTTTCAACCTGCCGGAGCTGATGAGCGCCTTTAAGATAGTGGCGGATATTCAGACAGCGGATATGCTGCAACTGCCGGTGCCGAAAGCCAATTTCCACACGGAGGTCATAAAACCATCGCCGCTCCAGCAGGAGATGATTAAGGGGCTTGCCGAACGTGCCGAAGCCATCCGCAACGGCGGCGTTGACCCGCGAATTGACAATATGCTCCGCATCACCAACGACGGCAGAAAATTGGCTCTGGATATGCGGCTCATTCAGCCCATGGCCCCGGACGATGAAAACGGTAAAATTGCCGTCTGCGCCCGGAATGTTCATAGGATTTGGGAGCAGACCCAAGAACAGCGCAGCGCCCAACTTGTGTTTTGCGATTTGTCCACGCCTAAAAGCGATGGCAGTTTTAATGTCTATGACGACTTGAAAAAGAAACTCATGGATAAAGGCGTTACGGAGGAAGAAATATCCTATATTCACGACGCCAACACCGAGGCCAAGAAGAAAGAGCTTTTTGCACGGGTGCGCTCCGGGCAGGTGCGAATTTTGATGGGCAGTACGCAGAAGATGGGCGCTGGCACCAACGTTCAAGACTGCCTTATAGCGCTCCATGACGTGGATTGCCCGTGGCGGCCCTCCGATTTATCCCAACGCCTCGGTAGAATTGTCCGGCAGGGCAACCAGAACCCGGAGGTTGAAATTTATCGTTATGTTACGGAAAATACCTTTGACGCGTACCTCTATCAGCTAGTGGAGAATAAGCAGAAGTTTATCGCGCAGATTATGACCAGCAAGGCCCCGGTTCGCGCCGCCGAGGATGTAGATGAAACAGCACTCAGCTATTCAGAAATCAAGGCCCTTGCCACTGGCAACCCGCTGATTATCGAAAAATGCAATCTGGACATGGAGGTCAGCAAGCTGAATATGCTGAAAGCCAGCTATCTGAGCCAGAAGTATGCCATGGAAGATATGGTGCTTCGCAAATACCCGGAGAGCATTACCCGGCTGAAAGAGCGGATTGCAGGTTATGAGGCAGATATCCGGCTTGTATACGCCCATCCAAAACCCCAGGAGGGCTTCGTGGGCATTGTAATTGATGGAAAGACCATCACGGACAAGGAAACTGCCGGTAAAGCTATCCTCGATGTATGCACCAAAATGACCGGCTCCGACGCCGTTGCCCTGGGTGAATACCGAGGCTTTTCTCTTGCGGTGGTGTATAACGGCACCAGCAACGAGTACCGTATGACTATGCGGGGCACTCTCACCCATACGATTACACTGGGCGCGGATGTGTTCGGCAATATAACCCGCATGGATAATATGTTGGACAGCCTTGCCACAAAGCAGGCGGTTGTACGCGAGGAACTGGCCGATACGGAAAAGCAGCTTGCCAGCGCCATGGAAGAAATGGACGCTCCTTTTGCAAAGGAGGACGAGTTGTCACAGAAATCCACGCGGCTGAAAGAGCTGAATATCCTGCTCAACATGGATCAGAAAGACCGCTCCATTATGGATGATGGGCCGGAGGAAGAAGTGGAAGAAAAGACGCGGGTTAAAGAGTATGCTCGATAAAGAAAGGGGCAAGCTGCAAACTTGCTCCTTTACATAGGCTGCATTATAATTGACTTCTCAGGTGCGCGTCCTTGCGGAGCGTGTCTTTGAGGGCCTGGGCCATGTCCGCTATCATGCGGATTTCGTAGGTATCACAATCCGATAGTGTGTCCGCGATATCCTGCTCAAACTGGACACGGCATTTCACAAGGTTGTCGCACATAAGGTCATCCATGTTAACGCCTAGCGCATTGGCAATGGCGACCATGGTTGTCAGGCTGACCCGTGCGGTGCCGGTTTCAATATTGCTCATGTGGGCCGGGGAAACGCCAGACATCTCTGCCAGTTTCTCTTGAGTGAGGTCGGCTTTGATACGCCCGATTTTGATACGCTTGCCGATGGCCCTATAATCCAATTCCATGTTCTTCTCCCTTGCACCGGAAATTCTATCTGGACTATTGTAACCTTTGGGAATGTATATTATAATAGCTTATATCCGTATACTACGGATATAGCAAGGCGCACATTTGATATTCTCCCCCATGCGGGGTATAGTAAGGAAAAAATAAGGAGGTTTACCATGAGCGACACATATTTTGATTTAGCAGAGCGTTTGGAGGATTCTTTTCCTGAGATTGAAAATGACATCATCGTTGACCTGCGGGGAAGCAACGAGGACTATATGGCCCTGCGGGATAAGATTTCTGACATAGAGAACAGCAACCCTTTTATTGAGAAAATCTTGGAGGGCAGCGGAGAGGTTCACCTGACAGCCGAGGAACACGCGGTGCTGACGGAGTATCTGCGGCTTAGGTTCAGTCTGGATGATATGGAGCGGCTGCAAATCTACTTTAGGGGGCATACGGACGCGGTGGCGTATTTGAAAAAGATAAAAGCGCTTTAATGGGGAGGTTTCTGTTGACTTTGGGATGAAATACCAATATAATGGTAGCTGGTTACAGAGGGGATGAGCAGCTTGAGATTTAGCAATGTGTTCTTCATCAATGGGGCGGCCTACGCTGGGAAATCCACCATGGTGAAGCTGCTGGCCGAAAAATACAACGGCATTGCCTGCGAGGAAAATTATCACGATTCTATGCTGCCCGGTTTGGACAGCCGGGAGTTCCCCTGCCTGACCTACACCCGGGACTTGCAGGACTGGCACGATTTTATCAGGCAGACGCCGGACGAGTATGAGGCTTGGGTAAAAGGCGTATCAAAAGAGTGTGAGATTCTTGAGCTGCAAATTCTGGACAAGCTGGCTGAAACTGATAAACCAGTGTTTGTGGACACCAACATCTCCCTGGAAACACTGCGGGAGATTTCCGACTATGACCATGTGCTTATCATGCTGGCTGACCCGGAAATATCGGTGAAGCGCTTTTTTGAGAGGCCGGACATGGAAAAGCAGTTTCTCTACCGGTTGATGATGGAGGAACCCGACCCGGAACGTTCGCTTGATAATTTCCGGCAATGCCTGGAGCGTATCAACTCCCCCGCCGTGTATGACGAGTTTTTACACTCGGGGTTCCGGGTGCTTTTGAGGGATGACAGCCGGAGTATTGAGGAGACTCTTGCTTTGGTGGCGCGGGAGCTTGGATTGCAAAAATAATGGCCCTATGGGGGTTGTGAATTGGCGAAAAACGAGTTGACTATCCGCAACAGTACAGCCGAGTTTCTGATTTTTGAGAAGCAGGCCCATGCGGACAGTATAGAAGTCCGATATGAAGATGAAACTCTTTGGCTGACGCAGAAGATGATGGCGCAGCTTTTTGATGTTGAGTCAAACACCATAACCTATCACCTAAAAGAAGTGTTTGATTCCGGTGAGTTGGAACGCCAGGCAACTACTCGAAAATTTCGAGTAGTTCAGACAGAGGGTTCCCGTCAAGTGACCCGAAACATAGACCACTACAATTTGGACGCTGTTATCTCCGTGGGCTACCGGGTCAACTCCATATTGTGCAGGACAGGTTGTATACAAGCGATTTTGACAAGTTAGAGGCGGAGGGGAATTTTCATGAATAATATGCAGATCCTACTATTTCATATAGAGCCGCTCAAGGCCGCGCACATTGAGAGCCTGTGTAATAATCTTGGCATACGAACTTCTCGGATAAAGCAGGAGGATTACTCCCAAAAGCTGGCGTATCTCGCTGGTATTCCCGGCTTTCCCAGGGAAAACGCCGACTACACCGGCCCGGAGTTCCCGTCTGAAATGATGGTATTTTCCAATATGGCAGATATCCTCGACCGCTTTTTAAGCGAGTACAAAGAAGCCGGTATACCACCCATTGGCCTAAAGGCTGTTATCACACCGCACAATATATTCTGGACTGCGGAGGACTTGTACAAGGAACTTTTCAAGGAGCACCAGTATTTTCAGAAGCAATAGCCCACGGTTTTACATAGCCGAGAGGTTTTCTTATGAAAGCCCCTGGCTATTTTTATTTGAATCGGAGGTGAAAATTTATGCCCTATATTCCACCCGAAACGGTGTCCAAGGCCCGCGAAATGGACTTGCTGACCTACCTGCGCAACTACGAGCCGGACGAACTGGTACACTTCGGCGGCAGCACCTACTGTACCCGTGAGCATGACAGTCTGAAAATCTCCAACGGTAAGTGGTGCTGGTTCTCGCGGGGAATCGGCGGCACATCGGCGCTGGATTATCTTATCAAGGTGAAAGAGTTACCATTTCTGGACGCGGTAGAGCGTATCACTGGGCAGGCGGCAATTCAGTCGCCTGTTTTTGTTTCCCGGCAAAAGCAGGAAAGGCCAAAGGTGTTACTGCTCCCTAAAGCCAGTGAGAACAACGCCTTGGTACAAAGTTATTTGATTAAGCGAGGGATCGACCCGGAGCTTATCAGCTTCTGCCTCCAAACCGGGCGGCTTTATGAAAGCAAGCCATACCACAACGCGGTATTCTTTGGACTGGATAAAGAGGGCAAGGCACGGTATGCCAACTTGCGCGGTATCGGCTCAGACTTCATCGGCGACGCCAACGGCAGCGACAAACGGTACTCTTTTGGTATTCCCGCCGCTGGGCAAAGCGAAACGCTCCATCTGTTTGAATCAGCTATCGACCTATTATCTTTCGGAACGCTGCTAAAGATGGAGGGTATCGGTTGGCGGCGGGATAATCTGCTATCGCTGGCTGGAGTGTACAAGCCCCGGAATCGGGTGGAGGACAGCACCCTGCCTGCTGCGCTGAAGCAGTACCTTACGGACAATCACCGCATCCGCAAAGTGGTGTTACGTCTGGACAACGACCCCGCTGGACGTCTGGCTGCGTATACCATTCAGACGTTACTTGCCCAGCAGTATGACCTTACCAGCTCGATCCGGCTTCCGCCCCAGGGCAAGGATTACAACGATTATCTCTGTATCCGGCGCGGGCTGGCCATCACCAAGCGCAGAGAGAAAGCGCCCGCCCGATAATTTTTCAGCCTGTGTCCTGTAGGTTCGGCCCACTGGGGCGAACGAAACGCACTATACCAGCAAGCATCGCCTTTTGGGGACAAAAGGCAACTTGTCAGGGGGAGCGCCCCCTGAACCCCTCGCAGAAAGAATGATTGTTTTTGAACAGCAGGAATATTGAAATCAAGGTGCGGCTTAACCGCAAAGAAGCGGAATCGCTGAATAAGCGCGTCCGCAAGAGCCGCCTGTCTCGAGAAGCATATCTCCGCCACCTTATCAATGGGAGCGTCCCCCGCGACGCTCCCCCGCCGGATTACTACTCCATGATGAGAGAGCTATATCATGTGGGTAACAATCTCAATCAGATTGCACAGAAGGCCCACACGCTGAATGTTCTGAACGTGCAGCGGTACTACGTCGCTGTCCGGGAGTTTGAAACAGCAGTCAGGAAAATCACGGAGGCGGTTGTACTGCCCCGGCCCATGGAATAGCCATGGCAACCACTTCTATTTGGCGGGTCAAGGGCTGGCTTGGCAAGGTCGTTATCTATGTGGAGAACCCGGACAAAACCAGTAACCCTGCCTTTGTAGCGCAGAAAGATTTATCAGGCCGGCAGGTGCAAGGGCTTTCGGATGTTATCGACTACGCCGCTAACCGTGAGAAAACCCAGGCCGCTGACGAGCAATCAGAAGTCCTGCGCAGCTTTGTGTCCGGCGTGAACTGCCACCCCAACACAGCGAGGGACGAGATGATTGCCGTCAAGAAACGCTTCGGCAAAGGGGACGGCACCGCAGCTTATCACGGCTACCAGTCTTTTGCCCCCGGTGAAGCTACCCCGGAACTGGCCCATGAAATCGGCTTGAAGCTGGCACAACGGTTATGGGGAGAGCGGTATCAGGTGCTCGTCACCACCCACTTGGACAAGGCAAACCACCTGCACAATCATTTTGTGGTGAACACCGTTTCCTTCGTGGATGGGATAAAGTATCACCGCACAGCCCAGGATTACCGGGATATGCAGGCTGTTTCTGACGCACTGTGCCGGGAATACGGCTTGTCCGTTATTGACAATCCCCAGCCGGGAAAATCCAAGCACTACGGCGAGTGGCGGGCCGACCAGGAGCAGCGCCCCACTTGGCGCGGCATTGTCCGGGCCGATGTAGATGAAGCTATCCGGCACTCCATGACCGAGCGGCAGTTTTTTGATAATCTCCGTAAGCGGGGCTATGAAATCAAGATGGGCAAGGACATTTCCGTTCGTCCTCCGGGCAAGGAGCGCTATGTGCGGCTTGTGCGTAACTTTGGCGAGGACTATTCCATGGATGGAATACGCAAGCGCATTTTGGAGCAGTCCCGGGCAGCGCGGCCATTGACAGAACCCGCAAATAAATCCCGGCAGTACCATTTTAGCGGAAAGCTGAAATCCGCAAAGAAAATCACAGGTTTTCGTGCTCTGTATTTTCACTACTGCTATCTGTTGGGTATTTTCCCCAAGAGCAGGCCGAAATCCAATAGGCGGCTCCATTTTCTGCTCCGGGAGGACTTGCTGAAGCTGGACGCCATATCACAGGAAACAAAGCTGCTGGCGGCAAATCGCATTGATACCGCCCAGCAGCTTGTTTCATATAAAGAGGGCTTGGAAACGAAAATCCAGGCGCTGACCGCCGAGCGCAAAGAATTGTACCGCTTACGGCGCACGATAACCGTAAAATCTGATACTGCAAAATGTGCAGTTATCAGCGCTGAGATATCTTCTATTTCCAAGCAGCTATCCCAACTCAGGCGGGAGGTGAAGCTATGCGATGATATCGCCATCCGTTCTGGCGTGATGAGAGAGAAAATCCAGGCTGTCCACAGTGATGTGCAGCCCGACCGAAAGGAGAGAACACGCGATGACAAATTCAGGCGACGCGGCTGAACAGATCGTCCGCATGAGTTTGGAGGGCACGGAAGTTGCCCTAAAGCTCACCGGCTCTATGGCAAAGAATATTGCCGCCGCGCTCTATGCCGTGCTGAAGAACCGGGACAAGACGAAAATCAAGGGCAAGCAGCGGCTGACCGCTATGCTGAAAAGTGGTAAGGAGCTAAAGGTATTCACTATCAGGGAGAGCCACTTAAAGCAGTTTTCGCATGAGGCCAAGCGCTACAGCGTGGTCTACTGCGCCCTACGCGGCAAAAAGCCGCCCGCTGACGGTTTGGTAGACGTGATGGTGCGGGCTGAGGACGCGTCCAAAATCAACCGCATTGTGGAACGATTCAAGCTGTCTACGGTGGACACCGCCTCCATCAAGCATGAGATTGAAAAGACCAAGGCTGAAAAGGAATCGGCCCCGCCCCCTCCCGAGCATACCATGAGCGAGGACGATAAACTTTTGGACGAGATGCTGGGCGCTCCCATGAAGAAGGAGGAAAACGCTACCCCCTCCCCTTTTGCGATGGGGACGGAAAAATCCCCTCCGTCCGAGCCTATCTCCAAGAAGCCCGACAAAGCCGCCGAGGGTACTTCTAAAGGTATTGAGCGTAAACCCTCCGTTCGGGAGGAGCTGCGAGAGATCCGGCAGGAGCGTCAGCAAAAAGCAGCACCGCCAAGGCCAAGGCCCATCCGGCATACACCTCCAAAAAGCAAGAAGAAAAAGACGAAGGCGAGGTAATCCATGAACAATTTTGATGATATTTTTGAGAGCGCTGCCCCCGCTGAACGGCCTTTTGATAAGGACGCCTGGGCAGAGCACAAGCAGTCCGAACGTCAAGCCGTCTACGATCTGGCTGACGCTACTGCCGCCGATGTGTGCGCGGACGGTGCTAAGTTCCAAGCCTACCTGGACACGCAGGCCCGTTTTGACCGCTATTCTGTCACCAATGTGCTACTGATTATGGCGCAAATGCCCGCAGCCACGCAGATAAAGGATTTTGAAGCCTGGAAAGCTGTCGGGGCCTCCATCAAGCGCCAGCAGAAGGGCTTTTCTATCCTGGAACCGGGCAACGAGTACCGGAGGGAGGACGGCACCATCGGCACGTCCTACAACGTGAAAAAAGTCTTTGATATTTCGCAGACTACTGCGCGGGTGAAAATCCAGCCGGCGGTCAGCGCAGACGAGCGGACTCTGCTGAAAGCACTCATTTATCACCCACCTGTACCCGTCCAGACGGTGGACGAACTTCTGGGCGGCACAGGCGCGCTCTACGACCACGAACAGCAAATGATTTTCGTGCGGCGTGGCATGGGTGCGGCGGATATTTTCCGCAGCGTATCCATGGAGCTAGCCCATGCGGAAATTGCTGCCACAGACGGAAGTTATATCCGCGATGATAACGCATTTTCTGCCTATTGCGCCTCTTATCTGCTCTGTAAAAAATACGGCGTGGATGTTGGCGGCTATGACTTCTCCACTCTGCCCTATTTTCTCCGGGAAGGCGACACTCAATTTCAGCGGACAGTATTAACAGAAATCCGCGACACTGCCGCAAATATTTCTGCCCGGATGTCCCGCGCACTGGAGGCCCGGTCACAACAGCCCAAGGAACAGGAGAGATAATCATGCCAAAAGAAGAAAAGCGGGTGCTAACGTTAAACAGGTATGAGCATGGCGTGGTCGTCAATGCCCTCAACGAAATGCGTAACGATTTGATTTGCGAAGACCGTGCCACGGATATTGTGGACGAGGTGCTGCTGAAAACCATCGACGCCCCGGTGAAGAAGCATAGGAGCCGCGATGAAACCCGATGAGCGCCGCGCACGGCTGATTGTCTGCCTGCTGGGTATTCTCCCGGTGACGTGGCTGGGGCTGCTTATGGCACCGGCTATGTCGAGAGGTCTGCCGGAAATCATTGCCACTTTTCCTGCGGCGATAAACCACCCCTTTCGTATAGCATGGTGCGGGGACAGCCTGAAAACTGTCCTTATTTTTCTGTGCTGTTATGGGCTGGGAATTGGCGTGTACTTCTCCAGCCGGAGAAACTACCGCCGCCGGGAGGAACATGGCTCGGCAAAATGGGGCAATGCCGCAGCCATCGGCAAGAAGTACCGGGCAACTCAGTATGCAGATAACAAGATTTTCACTCAGAATGTCCGCATGGGCTTAGATGTGCGCAGGCACAGACGGCAACTAAATTCCATTGTGGTGGGTGGCAGCGGCGCGGGTAAAACGCGCTTTTATGCGAAGCCCAATTTGTATCAGGCTAACACCAGTTTTGTAGTCCTTGACCCAAAGGGAGAACTTGTGCGTGACGCCGGTAATCTTCTGGAGAAAAAGGGTTACGAGGTGCGTGTTCTTGACCTGCTCAACATGGATAAGAGCTTTTGCTACAACCCCTTTGTGTATCTCCGTGATGATAACGATGTGCAGCGCCTTGTCACGAACCTGTTTAAGTCCACCACCCCAAAGGGTAGTCAATCCCAAGACCCGTTTTGGGACACAGCAGCGAGTATGCTCCTGCTGGCGCTGGTGTTCTATCTCCATTACGAAGCACCGCCTGACGAGCAAAACTTTCCCATGGTCATGGAAATGCTGCGGGCGGCGGAGGTGCGCGAGGACGACGACACCTATCAATCCCCGCTGGACGAACTGTTTGAGCGGCTGGAAATGCGCGACCCGGAGCATATCGCGGTGAAGTATTACAAGGACTACCACTCCGGCAGCGCAAAGACGTTAAAATCCATTCAAATCACCCTGGCGGCACGGTTGGAGAAATTTAATCTCCGGTCGTTGGCGGCACTGACCGCTACGGACGAGTTGGATTTACCGTCATTAGGCGAGAAAAAGGTGGCGCTGTTCGCGCTCATTCCAGACAACGACACCAGTTTCAACTTTTTGGTATCTATCCTGTACACCCAGCTTTTTCAACAATTATTCTGGCTGGCAGATTACAAGTACGGCGGGAGCCTGCCCGTGCCGGTGCATTTTCTGATGGACGAGTTCCCGAACGTTTCGCTGCCGGATGATTTTGACAAGATTCTGGCGGTCATGCGTTCGCGGAATATAAGCGTGTCGATAATCCTGCAAAACATCGCACAGCTAAAGGCGCTGTTTGAAAAGCAGTGGGAATCCATCATAGGGAATTGCGACGAATTTCTCTATTTAGGAGGCAATGAGCAGTCCACCCACAAGTATGTGTCGGAGCTTTTAGGCAAGGAAACCATCGACATGAACACCTACGGTCAGTCCAAGGGGCACAGCGGCAACTACTCCACCAACTGGCAGATATCAGGCCGTGAATTGCTGGACGCCGCCGAGGTGCGTATGCTGGATAGCCGCTATGCGCTGCTGTTTATTCGTGGGGAGCGCCCAATCCTTGATGAAAAGTACGACATTTTGAAGCACCCAAATGTGGCGCTGTCCGCTGATGGGAAGGCCAAGCCTTACGAACACGGTAAGACCGACCATGCTATCGCCAGCATAACTTTTACCGGTAATTCTACCGCACAAGTGGCTGACGATGAAATAATCGAAACAGACTATGAGCTTCTGTCCGATGAGGATGTTGAAGCTCTATTTTTATGAAAAATGGAGGATTTCACTATGAAGAAAATTACTAAGAACACCACCAAACTGCCCATGCCCGGTAAGGTAAAGAGAGGGTTCCGCTTCTACTGTGCCATGGTGCTGGCCCTGGCCGTACTGCTGGGCTGCTCCATGACGGCCTTTGCTGCTGGCGACCCCATCACTGTGGTGAACAACCTGTCCGATTTCATCTTTGGCCTGATCCGCGCCGTGGGACTGATACTGCTGGGCTGGGGCATTGTGCAGGTTGGGCTTTCCTTGCAGTCTCACGACCCCAGCCAGCGCTCTAATGGCTTTCTGACCCTAGCGGGCGGTGTCGTTATTACCTTTGCCAAGGAAATTCTAACCCTCATTACCGGCTAACACTTCTATATAACTATCGCATACGGGCGGGCCGCACTGGACGGCTCGGCCCACTGTGCGCGAAAGGAGGAAATTCTTTGTCAGATAATTGGGTCGTACAAAATCTTGAAAACGCCCTGGAAACCTGGAACAGCAAGCTGGCTGAGATATGGCAGCTCATAACACAGTCGCCGGAAACCTTCAAGGGCGGCACAATTTGGAATGTTATTGTCAATATTCACGGCGCTGTGAAGGCCATAGGGCTTGCTCTGCTGGTGCTGTTTTTTGTTGTCGGCGTGATGAAAACCTGCGGCAGTTTTGTGGAGGTCAAGAAGCCGGAGCACGCGCTCAAGCTGTTTATCCGCTTTGCGCTTGCAAAGGGGCTTATCACCTACGGTTTGGAGCTGATGATGGCGCTGTTCCGAATCGTCCAGGGGACGATCGACACTATCATGAGCGCCGCAGGCTTCGGCGCGGCTTCGCAGACCATATTGCCTGCTGAAATCGTGACCGCCGTTGAGGACTGCGGCTTCTTTGAATCTATCCCACTATGGGCTGTTACACTGATTGGCGGTCTGTTCATCACGGTACTGTCCTTTGTAATGATTATGACCGTATATAGCAGATTTTTCAAGTTGTATCTCTACACCGCTATTGCGCCGGTACCGCTTTCCACGTTTGCCGGGGAACCGTCGCAGAATGTGGGCAAGAGCTTCATCAAGAGCTACGCCGCAGTATGCTTAGAGGGGGCAATCATCGTGCTGGCCTGCGTTATATTCTCTCTGTTCGCGTCCTCGCCCCCGGCAGTAGACCCGAACGCCGCTGCGGTTTCCATGGTGTGGAGCTATATCGGCGAACTGGTCTTTAATATGCTCGTCCTCGTGGGCGCGGTCAAGATGGCTGACCGCGTGGTGCGGGAAATGATGGGATTATAAAAGAAAGGATTTCTACTATGAGTTACAATCGCACAATCAGCAGCGACGACCCGCAGGCCGTCGAGAAGCTGACCGCCAAGCTGGAAACCTACCAGAAACGGCAGGAGTTTATGAAAACGGTCAACAGCTTTTACCGCAAGAATGGCACGGCCCACGGGTGCCCCGGCGTATCCGAGGAAACTGCTGAGCGGATGGACGAAACTGTCCGCACCGGCTATTCCTGGGTTACTGCGCCGTTTCCGTCCTATGAATTGTCCAATAATAATGCTGAAATTCGCCGCTTAAAACAGCGAATCGAGCAGCTTTCTGTCAGCCAGGAATTGGGCTATGTGGGCTGGACGTTTGACGGCGGCGAGGCCGTAGCGAATACGGACAATAACCGTTTGCAGCTAATTTTTGATGAAAAGCCCACCGAGGAACA
Source organism: Clostridiaceae bacterium (assembly GCA_021769555.1). Classification (GTDB taxonomy): domain Bacteria; phylum Bacillota; class Clostridia; order Oscillospirales; family Acutalibacteraceae; genus Acutalibacter. Next base: position 15,280 of record JAETSR010000005.1, read on the forward strand.
GCGTACCGCGTTGAAGCGCAACGGTTTCCACTGGTCGCCCAGCGAACAGGCGTGGCAGCGCCAGCTCAACGATAACGCCATCTATGCAGCCGGACGTTTGGGCTTTGTTTGCCCGGAGAACGGCGAAAGCCCTGTTCAGCTTCAGCCGAAAGCAAAACCGTCACAGGAACAGGAAAGGTAGGTCAATATGGAAGTCAAAATCAACCACGAAATCCGCAACTACACGGAGAGTATGTTTTTCGGCTTGAGTATGCGGCAGTTCATTTTCTCCATCTTGGCGGTAGCTGTTGCCGTGGGGCTGTACTTTCTCTTAAAGCCCTATGTCGGCACGGAAACCGTGTCCTGGATGTGTATTCTCGGCGCGGCTCCCTTTGCCGCGCTGGGATTCATCACCTACCACGGCATGACAGCCGAGCAATTCATTTGGGCATGGCTGAAATCTGAACTTCTGGAACCCCGGCATCTACGGTTTGAAGCCAACAACATCTACTATGAGGCCATCGTGAAGGAGGAACGCAAGTGATAAAGACCATACAATCCATGTTAAAGCAAGACAAGGAGCGTTACACCGTTCCCCGAAAGGTGCAGGACGTTATTCCCATTCGCCGCATTTGGAGCGACGGTATTTTTCTGGTGGGCAACAAGTTTTCCAAAGCGTACCAGTTTACGGACATCAACTATCAGGTCGCCAGCCGTGAGGACAAGGAATCCATGTTTCTGTCCTACTCCGAGCTGTTAAACAGTCTGGATTCCGGCGCAACCGCAAAACTCACCATCAACAACCGCAGGCTGAATAAGGCGAACTTTGAGCAGTCCGTTCTCATGCCCATGCACGGCGATGAGCGCGATATTTACCGCAAAGAGTACAATCAAATGCTGCTGGACAAGGCCACCGGCGCGAACGGTATCATGCAGGAGAAGTATATCACCATCACCGTGGCAAAAAAGGATATCGAGGAGGCCCGCACCTACTTCTCCCGCGTGGGCGCTGACTTAATTTCCCACTTTGCGGCTCTCGGCTCCAAGTGCGTGGAGATGAACGCCACGGAACGGCTGCGCGTCCTCCATGATTTCTACCGTGCCGGTGAAGAAGCGGCTTTTCATTTTGACGCACACGACATGATGAAAAAGGGCCACGACTTCCGTGATTATATCTGCCCAGACAGCATTGAAAAGAACAGCGACCATCTGAAACTCGGCGAAAAATTCTGCCGGGTTATTTTTCTGAAAGATTACGCCAGCTATATCAAGGACGCCATGGTGACAGAGCTGACCGACTTTAACCGCAACATGATGTTGTCCATTGACGTTCTTCCCATCCCCACCGATGAAGCCGTGCGCGAGGTGGAGAACCGCCTGCTTGGGGTAGAAACCAATATCACCAACTGGCAGCGCCGACAGAACGCTAACAACAACTTTTCTGCCGTCGTGCCCTATGACATGGAGCTTCAGCGCAAGGAGGCCAAAGAGTTCCTGGACGACCTCACCACCCGCGACCAGCGCATGATGTTTGCCGTTATCACCATGGTTCTGACCGCCGACACCAAGGAGCAGCTTGACAGCGATACCGAAGCTGTCCTTGCCGTGGCTCGCAAGCATATGTGTCAGCTTGCTACTTTGAAGTTTCAGCAGCTTGACGGGCTGAATACCGTGCTGCCCATCGGCACACGCAAGATAAATGCTTTCCGCACCCTGACTACCGAGAGCCTTGCCGTTTTCATGCCCTTTAAGGTGCAGGAGATTCAGGACAAAGGCGGTATTTATTTCGGGGAGAACGCCATCTCTCACAACCTCATTATGTGCAACAAAGAGAATCTGCTGAACCAATCGGCGTTTCTACTTGGTGTTCCCGGCTCGGGCAAGTCCTTTTCTGCAAAAGAGCTTATCACGTTCCTCATTTTGAATACTGAAGATGACATTCTCATTTGTGACCCCGAGGGCGAATTTGCCCCGCTGGTGCAGGCTATGGGCCGCGAAACCGGTAGCGTGATCCGCGTGGCGGCGGGCGGCAAAGACCGGCTCAATGCCATGTATATGGTGGAAGGCTACGGCGAGAACAACCCCATTGTGGAGAAATCGCAGTTTATCATGTCGCTGATCGAGCAGATAGACAAAAACGGCGTTGGCCCCCAACACAAGTCGATTATTGACCGCTGCACCGCCGCCGTCTACCAGGAGGCCGCTCGCAACGGCACGGTTCCCACCCTATGCACCTTGCGGGAAATGCTGCTCAAACAGCCGGAGGAAAAAGCCAAGGAGATTGCACTTTCTTTGGAACTGTTCACCACCGGGTCGTTGGACGTGTTCGGTCACGCCAGCACGGTTGACTTGGACAAGCGAGTGTTGGTTTTTGATATCCACGATTTAGGAACACAACTCAAGCCCACGGGCCTGCTGGTAATAACCGACACTATTTTGAACCGTGTTACGCTAAACTGGAAGAAAGGCAAGCGCACCCACGTCTTTATTGACGAGTTTCATGTTGTGTTTGAAAACGAGTACAGCGGAGCGTTCTTCAACTCTGCATGGCGGCAGTTTCGGAAACGAAACGCATATCCCACGGCAATCACACAAAATGTGGAATATCTGCTGGATTCTGTCCAGGCCAGTACCATGCTTTCTAACTCGGAGTTTATCGTCATGCTGAATCAGGCGGCAAGCGACCGGGAAAAGCTGGCGCGGCTGCTGAATATTTCCGGCGAGCAGATGAGTTATATCACCAACGCCGACGCTGGGTGTGGGCTTATCAAGTACGGTTCAGCGCTGGTGCCGTTTGTCAACCGTTTTCCGAAAGATACCAAGCTATATCAGCTTATGACCACAAAGCCCGGTGAAGGCGTTTTTGGAGGGGAAAGCCATGAATAAGAAACAGAAAATCCTGATGGCTGGGGCGGCATTCTTTGCCGCTCTTTTGCTTTTTTCGGGTATTATGGTGTGCCGTGAAATCAAGGACAGCAAGCAGAGTGCGCAGGCGTTTGAATCTTTGGCTAAACTTGTGGTGGAGAAGCCTAAACTGGATATTCAGCCGGATGGTGAGGCTTCTCAACCAGAGGACAACTCCCCTTCTGATGAAACTGCGCCGGAAATCACCGCTGCCGAAAAGTACGGAGCAATCCATGAGCAGAACGGCGATTTTGTGGGCTGGCTCCACATTGACGGAACAAATATCAATTACCCGGTCATGCAGTCCCCGGATAACCCCGATTTTTATTTGAAGCACAGCTTTGATAAGGAGTACAGCAATTACGGCGTTCCCTATGTGCAGGAGAATTGCGAGCTGGACGTGTCAGACAATATCACCATCTATGGGCACCACATGAACGATGGCTCCATGTTTGCCGACCTCTGCAAATATGAAAGCGAGGATTTCTACCGGGAGCATAAGACGGTTCATTTTGATACGCTGGACGGCTTTGGCGAGTATGAGATTGTCGCAGCTTTCAAGACGGTAGCTTATTCCAACGATGGCTTTCCGTATTTCCTCTTTGTCAAGGCTGATAACCCCGAGGATTTTGACGATTTTATAGCCAAGTGCAAGGAACTTGCTTTGTACGACACTGCCGTTACCGCCGAATACGGCGACAAGCTGATTACGCTTTCCACCTGTGAATATAGCCGCGACAATGGTCGGATGGCGATTGTGGCAAAGAAAGTCGGCCCGGCCCCGGAGGTGGGCGGCAATGCCTGACATCAAGACGCGGGACGTGGTAAAAGGCACTATCAGGACTATTGATAAATCGGCTACCGCCGCCCAGCGCATGAAGGACGCGTATATCCGCACAAAACGCAAGGCTGAAAATAGCGTTTGTTCTGCGGAGGATTTACCAAGCGAGTACGCCGCCGACCGTTTTTCAAGTGGTGCAGAAACTGTGCTGTATGAAGCAGGCCACCAGTTCCACGAAAAAGGGAAAAAGGCGGTTGATTCCACTAGGGAGAACATCTCCAACTTGAAATCCCATTTTCAGCGTGAGCGTATAACTGACCCGCTGAAAAAGGAAATAAACGTCCGCTCCTACCGCTCCTCAAAAGGAACTGTCAAGACCGTAGGCCATAGCAAAAAAGCTGCTAAGTCGGCGCGACGGTCGGTGAAAACAGCGGAGAAAACGGCTAAGACCACCATCAAGACCAGTCAGCAGGTTGCAAAAGCTGCTCAGCGCACCGCCCAGACTGCGGCAAGAGCATCCCACCGGGCGGCACAGGCCGCTCGCGTTGCTGCGAAAGCTACTGTCACCGCGCTAAAAGCGGCAGTCAGGGCTACTGTTTCGGCAGTAAAGGCCATCATTGCCGCGACCAAAGCGCTGATTAGCGCCCTAGCCGCTGGCGGCTGGGTTGCAGTTGTGGTTGTTATCATTATTTGCTTGATTGGCCTGTTGGTCGGTTCCTGCTTTGGAATATTTTTCTCCGGCGAGGACACCGGCACCGGGCAGACTATACGGACAGCGGTGCAGGAAATCAATCAGGACTATGAAGCCCGGTTGGCCACAATCAAATCCAGCACCCGGCATGATGTGCTGGAGATGTCCGGCTCCCGGGCCGTGTGGCCGGAGGTGCTTGCCGTGTATGCGGTCAAGACCACCACCGACCCGGATAATGGTCAGGAGGTAGCCTCCATGGATGATTCCAAGAAGGAGCTCCTAAAGGATATCTTTTGGCAGATGAACGAGATATCGTCCCGCGTGGAAACGTCCACAGATACGGTGGTGACTGAAACGGACGATGGGAACGGCCATATTGTTCAGACCACGACTACCACTAACAGGACAACGCTCTATATCCACATCAGCCATAAGACCGCCGATGAAATGGCAGACTATTTTCATTTCAACGCCGACCAGCGTAAACAGCTTGCCGAACTGCTGACAGAGGGCAACCGCAGTATGTGGAGCGCCGTGCTTTACGGTATCGGCACCGGCGATGGCGAAATTGTTACGGTAGCGCTCTCCCAGCTTGGCAATGTGGGTGGTCAACCGTACTGGTCGTGGTACGGCTTCGGCTCCCGTGTGGAGTGGTGCGCCTGTTTTGTCAGCTGGTGTGCTAATGAGTGCGGCTATATCGACGCTGGGGTTATTCCAAAGTTTGCTGGGTGCGGTAATGGTGTCCAATGGTTCAAGGACAGGGGGTTGTGGCAGGATAGGAATTACGAACCCCGGCCCGGTGATATCATCTTCTTTGATTGGAATGATGAATATGGGCAGGACGGTGATTCCGACCATGTGGGAATCGTGGAGAAAGTTGAGGGCGGTGTCGTGTACACGGTTGAGGGGAACTCCAGCGATATGTGTCAGGAGAACCGATATACCGTAGGGTATTATGAGATTCTCGGGTATGGGACACCGGCATATTAGAATACCAGCCGCCTTAGAGCGGCTGGTACATACTTGCATTTGACTGTTGACTTTCAAATTCTGTATGTTATAATTGTTCTGAAAGATATAAAAGCACACAAGGCGGTGATACTCATAGAACCCATAACCCTAAAAATCGGCGAAAAGCTGAAAACTCTCCGTGCCATTCGCGCCCTCTCCCTGGACGAAGTTTCCGCCCTGACCAGCGTGAGCAAGCCCATGCTGGGCCAAATCGAGCGTGGACAATCCATGCCCACGGTGACGACCCTCTGGAAAATAGCCACCGGGCTAAAAGCGCCACTGTCCTACTTTCTGGACGCGCCCCAGGCCGAATACACCGTTGTCGGCCCGGAGCAGTCCACGGTTATTCTAGGCGATAGCGGCAAAATGCGGGCGTATCCCCTGTTCACCTATGACCCGGTTCGGAGCGTGGAAACTTTTTACATCGAGTTTGACTCAGACTGTAGCCATTCCTCGGACAAGCACGATGACGGTGTGGAAGAACACATCTTCGTTCTGCGGGGAACGCTGCGGCTCGTGCTGGGGGACAAAACGGTTGATGTCGGTGAGAAACAGGCTGTCCGGTTCCGCGCGGATATCCCGCACTCCTACCAGAATTTGGGCGAGTGCGGGTGCGCGGTTTATAACACGATTTTCTATCCCAACCACTAAAGGAGGACATTATGGCTATCGAAAAGGTTAAGGAATATTTTGAAAAGTTTGGCATGGCAGACAGGGTTCGGGAATTTGAAGTGTCCAGCGCTACCGTTGAACTGGCGGCACAGGCGCTGAACTGCGAGCCCTGCCGGATTGCAAAGACGCTCTCATTTATGGTAGACAGCCACGCCATTCTGATTGTCGCGGCAGGGGACGCTAAAATCGACAATCCCAAGTATAAGGCACAATTCGGGGCAAAGGCAAAGATGCTCACGCCCGATGAAGCCCAAACGCTGGTGGGCCACGGGGTGGGCGGCGTGTGCCCGTTCGCGGTCAATGAAGGTGTGACGGTATACCTGGACGAGTCCTTAAAACGTTTTGAGACCGTTTTCCCCGCCTGCGGCAGCAGCAACAGCGCCATTGAGCTGACTATCGGGGAGCTGGAGAAATATTCCGGTTATGCGGCCTGGGTGGACGTTTGTAAGGGTTGGAGTTGACAGCTATACAAATATTTTCAGCCATTTCACACCCACTCCACATTGCCATGCTACACTAACCCAAAGGAGGTGCGCAAATGGCGACCATACTCATAGTCGAGGACGACCGCAAGACCAATGAAGCGATCTGCGAATATCTAAAGCCTGCCGGCCATACCCTTATTCCCGCCTACGATGGCGAAGAAGCTTTCCGGCTTTTCGGTGTGAACAGCATTGATCTCGTGGTACTGGACATCATGCTCCCGAAAATTAGCGGACTGTCAGTCCTGCAAAAAATACGGAGTGAAAGCGCCGTACCTGTTCTCATGCTCACCGCTATCGGGGACGAACACACCCAAGTCAAGAGTTTCGACCAGCAGGCTGACGATTATATGACAAAGCCCTTCTCAATGGTGCTGTTAGGTCGGCGTATCACCGCACTCCTTCGTCGGAGCGGGCAAAGTCCTCAGCTTCAGAAAATGTCCTTCGGCGATGTGACCGTGGATTTTTCGGGCTATACTGCCAACGACAGCGGAGGAAAGATAGACATCATGCCCAAAGAAATCGACCTGCTTCGTCTGCTGGTGGAGCATAAAGGGCTGGTGCTGACACGCTCCCAAATTCTGGACGACCTATGGGGTGTGGACTGTCCCATAACCGACCGCACGGTGGATACATATATCAAAAATCTGCGGAAAAAGCTGCGGCTGGACTGCATTGTGACAGTCAAAGGTATCGGTTACAAATACGAGGTGCGGGAATGAAACGGTTGAAGCTCTTTCCGAAAATATTTTTATACACTTTGGCGATAATGCTTTTTATCGTTGTGATTTCCCACGGCCTGATATACCTGCTTGCGCCGCAAATGCAGCTTGCGCTGAGTACGAGAGACAATATCGTTGTAAGCATAAACGAGGCAAGATTTGTTACAGAAGCGGTGGCGAAAGCCCTGCCGGTTTCCCTGGGCTGTTCGCTGCTGATATCCCTCGTATGCTCCCTGCTGTTTTCTAAGGCGGTCACTGACCCCATAAAGAAAATTTCCGCTTCAACCGGGAAGATGATGAAGCTGGACAGCGGCGCAAGCTGTCCTGTTTGTTCAAAGGATGAAATCGGCATACTAGCACAAAATGTCAATAAACTCTATTCTAATCTACTCTCCACCATCGAGCATTTGGAACAGGAAAAAGTTAATGTCCAGGATATGGAGCGGGCCAAGGTGGACTTCCTGCGGGCTGCGTCCCACGAGCTGAAAACTCCGGTGACCGCGCTGAACGCCACTTTGGAAAATATGATTTTGGGCGTTGGAAAATATCAGGACTATGCCGTATATCTGCCGGAGTGCAAGGAGATGGTAGAGCAGCTTTCCACAATGATACAAGAGATACTGGAAACCTCCAAGCTGAATTTGACCGCTGAATCACCGGCAAGGGTTGACTTGTCTGAGCTGCTGACGGAGCTTTGCGAACCCTATCAGCTTATAGCGGCGGCACATCAACTTACACTCTCTCTTGATCTGCCGGAGCAGTGTCCAGCGGTGTTGCCTGTTGGCCCGTTCAGCAAGGCAGTGTCCAATGTTGTTGCAAACGCAGTGTCCTATACGGAGGCGGGGAATGCCGTTTCCGTTTATATGGAGGGTGACCGGCTGATTATTGAAAATGAATGTGAGCCGATTCTTGAGAGTGAAGTCTCCCGCCTGTTCGAACCCTTCTACCGTCCTGATTTCTCCCGGAGCAGAGAGGATGGGGGCAATGGGCTGGGGCTATATATTGTGGATACACTTTTGAAATCAATGAATATTCCCTATTCATTTGAGCCTTTGGAAATGCCGGTGGGAATGAGATTTACAATATTGGTTCAACCATATATAAGAAAGATTTGACCGAATGTAGACTTTTTCATGATAGCATAAGAGGGACAGCCTATGACATATAGCAGAGAGGAGCCACATATGCCATCAAAAATCTTGTTAGTCGATGACGAACCTGCCATTTGCAATCTCGTCAAGCTCTACTTCCAAACCGAGGGCTACCTTGTCTATACTGCGTCAGACGCGGAAGAAGCCGCTCAAATGCTGTCCCATACACCCGATTTAATCCTGCTGGACATCAATATGCCGGAGGTTGACGGCCTGGATTTTTGCAAAAAAGTGCGGGGCCACATCGACTGCCCCATTATCTTCCTGACCTCCCGCGTCACGGAGCAGGACAAGATCACCGGCCTGCGGGCCGGCGGGGACGATTACATAACAAAGCCTTTCAGCCTGGACGAGCTGACGGCTCGTGTAGAGGCCCATCTCCGGCGAGAGAACCGCGCACGGCACGGCGGTGATACAAGGATGTTCGGCGACCTGTTTATTGACTACGCCGGTCGCTGCGTTTACTGCAACGAGCAGATCATCCCATTCTCAAAAAAGGAATTTGACATTATCGAGTTTCTATCCCTCAACGCCGGACAGGTCTTTGACCGGGAAAGAATATACGAGCGGCTTTGGGCCTATGATGCCGAGGGCAGCAGCGACATCCTGAAAGAGCATATCCGCAGGATACGCGTGAAGCTGGAAAAAGTATCTGACAAAAGCTATATTGAAACGGTTTGGGGGTGCGGCTATAAATGGGTAAGCTGAAAGACCTTTCCATCAAGAAAACTTTTTGTCTGATTGTCGTTATTACAGCCATAGCCGTCATGCTTTTGTCCACAGTCTCTGTACGAATCTGCTCCAAAGTCCGCGACCAAATCTTGCTCCCCCACGCTTATATTTTTCAGCCGTCCGTTGTTCAGCCGGAGGGAGGCGGCAAATTCACCCTGGAAGCCAGCGGCGGCCCGGAAAACGGTGAGGTGTCTGAGTTTACCGAGCGGGAAGTGATGATATTCAATACCGCGCAAGTCATGATGGTTCTCCTGCCCGTCCTTTTCTCCTTCGCTGGTATTGCTTTCGCAAGCTCGCTGTTCTACCGTATCAAGCTGAAAGAGCCTCTGGACGCGCTCAAGCAGGGCATCGTTCGCATTGCGGATAACGACTTGACTTATTCAATAGGCTATCAAAAGCAGGACGAGTTGGGCCAGCTCTGCGGGGCCTTTGAAACAATGCGCCGGGAGCTGCTGGACAATAACCGCCGGATGTGGGCCATGGTAGAGGAGCGCAAGAAAATCAACGCCAGCATTTCCCACGACCTGCGCACACCTATCACCGTGATAAAAGGGTATAGTGAATATCTGGACAGGAACATTGGTAAAGATGTGCTGACCGAGGATGGAACACGGGAGATTGCCGGGTATATCCATGAAGCCGCCAGTCGGTTAGAGGATTACGCCAACTCCGTCCACGAGGTACAAGCCTTGGAAGATATGAGCCTGGACTACAAGGAAATTGCGCTGCCTGATTTGATGAAAGAAATGCAGACACAGCTTTCTATCCTGTCCGAACAGCACCAGACAAGCATATATCTCTCCGCAGATTTGCCGGAGCAGACGGTTTCTCTCGCCCCTGCCGCTGTGTTTCGGATCGTAGAAAATATCGTGTCTAATGCCCTGCGGTACTGTAAGTCAAAAATTGATGTGGGTTGCTCCTGCTCGCATCCGTTTCTTGTAATGACAGTAACAGACGATGGGAAAGGCTTTTCGGCGCAAGACCGGGCCGAGGCGGTCAGCTGCTTCTACAAGGGCAAGAAAGAAAAGGAACATTTTGGTATCGGCCTGACGATCTGTAAGATTTTAGCGGAGAAGCACGGCGGCAGTATCTCCCTTAACAACGTGCCTGGAGGCGGAGCAAAAGTAATTGTAAAACTAAAAATGGAAGAAATCTCCCCATTGTGACGGAATATAGACCTTTCCCTGTTAAACTCTCCTTATCAAAACGCTTGAAGCGTTGAAAGGAGAGTTTTTCTTATGGAAATAAGAATCCAAGACCTGAAAAAGGACTATAGGCAAAAGACAGTTTTGGACAACATTTCCCTCACCATTGGGAACGGTATGTTCGGCCTGCTGGGGCGCAACGGCGCGGGGAAAACCACGCTCATGCAGATCCTGTCCACCCTGGGGAAACCCACCTCCGGCACAGTCACCTTCGACAATATCCCGCTGGAGGATACCCGGAAAGTCCGGCCTCTCATTGGCTTCCTGCCCCAGGAGTTTTCCCTGTACCCGGATATGTCAGCGCTGGAAATCATGCGCTATCTTGCCGCGCTGTCCAATCTACCGATGGAGGTGCAGCGTCAGCACATCCCTGATCTGCTGCAAAGGGTAAATTTGTGGGAGGACAAGGGCAAAAAGGTGCGCAAGCTGTCCGGGGGCATGAAACGGCGGCTGGGTATTGCCGGGGCCCTGCTCCACGACCCCCAGGTGCTGATTGCCGACGAGCCCACGGTGGGCCTTGATCCCCAGGAGCGTCTCCGCTTCTATGAGCTGCTCCGAGAGTTCTCCTACAGCCGCGTTGTTATCGTGTCCACCCATATTGTCAGCGACATCGAAGCGGTCTGTGAAAGAGTGGCTGTAATGGACGCTGGAAAGCTGCTGTTTACTGGGAAAGTGGAGGCTTTGGCGCAAAAGGCGGCAGGCAGTTCCATCCACCGCACAGCTACGGTGGAGGACGGCTACATGGAAATGCTCCGGCGGTTGGAGCGGGAGGTGGAAAAATGATGCGCCTGTTTGGAATGGAGTGTAAAAAGATAGCGGGGAGCATTTTGTATTGGGTGCTTGTCCTTGCGCTGATGGCGGTCAGCATTTTTCAATATGAGCCTTCCATGGAGAGCGAGCTTCGGCGAGTAAACGACCCCAGCTCTGTTTTCTATACCGCCGACAGCTATGCCCCGGAACGCGGCGCGCCCGATGAAGCCATGGAACAGAGCATGATGAAAGAAGCCACAAAGCTGCTGATGTACAATTACCGGGATAACAGTTATCTGTACTATCCCTTCGGCTATGTGAAGGAGAAAACTATGTCCGCAGAGGAGCAGGCGGTGATTTTGCAGTACCTTATGGAGCTGACCGGACTCAGCGAACAAGTCATAAATGGGACGGCAAACGAAACAGCAGATGAAACGGACAGCACCAGCGATACCGGCGATGTTCCCATCTCCGGCGGCGGGGCGTTCGTCTTCAAACCGGGCGAGGGGAGCATGAACGAGAATGGGCAGTTTGTAATAGGAGCGGACGAAGGGCAATATGTTCCCGGCGATGAAGCGGACCCGGAAACGCCTGCACAGTCAAGAAATGACTTTGAAATCCAAGTAACCTTTGAACGCTTCAAGGAAATCATGGAGAAGGTCAATAAAATGATTGGGCCTGGCTCCTATTTTAGCTGGCCCATGCTGAAACTGTACTATTTCGGCAACGACATGGAGGACGCGCCCATCACCGAGCGTCAGCACCGGGAGTTCTACGAGGGCGACCAAGTGACCGGTGCCTTTGCCCGGTACTATTGCGACAGCATTTCTATCAGCGTGCTATTCCTCCCTGCCTTTGTCATCGTTGACCTTATGCTGCGGGACAAACGCCGGAATATGCGGGGCTTGATTTACCCAAGGACGGTCTCCAGCGCCAAGCTGATCTGCACCCGCTACGCCGCAGCAGTCTCGATGACTATGCTCCCCATCCTCATTCTGCCGGTCAAATCCCTGGTCGTGCTCATGCGGTACTGCGGCAGTATTGGGGTTCAGGGCGATGTGCTGGCCTTCGTGAAATATACTTTTGCCTGGATTTTGCCCACGGTCATGCTGGTCATGGCAGTGAGCCTATTGGTGACAGCCCTGCTCGAAAACTATGCGGGAATCCTGCTCAGCGGTATGATTTGGCTGGTTGGAAAGCCGCCAATAGATAAGCTGGAAGGCGGGAATTACGGCCTGTTCGACCTCATTATCCGGCACAACACCCTGAGAGGCTATGGGCGGATGATGGAGAATATTCAAATGCTGACGCTGAATAGAATTACAATTTCCGTCATTGCCCTCGCACTTGTGGGATTGGCTGTCCTGGTTTATAGCAGAAAACGGAAAGGAGGGCTGACGTTTGGAGACAAGAAATCTACTCATAATCACAGGTTCAAATTTACGGCTAAACATTAAGCAGACCCTTTTCCCGGCGGTTCTGCTCCTGCTGGTGATTCCATGGATTTACGGAACGTCTAACCTCGACAGCGCAAAGTCTGCGGAATGTTTGGAGCGAATGGTTGCGCTGGTGGGGCTCCCCATGTTTGTGCCGCTGCTAAGGCCGGAGCAGGACAGCGGCATGAATGCGATGATTGCCATGCGACCCTTTCCGTATAGAATGATTGTCGTGCTGCGGATGGTGCTTTCACTAATAGGTGCGGCTGCGCTGATTTTCGCTTTTGAGGGATATATGTGTACGAGCGGGTGTAGGTTCCCGGTCTGCGCATATGTGGTTCGCACGCTGGCAGCGGCAATGACGCTGGGATTTGTCGGGCTTCTGGCAAGCGCTGTATCGCGGAACACGGCAGTTGGTTTTTTGGTGTCGTTCTGCTGGTACTGCGCGCTGCAAATTGAAAGCGTGGGCGCTGCTTTTCACTGTGTTTCAAATGGGATCGGTGCCCAGCAAGCTTTGGTGCTAATGGGGAGCGGTGCAGCAATTATATTTTTAGCGCAACTCCATTTTGGAAAAACAGCATAAACAAATAATTTCCTCCCCGTTTCATACCCATTCCACATTGGGCTGCTATCATGCAGGCAAATCCCATAAGGAGGTATGCGGTATGAGCATATGTAAACGAGCGTGGCTATACGTCACGCGAAAACGGGGGAAAACCATTCTCCTGTTCGCCATCCTGCTGATTATGGCAACCTTTGTCCTGACGGGCCTTTCCATCTGGAAAGCGTCGGAGGCCGCACAGCTTGACCTGCGGCAGAGCCTGGGCGGAAAATTTGACGTTTTCGTGGATTGGAGCAGCAGCCCCTATGTAGTGAAAGAACCCGTCAGAGATGAAGTGAACGAGGAAACCGGCAAGACATCAAACAGCTTTCTCATGTACTCCACCGTACAATTTACCCCGGAAAATATCTCGGCCATCAAGGGCGTTTCCGGCGTGAAGTATTGCGGCGCAAGGCAGGACAATCTTCTCCCATTTGACGGGCTTTCCCTGTTTCCCGGAACGATCTCAACCGATGCGAAGTATCAGGGCTACACAAAGGCGCTGGGTGTCTGCAACACGGAGGACGATGAACTTTTCACCACCGGCACACTGACGCTGGCGGAAGGGCGGCATATCTCCAACCACGATACCCATGTAGCAATTATCAGCCAGGACTTGGCGGAAAGAAACGAGTTGAAGACTGGGGATTATCTCAACGCCCATCGTTACAGCGTGGAAGAACAGGGCTTTACCGGGCCGGAGATCAGAGTGCAGATCATCGGACTGTTTACCCCCCATGCGGTGGAGCAGTTTGGGGAAACTGTCACCACCTACGACAAAATCCAGAACCGCGTATTTGTGGATTTGCAGACCTCGAAAGAGTTTGACGGCGGGGAAATCAACTATGGCTTTTCTGCTCTCCACGTCACCATAGACGACCCGCAGGACATGGCACGGGTGGTAGCCGATGTAAAGGCCCTGCCGGGTATCGACTGGAAAGCCTTTACCGTGGAGGTGGACAATGAAACCTACGAAAACGCCGCCGCGACCCTGGCTACGCTGGATGAATTGGTCGTGACCCTGCTGGTGGTGATTATCGTTGTCAGCGTCATCATTCTGGCCCTGATATTGACCCTTTGGACAAAGACCCGTATTCACGAAATCGGCGTGTTCCTGTCCGTAGGTATCAGAAAGTCGGCCATCATCGGGCAGTATTTGATCGAGGTGCTGCTGATTGCCGTCCTCGCCTTTGGCCTGTCCTACTTCACCAGCAATGCCATAGCTGGGCAGATCGGCAACCACCTATTGGAGCAAAGTATGCAGACCGGGCAGGAGGATGATAACGATGTTGTAGCTGCCGCCGCTGCGGTTGATGTGGGCGCGGATAATCTGCTTCAAAAACCCCTACCAACGGAGAACGGCATCCGGGTGTCCGTTGGGCTGGACAACCTTGCCCAACTCTATCTAATCGGCCTTGCCATTGTCATTGTGGCCGTCAGTACATCGTCCATCACGGTCATGCGGCTGAAACCCCGTGAAATCCTGTCAAAGATGAGCGATAGTTAACGAAGTTAACTATTAAGGAGGGACTATCATGCCTACACTGGAATTGAAAAATGTTTCTTATGCCTACGAAAAGGGAAAGACAGTTTTGCAGAATGTCAGCGGGTCACTGGAAACCGGGAAAATATACGCCATCCTCGGCCCGTCCGGGTCTGGCAAGACCACGCTTCTGTCCCTGCTGGGTGGGCTGGATGTGCCGACACAGGGTAGCGTCCTGTTTGACGGCGAGGATATTGCGGCAAAGGGCCTGGAACACCACCGCAGGAACCATATCTCGCTGATTTTCCAAAGCTATAACCTGATCGACTACATGACGCCCGTTGAAAATGTGCGGCTTACCGCCAAGCTGGACGCCGCCCCCATTCTGGAACGGCTGGGGCTGGAGCAGGACGAAATCACCCGGAATGTGCTGAAACTGTCCGGCGGACAACAGCAGCGGGTGGCAATTGCGCGGGCGCTGGCCTCCGATGCCCCGGTCATTCTGGCAGACGAGCCGACCGGGAACCTGGACGCCGACACCGCCGAGGAAATCACGGCGATTTTGAAAGAGAGCGCCCATGCGTTCGGGAAGTGCGTGGCGGTCGTGACCCACGACCGCGAGGTGGCAAAGCAGGCGGATGTGGTGCTGGAAATCAAACGGGGACATTTGAAAGAGAGGGAAACCATATGAAAAAATTAGTGATTATATTTATGAGCATAATGGCCTGTCTGACCCTGCTGTCTGCTTGCAATAGCGGAGATAGCGGCAATGACGATAACGCTGGGGCAAAATCTGTTGAAATTGACGATTCCTCGTTGGAGCCGGGCGGGGACGATACCTCAGATGTTCAATCAGATGGCGGCTTTACCTACACGCTGAAAGACCCGGATAATGCCGATGGGATCGTGATTACGCCCAGGGAGTGACATCTCCTAAACACAAGAAAGAAGGTGTAGACTTTCCGATGGAAGTGACGAAAAGTGAGAACTGGTTACTATGTCCCATTTGTGGCAACAAAACGAGATTGAAAATGCGGACAGATACCGAGCTTAAAAATTTCCCCCTCTACTGCCCCAAATGCAAGCAGGAAATTCTGATACAAGCTAAAGATTCTAAGATAGTCATCATCAAAGAGCCAGACGCATAAGACGCAGAGCCGATGAAACTGTGAACCCACAGGTCATCGGCTCTCCTTCTTTTAGGCTATGGTGCGGTGTCAATCAAAGATTGAATAGTCGCTTTGGCTACCTCAATAGCCCGTTCGTCACAAGTTGCCAGTTTGCGAATCAAGGTATCTGCCTCTGAATCCTGCGCAGGTTTCTCCGGGTAGAAAAGTAAGTCCGGAGATATAGCCAACTCCCGAATTAGCCTGCACAGCACGGTATACCCAGGCGTTTTGCCGTTGTTCTCAAGCCGGTATATGTACCTATCCGTAACGCCGACCCTTTCTGCCAAGGCTTCTACTGTAAGTCCAGCTTCTTGTCGGGCCGCCTTGAGAACAGCCCCAAATATTTCAGCTTCATTCTGCACTGTTAGTTCACCTCCTATAACCATTATAGAGATTCCTGGAAGTTTGATAATGGCATACAGGTTCAAATAATCATGAACTAACGATTCATCAACTGAATACCTGCGCTGACCCCACCAAATAAAAAAAACTTGGTTTTGGCGGGGCGATGTGCTATGCGGAAAGCCCTCCAAACCCAGGTTTTCGGGATTGGAGGGCTTTCTATGCGCTGGTATGGAGGTAGCCAGCCAAAAAAATCTATCGTCCGGCCCAGGGCTTAATGCCCTCCAATACTGAACTGTCAGTCCATAGTCATTATGAAGCAGATGCACTTGTACAGCGGCCCACGCCGCTATGCAGGTGCACTTTTTTGTTGGGCAGCATATCCCGCTGCCGTGGCCCTCCCCGGTCAATCTGAACTTGGAAAATTTCAGATTGATTGGAGAAAAAAGTTTTGGATAAGCACTATCCGAAAAGCAGCGACCCGCGTCCTAAACGGCGGCGCAGCAAGGATAACCCATATGAGATATACTCGGTCGGTGCCCAAACTGACCAGCCCCATTATTATATAGCCTTTATGGACAGCACCGGCGTCCGACAGGAGTTAGAAATTGACAAAGCCCTCTTTGATGTACTGGACAGGTTTGAACTGGACGACCTCTCCTTTCTCAACGAAGTGGACAACCACTATGAGCGTTCGGAATTGACAGAGGCTTCTCTGAACGCCCGGGCCTTTGAGCCACGGGAAACGGTTGAAGAAACTGTCATGCAGCGCGACGAGAACGAAAGGCTACATAGGGCAATAGCCATGCTCCCGGAAAAACAGCGTAACCGGCTTATACTTTACTATTTTGGAGATTTGACTTATGAACAGATTGCGGAAATGGAAGGCTGCAAACATCCTGCAATCATTAAGTCTGTATCCGCAGCAATAGCGAACCTCAAAAAATTTTTGAGCGAGTAGGGTTACAATTTTGCTCTTTAGTTAGGAAACAGGTGGAGATACCGAAAATCTCCACCTGTTTCAGCTTTTGAAGCGGGTCTGAACTTTGACAATCGAATACCCATCCATCAAATACTTTCCCATTACCTTTGTGACGAGCAAAAGCCACCATAACGGCTGCGCCAAGATCTGCCAGAGAAAAGCAACGAAGGGACACCACTTTTCTGATTTCTGTTGTTTCACCGTCAGGGAGCGATCACAGCCAAGCTATAACCACCGGGCGGCTCCCGGCGGGGCGATGACCGGTAATGGGGACAATGATACTCCCGTCCAGCCACAGCCAGAGCGTGACAGCGATTTTCGGTCGCAAAGCCGTCGCAGGCAATGGGGGCGGTCGCATGAGAACCATGTGGGGGTGAGATTCCCGTGGAGTTGGTACGCTGCCAGCCGTTTGATGGATTTTAGCATAGAAATTCAGCCAAGCAGCGGGACACTCTGCTCTGCTGCTTGGCTTTACATAGGCGGCTTTGCGCTGCCTATAATCGCAAAAGGAGGTCTTATCATGCAAAGAACATACTCGCGCGGCGATATGTACTATGCCAATCTCGGCAAGGGTGTCGGCTCTGAACAGGAGGGTTACCGCCCGGTGGTGATTATCCAGAATAACGTAGGTAATCGGTTCAGCCCTACGGTCATTATTGCCGCCATTACCAGCAAGGTCGGTGTAAAGCCGCGGTTGCCTACGCATTACTTTATTGATAGCGAAGACGGTTTGGAACTGCCCTCTGTTATTTTGATGGAACAGCTTCGTACCATCGACAAGCACAGGCTGGGTAGGTACATCGGTCACCTAAAGCCGCACCACATCGACGGCATGAACCGTGCACTAGCTGTCAGTATCCACCTGAAATCAGTGGCAGGACGCGGACTACAAAATCAAGGAGGTTGTCATGGCACATAACATTCACATTGACAACGAGTACGCCGGCATCCTGCTCATAGAAATCCTCGTTGAAAAGGGCCTTGTGAACAAACAGACCTATATAAATGTCAGGAAGCGCCTGCGTTCGCAAACTTCACAACAAGCCCGCTTGCCGGTACAATATAAGCACTAAAGTCAAGGAGGTACCTCTTTATGTTTCAAACGAACACCGCTTTCAGACTGCCCAACACCTTTATCCTCGACCGCAACCGGGAGCGAAATGCTGTCTTTTACGGTCGCGTTTCCACCGAGCACGAAGCGCAGTTAGCCGCGCTGGAAAACCAAATGCAGTGGTACGATGACCAAGCGCGTTACCATCCCAACTGGACGGTTTTATCCAAGTACATCGACGAGGGCATAATGGGCACCTAGGCAAAAAAGCGCCCTGCCTTTATGCAGATGATAGAGGACGCCAAGACGGGGGAGTTTGACCTTATCGTCACCCGCGAGGTCTGCCGCTTTGCCCGCAACACCGTGGACACACTGGTAATGACCCGCGAACTGAAAAACTACGGCGTGGAGGTCTATTTCGTCGAGGATAACATCTGGACGATGGACGGCGATGGCGAACTCCGTCTGACTATCATGGCGACCTTGGCCCAGGAAGAAAGCCGCAAAATTTCCGAACGCGTCCGCGCCGGACAGAAAATCAGCCGGGACAACGGTGTTCTCTACGGCAACGGCAATATCATCGGCTACGACCGGGTGGGCGACACCTACGTTATCAACGAAGACCAAGCCGAAACCGTCCGCATGATTTTCGACTTGTATCTGAACGGCAGCGGCGAAAAGAAAATCTGCAATGAACTCTGCGTTCGCGGACGAAAGGACGGCCACGGCAATGTAAGCTGGAGCGTGTCAAAAATCAGCCGAATCCTGCGCAACGCCACCTATATGGGCTACAAGTGCTACTACAAATCTTGCAGCAACAACTACCTGGAGCAAAAACGGATAAAGAACCTGGACGAAAGCTCCTATCTATATGTAAAAGGTGATTTTGAACCCATCGTCCCCGAAGAAATCTTTAGGCGCTGCGAAGAAATCCGCAAAAGCCGCACCACAAAGATGGTGGTCAACAAGGGTGAGCGCACCTACGGCAAGCGGGCCTCCCAAGATGTATGGCTGCGAAAGCTTCGGTGCAAGTGCGGCTCCACTTTCCGCAAAAACAAGTGGCGCACCAACAAGCGCGGCGATACCGTCTACGGCTACCAGTGCTACAATCAGGTGAACAACGGCAGCAAGACCTTCCGGGAGAAAAACAGCCTGGACGTTGACGGCTACTGCGACATCCGCATGATTGGCGACTGGAAACTGGACTTGATGGCAAAGATGATTTTTCAGACTCTCTGGGCGGACAAGAAAGCTACAGTCCTGGAAGCCTACCGGCTGCTCCAGGAGTGTTACCAGTCCGACACGAACAATAACAAGGCCGCTGCCGCCGCTATCCAGGGCAAAATCGCCCGGGCCGAGGAACGGATGGGGAATCTGATATCCATGCGCGCCGACGGTGAAATCTCCAAAGAGCAGTTCCAAGAACTGCGCCATAAAGTCGAAGCCGACCTCGCCGCGCTGAACGAGGAGTTGGAGCTAATAGACACCGTAAACGAAGAAAGCGACAACTCCCTCAATATGGCTGCTATCGAAGCCGCCCTCGATGAAATGCTGGACTTCTCCGGCCCCAGCATTGATGAAAATGTGCTGGACAAGTTTGTGTGCCGCATTACTCCGCTGGACGATACCCACTTCCGCTGGGACTTGAACCTTGCCCCCGGCCCAAAACAGGCCATCATCGGGCAGGTGGAGGGCCGCAGGAACAAGGCCACCGTCCAAATAAAAGAGTATGGTGAGGACAACGGACGTCCTCACCATACATATGGCAGAGCTATTCAGTTTGCGTCAAAGGAAACAAATGCCTACTTTTGTTTGATAGCCGCCTGAGCCGCCGCAAGCCTGGCAATCGGCACACGGAACGGTGAGCAGGACACATAGGTCAGGCCCACGTTGTGGCAGAACTCGATGGTGGTCGGGTCGCCGCCGTGCTCGCCGCAGATGCCCAGAACGATGTCGGGGCGCACGGACTTGCCCTTCTCGGAGGCGAGCTTCACCAGCTGGCCCACGCCCTCCTGGTCGAGGCGGGCAAACGGGTCGTTCTCGTAAATCTTGTTCTCGTAGTAGCTCGAGAGGAACTTGCCCGCGTCGTCGCGGCTGAAGCCGAAGGTCATCTGGGTCAGGTCGTTGGTGCCGAAGCTGAAGAACTCGGCCTCCTCGGCAATCTTGTCCGCGGTGAGAGCGGCCCTGGGTATCTCTATCATGGTGCCCACCTTGTACTTCAGGTCAGCGCCCTCCTCGGCGATAATCCTGTCGGCAGTCTCCACAACGGTCTTCTTGACGAACTTCAGCTCCTTAATCTCGCCAACCAGCGGAATCATTATCTCGGGCACGATATTCCAGTCGGGATGAGCCTTGTTTACATTTATAGCGGCCCTGATGACGGCCTCGGTCTGCATTTCGGCTATCTCGGGATAGGTGACAGCCAGGCGGCAGCCGCGGTGGCCCATCATGGGGTTGAACTCGTGCAGGCCG
This sequence comes from Clostridiaceae bacterium, assembly GCA_021769555.1. Classification (GTDB taxonomy): domain Bacteria; phylum Bacillota; class Clostridia; order Oscillospirales; family Acutalibacteraceae; genus Acutalibacter. Next base: position 35,896 of record JAETSR010000005.1, read on the forward strand.
GAGATGATGGCCTTGATGTCCTCGACGCTCTTGCCCTGGGTCTCGGCCAGCAGCTCGATGTCCTTCTCCTCAGTGGGGACGAACTCGTGCAGCGGGGGGTCCAGGAAGCGGATGTTCACGTGCTTGCCCTCGAGAGCCTCATAGAGCTTCTCGAAGTCGCCCTGCTGCATGGGCTCCAGCTTCGCGAGAGCGGCCTTGCGCTGCTCAACGGTGTCGGAGCAAATCATCTCGCGGATAGCGGCAATGCGGTCAGGGTCGAAGAACATGTGCTCGGTGCGGCACAGGCCAATGCCCTCAGCGCCGAAGGCCACAGCCTGGGCGGCGTCCTTGGGGGTGTCGGCGTTGGTGCGAACCTGCAGGGTGCGGTACTTGTCGGAGAGCTCCATGATGCGCCCGAAGTAGCCGCCCTCGGTGGAGGCGGGCACGGTGGGGATGGCCTCGCCGTAGATATTGCCGGTGGTGCCGTCCAGGGAGATATAGTCGCCCTCATGGTACTCGCGGCCGTTAAGGGTAAACTTCTTATTAGCCTCGTCCATCTTGATGGCGCCGCAGCCGGATACACAGCAGGTGCCCATGCCCCGGGCCACAACCGCCGCGTGGCTGGTCATGCCGCCGCGCACAGTGAGAATGCCCTGGGAGAAGTGCATGCCCTCGATGTCCTCGGGAGAGGTCTCAAGGCGCACGAGCACTACCTTCTCGCCGGCCTGTCCCTGCTCAACAGCGTCCTCAGCAGTGAAGACAATCTTGCCGCAGGCTGCTCCGGGAGAAGCGGCCAGAGCGGAGGCCACAGGAGTGGCTGCCTTCAGAGCGGCGGCGTCGAACTGGGGGTGCAGCAGGGCGTCCAGCTGCTTGGGGTCTATCATCAGAAGGGCCTCTTCCTCAGTCTTCATGCCCTCATCGATAAGGTCGCAGGCAATCTTGATGGCGGCGGTAGCGGTGCGCTTGCCGTTGCGGGTCTGCAGCATGTAGAGCTTTCCGTGCTCAACGGTGAACTCCATGTCCTGCATGTCCTTATAGTGGTCCTCAAGAAGCTTGCAGACCTTCTGGAACTGCTCGAAGGCCTCGGGGAACTTCTCGGCCATCTGGGCGATGGGCATGGGGGTGCGCACGCCTGCCACAACGTCCTCGCCCTGGGCGTTGGTCAAAAACTCGCCCATGAGCTTCTTCTCGCCGGTGGCGGGGTCGCGGGTAAATGCCACGCCGGTGCCGCAGTCGTCGCCCATATTGCCAAAGGCCATCATCTGGACGTTTACAGCGGTGCCCCAGCTGTAGGGTATCTCGTTCATGCGGCGGTACACATTGGCCCGGGGGTTGTCCCAGGAGCGGAACACGGCCTTCACGGCGCCCATCAGCTGCTCCTTGGGGTCGGTGGGGAAGTCGGAGCCAATCTTCTCCTTATACTCGGCCTTGAACTGCTCAGCCAGCTCCTTCAGGTCGTTCTCGTCCAGCTCAGTGTCCTGGGTGACGCCCTTCTTCTCCTTCATCTGGTCGATGAGCTCCTCGAAGTACTTCTTGCCCACCTCCATGACAACGTCAGAGTACATCTGGATAAAGCGGCGGTAGCAGTCGTAGGCCCAGCGGGGGTTCCCGGAAGCCTTGGCCATGTACTCGACCACTTCCTCGTTAAGGCCCAGGTTCAGGATGGTATCCATCATGCCGGGCATGGACGCGCGGGCGCCGGAGCGCACGGACACCAGAAGGGGGTTCTCCTTGTCCCCGAACTTCTTGCCGGTTATCTCCTCCATCTTGCCCACGTACTCCATAATCTGCGCCTGAATCTCGTCATTGATTTTCCGGCCGTCCTCGTAGTACTGGGTACAGGCCTCGGTGCTGATGGTGAAGCCCTGAGGCACGGGCAGCCCGAGACTGGTCATCTCAGCTAGGTTCGCGCCCTTGCCGCCCAGCAGCTCGCGCATTGAACCGTTGCCCTCAGTAAACAGGTACACATACTTGTGGCTCATTGGTAACAACCTCCTAAAGAATACTCAACCGGAATTTTAAAAGTCTTTACTCTCCGATTTACAGTCCAATTATACCAAGGATTTCCGAAAAATTCCATAGGAAACCGTAACTTTTTCAAAATTTTTTGCAAAAATTTATTTTCCCGGCCAAAATACAGGCCCGAAAGCCTCAAAAGGCCTCCCCTAGGCAGTATCCGTCCGCGGCCCTGACTATTTTCACCGGCAGTATTCTGCCCGAAAGCCCTTCGCCGCCCTCTATGCGCACCGGGGTATAGTTCCCCGTAAAGCCCTCCCAGAGCCCGGGGCCTGCCTCCCGCTCAATAAGCACCTCCTGTACGGTGCCGGTCTGCGCCCGCAAAAACTCCTGCCTCGACTGCTCCATGGCCTCGGAGAGCGCCCGGCTCCTTCGCTCCTTCACAGCGTTCGCCACCTGGCCTTCGGCCCTGTCCGCAGCGGTGCCCGGGCGTCTCGAGTAGGCGAAAACGTGCGCCTTGGCAAAGCCCACCCTCCTGCAAAAGTCCAGGGACTCTAAAAACTCCTCCTCGGTCTCCCCGGGGAAGCCCGCCATCACGTCGGTGGTGACAGAGCAGCCCGGGAACGCCGCTCTCAGGTCTTCCACGATTTTCATGTACTCAGCCGAGGTGTAGTGCCTGTGCATGCGCTTCAGCGTGGCGTCGCAGCCGCTCTGCAGTGACAAATGGAACTGTGGGCAGAGCTTTTCCTGGGCCCTCATCCTCCCTATGACCTCCGGGGTGAGCCTCTCCGGTTCCAGGGACCCCAGCCGCACCCGGCTTATGCCCTCCGCGGCGCAGGCGGCCTCAACAGCGTCGCACAGGGAGAGCCCGATGTCCTGGCCGTAGGCGGGCAGGTTTATGCCCGTGAGCACCACCTCTTTATAGCCCCGCTGCGCAAGCCCAAGGACCTCCGCCCGAAGGTCCTCAATGGGCTTTGAGCGCACCCGGCCCCTGGCGTAGGGTATTATGCAGTAGGCGCAGTACCGCTCACAGCCGTCCTCTATCTTTAAAAAGGCCCTGGTATGCCCTTCGAGCCCCTTAACTGCCATGGGCTCGAAGCCCTCGTCCCTTGTATGTTGGGCCACGTCCACTATCCTCTGCTTTGTGGAGAGATACTCAAGTATTCTCTCCACAAGCTCGCCCCTTTTTCCGTTGCCCAGCACTATGTCGGCCTCCGTAAGCTTCTCGGCCTCCCCGGGAAACGCCTGGGGCCAGCAGCCGGTGAGCACCGTCACGGCCTCCGGCTCCTGCCGCCTGAGCCTTCTCAGGGCCTGCCTAGCCTTCTGGTCGCTCTGGGCCGTCACCGTGCAGGAGTTCACAACCAGCACATCCGCCCGCTCCCCCTCATGAGCCGGTGTGAAGCCCCTGCTCATGAGGGTCTCGCGCATGGCCTCGGTCTCATACTGGTTCACCTTGCAGCCCAAAGTCAAAAACCTAACCTTCATTCTCAGCCTCCTGCCGTTCCAGCTCCTCAGAAAGCTCCGTCCACTCAAGGAGCAGCTCCTCGCTCCTGCCGCTGAGCTCCGTCAGCTCCCCGGTGACCCTTGTCAGCTCCTCATAGTCCGCGGCCGCCTCCGGGTCGTTCAGCCGGGCCTCGAGCTCCCCGCGCTTTTTGTCTGTCTCCTCTATCTCGCCCTCAAGCCTTTTCAGCGCCGCGCGCATACGCCGAAGCTCGGACTCCCGCTCCTTGCGCTGCTTATACAGGTTCACCTTCGGAGGGGCCTGCCGCTCCTCCTTCTCCTCCTCCGCCTGGCGCTTCTCAAGATAGTAGTCGTAGTTGCCGTGGTAGAGCTGCGCCCCCCGGGGGGTAAGGGCGTACACCTTGTCCGCAAGCTTATTTATCAGGTACCGGTCGTGGCTCACCACGAACAATGTGCCGTCATAGCCTGAAAGGGCGTCCTCCAGGGCCTCGCATGAGCCTATGTCCAGGTGGTTCGTGGGCTCGTCCAAAAGCAGGAAATTCGCCTTTGAGAGCATTAGCTTCAAAAGGAGTATCCTCGCCCGCTCCCCGCCTGAAAGGGCCCCCACGGGCTTGAACACGTCCTCCCCCTTAAAGAGGAACACGGCCAAGGCGTTTCGCACCTGTGTCTCGGTCATGCGCGGGTGCTCGTCCCATATCTCGTCGATGACCTCCTTGCCGTCGTGCAGGCTCATCTGGGACTGCTCGTAGTACCCCAGGTCAACCCCCGCTCCAATCTTCACAAAGCCCGTATCGGGCCTGTACTGCTCCAAAAGTATCTTGAACAGGCTGGTCTTGCCGCAGCCGTTGGGGCCAATCAAAAATATTTTCTCCCCGCGCTTTATCTCAAGGCCCACGTTCTCGAATATCTTGGGCCCCCCGAAGGATAGGCTCAGGTCCTCGGCCGTGAGCACGTCGTCCCCGGACCTCCTGCTGGCGTGAAACTGAAATCGTATGCTCTCCGGGTCCGCGTCGGGCTTCTCAAGGGTGGCCTCAAGCCGGTCTATGGACTTCTGCTTATTTGCTATAGTCACATAATTGCGCTCCTGGTTCCAGCGGCGCTGCTGCTCTATAATTCCCTCAATGCGCTTTATCTCTTTCTTGGTGTTCTCATACACCCGCTCCATAGCCAGCCGCTTCTCAGCCTTGAGCTCCAGGTGCCTCGAGTAGTTGCCCTTATAGCTCTCGACGGTCTTCCCCTGCATAAGAAGGGTGCGCTCAGTGACCTTGTCCAGAAAGTACCTGTCATGGGATATGACTATATACGCCCCGGGATAGTTCAGGAGAAAGCCTTCCAGCCACTCCACCGACTGTATGTCCAGGTGGTTCGTGGGCTCGTCCAGAAGCAGGAGGTTCGCGCCGCTCAGAAGCATTTTAGCCAGCTGCAATTTTGCCTTCTGACCGCCGCTTAAAACCCCTACCTTATTCTGTATCTGCTCCTCGGTAAGCCCCAGGCCCATCAGGGCCGAGCGGGCCCTTGAGCGGCAGGTGAGCCCGCCCCCGGCGGCGTATTCGTCGTTGAGCCTGTCCTGGCGGAGGATGAGCCTCTCCATCTCCTCCCCCCCGGGGCGCGCCTCAAGGCGCCTGGTGATATCCTCAAGCTCCCGCTCCATATCCGTGAGACGGGCGAACACAGTCATGACCTCCTCAAAGGCGGTCTTATGCAGGTCCCGGCAGACATGCTGCTCCATATAGCCGGGCACAGTCTCCTTCGAGAAGACGGCCGAGCCCTTATCCGGGGCATATTCGCCGGTGAGGGTCTTGAAAAGGGTGGTCTTCCCGGAGCCGTTCACCCCCACAAGGCCCACATGCTCGCCCTTCTGCATCTCGAAGCTTATATTTTCTAAAATGGTCTCCTCGCCAAAGGCAAGGGAGATATCCGTTACGGTGAGGACAGCCATATTGTCTCCTTTCAAATTTATGGGAAATAATCACGTCATATTATTATAGCATATGCCGGTGATTTGTCAAATACCGTAAAACGGCGGGCTTCCAATTTTTATGTAAAACTATTTTGTAAATAAGCCTTGCTTTTATGCCACATCTAGTGTATAATCTAACTCAGCAGTTCTTAATTAAGGGAGATGTAGTCACCGTGAAATGCCCCTATTGTGGTTATACCGAAAGCAAGGTCGTAGATTCCCGCCCCACCGACGAGAGCGAGCGCATCCGCCGCCGCCGGGAGTGCCTCAAGTGCTCTAAGCGCTTCACCACCTATGAGGTCATAGAGAGCGTGCCCATCGTGGTAATCAAGAAGGACAAGTCCCGGGAGGCCTTCGACAGGCAGAAGCTTCTCAACGGCCTTCTGCGCGCCTGTGAGAAGCGCCCGGTGTCCCTGGACACATTAGAGCATATCGTCGGGGAGATAGAGGTCCTTCTGCAGAACTCCCTGGACAAGGAGGTCTCCTCCCAGCGCATAGGCACCTATGCCATGGAGAAGCTCAAGAGCGTGGATGAGGTGGCCTATGTACGGTTCGCTTCGGTCTACAGGCAGTTCAGGGATATCAACAGCTTTATGGAAGAGCTCAATAAAATCATCAGCCAAAAGCAGGGAAATTAAAAGTTTCGTCCACCTTTTCAAAGGTGGCGGGGTGTGGGGCGGAGCCCCATGGTCTATCCGCCTTGCCAAAAGCAAGAAAAAAAGCAGCCAGACGCACTCACCGGTGCGTCTGGTTTTGTATACACATCAAAGCCTCCCGGCAAGCTCCTTCAAATACTCCCTAAAAGCCCCGCCTATCTCCGGGTGCCTGAGGGCCGTCTCCACATTCGCCTGCATGACCCCCAGCTTGCTGCCCATATCATAGCGCACGCCGGTAAAGTCCACCGCTATCATGCCCTTATCCCTTGCAAGGGCCTTCATGGCGTCCGTGAGCTGTATCTCCCCTCCCGCCCCGGGGGGCGTCCTGTCCAGTATATCGAATATCTCCGGCGGCAGTATGCAGCGGCCGAGAATGGAGTACAGCGAAAACTCCTCCCCGGGCTTCGGCTTCTCCACCATGTCCGTACATCTCATGCAGCCGTCCTCCAAGGGCTCCACCTTCAGGGAGGAATACTTTCGTATAGCCTCCGGCGTGACCTCCTTGACGCCCGCAACGCCCAGCCCGTACTTTTCATATGCCCTTATGAGCTGGGAACAGGCGGGGTCCTCCCCTATTATCACGTCGTCGCCGTAGAGCACCGCGAAGGGCTCTCCCCCCACAAAGGACCTGGCGCAGTTCACCGCGTGGCCCAGCCCCTTTGTCTCCTTCTGGCGCACATACCACACATTGCACAGCCTTGATATATCCTTCACCTGCTCAAGCACGGCGGCCTTGCCCGGGTCCTTGGAGAGGCGCTCCTCAAGCTCCGGGGCCCTGTCGAAATGGTCCTCCAAAAGCCCCTTGCCCCGGTTGGTGATTATGAGCACGTCCTCAATGCCCGAGGCCGCCGCCTCCTCGACTATATACTGGATGGCGGGCTTGTCCACAATGGGCAGCATTTCCTTGGGCATGGCTTTGGTAGCCGGGAGCACCCGGGTGCCGAGCCCTGCGGCGGGTATAACGGCCTTGCGTATCTTTTTCACCTGTATCCTCTCCTTCTATGCAGGAAGTTACAATAATAGGGGCACCACATTCACCAGGAGGAAATAGCACACGAACATGCACACGGCCACGGAGGTGTTCACCCCGCCCCTCTGGTCCAGGGTCATATTAGGCTCGGCGGCAAGGTCCGCAGCCTTTACCCTGCGCACCGTCGCGATACAGTGGCGCATATACATCTTATTGCCCCTTATGCCTACGAATATCATCACCACGAGCATCAGCAGAAGGCATATCATCGGCAGGCAGAGGTCCAGGTAAAGTGAGGGCTCCTCAGCTATGAGCTGGCTTATGGCCAAAAGCTGCTCGTTAGTGAGGCCGAGCCCCGCCGAGACGTCTATCCCCGCCTGCTTCATGAGCTCCAAAAGGGCGGGCGTGGCTACGAATACCGACGCCGCAAGGTACAGAAGGTACAAAATGAACATGAGCAGCGTCACCACTATGCCGTACTTATACTGCTTGCGGTACAGCATCCAGGCCCCGGAAAACAAAAACGCGCTGAAATTGAACTTATTGCGCCCGGTCTGCTTCATATAGCGGAAGGTGGGCATATAGTAGGCGGTGTTCTGCTTCACGAGCTTTGAGGCGTCGCCGTAGCTCACCCCCGTGTCCAGGATGTCGGCCGGGCTCACCCCGCCCATGGTGTCGAAAATAAAGGGCATCTGGCCGTAGTACCGGCCCCCCGGCGCGCCTGCGCCGGCGTTATACGCCTGCTGTCCCGGGGCCTGCTGACCGTCCTTTGCAGCGTCCCGGCCGCTGAAGGCCGGCGGCGGGGGCTCCGCAGTGAAGCCCGCCCCTTCCCGGGGCAGGGGCGCGCCGCAGTGGACGCAGAGCCGGGCGCTGTGGGCGTTGAGCCCGCCGCAGAACAGGCACTCCCGGTCCTTCACCTCGGCGGTGACAGGCGGCTTAGGGGGAGGCGGCGGGGCCCACTCCTTCCCCTTTTCGTGGAGGCCGTCGAATATGCACTGCCCCTTCTCCTGATAGCACTCCCTGTGATACGGCGCGCCGCAGACCGGACAGACGACGATATCGTCCTCATCCGTGAAAGCCCTGCCGCAGACCGGACATTTTATCCCGGTAAAGTTTATCATACTGATAATGCCTTCCCTTTTACTAGTTTACGGTTATTGTACACGATTTTGAGCAAGGTTGCAACTGAAACCAAAGGAATTTTCATTCTGTTTACAAAGTTGTTGCCATTTTGTAACCCTTCCGGGGATTTTCCCATTGATAAAACCAAAGTTTGGGCTTATAATGGGAGATAGCGTAATAAACTTTGAGGGGGGACCCCGGTGGACTTTTTAATTTTCTCCGTCTTTGCCATACCTCTATGGTGCTCGTCCTTCGCCCTGTACTTTATTCTCAGAAGGGCCGGGCTTATGCGGGAGAGCCTTATCGCAAAGTGCGCGGGGAGCTTTCTCTCGGTATTCTCGGCGGGCGCGGGCTTTTACGCCGCTTACGGAAAGCTGCCCCTTGCACACCCGGGGTTCTGGTTCTTCGTGCTCTGCACTGGGGCGGACGCGCTATTGGAAATAAGCTTCGTGCCGGGTATGCTGCTGTTCGGGGCCGCCCACGGCTGCCTGATAGTGTGGCTTTGGGGGCTGGCCCCGGCGGGGTGGGGGAGCCTCATACTCTGGCTCACAGCCTATGCGGCGACGGCCTGGCTCTTTAGAAAAGAGCTGCCGAAGCTCGGAAAGCTTCTCATACCCTTCTGCCTCTACCCGGCTTTGCTGGGCGGGTCACTGGCCCTGGGCCTTGCACTGCCCTTTACGGCGGGAGCGGATTACTGGCCCCTGGCCCTCGGCACCCTCTGCTTCTTCGTCTCCGACATGATGGTGGCGAAGTCCGAGCTCTCCGGCCTTGACGCAAAATGGCAGAAGCCCATAATGCTGCTTTACTGGGCCGCGCTGTACCTTATCTCCTCGGCGCTCTGGCAGCTGTAATCTTAAAATTTAGCGAAAGGATTTTTCATATGCTGCTTTCAATGCTTCTGGCCCCCCTTGGCATAAAGGAGGGCTTCACGGACACGGACATCGCCGGCATAGCCTACGATTCCCGAAAGGCCCGGGAGGGCTTCGCGTTTGTCTGCTTAAAGGGCTCGGCCTCAGACGGGCATAAATTTGCCGGCATGGCCGCTGAGTCCGGGGCGGCTGTTATCGTTGCCCAGGAGCCGGTGGACGTTAATAACGCCCAGGTTATTATGGTCCCCGACACAAAGAAAGCCCTTGCCCTCATGAGCTCTGCCTTCTTCGGGGAGCCCGAAAAAACCGGCTTAAAGGTCATCGGCATAACCGGCACCAAGGGCAAGACTACAACCGCATATATGACCCGGGCAATACTTGAGGCCGCCGGGCATAAGACCGGCGTTATGGGCACCATAGGCGCGGATATCGACGGGGATATCCAGGCCCTTGACAACACCACCCCCATAAGCTGCGAGGTCTTCCGGCAGCTCCGGCGCATGGCCGACGCGGGGTGCAAGTACGCCGTCATGGAGGTGAGCTCCATCGCCCTCAGGGAGGACCGGGTCTTCGGCCTGCCCTTTGAGCTGGGGATATTCACAAACTTCTCCGAGGACCATATCGGCGGGGTGGAGCATAAGGACATGGAGGAGTATTTACAGTGCAAGGCCATGCTCTTCTCCATGTGCAGAAAAGGCGTGGTGAACGCCGACGACCCGGCTGTTGATAAGCTCCTGAATGGCAGCACCTGTGAGGTCTACAGGTTCAGCATGCAGGGGCGCGGGGACCTGAATGGGGATAGCTGCCGGCACCTGAACCTGCCCGGGCTTTTGGGCGTGGAGTTTGATGTCAGCGGGGACCTGGAGTTTTCCCCCAAGGTGGGCATACCCGGGCGCTTCAACGCCTATAACGCTCTGGCAGCCATAGCCTGCTGCCATCAGCTGGGCATTTCCAAGGAGGCGATGATGAAGGGGCTTGAGGGCGTTAAGGTGAAGGGCCGGGTGGAGCCGGTGCCTGTGCCGGGGAACTATACCCTGCTCTTAGACTACGCCCATAACGCCGTGAGCATGGAGAGCATACTGACGACCCTTAGGGAGTATGAGCCCGGCCGCCTTATCTGCATGTTCGGCGCCGGGGGCAACAGGCCCAAGGTGCGCCGGTACGAGATGGGCGAGGCCAGCGGGAGGCTTGCGGATTTGTCGGTTATAACCGCCGACAACTCCCGGTTTGAGGATGTGCTGGACATTATTGAGGATATCAAAACCGGCATGAAAAAGACCGGCGGTAAATATATAGAGATACCCGACCGGCGGGAGGCAATACGCTGGTGCATTGAGCACGCGCAGGACGGGGACATTATCGTCTTGGCAGGCAAGGGCAGCGAGGACTATCAGGAGATAAAGGGCGTGAGGTACCCCTTTGACGAGCGGGTGGTCATAAGGGAGATACTGGAGGATTTGAAATGAGTGAAAAAGCTATTATCACCTACCAGCTTCACCTGGACGGCTTCACATTTATGGGAAAAACCAGCCTGGTGGACGAAAAAAGCGACTTCGGGCAGATTTGGGACGGCTTCTTCAAAATGGGCGGCTATAGGCCCATTCGTCCATATGCCACGGAGAGGAGCCCTATACAAGTGTGGTATCATGACGAGGAGGGCCGGGACGTGTACTTCCAGGGGCTCTTTGTGCAGGGCGTGAAAGAGGCCCCAGAGGGATATACCCTCATGGACTTCCCTGGCGGGGACTACCTTGCCGTCACCACCGAGTGGATGGAGACAAATAATGAGGCCACCGGGCCCAATGGCAACGGGCGCTGTAATGAGTACGCCGACAGGGTGGAGCCTCCCGAGGGCTGGGCCCGGGCCGACGGGCCGGAGTCCCTGATATTCAGGATAGAGAAGGAATACGCCGGCGCGCCACAGGGAAGCCGGTATGAGGTCTGGGTGCCCATAAAGCCCTGTGATTAATCAGCCTTATCTGTAATTTAAAAATATAAAGAATAAGGGAATACAAAATTTTACGGAGGAATTTGTAATGAACAAAGGCATTAGTTTTGAGCAGCTTGAGGAGTTTGAGAAGGATTTTCAAAGGGACCCGGCGAAGCGCGTGGCCCAGCTGGCCGTGACTATGAACGGCGTGAACCAGAGCGCAACGGACCCCTTCACCGTCCGTAAGGACCGCTTCCAGTTCTCAGTGGAGCTGAAGACCGGGCATATCACCAACCAGAAATCCTCCGGCCGCTGCTGGATGTTCGCGGCCATGAACACCATGCGCGTGGAGGTCATGAAGAAGCTCAGTCTGGAGGACTTCGAGCTCTCCCAGAACTACCTGCTCTTTTACGACAAGCTGGAAAAATCCAACTACTTCCTTGAGAGTATCTTAGATACCCTTGACGAGCCCACCGGCAGCCGGGTCATCGCCCACCTGCTGAGCGCCCCTCTGAACGACGGCGGGCAGTGGGATATGCTGTGCAATCTGGTGGATAAGTACGGCGTTGTGCCCAAGGACGCCATGCCCGAGACCGCCTGCTCTTCGGGCACCTGGGAGCTCACCTCCTATATGACCCGTAAGCTCAGGGAATTTGCCTGCGCCCTTCGCGCCGGCCATGCTGAGGGCAGGACAATAGAGCAGCTTAGGGGCATGAAGGAGACCATGCTCTGCAGCATATACAATATGCTCGCCATAGCCCTCGGGAACCCGCCGAAGACCTTTACCTTTGAAGCCAGGGACAAGGACAAGAAGTTTATCCGGGACGTAAACATGACGGGCCGCAGCTTCTATGAGAAGTATGTGGGCTGGGAGCTCTCTGACTATGTGAGCCTGATAAACGCCACAACCGCCGACAAGCCCTTCCACCGCACGTTCACCGTAAAGCTCCTTGGCAACGTGAAGGAGGGGCGGCCTGTGAAGTACCTGAACCTGCCTGTGGAGGACCTGAAGCAGGCGGCAATACGCCAAATGCAGGACGGGGCCCCGGTGTGGTTTGGCTGTGACGTGGGCAAGAGCTCTACCAGGAAGACCGGCATAATGGACCTTGAGGCCCTGCGGCCGGACCAGCTTTTCGGGGTGACCTTCGGCATGGATAAGGCCCAGAGGCTCGACTATGGGGACAGCCTTATGACCCACGCCATGGTGTTCCAGGGGGTGAACCTGGATGAGGATGGCCGGCCCGACCGCTGGAAGGTGGAGAACAGCTGGGGCGACGAGCCCGGGGAGAAGGGCTTCTTTGTTATGAGCGACGACTGGTTCACAGAGTACACCTACCAGGTGGTCGTACATAAGAAATACCTTACCGACACCCAGAGAGCGGAGCTTGAGCAGGCTCCTATAGAGTTAGAGCCCTGGGACCCCATGGGTTCTCTGGCATAAAAGTTTCGTCCACCTTTTCAAAGGTGGCAGGGTGTGGGACAGCGTCCCACGACCTTGGCTTTGCCGAAGGCAAAAATCCAAACAAAGAGGTAAATATATGAATCTCACACTTTCGGAAATAGCCGGCATAACCGGCGGCAGTATAATAAACGGCTCCCCCGATACAGCGGTGACAAACTTCTTCACCGACAGCCGTGAGGCGAAGCCCGGCCTGATGTTCGTGCCCATAAAAGGCGAAAACACCGACGGCCACGACTATATATCCTCCGCTCTCTCCGGCGGAGCCGCCGCCAGCTTCACGGACCACCCCGTGGAGGCCCCCGGCCCCCTGGTGCTTGTGGACGACTGCCGGGCCGCCCTGCAGAGGACCGCCGAAAAGTACCGGGAGCGCTTTGATATCCCCATACTGGGCATAACCGGAAGTGTGGGCAAGACCACCGCCAAAGAGCTGGCCGCCCTGGCTATAGGCGCGGGGCATAATGTATGGAAGACCCCTGGAAACGCCAACAGCCAGGTGGGCGTGCCCATAACCGTATGCGGCATAGAGGCTGAGCATACCGCCGCCGTAGTGGAGATGGGCGTAAGCATTCCCGGGGAAATGGAGCGCATTGCCAGGGTGGTGAAGCCCACCTGCGGCATAGTCACCACCATCGGCACCTCCCATATCGAGTTTATGGGCTCCCGGGAGAATATCCTCAGGGAAAAGCTGAGGCTTGCGGACTATCTCTCCCCTGAAGCCCCCCTGTTCGTCTTTGGGGACAACGACCTTCTGTCCTCCCTTGACAGCGAGGGCCGGTTCAGGGCCGTGACCTTCGGGCTGGGCGGCAGCTGCCAGTGGCGGGGCGCTGACATTATCGAGGACAGCCTGGGGCAGAGCTTCACATGCCATGCCCCCGGAGGGCGCACCCTGCGGGTAAGCCTGCCTGTTCCGGGGAGGCATATCGTCAGCGACGCCCTCGCCGCCCTTGCCGCCGCCGACTATCTGGGCGTGCCTCTTGAGAGCGCCGCCCGGGCCCTTGGAGGCTATATCCCCCCGAAAATGCGCCAGGTCATCTCCGATGAAAGCGGAGTCCGCCTTATTGACGACAGCTATAACGCCAGCCCTGACTCCATGCGCACCGCCCTGGACCTTCTCTGCGGGCGGGACACAGCCGGGCGCAGGATAGCCGTGCTCGCCGGTATGCGGGAGCTGGGGGACTACACCCGGCAGGGTCACCTTGATACCGGGGCCTATGCCAGGGAAAAGGGCCTCGACGTCCTCATCACCGTGGGAGAGCTGGGCGAAATCATAGCCGAGGGCTTCGGGCCCGGGGCCGTTACCGCCAAGGACAACGCCGGGGCCTGGGAGGCTCTGAGCAAAATCATTGAGCCCGGGGACGCGGTGCTGGTTAAGGGGTCCAGGGGGATGAAGACAGAGGAGATAGTCAAAAAGATTAAGGAGAGATAAGGTGCTGAGAAAGCTAAGCAAAGACGAATATATGCAGTATCTGGATTCTGCATATGAGCTTGCCCTGGACATGAGCCGCTCCTGCTACCCCACATATGCAGACGGTCTCAAGACCAGGGAGGATTTTAACGAGCACGCCGCCAGGTCCTTCGGGCGGGATGACTATACCATGCTGCTGTATGAGCAGGATGGCGAGGCGCTGGGGCTGATACAGTTCTATGTGCTGGAAGAGGATAAGTACGTCCAGCCGGACATTTTCTGCATAAAGAGGGACTATGGCAGGGCTGTGCGGGAGTTTGTGGAGTATCTGCATAAGGACTATGAGGGCTATACCCTGCACTTCGGCGTGTCCAAGACGAATACTGGGGCTGTTGAGGCACTGGAGAGCTTGGGATTCCAGCGGGAAGAGGTGAGCCTTGTGGGAGTGATGCGCTTTGAGGAGTACTCGCCCCTGCCTGAGACGGTGGAGACTGTGAGGGTCACAAGGGAGAACTTCGGTACTTTCGCGGCTCTGCACGCCCAGTGGGAGGACATGTACTGGGACAATGCACACCTTCTTGAAGCTTTGGATGACTGGAATATCTACTATGTGCAGAAAGACGGCGCTGCTAGGTCGGCGGTGTATTTCAGGTATGTGGCCGGGTCTATGGAGATATTCGGCGTGGACTTTGAGGACGGCCGCTTTGACGCGGAGGACTTCCGGGCGCTGATGATTAGGGCCCTGAACCAGTCAAAAGCAGACGGCATGAATGACTTGACGTTCTTCCACGACGACGAAGCCCACCCGGCCGCGGAAGAGATTGGCATTAGGACTATCGACACATACTTTGGTAACTGCAAAGTGATTTGAGCTTATAATATCCGGAAAATAAAGAACGGAAGTGATGTTAAAAATGCCCGCTAAAGAGCTCGGCAAGCTTGAAGAAAAAGAGGATTTTCTCGAAATATGGAAAGACGGGGAGAAGGACTTTAACATCTGGCTTGCCAATGACAAAAACATCGTGCTGCTCGGCGAAGCCCTTGGAATCGATATCCATGTTGAGGACACCGAAGCCCCCATTGGCGATTTGTACGCTGACATCATTGCCCGGGAGAAAAGCACCGGGCGCAGGATAGTTATTGAGAACCAGCGGACCGAGACAGACCACGACCACCTGGGCAAGCTGATAACCTACGCGGCCAATACATCCGCGTACTATATCGTCTGGATAGCCTGGAAGATACGCCCGGAGCATAGGGCCGCCGTCCAGTGGCTCAACCAGCACACCGACGACAGCACCAACTTTTTCCTGTGTGAGCTCCGGGTGTTCACCATCGGGGACTCCGGCCCGGCAGTAAAGTTCGACCTGGCCGCAAGCCCCATGGGCTGGCGTAACAAGCCCACCCTTGAGGCTATGCACGGGTTTTGGGACGCCTTTTGGGACTATGCCTCGGAAAATGAGCGCTTTACCCATTCCTTCCCCCATAAAGTTACCCCTAACTCAGACGGTATGCGGGTGACATACAAGCTTGGGCAGTGGGACTGCAATATATCCCTGCTGTACAGGGACGGCGCCTCGGAGCTTAGGATAAGCCTGTACCTTGCAAAGGATTTGGGCATTTCCGACGCCGCAGCTGCAAGGCTCCAAAAAGAGCTGGACTGCAGGCCCCAGCTCAAGAAGGGCGCCAGTGAAAATCAGGACAGGATATCGGTAAATTTGCAGGCGTCTCAAATCAAAAGGGACTCCTGGAACGAGCTGTTCCTGCATGTAATCGAAATCATGTCAGCCATGAAGGAAGTATATGACGACTGCCTGTCCCAGCAATAAACCCATATGAAAATCCCCCGGAAACCGGGGGATTTTCTTTATCCAAAACTAATCCTGTGTCTCGCCCTTGTCCTCAAGGAGGGTTATCTCAACCTCCAGCTCCCTGCCCTTCTGCCCGAAGGCGGCTGCGGGCCGGTACAGCGTCAGGGTCACCTGGTCTCCGGGGGCGTAGCGGAGAAGGAGGTTCGACACGTCCCTCAGGCTCTCCACTGTCTCGCCCTCAATGGCGGTTATAATGTCCCCGGGCTGGGCCTCGGTGCCCGCCAGGGTGCAGTCCTCGTTGAAGTCGGTTATCTGAAGCCCTCTGGGAATGCCGTACATCTGGGACATATCCGCGCCTATCTCCATGCACATTATCCCCAGGCGGGTGCGGCCCTTTATATAGCCGTCGGAGAGCAGGTTGTTGATAATGGGCTGGGCGCGGCTCACCGGTATGGCGAAGCCCATGCCCTCATAGCCCTCAGTGACTATCTTTGAGGAATTAATGCCCACCACCTGGCCGTACATGTTTACCAATGGCCCGCCGGAGTTGCCGGGGTTTATGGCTGCGTCGGTCTGGATATAGGTCATGCCCTCCTCGCTGTACTTGCCCACCTCCCGGTCAAGGCCAGAGATTATGCCCCTTGTAAGGGAGCTTGAGAAGCGCGCGCCGCCGGGATTGCCGATGGCCAGCACCCACTCGCCCACAGAGAGCTCTCCCGCGTCCCCAAACTCGGCGGGGACGAAATTATGGTCGTTGGTCTTGAGCACAGCCAGGTCCGTGGTGCGGTCCACCCCCACTACCACCGCCTCGTACTCAAGGCCGTCAAAGGTGGTGACGGTCACCACCGCCGAGCGGGAGTTCAGCACCACATGGGAGTTTGTGATGATATATCCGTCGCTTGTGGCGATTATGCCTGTGCCTGTGCTCTCGCCGGTCTTGCCCCCCTCCTGGGTCAGCTTCGCGGAGACGGTGACTGTAGAGGTGACTATCCTGTTATAGACCTCCTCGGCGTCAAGGGTGTTTCCGGAGGGCCTGGGGGATATGGTTATGCCCTCGGTGTTGGGGGTCACGTCTACCTTGGGGCGCTCGGGCTCCTCCTGGGGAGGCTCCTCGGTGGGAGCGGGCTCCTCATCATCCTCTTCTCCCCCCTTATCTTCGTCGTCATAGCCGTCAAAGGGCTTGTTGTAGCCGAAGATGGGGTTCCGGTCCGGCGAAGGTGAACTGCCAGCGCTAAGCACAAGGTAAAACGCCGCGCCCACCACTGCCGCCACTGCCAGTATTCCCGCTATCCACAAAAACACCTTCGCCCCTGTGGACATCTTCCTCCTGGGCGGGGGCGGCGGGGCATATGCCCCGGGGTATGGCGCATATGGCTGCTGCTGCCACTGCTGGGGGTATGGCTGTACCGGCTGCTGGACATAAGGCTGCTGCTGAGTATTCTGCTGTTCCACCGGATACCCAATCTGCTGGGGGTACGGCTGATACGCCGGCTGGTAAGGCTGATAGGCCTGGGGCTGCCGGTAAGGCTGCTGCCATTGGGGCGGCTGAACCGGCGGCTGAGCCGGCTGGCCGTAGGCCGGGTACTCCGGATAGGCCTCCGGCGCCGGCGGCATTACCGGCTCCACAGGCTCCGGCGGGTTGGGCTCAACGCCGGTGCCCGGCGCCTGCACATTTTCCTCCGGTATCTGCACATCCTCCCCGGCCCCGTCGGTTATCTGCACATTTTCGTCTCCGGGCTCTCCCTGAACGTCCTCTTTCCAATCACTCATCTTCCTTGCTCCTTTCGGTCTCCGGCTTTTTTATTTTCTTCGCCCTTGGCTCCCTGAGCTTCGGCACGTTCTCCTTTGCCTTCTGCTGTCCCTCCTTGAGGCGCGGGGCCTCCTGGGGCTTGGGGATATAGAACTCAAAGCGGCAGTACTGCCCCTGTACGGAGCTCACCTGTATATTGCCCCCGTGCAGCTGCAGAATGGTGCGCACAAGATACAGCCCCAGGCCCATGCCGTTCTTGTCCCTGCTCCGGGACTTATCCCCCTTATAAAAGCGGTCGAATACCATGGGCAGGTCCTCGGCGGCTATCCCCGGGCCGGTATTCTCAATCATCACCGTGGTGCGGTCCACGCTGTCGATTATCCCGACCCGTATCGTGCCCCCCTGATTGGTAAATTTTACGGCATTTTCCAGAAGATTATACACCACCTGGTGCAAAAGGTCCTGGTCCCCCCACACGGGCACAGGCTCAGCCTCCTCAAGGCCCTCTATCTCTATCCCCTTCTCGTCTATGCCCTGCTCGAAGGTGAGCAGGGTAGTCACCACCGTATGGGTGATGTCAAAGGAGCCCGGGTGTATCTTCATGTCCCCGCTGTCTATGCGGGAGAGGTCCAGCATGGACTTCACAAGCCTTGAGAGCCTTTTCACCTCGTCAGAGACTATATGCAGATACTTGCTCTGCTCGCCCTCGGGTATGGTGCCGTCCAGAATGCCGTCTATAAAGCCCGCAATGGTAGTCATCGGGGTCTTCAGCTCGTGGGACACATTGGCTATAAAGCTCCTGCGCATTCCCTCGGAGTTTGTAAGGGAGTTCGCCATATTGTTAAAGGACATTGCAAGCTGGCCCATCTCATCCTCGCTGGTCACCGGCACCCGCACAGAAAAATCCCCCGCGCCAAAGCTCCTTGCCGCCGCGGACATCTGCCTCAGGGGCCTCACCATCCTGTAGGCAAAGACCCCCACCCCGCAGAAGGATATGGCCAGTGCCAGCACCGCCGCCACCAGGAATATCTTGAAGGCCTCCAGCTGCATGGCGCTCATTGAGGCCGGGCTGGTTGTGGCAAAGACCGTACCCACCTGCGGCCCGTCCTCCGTTGCGAACATGGGCACGCCTATGATGTAGTAGTTCTCCCTGTAGAGCCCTCCAAAGCTCCCCCGGCCCTCATAGAGCCCGCCCGAGGCCTTCGCCACATAGAGCTCCGGGGCCTTCTCAATGCCATCCACATGGCTGCAGGCATAGCTGCCAAGGAGCACGCTCCCGTCAAGGTCCGTTATGAAGATATCCGCCTCAATGCTCATGGAGAAGCTCTCCATGAAGTGCATTAAAGCCTCCCCCTGAAGCTCGTACTTCCCCTCGGACTTCTCATGGAGAAACCGGCTCGCGGTCTGGGCGATGGAGGTGGCGTTCTGGGTGAGCAGGCCCTTCTTCTCCTGCCGCCAGTACTTGCCGAAGAACACCATCATCATCCCCCCGAGTATCGTAAAGCCCAGGAGTATTATTGCCATGGTTATGGAGAGATAACGCTTGAATATGCTCCTCTGCATAGGCTAGTCCTTCACCTCGAACTTATAGCCCACGCCCCATACCGTCTTCAGGCTCCACTTGTCGGAGACCCCCTCAAGCTTCTCCCTAAGGCGCTTTATGTGCACATCCACAGTGCGGCTGTCCCCGTAGTAGTCAAAGCCCCATACCTCATCCAGGAGCTGGTCCCTGGTAAATACCCTGTTGGGGTTCGAGGCCAGGTGGTAGATAAGCTCCATCTCCTTGGGGGGCGTGTCTATCTGCACGCCCTTCACCTTCAGCTCATAGTTTGTGAGGTTTATCACCAGCTCGTCGTAGGAGACCTCCTTGCTGTCAGGCCTGTCCCCGCCCTTGCCGCTGCGCCGCAGGACGGCGTTTATCCTGGCGATGACCTCCTTAGTCTCAAAGGGCTTCACCACGTAGTCGTCCGCCCCAAGCTCAAGGCCCAGGACCTTGTCGAAGACCTCCCCCTTGGCTGTGAGCATGATGATGGGGCAGGCCGATTTCTTCCTTATCTCCCTGCACACCTGCCATCCGTCAAGGCCGGGGAGCATGATGTCAAGGAGCATAAGGTCCGGGGAGAAGCTGTCGAATTTTTTCAGGGCGCTCTCGCCGTCGTTGGAGATAGCGGCCTCGAAGCCCTCCTTCTCGATATAGAGCCTTAAAAGCTCGCATATATTTGTATCGTCGTCAACTATCAGAATTTTGCCGGACGCCATAAAAACACCTCTCATAATATGTTCCCCTTTATTTTAACCCAGATATATGGCAAAAGCAAGAAAAACAGGTGAATAAAACGTGAATATTGCAAATACCTCCCCAGGGGACAGGGGAGGTATTTTCTTCTAATCCTCAGGCTCAGGCGGCTCAGGCTCCGCCACGGTGCCGTAAATGTCGAACTCAAACCGGCCGTTTTTCAGAAGGCTCTCGGCCCGGCCATTGTTCAGGTTCAGCTCCATCTTATCTACATCCTTATATGCGAACCCTACCTCGCTGCCATTTCCGTCCCGGAGCACCTGGGACTTGCGCACGGTCAGGATAAGGTGTCTGGAGCCGTCCAGGTCATACTCCAGGGTGACCCTGTTGCCCTCGTTTCTCCTGCTCTTCCGCGTCAGGGCCTTGCCCGTATCCCCGGTCATCTCAAAGGTAAACTCGTCCAAGTCCAGATTCTCCGGCTCCATAACAGGAGTGAGGGTAAGGTTGAGGGTCATCTCCTCATTCCCATAGCTCACCGAGGCGATATATACCGAAGCCCCGGAGCCGCTGTCCATCTCATATACTTCACTGCTCTCGGACACCGGCATGTCCCCTGAGCTTCTGGGCCTCAGCCCAAAACCCAGGTTGTCTATGAGCCAGGGTCCCCAGTTCACGGCGAACGCCAGCACAAGGCAGGCGGCTATGGCCCAGCCGGCCCAGTCCATCCACCGGCGGCGCACCACCACCGGCACCTCCACAAACTCAGGCTCCTGCTCCCTCTCCCCGGCGCGCCGGCGGCGCCTTGCAGGCAGCTCCGGGAGCTCCGGCTTCAGGAGGGGTTTCAGCCCCAGGGATTCCAGGGTCATGCTGAGTATCGCGTCCTCGTCCACGTCTATAGGCTCGACATCCCGCAATTCGTCGGGAAAGGCCTGGTTTATCAGCTTGTCTATCTCACTCATAGCGGGCAGTCCTCCTTTAACAAAACTTTTCTCAGCTTCTCCCGGCCCCTCTGAAGCCGGCTCTTTATGGCCGCCTGGTTTTTGCCCATCTCCTCGGCTATCTGCCGCACGGGCTGCCGCCAGAAGTAATGCCTGAGGAAAATCTCCCTGTCCACCGGCTCCATGCCGTCCACAGCGGCCCTCACTGCCCGTATGCGCTCATGCTTCTCCGCCTGGGTGGCGGGCGAGCGGTCGAAGACCAGGTTCTCCTCCAGCGGCACGGTGCTCACGCTTTTTCTCACCCGCCTAAGGCTCGCGTTGCGCACGACCACGGCCAGCCAGTACTTTAGGTCGCTGTCGTCCCGAAGCTTCCCGGCGTTTGCCCAGAGGGCCACGAAAGCGTCTGAGGTGAGCTCCTCAATGTCCTGCTTTGTGCAGCTCTCCCCCAGGGTCTTCTTCACCACCGCCCCAACATACCCGGAGTACCGGCGTATGGCCGCCTCAAGAGCCGCCTGCTCGCGGTTTCTAAGGCGCGTCAGTATCTCGTAATCTCCGCGCATGGCTTCGCCCCTTTCTTTAGTGTTTTACTTATAAGAATACATGAAATGGCGCTTTGGTTGCACCTTTTCAAAAATTTTTCTGAAAAATATCAAAATATTTTTTCCAGACCTTGCCAAGTCCCCCAATAGGGTATATATTATTATATAATACCTATTACCCAAGTTCAAGGCAGATTCTCTGAAAAAACCAGGAGGATATTCTTATGACAAAATCTCAAATCACCGCTGCAATACGCTCCGGGGAGACAGCGCTGGGGCTCGAGCTGGGCTCCACCAGGATTAAGGCCGTGCTTATCGGCCCGGACCACTCGCCCCTGGCTTCCGGGGCCTTTGACTGGGAGAACAGCCTCTCAGACGGCATATGGACCTATAAGCTCGAGGACGCGGTTTCTGGGATACAGAGCGCCTATAGGGAGCTTTCGGAGAGCGTGAGGGAGCAGTACGGCACAGAGCTCTCCACTCTTGGGGCACTGGGCATATCGGCCATGATGCACGGCTATCTGCCCCTTGATAAGGACGGCAGGGCGCTTTCGGAGTTTCGCACCTGGCGCAATACTGTCACAGAGGAGGAGGCCGCCCTGCTGACGGAGCGCTTTAGCTTTAACATCCCCCAGCGCTGGAGCATATCCCACCTGTACCGGGCCATACGCCTGGGCGAGCCCCACGTCAATAAGCTTGCCCACCTGACGACCCTTGCCGGGTACATCCACTGGCGGCTCACTGGGGAGTACAGGATGGGCGTGGGCGAGGCCGCGGGAATGTTCCCCATTGACAGCGAAAAATGCGGCTTCGACCCCGCCATGATGGACAGTTTTGACCGGGTACTTGAGGAGAACAGCGTCCCCTGGCGCCTTCGGGATGTGCTGCCCGAGGTCCTGCCCGCCGGGGCGAATGCCGGCGCCCTCACCCCAGAGGGCGCAAGGCTCCTTGACCCCACAGGCGTCCTGCAGCCCGGCATACCCGTCTGTCCCCCGGAGGGCGACGCGGGCACGGGCATGGTCGCCACAAACAGCGTGGCCCCCCGCACCGGGAATGTGTCCGCAGGGACGTCTATCTTCGCAATGGTCGTTTTGGAGAAGCCCCTCGGGAGGGTCTACCCGGAGCTGGACATGGTGACGACCCCCTCCGGGGCCCCTGTGGCCATGGTGCACTGCAACACCTGCACCTCTGATATAGACGCCTGGGTCTCCATTTTCGGCGAGCTTTTAGAGCGCGCCGGGGTGAAGCTTACAAAGTCCCAGCTCTATGAGACGCTCTATAGCGAGGCCCTCAACGCCGCGCCCGGCTGCGACGGGGTCACCGCCTATAACTGCTACTCCGGCGAGCCCGTTATCGGCCTCCCGGAGGGCCGCCCCCTTATCATGCGCCAGCCGGAGCTCCCCCTGACCCTCGGCGGCTTCATGCGCGCCCAGCTCTACGCCGCCATGGCCCCCTTGAAAATCGGCATGGACCTGCTGCTCAAGGAGGAGCACGCCGCCCTCGACCGCCTCACCGGGCACGGAGGGCTGTTCAAGACCCCAGTTGTGGGCCAGCGCCTGATGGCCGGGGCGCTGAACGTGCCTGTAAGCGTAATGGAGACCGCCGGGGAGGGCGGGCCTTGGGGCATGGCTATACTGGCTATGTACAGCATCCGGGGCAATGGCCTCACCCTGCCTGACTATCTTGAAGAGAGGGTCTTCTCCGGGGCAAAAGGCTCCACCGCCCAGCCGGAGCCGGAGGATACAGAGGGCTTTGAGGCTTTCCTCAGCCGGTACTCGGCCGGGCTGCCGGTGGAGAGGCTGGCGGGTGAGACAAAGCTTTAAGCGTACTTATAAAGAAGATGGACTGCTGAGTGCAGTCCATCTTTATTTCTAACTATTTACGAGCTCCGGTATTTCCGTCAGCGCGCTTATCCTATGCTCCGGCGGGCCTATATAGCCGGGCACTGTAATGTATGGGTTTACCGGCATCCAGATAACCGGCATACCCGCCTTGTGCGCGCAGAGTATATCATATGGGTGGTCTCCCACATATACGCTCTCCCCGGGATGTACCTCCAGCTTTTCACAGGCCAGCTCTAAAATCGCCGGGTCGGGCTTATAGATATCAACTTCCTCAGAGATGACTATGCAGTCAAAGAATCCGTCCAGCCCAAGCTCCGTAAGCTGGGCCCGCACTTTCGGGGTGTTATTGCTCACAATGCCCAGCCTGAGCCCCCGGGCCTTTAAGCGCTCGAGAGCCTCAACGGCCCCGGGGACAAGCTCATACTCCATGAAGTAATTGCGCATGAACACATCTTTAAGCTGCCCGAAGGCCTCCCCCGGTAAACCCAGCGACTGCCTGTACACCCGGAAGATATTTTGCAGAAACTCTTCGTCGGACATGCGCACCCCGGTCTCGTTCTCCTTTTGTATCTGCTCCCCCTGCCAGAGCTCGCTTTTGGCGTACGCCCGCTCTACGTCCTCCATTTTGAGCTCCGGGAAAAAGGGCTTTGCGGTCTCGAAGACCTTCTCGGGAATTGAGGGCTTTTTAAGCAGAAGGGTATTGTCAATGTCGAAGAGCACGCATTTTACGCTCACACCCTCTCAACCCCCATCTCAGTCTTCTCGCCGTTTATATCCCACTCCGCGGTATACCCGCAGAGCTCCCCGCAGATGAGCTCATCGCCCAGCACGTCGCCAAGTATCTCCTCTGAGTTGCGCTTCAGTATCTCCTCCACCCTGGCGCTGCCCTTATGGCTGACCCTAATGTGGTCGGTCACATAGAACCCGGCGTCCTTTCTCATGGACTGGAGCTTCGAGACTATCTCCCTGACGAAGCCCTCCTCTATGAGCTCCTCTGTGAGCGCCGTGTCCAGCACCACGGTGAGCCCCCGCTCCGACTCGGAGGTGTAGCCCTCCTTTCGGCTGGTCTCTATGAGCAGTTCCTCGGGGGTGAGGCTGATGTCTCCGTCGGGCAGGGCGAGGGTGAGGGCGCCATCGGTGTCGAGCTGTTTCTTAGCGGCGTTGCCGTCCAGCTCTGAGAGGGCCTGACGGATGGAGCCTATGCGCTTGCCGTACTTCTGTCCCAGTATGCGGAGCTGGGGCTTGAAGCTGTAGGAGGTGAGCCCGGACATATCAGAGAGGAACTCTATCTCCTTGACGTTGAGCTCCTGACGGATTATCTCCCGATAGAGCTCCCCGAGCCCCGCGTCCGCGTCGGTGAAGAGTTTTCCAAGGGGCTGACGGTTCTTGATGTTGGCCTGGTTTCTGGCGGCCCGGCCCAGTGTGACTATCCTCAGCACCTCGTCCATGTCTTCCTCAAGCTTCTTATCTATACGGCCCTCCTCGCAGGCCGGGAAGGAGCAAAGGTGCACGCTCTCCGGGGCACTGCTGTCCACGGAGCAGACCAGGTTGCGGTAGATATCCTCGCTCATGAAGGGGGCCATGGGGGCTAAGAGCTTCGCCACGGTCACAAGGGCGGTATACAGGGTCATATAGGCGGCGGTCTTGTCCCCGGCCTCCCCCTGGACCCAGAAGCGCTCACGGCTCCGGCGCACGTACCAGTTGGAAAGCTCCTCCACAAAGTCCTGCAAGGTCCTGGCGGTCTCGGGCACCCGGTACGCAGCCAAGTGGCCGTCCACGGCCTTGACGGTGGAGTTAAGCCGGGACAGGAGCCAGCGGTCCATGACAGTCAGGGGGCAGTCCTCAAGCTTATATTTTGTGGGGTCGAACTCGTCTATATTTGCGTACAGCACAAAGAATGAATAGGTGTTCCAGAGGGTGGAGAAGAACTTCTTCTGGCCCTCTATGACCCCCTTATTGCTGAAATTCTTCGGCAGCCAGGGGGCGGAGCAGGTGTAGAAGAACCAGCGGAGGCTGTCCGCGCCAAAGTCCGAAAGGGCCTCCATGGGCTCCACGGCGTTGCCCTTGGACTTGCTCATTTTCTTGCCCTCCTCGTCCTGCACAAGGCCCTGCACCAGCACGTTCTTGTATGGGGCCTTGTCAAAAAGCAGGGTGGAGATAGCTAAGAGGGAATAGAACCAGCCTCTTGTCTGGTCCACCGCCTCGCTGATGAAGTCGGCGGGGAACTGGCTCTCAAAGAGCTCCTTATTCTCGAAGGGGTAATGCCTCTGGGCAAAGGGCATGGCACCAGAGTCGAACCAGCAGTCTATGACCTCGGGCACCCGGCGCATCTGCCTGCCGCACTCCGGGCAGGTGATAGTGACCTCGTCCACATAGGGCCGGTGGAGCTCGATGTCCTCCGGGCAGTTGGGGGACATCTCCCGAAGCTCCGCTATGCTCCCCACAGCGTGCCTGTGCCCGCACTCGCACTCCCAGATATTAAGCGGCGTGCCCCAGTACCTGTTGCGGCTCACGGCCCAGTCCTGAAGGTTCTCAAGCCAGTCCCCGAAGCGGCCCTTGCCTATGCTCTCGGGCAGCCAGTTGACGGTGTTATTGTTCTTTATGAGCTGGTCCTTCACCTTGGTCATCTCGATGTACCAGCTCTCCCTGGCGTAGTAGATAAGTGGGGTGTCACAGCGCCAGCAGAAGGGGTAGCTGTGCTCGAACTTGGGCGCGGAGAATAAGAGCCCCCGCTCCTCCAAATCTACCAGAATCAGCTTGTCCGCGTCCTTGCAGAAGGTGCCAGGCCACTTGGTCTCAGGGGTCATCTGGCCCTTCTGGTCCACCAGCTGTACTAATGGCAGGCCATACTTCCTGCCCACCTTCGCGTCGTCCTCGCCGAATGCCGGGGCGATGTGCACTATGCCCGTGCCGTCGGTGAGGGTCACGTAGTCGTCGCAGACCACGTACCAGCATTTTTCCTTGGGGCTGACAAAGTCGAAGAGGGGCTCGTACTCCTTATGCTCCAAATCAGCGCCCTTATAGCGCTCCAAAACGGTATAGCTCCTCTCGCCCAGCACCGTGTCACATAAGGCCTCAGCGAGATAATATACCTCGGTCTTCTCATCTTTAGTGTAAGATACTTTCACATAGTCTTCATTGGCGTTCACACAAAGCGCCACGTTTGAGGGCAGGGTCCAGGGGGTGGTGGTCCAGGCCAGGATGAAAGCGTCCTCGCCCCTGCACCTGAACTTGGCGATGGCCGAGCGCTCCTTCACGTCCTTATAGCCCTGGGCGACCTCGTGAGAGCTAAGAGGCGTGCCGCAGCGGGGGCAGTAGGGCACTATCTTGAAGCCCTTATAGAGCAGCCCCTTGTCCCATATCTGCTTTAGGGCCCACCACTCGCTCTCTATAAAGCTGTTGTCATAGGTGACGTACGGGTCCTCCATGTCGGCCCAGAAGCCCACGGCCTTGGAGAAATCCTCCCACATGCCCTTATACTTCCACACGCTCTCCTTGCACTTGTCGATAAAGGGGGCTATGCCGTACTCCTCTATCTGCTCCTTGCCGTTTATGTGCAGGAGCTTCTCAACCTCAAGCTCCACCGGCAGGCCGTGGGTGTCCCAGCCCGCCTTGCGGAGCACCTGCTTACCCTTCATGGTATGATACCGGGGGAACATGTCCTTAAAAGCCCGGGTCTCCAAGTGGCCGATATGGGGCTTGCCGTTGGCCGTGGGCGGGCCGTCGTAGAACACGAAGTGCTCCGACCCCTCCCTCTGCTCTACGCTCTTCTCAAATATCCTGTTCTCGGACCAGAATTTCTCAACTGCCTTCTCCCGCTCCACGAAGTTCATATTCGCGGAGACCTCCCTGTACTTGCTCATACTCAATCTTCCTTTCAGAATATCTCTCAAAAAAATAAACCCCCGCCCCGAAACGGGACGAAGGAAACCTTCGCTGTACCACCCATTTACGCTATCCATCAATAGCTCCTCTATAACGGCGGGGTCCGGCTCACCTACTTAAAAGCGCGGCGCTCTCGTTCAGTTCGCGACTTCGGGAGGGATGCAGCTCTGAGCTTCGGCGCCGGTTCACACCACCCGCCGGCTCTCTGGGGCCATACACTCAGCCTGCCTGTCTCCGTCATCGTCTTTCCCGGGTATTATAGCATATCGGGTTTTGAAAGTCAAGGGAAAATCACTGGGATTCCGCCGGTTCACCCTCGGCCATTATGTACTCCACCAACTCGTCAAACATATCGTTACCGATGGGGTTTATCCTCCTGCCGTCCACGCTTACCCTGTCGTTTCCAAAGAAGGTTATGTCCACAGCCGTCCCCGGTTCAGTATTGCCGAATGTCACATCCATGACAATAGTCCTGCCATCATAGCTCTTGCCGGAGCCCATGCTGCCCCAGGTCCATGGCATAAGGTTAGTAAAGGAGGCCTGGTACTGTCCCCGGCGCAGGATGTTCATCAGGTTGCGGCTCTCACGCTCCCCCTCGGCAGTCAGGTTATAGGAGCGGTTCACGGACTGGCCGTTCTCGGTGCCCAGCACCGTTAGGGCACAGCTCACCCTCTCCGCCTCCCGGCTGGGCCGGGGCATAAAGGAGTCGATGCTCCGGGGCCAGAGCCGCCAGCCTATTAGACCTAAAGCCATCACTGCTATCGTGCACCATATGACTGCCTTTCTCTTTTTCACCAGAGGCACCCCCTTATTTAACTATTTTTCCTCGCCCTCGGCCATTATGTACTCCACCAGCTCGTCAAACATATCATTCCCAATGGGGTTTATACGCCAGCCGTCCACATCCGCTTTGTCGTTCCCTAAGAAGGTCATACTCACAGCCGTCCCCGGTTCAGTATTGCCGAATGTCACATCCATGACAATAGTCCTGCCGTCATAGCTCTTGCCGGAGCCCATGCTGCCCCAGGTCCATGGCATAAGGTTAGCAAAGGAGGCCTGGTACTGTCCCCGGCGCAGGATGTTTAATAGGTTTCGGCTCTCCCGCTCATTTTCCGTATTGAGGGTATAGACGTGGAAACTGGGGTTGTCCTCAAAGACATGATATACCAAAGTACAGCTCACCCTCTCCGCCTCCCGGCTGGGCCGGGGCATAAAGGAGTCAATGCTCCGGGGCCAGAGCCGCCAGCCTGTGAGCCCGAGGGCAAGCGCCGCTATTATGCTCCAAATAACTATCTTTTTCTTCTTCATTCCATGCGCCTCCCCCTGCAATAAAATTATACCAGCCCCTGCACCTTATGTCAACACGTTCGCCCTTATCCACCGGGCCACGCCGTCCTCCTCATTGCTACCGCAGACCTCGTCTGCCGCGGACTTCACCTCCTGTAGCGCGTTGTCAACGGCCACGCCCCTGCCGCACTCTCTGAGCATATCGATATCGTTCAAATCGTCCCCAAAGGCGGCGATTTCCCCCAGCTCCACGCCCCAGTGCCCGGCCAAGAGCTTTATGCCGTTCAGCTTCGTGGCCTGCCGGTTCATCACCATGAGCAGGGTGCTCTCGGACATCTGCATATAAAGCCCTTCGGGTATGTATCCTGCGTACTCCCTCTCCCAGCCCTCCGGCGGGGTGCCCTCTGAGGATATTAGTATCTTCTCCACCCGCCGCCCGGCGGTCTCCCGGAAGTCGGGGGTGCAGCAGTAGTCGCTGCCCCAGTCCCCCAGCTGCTCCGGGGACATATTGCTGTAGAGATAGTCGTCCATCTCCACGGAGAGCCGGGTCTCTGGCTTCTCATTGAGTATTGCCCCCACTATTTCCAGGGCGCCGTCTACCTTGTAGGCTCTGAGCTCCTCATTCCCCGCTGTCACTATGGCGCCGTTGCAGAAGACCGCGCCGTCGAATTTCAGCCAAGGCATGAGCTGACGCACAGCCCTGGCGGGGCGGGCGGTGGCTATTACAAAGGGTATTTCCCGGGCACTGAGCTCAGCTAATGTCCCGGCGGTGTAGGGGGAGATGGTTTTGTCATTGCGGAGCAGAGTGCGGTCCAGGTCGGTCACTATCATTCTTATTGCCATTTTTGTCACCCCATGGTATAATATATAAAATTATAATTGGAAGGAGTATACCATATGCTGGAGCTATTGTCAAGCACGGCAGAACATATAGGATTTGCCGAAAGGATAAACAGCGACCCCAGCTTTAGTGTCCCTGTATATTCCAGCGCCGGTGAGCTGCGCCAGAGGCTGCTGGACGCCCCTAAGCAGACCAACAAGCTGGTTCTGGGGTACTTCGAGGGCGGGGCTCTGCTGGGACTGTTCCTGTTCTTTGTGGAGGAGCAGGACAGGTATCTTGAGCTGCTCATGGCCCTCTCCCAAAGCGCCCCGGCCTATGAGGAGGTGCTTGCCTTTCTCAGGGAGCGGTACCCCGGCTGGCAGTGCGACCTGGTCTATAACCCCGGCAATTTCCTGCTGCACGGCCTTTTGGAGCGGGCCGGCGCTGAGTTCGACACCGAGCAACAGAAAATGGCGCTCACCGGGGACACGCCGCCCGCGGACGTCAGCGTGGCAGAGCTCTACAGCCCCAAATATAAGGACGGCTACATAGCCATACACTCCACCGGCGTGTACTGGACAGCGGAAAAAGTCCTTGAGGCCCCGGAGCAGTTCCGGGTTATCCTCGCCATTGAGGCGGGCGAGGTCGTGGGGTATATAGACGTCACCCATAATTACGATGAGAACGAGCCCTTCGATGTGTTCGTAAAGGAGAGCTGCCGCCGCAAGGGCTACGCCAGGGCTATGCTCATGAAAGCCATTGAACTGAACCGGCCCAAGGCCATGGTGCTCACAGTGGACGTGGACAACGCCCCGGCCATTGCGCTGTATGAATCCATGGGCTTTGTAAGGGCGGAGGGGCAGAACAGCGTCACGGCCCATCTTGCGCTCTGAGGCCTGCGCTAACCAGCCTATACTGCCATCGCGGTCAGTTCCGAAAGCGCTCCGGCTATTGCGCTGAGGGCACTAGCTTGCCCTTCTCCTGGATAAGCTCCGCGAGCCTGTCGAAAACGCCGCTGTCAGTCAGGTGCACGACCTCACTATCGGTAGTGATGCCCTGTCCCCTGTCCACCAGCATCAAGTTGAACCACTCTTCATGCTCTCCAAATACCAAGAGAACAGAAATATCCCGCCCATCGTAATTCCTGCCCGGGCTCAGTCCCTGCACCCCGCCGGGCCAAAGATTCCTGATATCCTTCTGATACCCGCAGCTCCCAAGTATCCCGATGACCTCGCCCATCTTCTCCGGCTCTGCCAAATCGTAAAAATACGTGCTCTGCCTGCCCGACGTATTGACCCTTAAACAGCAGGAGACCACAGTCATCTCCTCCATATCCTTTCCAACGACGCTCTCAAAAGACCATGGCCACAGCCTGTACCCCCCAATCAGCAGGATAAGGGCTAGGACTGTCCCCGCAACTGCCAGCCTTCTCTTTTTCATAAAAGTCCCCCCTTTCATAATATAACAAAGAAGGCCCCGTAAAGGGGCCTTCAGTAGGTTACAAATTAGGAATTGATAGCAGTAACAACGCCGGAGCCAACGGTACGGCCGCCCTCGCGGATAGCGAAGCGCAGGCCCTCCTCGATGGCGATGGGGGTGATGAGCTCAACGTCCATCACAACGTTGTCGCCGGGCATGCACATCTCGGTGCCCTCGGGCAGGGAGATAACGCCGGTAACGTCTGTGGTGCGGAAGTAGAACTGGGGACGGTAGTTGTTGAAGAAGGGGGTATGACGGCCGCCCTCGTCCTTGGTCAGCACGTAAACCTGGCCCTTGAACTTGGTGTGGGGATGGATGGAGCCGGGCTTGGAGAGAACCTGTCCGCGCTCAATCTCATTGCGCTGTACACCGCGGAGCAGAACGCCCACGTTGTCGCCGGCCTCGGCGTAATCCAGGGTCTTGCGGAACATCTCGATACCGGTGACGACCACCTTGCGGGTCTCCTCGGTGAGGCCCACAAGCTCCACTTCCTCGCTGAGCTTCAGCTGTCCGCGCTCAACACGGCCCGTAGCCACGGTGCCGCGGCCGGTGATGGTCATGACGTCCTCAACGGGCATC
This sequence comes from Clostridiaceae bacterium, assembly GCA_021769555.1. Lineage (GTDB taxonomy): Bacteria > Bacillota > Clostridia > Oscillospirales > Acutalibacteraceae > Acutalibacter. Next base: position 66,834 of record JAETSR010000005.1, read on the forward strand.
AGGAAGGGCAGGTCGGACTTGCGCTCGGGGGTGGGGATATAGCTGTCAACAGCGTTCATGAGCTCCAGGATGGGAGCGTACACGGCGTCGCTGGGGTCTTTGCTGTCGCTCTCAAGAGCCTGCAGGGCGGAACCCTTGATGATGGGGGTGTCGTCGCCGGGGAACTCGTACTCGTTCAGAAGGTCGCGGACCTCCATCTCAACCAGCTCCAGCAGCTCCTCGTCGTCAACCTGGTCGACCTTGTTCATGAACACCACAATGCTGGGCACGCCAACCTGACGGGCAAGCAGGATGTGCTCGCGGGTCTGGGGCATGGGGCCGTCGGCAGCGGAGACCACCAGGATAGCGCCGTCCATCTGAGCAGCGCCGGTAATCATGTTCTTAACGTAGTCGGCGTGGCCGGGGCAGTCCACGTGGGCATAGTGCCTCGCGTCGGTCTGATACTCAACGTGTGCGGTGTTGATGGTGATGCCGCGCTCACGCTCCTCGGGAGCCTTGTCGATGTTGGCGTAATCCATAAAGTCGGCGTCGCCCTTCATAGCCAGCACCTTGGTGATGGCGGCGGTGAGGGTGGTCTTGCCATGGTCAACGTGACCGATGGTGCCGATGTTTACATGGGGCTTGTTGCGTTCAAATTTTGCCTTAGCCATTGGGAAATTGCCTCCTTGCAATATAAAATATTCTGGACGTATCTTGCTTTACATTTTACCAGCATTGGGCAAAAAAAGCAAGGATAATTTATGATTTATTCGGACTTTTTGCCGCGGTCGCTGATAATCTTCTCAGAGATGTTCTTCGGGACCTCGGCATAGTGGGCGGGCTCCATGGTGTACTGGCCGCGGCCCTGGGTGCGGGAACGCATGTCGGTGGCGTAGCCGAACATCTCGGAGAGCGGGACTTCGCTGTTCACCTGCTGGGCGCCAGGAAGGGCGTCCATTCCGAGAATCATGCCGCGCCGGGAGTTCAGGTCGCCGATAACGTCGCCCATATACTCCTCGGGGGTGATGACCGTCACCTTCATGATGGGCTCCATGAGCACCGGGTCCGCCTTGCGCATGGCCTCCTTAAAGGCCATAGAGCCGGCTATCTTAAAGGCCATCTCAGAGGAGTCCACCTCATGATAGGAGCCGTCGTACAGGGTGACCTTTACGTCCACCACGTTATAGCCTGCCAGAACGCCCGCGAGCATTGCGCCCTGGATGCCCTGGTCAACAGCGGGGATATACTCCTTGGGGATAGAGCCGCCGACAACAGCGTTGACAAACTCGTATCCCTGGCCCGGGTTGGGCTCAATGCGAATCTTGACGTGGCCGTACTGGCCCTTACCGCCGGACTGGCGTGCGTACTTGGTGTCGCTCTCGGAGTTCCTGCGGATGGTCTCCTTATAGGCAACCTGGGGCTTGCCCACGTTGGCCTCAACCTTGAACTCGCGCAGGAGGCGGTCAACGATTATCTCCAGATGGAGCTCGCCCATGCCGGCGATAATAGTCTGGCCGGTCTCCTCATCGGTATACGCCTTAAAGGTGGGGTCCTCCTCGGCGAGCTTACTAAGGGCTATGCCCATCTTCTCCTGGCCTGCCTTGGTCTTGGGCTCTATGGCCACGCGGATAACCGGGTCCGGGAACTCCATGGACTCAAGTATTACCGGGTGCTTCTCGTCGCAGAGGGTGTCGCCTGTAGTGGTGTTCTTCAGACCCACGGCTGCGGCGATGTCACCCGCATAGACCCTGTCGATGTCCTTGCGGTCGTTGGCGTGCATCTGCACTATGCGGCCCATGCGCTCGTTATTGTCCTTAACGGAGTTATAGACGGTAGCGCCGGCCTCAACGGAGCCGGAGTATACGCGGAAGAAGCAGAGCTTGCCCACGTAGGGGTCCGTGGCAATCTTAAATGCCAGAGCCGAGAAGGGCTCTTCGTCGGATGAATGCCTTACGACCTCCTCCTCGGTGTCGGGATTGGTGCCCTTTATGGCGGGCACGTCGGTGGGGGCGGGCATATAGTCCACAATAGCGTCCAGAAGCTTCTGCACGCCCTTATTGCGGTAGGAAGTGCCGCAGGTGACTGGGACCATGTGGTTCGCGATAGTTGCCTTGCGGATACAGTCCTTTATTTCGTCGATGGTGAGCTCCTCGCCCTCGAGGTATTTCTCCATGAGAGCGTCGTCAAGCTCCGCCACATGCTCCACCATCTCGCCGTGGTATTTCTCGCAGAGCTCCTTCATGTCCTCGGGTATCTCTTCCTCGCGGATATCCTTCCCAAGGTCGTCATAGTAGACATAGGCCTTCATGTTCACAAGGTCCACAAGGCCCTTGAAGGAGTCCTCCGCGCCGATGGGCAGCTGTATCGGGACGGCGTTGCACTTGAGCCTGTCCTTCATCATCTGCACCACGCGGAAGAAGTCCGCGCCCATAATGTCCATCTTATTCACATACGCCATCCTGGGGACCTTATATTCGTCCGCCTGGCGCCATACTGTCTCGGACTGAGGCTCAACGCCGCCCTTGGCACAGAACACCGTCACCGAGCCGTCCAGCACGCGAAGGGACCGCTGAACCTCAACGGTGAAGTCCACGTGGCCTGGGGTGTCGATGATGTTTATGCGGTTCTGTCTGCCGTTGCGGTCCGGCCAAAAGCAGGTGGTAGCGGCGGAGGTGATGGTGATGCCGCGCTCCTGCTCCTGGGCCATCCAGTCCATGGTGGCGGCACCCTCATGGGTCTCGCCTATCTTGTAGTTCACGCCTGTATAAAACAGGATACGCTCTGTTGTGGTAGTCTTACCGGCGTCTATGTGAGCCATGATGCCGATGTTCCTTGTAAGTTCCAGTGGTACCTGCCTGGCCATAAATGCGTTGTCTCCTCCTTATTCCTATTAGGTGCTTAGGCGGTCTGCACCCTTACCAACGGTAGTGTGCAAACGCGCGGTTTGCCTCAGCCATGCGGTGGGTGTCGTCGCGCTTCTTGGCCGCGCCGCCCGCGCCGTTGATGGCGTCGAGAATCTCGCCGGCAAGCCTCTCGCGCATAGTGCGCTCGTTGCGTGTGCGGGCAAAGGCCGTGAGCCAGCGAAGGCCCAGGGTCTGCCTGCGCTCGGGACGCACCTCCATGGGCACCTGATAGGTGGAGCCGCCGACACGGCGGGACTTGCACTCAAGGCTCGGCATGACGTTCTCCATTGCCTGCTCGAAGACCTCCAAAGGCTCCTTGCCGGTCTTCTCCTGGACAATCTCAAAGGCGCCGTACACAATCTTCTGTGCAACGCCCTTCTTGCCGTCCAGCATTACGCTGTTGATGAGACGGGTGACCAGCTTGGAGTTATACAAAGGGTCCGGCAAAACGTCGCGCTTTGCCACATTGCCTCTTCTTGGCATAATCTTCCCTCCTTCATAAAATGAATTCATCGGTACTCGAAAGTATTTAAATACTTCCGGTCAGCTAAAAGGCAATTTATCAAGACCCCAAGAGTTTATTCTGTCAACTCTTTAATCTATATAAATTAAGCCAATAGCTTAGAGTAAAATTTTAAAGTTTTTTCAGCCTGCTCTTACTTCTTGCCGGCCTTGGGACGCTTCGCGCCGTACTTTGAGCGGGCCTGCATACGCTTGGCAACGCCCTGGGTGTCCAGAACGCCGCGGATGATGTGGTAACGCACGCCGGGCAGGTCGCGGACACGGCCGCCGCGTATCATCACCACGCTGTGCTCCTGCAGGTTATGTCCCACGCCGGGGATATAGCAGAGCACTTCAATGCCGTTTGAGAGCCTGACGCGGGCTATCTTCCTAAGCGCTGAGTTCGGCTTCTTGGGTGTACGGGTGGTAACCGTCGTGCACACGCCGCGCTTCTGGGGAGAGTCCTGGTCGATGGCCGCGCGCTTCTTGGAGTTCCATCCCTTCAAAAGCGCGGGAGCCTTGGACTTCTTGATGGCGTCGGACCTGCCGTTTTTAACCAGCTGGTTAAAGGTTGGCATTCAGCTGCACCTCCTTCTTAAAAATATTTATATTGCGTGAAGCGGCGCACTCCCCGCCTGAGAGCGGGAAATACCGCGTAACGCCGTGAAAACCGGGCCATTTTGGCCCATCCTGCTGATTATAGCACCAGCAGACTGCCTTGTCAAGTTTTTTCTCAGCCCACCTCGGGAGCGGGCTCCTGGGGCTCCGCCATCGGCGGGAAGACGGTGCTGTCAGAGGTCCCGCCGCCCAGCTCATCGGGGAAGAGCTCCTCCCTCGGCTCGGCTGTGGACTCCACCTGTACATCGCCGTACATCTTCAGGCCCGTGCCCGCGGGCACCAGCTTTCCGATGATAACGTTCTCCTTCAGGCCCACCAGCGGGTCCACCTTGCCCTTTATGGCCGCGTCTGTAAGGACCCTTGTGGTCTCCTGGAAAGACGCTGCCGAGAGGAAAGAGTCTGTGGCGAGAGAGGCCTTTGTGATACCCAGGAGTATCGGGGTATAGGTTGCCTCCCTCAGCTCCGTCTCCCCCAGGGCTATGCGGCGGCGTATTTCCTCGTTGGCTGTGAGCACCTCGTTCTTGTCCGCCAGGGACGCCACCAGCAGCCCGGTGTCCCCCGCGTCGTCTATGCGCACCTTTCTGAGCATTTGGCGCACGATTATCTCGATATGCTTGTCGTTGATGTCCACGCCCTGCATACGGTAGGTGCGCTGCACCTCCTGTATCAGGTAGTTCTGTACCTCCTCAACGCCGCTTATTGCCAGCACGTCGTGGGGGCTGACGGAACCCTCGGTGATATGCTTGCCCCGCTTGATATACTCGCCCTCTTTAACGGTCACTCTTGAGCCGAAGGGTATCAGATAGGAGCGGGTCTCGCCGGTCTCGTCGTTTGTCACTACCACGTGGTGGTTGCGCTTTATCTCCTCGAAGCTCACCCGGCCGTCCAGCTCGTTTATGATAGCTACATGCTTGGGCTTCCTGCCCTCAAAGAGCTCGTCTATGCGGGGAAGACCCTGGGTGATGTCCTCGGCGCTGGCAACGCCGCCGGTATGGAAGGTGCGCATGGTGAGCTGGGTGCCGGGCTCGCCGATGGACTGGGCGGCGATAATTCCCACAGCCTCCCCCACCTGCACGGGCTTGCCCGTAGCCAGGGACGCGCCGTAGCAGCGCTTGCACACGCCGTTATGAGCCCGGCAGCTGAGGACCGTGCGTATCTTAATGCGCTCGGTGCCCCGGTCTATTATGGTGTCGGCGTCGTGGTCGTCCATGAGCTTGTCATGGGAGACCAGCACATTGCCGTCCTCATCACAGTAGTCCTCCACAAGATACCTGCCCACCAGACGCTCCTTCAAGGGCTCGATGGACTCGGGGCCGGACTTTATCTCAAAGACTTCTATGCCTTCATGGGTCCCGCAGTCCTCCTCCCGGATGACCACCTCCTGGGAGACGTCCACCAGGCGGCGGGTAAGGTATCCCGAGTCGGCAGTGCGCAGGGCGGTGTCCGTGGTGCCCTTTCTCGCTCCACGTGATGAGATAAAGTATTCAAGCACATTAAGTCCCTCACGGTAGTTGGAGCGGATGGGTATCTCAATGGTCTTGCCGGCGGTGTTGGAGATATTGCCGCGCATGCCGGCCAGCTGGTTCAGGTTGGATATGCTGCCTCGGGCGCCGGAGTCGGCCATCATATAAATCGGGTTATACCTGTCAAGACCCTTCTGCAGCGCGGAGGCCACGTCCCTTGTGCACTTGTCCCAGACCTTTAAGACAGCCTCATAGCGCTCCCTCTCGGAGAGGTAGCCCTCGCTGTACTCGTCCGCTATCTCGTTGACCTGCTCCTGGGCCGCGTCTACAAGCACCTTCTTGTCGGCGGGTATGGTGGCGTCGCATACGGCGACGGTGATACCGCTTATAGTTGAATACTTATAGCCCTGGGCCTTTATCTCGTCCAGCACCTCCGCGGAGTGCTCGGTGCCGTGCACCTTTATGCAGCGCTCTATAATCGCCTTGAGCTGCTTGGAGCCCACAAGGAAGTCTATCTCAAACTTCAGCGCCCCCTCGGGGGTGGAGCGGTCCACATAGCCCAAATCCTGGGGGATGGGGCGGTTGAAAATCATGCGGCCCATAGTGGTGTCCACAAGGCCCGTGACCTTCCTTCCCCCAAACTCAACCGTGCGGCGCACCTTTATCTTGGCGTGCAGGCCTATCACCTTTGCGTCATAGGCCATCATTGCCTCGTCCATATTCCTGAACACCTTGCCCTCCCCGGGCTCGCCGTCCTTCTCAAGGGTAAGGTAGTAGGAGCCCAGCACCATGTCCTGGGTGGGCACGGCCACGGGCTTGCCGTCCGAGGGCTTTAAAAGGTTATTCGCCGCCAGCATGAGGAACCGGGCCTCAGCCTGGGCCTCTGCGGAGAGGGGCACGTGCACGGCCATCTGGTCGCCGTCGAAGTCCGCGTTATATGCCGTACATACCAGGGGGTGCAGCTTAAGGGCCCGGCCCTCCACCAGCACCGGCTCAAAGGCCTGAATGCCCAAGCGGTGCAGGGTAGGCGCGCGGTTCAGGAGCACCGGGTGGTTCTTGATGACTACCTCCAAAGCGTCCCACACCTCGGACTTTGCCCGCTCCACAGACTTCCTGGCGGCTTTTATATTGTTCACAACGCCGGTCTCAACCAGCCGCTTCATAACAAATGGCTTAAAGAGCTCAAGGGCCATCTCCTTCGGCAGGCCGCACTGGTACATCTTAAGCTCCGGGCCCACAACTATAACCGAGCGCCCGGAGTAGTCCACGCGCTTGCCAAGAAGGTTCTGCCTGAAACGCCCCTGCTTGCCCTTGAGCATGTCTGAAAGGGATTTCAGCGGCCTGTTATTGGGGCCGGTAACGGGCCGTCCCCGCCTGCCGTTATCTATGAGCGCGTCCACGGCCTCCTGGAGCATACGCTTCTCGTTGCGCACTATAATGTCCGGCGCGCCCAGCTCCAAGAGCCTCTTTAGGCGGTTATTTCTGTTTATAACCCTTCTGTACAGGTCGTTAAGGTCGCTTGTGGCAAAGCGCCCGCCGTCCAGCTGGACCATTGGGCGTATATCCGGGGGTATCACCGGCACCACGTCCAGTATCATCCACTCAGGGCGGTTGCCAGAGGCCTTGAAGGACTCCACCACCTCAAGGCGCTTCAATATGCGCATACGCTTCTGGCCGCTGGCAGCCTCAAGCTCTTCACGGAGCTGGGCCGAAAGCTTCTCGGGGTCTATCTCCGAAAGGAGCTCCTTTATGGCCTCGGCGCCCATTGAGGCCTTGAAGTCGTCCTCATATTTCTCCCTTAAGTCCCTGTACTCCTTCTCGGTGAGGGTCTGCATTTTTGTGAGCTCCCGCACGTCGCCGGGGTCTGTGACTATATACAGGGCAAAGTACAGCACCTTCTCGAGAATCCTGGGGGAGATGTCAAGTATCAGGCCCATGCGGCTTGGTATGCCCTTAAAGTACCAGATATGGGATACAGGGGCTGCAAGCTCGATATGGCCCATGCGCTCCCTTCTCACCTTGCTCCTGGTGACCTCCACCCCGCAGCGGTCGCATATCTTGCCCTTGTATCTTATGCGCTTATACTTTCCGCAGTGGCACTCCCAGTCCTTTGTGGGCCCAAATATCCTCTCACAGAACAGGCCGTCGCGCTCGGGCTTTAATGTGCGGTAGTTTATAGTCTCGGGCTTTTTGACCTCGCCGTGGGACCACTCCCGGATTTTCTCAGGGGAAGCCAGGCCTATCTTTATAGACTCAAATGTGTTAAATTCCATAGCTGCCGTCCTCTTCCTTTCCAGTTAGCTCAAAAATCCTCATCCTCGCCGCCGTCGTCCAGTCCGAAGTCATCGTCAAGGTCGTCCTCATCGTCAAATCCCTCGTCCTCGTCGTCGATGAAGTTGCCCTCCTCGTCCTCCTGATAGTAGCCGTCCAGGTCGTCCGCCACGTTCTCCTCGTCGAAGCTGCCGCCGTGGGTAAGGCCCATATCGTCGTCGTCGAAGGTCTGCTTCAAATCCACCTCCTGGTTGTCCTGGTCCAGCACCTTCACGTCAAGGCCCAGGGACTGCAGCTCCTTTATAAGCACCTTGAAGCTCTCGGGTATGCCGGGAGTGGGGATGTTCTGCCCCTTCACGATGGACTCGTAGGTCTTCACGCGCCCGACAACGTCGTCGGATTTCACAGTCAGTATCTCCTGGAGGGTATAGGCCGCGCCGTAGGCCTCCAGCGCCCAGACCTCCATCTCGCCGAAGCGCTGGCCGCCGAACTGGGCCTTGCCGCCCAGAGGCTGCTGGGTAACGAGGGAGTAGGGGCCGGTGCTCCTGGCGTGTATCTTGTCGTCCACCAGATGGTGGAGCTTCAGGTAGTACATATAGCCGACAGTAACAGGATTGTCGAAATATTCACCCGTGCGGCCGTCCCGAAGGTAGAACTTGCCGTCCTCGTTCATGTCGCTCATTCTAAAGCACTCGCGGATGTCGGACTCCTGTGCCCCGTCGAATACCGGGGTCATTATCCTCCATCCCAAGGCGTGGGCCGCCATGCCCAGATGGACCTCAAGCACCTGCCCGATGTTCATGCGGGAGGGCACGCCCAGGGGGTTCAGCACGATATCAAGAGGCGTGCCGTCGGGCAGGAAGGGCATTTCCTCCTCAGGGAGTATTCTCGACACAACGCCCTTGTTGCCGTGCCGCCCGGCCATCTTGTCGCCCACGGATATCTTGCGCTTCTGGGCGATATAACAGCGCACAACCTTGTTTACGCCCGGAGAGAGCTCATCGTGGCTGTTCTCCCTTGTGAACACCTTCACGTCAACTACCACGCCGTACTCGCCGTGGGGCACCCTCAGGGAGGTGTCGCGCACCTCTCTCGCCTTCTCGCCGAATATGGCTCTAAGCAGCCGCTCCTCGGCGGTGAGCTCGGTCTCGCCCTTGGGAGTGACCTTGCCCACCAGTATATCCCCGGCGTGCACGTCCGCGCCGATTCTGATAATTCCCCTGTCGTCCAGGTCCCCCAATAGCTCGTTGTTGGCGTTGGGGATGTCCCGGGTTATCTCCTCAGGGCCAAGCTTAGTGTCCCGGGCCTCCATCTCATACTCCTCGATGTGTATGGAGGTGTACACGTCGTCGCGCACTATCTTCTCGTTTAGAAGCACCGCGTCCTCGTAGTTATAGCCCTCCCAGGTCATGAACCCTATAAGCGCGTTCTTCCCAAGTGCAATCTCGCCGTTCTTTATGCCGGGCCCGTCGGCTATGACCGAGCCCTCCTCTACACGCTCGCCCACGTCAACCACAGGCACCTGGTTTATGCAGGTGCTCTGGTTCGAGGGCATGAACTTTATTATCTCATAGTCGTCAGTATCGCCGTTATCAGCCGTGACCCGCACCAGGTCCGCCGAGACGGACTTCACAACGCCGCCTCTCTTTGCAAGCACGCATACGCCAGAGTCCACGCCCGCCTTATACTCCATGCCTGTTCCCACTATGGGGCTCTCGGTGCGGAGCAGGGGCACGGCCTGACGCTGCATGTTGGAGCCCATCATGGCCCGGTTGGCGTCGTCATGCTCAAGGAAGGGTATCATGGCCGTAGCTACAGACACCACCATCCTTGGGGTGATGTCCATATAGTCGGCCCGCGCCGCATCCACGTCCACAAACTCGTCGCGGTAGCGGCCAACCACGCGGCTGTTCACAAAGTGCCCCTCCTCGTCCAGGGGCTCGTTGGCCTGGGCCACAACATAGTTGTCCTCCACGTCGGCGGTCATATACTCCACCTCGTCGGTGACCCTGCCTGTGGCCTTGTCCACCTTGCGGTAGGGGGCCTCAATAAAGCCGTACTCGTTTATCTTAGCAAAGCTTGCAAGATAGGATATCAGTCCGATGTTAGGTCCTTCGGGGGTCTCCAGAGGGCACATGCGCCCGTAGTGGGTGTAGTGCACGTCCCGCACCTCGAAGCTCGCCCGGTCTCTCGAGAGGCCGCCGGGGCCAAGGGCCGAGAGCCGGCGCTTATGGGTGAGCTCGGCTAAGGGGTTCGTCTGGTCCATGAACTGGGAGAGGGGGGATGAGCCGAAGAACTCCTTAATGGCCGCAACCACAGGCCGGATGTTTATAAGGGAGTGAGGGGTAAGCTGCTCAAGGTCCTGGGCCTGCAGGGTCATGCGCTCCCTTATCACCCTCTCAAGCCTTGAGAAGCCTATCCTGAACTGGTTCTGCAAAAGCTCGCCCACGCACCTTATGCGCCTGTTGCTCAGATGGTCTATATCGTCCGTGACCCCCAGCCCCTGGGCCAGGCAGTTCATGTAGTTTATGCTGGCGAAGATGTCCTCGACGGTGATGATATTGGGGATAAGGTCGGGCTTGCGGGCCCTGAGAGCGGACTTGAGCTTGCGCTCGTCATCGCCGCACTCATCCAGTATCTCCCTGAGCACAGGGAAACTGACCCTCTCGTTTATGCCGCACTCCAAAAGGGTCTCCCTGTCAAGGGACACATACTTCTGTATATCCACCATGCCGTTGGAGATTATTTTGACCTCCCGGCCCTCTACGGAGACCACGGCCTCTGTTACGCCCGCGTCGTCCAGCTGCCGGGCAAGCTCCTTTGACACAGTAACGCCCGCCTCTGCCAGCACCTCGCCGGTAGAGGGGTCCGCAATGGGCTGCGCCAGTGTGTGGCCGTTCAGCCTCCCCTCAAGGCGCAGCTTCTTATTATACTTATACCGGCCCACCCTGCTCATATCGTACCGCCTGGGGTCGAAGAACAGGGAGTTTATATGGGCCTGGGCGCTCTCTATAGTGGGCGGCTCGCTGGGGCGGAGCTTTCTGTATATCTCAAACAGGGCCTCCTCCACCGAATGGCAGGTGTCCTTCTCCATGGTGGCCCTGATACGGTCGTCGTCGCCGAAGAAGTCCAGTAGCTGCTGGTCCGTGCCAAGCCCCAGGCAGCGAGCGAAGACCGTAATGGGTATCTTCCTGTTCTTGTCTATGCGCACATAGAGCACGTCGTTTACGTCGTTCTCATACTCAAGCCAGGCGCCCCTGTTGGGGATTATGGTGGAGCTGAAAAGCTCCTTGCCCGAGCGGTCGTAGTCCATCTTGAAGTACACGCCCGGAGAGCGCACCAGCTGGGAAACTATCACGCGCTCCGCGCCGTTTATAACAAAGGTGCCGCTCTGGGTCATCAGGGGGAAGTCGCCCATGAAGACCTCGGAAACCTTTATCTCACCGGTCTCCTTATTTAGCAGCCGCGCGGTCACCCGCAGGGCCGCGGAATAGGTGGCGTCCCTCTCCTTGCACTCGGTAACGCTGTAGTTGGGCGTATCGTCCAGCTTGTAGTCCACAAAATCCAGAACCAGGTTATTGTTGAAGTCGGTTATCCCCGACACATCTCTGAAAACCTCCCGAAGGCCCTCGTTCAGGAACCACTCATAGGAATTTTTCTGGATTTCGATAAGGTTGGGCATTTTCAGGACTTCCTCGATTTTGCCGAAGCTCATCCGCTTGGTTTTACCCAGCTGGACCGGTTTAACATTCACCATTAGGCACAGCCACTCCTATCCTTAAAAATATACAAAAAATCGGTTTTTCCGCGTTATCCTCTTGACACCTGTACTCCCGGTGTGCTATACTGTCTGTAAAGTACAAGAGGACATTTTTACCGATGATGATACAGTATATTATTGTAAACCTCATCTCCCCAGTTGTCAAGCCCTCCTGTGAAATTTTTGCAGCTTTTTTTCAATTTTTCCCTTTCTGTGGCGGCAGAAAGGCATTTTTTATGTGAAAGGGGCATTACCATGGCTGTTACAGTGAGAGCGGCCCTTGAGAAAGACCTCAAATCCATAGGCAGTCTCTACGGCGCCGTATGCGATGCCCTTCAGGGCAGGCCCTATAATCCCGGCTGGTCCAGGGACGGCTTCCCCACTGTTGACTGCGCCCGGGAGTACCTTCAAAACGGTGCTCTGCTCATAGCCCTGGATGGTGCCGAACCCGCAGGCTCCGTGGGCCTCACCCAAAACCCCAGCGCCGAAGACGGCTTCGAGAACGCCCCCGCCTTTGACGAAAAAATCTGGTACATCCACGTCCTCGCCGTCCACCCCTCCCGCCAGCGCCGTGGCATAAGCTCTCTGCTCCTTCGCGCCGCCGAGGACTACGCCCGCTCCCAAAGCGCCCATACCATGCGCCTTTACGTTTGGGAGGGCAACTCCCCGGCCATCCGCGCCTATGAAAAGGCCGGGTACTCCTGCGCACAGCAGGGCGTGGACATCGGCCTTGCAGAGTTTGGACTCCCCCGCTTCTCCCTCTACGAAAAATCCCTATAACCAAAATAAAAACACCCGCCCGGGTCTACCCCAGGCGGGCTTCTTATTTGTCACTTAGTCAGATAATATTTCTCTCCGGCCTGGGATATGGTCTTCTCCCGAAGCATCATCCCTATCAGCCCCGGGTACTCCCTGTCGCCCTTTGCAACTCCCGCAGCCTCAAGGTCCACCGCCGTCTCCTTAGAAACCGCCCCCGCCTTGCGGAGCTTTTCCATTATCCGCTTGCGTTTGAGTATCACCAAAGGCACCATGCCCCTCGCCTCCTCACATCATTTTCCCAGCTCATATCCCAGCCCCTTCAAAAAGCCCCGGTCGCCCGCGTATTCCACAGCAAGCTTCCGGTCATTCTCAAGGAACCTATCGTACAGCTCAGGCGGTATTCTCTCTGGCGGCACCCGCTCATAGATGGGCACGTTCAGCGTGCGGCCGCACTTTTCACAGCGGTATATCAGCCACACGTCCAGCCTCCTGCCGTTGGCGTTTACCCGGAATTTCCCCGAGCATACGAAGGATTTTTTCTTTCCGCAGCCGCCGCAGCGGCGTATTATCGTACAGTTTTTTCTCTTTGCATAGCTCATGGCGTCTTCTCAGTAGAACCCTCTGCGCCAGGCTATTGCATATTAACTTTTAGTTTCTACTTTCTCTTTCTTTTACTCTTTGGATTTGCAATAGCCGCGCTATGCAAACCGCTTTGGTTCACGTCCCCGCAAAACAAAATCACACTCTCTTTTTGATTATATTTTTAGTATATTTACGGCCTCCAGCGGGGATGGGGCTTTGCCCCCTCCACCCCCACCACCTTTGAAAAGGTGGACGAAACTTTTACCCTTTCTCCTCCGTGCAGCCGCATATCACGTCAAAGGTGTACGCCCCCAGCTCTCTCCTCACCGTATCGCTGACCTTCTCATAGATATTGTGCAGCTTGCAGTGCTCCCGCCCGCAGCTGTACTCCTCCTTCTGACACCGGCTCAGCATATACGGCCCCTCCACGCTCTCTATCACCTGCAAAAGCGTTATTTCCCCCGCCGGCCGCGCCAGGCTGTAACCGCCCTTCACGCCCTTAAAAGAGCATACCATCCCCGCCCCAACCAGGCCCCGGAGTATCTTCAGGCAGAACCGAAGGGGTATCTGCATATTCTCCGAAATGGTCTTCGCGTCCCACCGGCCGGGGTTCCTCGTCAGGTATTCAACTATCCGAACGGCGTAGTCCGCCTCCAATGTCATTACCACTTGGCCGTCACTCTTCCTCGTCCTTTATGTCAATATTCAGCCTGTCCTTCCGGTACCAGATAAGCTCGCATATAAGCCAGCCCACGCTGAAGCCCAGCGCCATGATAAAGCCCGTCAGGAACTTGTCGCTCCCCACGCACCAGACCACCAGCTCAGTAAGTATAATATTTCTTATAAATGCCAGCGCAAACTCAAAGGCCTTCTCCTTCATGTACTTCTTCATCCTGAATTTCTTCTTCTCCTCAGGCGTAAACGCGCCCATATTTATCTCCCCTTCCTCAGCTTACGGTATTCTTCTCTCAATTCACTGTTTTCCTCTATGGCAATATCATTCAGCACCCTGTCCTGATGTGCCTCAACAGCCGCTAAAATCAGAAGCGCCGCAAATACCGCCCCGGCCAAAAATAGAGCGATAAGAGCAGGCCTGCTCACGCTCAGTCCAGAAAGTCCTTGAGCTTCTTGCTCCGGCTGGGGTGCCGCAGCTTCCTTAAAGCCTTCGCCTCTATCTGCCTTATACGCTCCCTGGTGACGTTGAACTCCTTGCCTACCTCCTCCAGTGTCCGGGACCGCCCATCTTCAAGGCCGAACCTGAGCCTTAATACCTTCTCCTCCCTGGGGGTCAGGGAATCGAGGACGTTCCCCAGGGTCTCCTTGAGAAGCGTCAGGCTCGCCGCGTCCTGTGGGGCGGGGGCGTCCGCGTCCTCTATGAAATCCCCCAGATGGCTGTCCTCCTCCTCGCCTATGGGCGTCTCCATGGACACGGGCTCCTGGGCCACGCGCATTATCTCCCGCACCTTGTCCACCGGCATTTCCAGCTCCTCGGCTATCTCGTCGGCGCTGGGCTCCCTGCCGTTTACGTGCAACAGCTGGTTATTCGCTTTCTTCACCTTGTTTATGGTCTCCACCATATGCACGGGAATCCGTATGGTCCTAGCCTGGTCGGCTATTGCCCGGGTTATGGCCTGGCGTATCCACCAGGTGGCGTAGGTGGAGAACTTGAAGCCCTTGGTGTAGTCGAACTTCTCAACCGCCTTTATAAGCCCCAGGTTGCCCTCCTGTATCAGGTCCAGAAACTGCATTCCCCGGCCCAGATATCTCTTCGCTATGCTCACCACCAGGCGGAGGTTTGCCTCGGAAAGGCGCTTCTTGGCCGCGTCGTCGCCGTTGGTTATGCGCACGGCAAGGTCCACCTCCTCCTCGGGGGTCAGAAGGGGCACCCGGCCTATCTCTTTCAGATACACCTTTACAGGGTCGTCGATGGTTATCCCCTCGCCGCCCTCCAGCTCGACCTCCCCGGCCTTCACAAGGTCGTTCTCGTCCAGCTGCATTTCGTCGAAATCCTCGACTATCTCCACGCCCTGGCTCTCCAGGGTGTCGTAGAACTTCTCTATCTGCTCCGGGTCAAAGTCCAGCTCCCCCAAAGCGTCCAGTATCTCCTTGGTGCTCAGCTGCCCCTTGGCCTTTCCTATCTCCACCAGGTCCCTTATAACAGTCTTCTTATCCGGCTGTGCGCTCATTTCAATACCATTCCTTTCTATATTTCCCCTGCACTGTCCTTTATGCCTTCTTCTTTCTCAGGTCCTGAAGGTACTCCCTCACCTCGTCCGGGCTCGCCGTCCTGCTCCACTCCTCGGTGCCCTCCTTCCGGGCCGCCTCGTCCAGAGCCAGGATATACGCCCTCGCGTCCCGCTCTCCGGGAGGCGCCTCCTGGGTCGAGGCCAGTATCCCGCTGAAAAGTGCCGCCTCCTCCCCGGTCAGAATCTCGCCAATGTCTGTCATAGTCACCGTATCTTGTATCATTCTACCCAATATGGCATTATATACTCTGCGGTACTCCGGAGTGATGAATTTTTCAGGCGGACAGCTCTTTTCAAGGGCCTTCGCCGCCTCCTGGTGCCTGAAAAGGTAGGCTATCAGCCCCCTCTGGGCCACTTCTTCCTTTATCTGACCCTCCTTATACAGGGGCCGCCCGCCAAAGCCTGGAAGCTGCACCTTCATCTGGCTCTCCCTGAGCTTTCTCTCCTCCCGGCGCCGCTCCCTTCCGGAGAGCCTGCCCACTGTCTCCAGTATGCGCTCCTTATGCACCCCGGTCTCCTCCGCGAGCCGCCCGGCGTATACGTCCTGCTCCATGGGGTCCCTTATGCTCAAAAGCACCGTTCCCGCCGCCTCGTTAAGATACCTGACCCGGCCCTCGTCGGTGTCAAGGTCGAACTGCTCCCGGAGGCTCTGCAGCCTGTACTCCACGTCGGTGCCGCCCTTTTCAAGCAGCTGCCTGAAGCGCTCCGGGCCGTCCTTGCCATAGTTTTTCATGAACTCGTCCGGGTCCTTCCCCCCGGGCACGGTCACCACCCTCACCCGAAGGCCCGCCCCTTTCAGTATGGGTATGGCCCTCGCCGTGGCCCTCCGGCCGGCGGCGTCCGAGTCATAGCATATCACCGCCTCATCGGCATAGCGCTTCATTATCAGCGCCTGCTCCTCGGTCAGAGACGTGCCCAGGGAGGCTATGGCGTTTGTAAACCCCGCCCTGTGCAGCGCTATCACGTCCATATACCCCTCGGCCAGTATCAGCTGCCTGCTCCCTGAATTTTTCGCAAGGTTCATGGCGAATAGCCCGCTGCTCTTATGGTACACCGGCGTATCAGAGGTGTTTATATACTTCGGCTTCTCGTCTGTGAGTATCCTGCCCCCGAAGGCCACCACGTTCCCCCTCAGGTCAAATATGGGGAACATCACCCGGCCCCTGTACCTGTCGTACAGATTCCCCCTCTGGGAGACCCTTGCCATGTCCGACTGGGTGAGCTCCTCCTGCCTGTAGCCCTTCTTTCTCAGGTGGTTCACAAGGCCGTACCCGCTCTCCGGGGCGTACCCCAGGCCGAAATGCTTTATAGTCGCCGGGTCCAGCCCCCTGCCGAGCAGGTACTCAAGCCCCGCCCGGCCCTCCGGGGAGATAAGGGTGCTGTAGAAAAACCGCCCGGACTCCCTGTTAATCTCCAATATGCGCATACGCAGCTTTGACATGCTGTCGTCAACGCCGGCCTCGGGCACCTGCATTCCCGCCCGCTGGGCAAGCCATTTCACCGCGTCCAGAAAGTCCAGCCGCTCGGCCTCCATGACGAAGTTCACAACTCCCCCGCCCTTATTGCACCCGAAGCAGTAGTATGAGTTATTCTCAGGGTATACGTGGAAGGAGGGCGTTTTCTCGCTGTGGAACGGGCAAAGGCCCACAAGGCTCCTGCCCGCCCGGCGGAGGCGGACATAGCTCCCGGCTATATCCTCAATGGAGCTTCGCCCCTCAAGCTCCCGCAAAAACTCAGGCGGGAAAGCCATTGAAACTCCTCCTCTCTATCGTCTCAGGCCTGGCTCCAGGCCTTTGGGATGAACAGGTCGCTGTAGGTCTTCACGGCGTAAAGGTCGCTCATTCCCGCCACGTAATCCATGGAGGCGGTCTCGGCGCCGTCCTCCCCGGCTATCCTCTGCATATACTCCGGCAGGCGCTCCGGGTCCAGGAAATAGTTATAAAGGCTCTCCATAATATGGGGCACCTTGCGCTCCTCGCTTTTGGCGTACTCGTTTTTGTACACCGCCTGGTGCATGAACTTATGAAGGGCCTCATAGGCCTCAAAGTCCCCGGGGGCCATCTGTATCACGCCGTCCCCGCTGCTGTTTACAACGGAGTGTATAAGGGATGTGATTCGCCTGGTCTTGCTGTCCCCCAGCTGCTCTGAGATGTCCCGGGGAATATCCCCCTCTCTCATTACCCCCGCTCTGACGGCGTCGTCTATGTCATGGTTTATGTAGGCTATCCTGTCCGCAATGCGCACTATCCTCCCCTCGGCGGTGGCGGGCTGTGTGCCCTCCGTATGGCAGACCACGCCGTTTCGCACCTCCCAGGAGAGGTTCAGCCCCTGCCCCTCCTTCTCAAGCCTGTCCACCACCCTGAGGCTCTGCCTGTAATGCTTAAAGTGCCCCAGGCTGCCAAGAGCCCTCTCCCCGGCGTGGCCGAAGGGGGTATGCCCCAGGTCGTGGGCCAGGGCTATGGCCTCGGTCAAATCCTCGTTCAGGCGCAGCGCCCGGGCGATGGTCCTGGCTATCTGAGAGACCTCCAGGGTGTGGGTAAGCCGCGTGCGGTAGTGGTCCCCCTGGGGGGACAGGAATACCTGTGTCTTGGTTTTCAGCCTTCTGAAGGACTTGCAGTGGATGACCCTGTCCCGGTCCCGCTGAAAAATCGTGCGAAGGGGGCACTCCTCCTCAGGGTACGCCCTCCCCCGGGACTCGGCCGCCCTTGCCGCCCACGGGGCCAGCGTGCGGCGCTCCAGCTCCTCTGTCTCTTCTCTCACAGTCATCATAAGCGTGCCTCCCTGTGTTCTCTCTCAAACTTATTCCCTGACTGTATATACGCTTTTTTTAAGAAAAATACTTTTCTCCCCCGAAAAAATTTTTCAAAAGCTTACTCCAAAGAGAGCGGGTAGAACTCCTCCCCGGTCTTTTCCGCCAGGGCCCGGCCTGAAGTAGCGTCCGCAAGCCTGCGTTCAAGGCCCTCAAAGAGCTCAGGCTCCATGTGCAGCGAGAGCGTGACCGCGTCCGTAAACTCCGTGCCGTCAACTATGCCCCCGCACTCGGGCACAACCGTCTGGACCCTGCCATAGCTCTCATAGGAGCAGACTATACGAAGTTTCAGGCACTGCTTCATGCGCACCCGCTGCGCCGCCGAGAGGGCTATGCCCGCCGTGTGGGAATAGGCCCTTATAAGCCCGCCGCCCCCCAGGAGTATGCCCCCGAAGTACCGTGTCGCCACCACCACCGCGTCCGTGACCCCGGACTTCTTCATGGTGTCTATAACCGGTATCCCCGCCGTGCCCTGGGGCTCCCCGTCGTCTGAGAAGCGCTGTATGTTCCCCTCCCTGAGGATATACGCGTACACATTATGGGACGCGTCCCAGTATTTCGTCCTGAGCTCTGATATAAACTCCAGGGCCTCCTCCTCGTTCTTCACCGGCTTACAGGAGCCGATGAACCGGGATTTTTTCTCAATAAACTGGTCCATGCCCTCGCTTTTTACAGTGATATACTCCAAGGCCTCCCCCTCCTGCCTGTACTGCAAAAAGACGGCGCTTTTACACGCCGTCCCCTCGTCTTATCATTCCTGCCCATCTTCAGCCGCAGCACCGCTCAGACTTTTCAAAAAGTCCTCGTTGAGCCTGTAGCTCCGTCCGTATGGGTCCCTGTCCAGAAAACGCCTGTCGTAAAGCTCGCGCCTCAGGGTGGCAGGGTCGCCGAAGGTGTGCCACTGCAAAAGCAGCTCGTTTACCTCCCGCTCAGAATACTCCCTGTCCCTCCCGAACTTTTCCGCCAGGTAGTGCAGCGCCTCCGTCTGCATCGGGCGCTTTGCCGGGAACTTTGTCAGGCGGCCCTCTGTGTCCAGGAAATTGTTAAGCGACTTCATCTTCCCCGGCCGGACTTACTTAAGTCCATAGCGCTTCTTGAACATGTCCACGCGCCCGCTGGTGTCCACAAGCTTTTGCTTGCCCGTGAAGAACGGATGGCACTTGGAACATATTTCGACCTTGATATCCTTCTTGGTGGAGCGGGTGTGTATCACGTTGCCGCATGCGCAGGTGATGGTGGTCTCCTGATAGTCGGGATGTATATTCTCTTTCATCGCAGTTTTCACCTCTTTACAGTCAATTCTTCGCCTATTGTAGCACGTTATCCCCTAAAATGCAAGGGAAATTTTTGGGTCAGCCCTCTTTTTCCTGAGGCGCCTCCCCCGCGGCCTCCTGCTTTGTCCTCTCCTCTATGCGTATCTCCCAGTGGATAAGGAAGGTAAGCGCCGCGCGCACGGCTATTATCGCCGCCACTAAGGCCACCTCCGAGAGCTCCCGCACCACAACCGTGCGCAGTATCTCGCTGCCCAGCTTGAACTCGAGCCCCAATGCCATGCCCTGGGCTAACTGCAGGCGCACCGACGGGTCCTTCCTCACGTACTGTATGAATCCCTTTATACCCGCCCCAACTATTATCAAAACGCCGATAAACTCAAAGCAGTGTATGGCAACTCCCACTATGCCGTCCAGAAGCTCCGCAAAGCCCGCCGTAAATGCCTCCATGCCCCAATACCTCCCTGAATTTATCCGTCCAAGAGCCAGTCCAGCTCAAGCCGCAGCTTTCCGAGGGGCACGTCCGGCTTTACAAGCTCTCCGTGGAAATCGCTGCCGCCTGTTACATGCAGGTCATATTTCTCGGCCAGCGACAGGTAAAACGCCTCCATCTCCGGGGTGTGCTTGGTATAATAGCACTCTATGGCGTCCAGGCCCCAGCCCTTCAAATCCCGCACCAGCCCCTCGAGCCCTTCATCGTCCAGCTTCACCTGGTATGGGTGGGCAAAGGAGACCTTCCCCCCGGCCCGGTGCACAGTCTCTATGCAGTCCCGGGCGCTCATGCGCTTTATGGCTATGCGCTGATACTCCTCCGTGTCCAGATATTTTTCGTAGGCCTCGCGGTTATTCTTTATATATCCGTGCTCGAGCATTACCTGGGTGAAATGGGGCCTGCCCACAACGCCGCCCTTTGCCGCGGCCTCCACCTCGGCAAGGTCTATATCTATTCCCTTCTCCTTTAAGAAGTCAACTATCCTGTACTTGCGCTCGTCCCGGGCAGCCTTCATCCGGCCGCAGAAGCCGTTAAGCCCCGGGTCCTCCGGGTCTATTCCATAGCCCAGAAGGTGCAGACTGTGATACTCCTGCGCTCCTATCTCCACCCCCGGCAGAACTCTCAGCCCCAGCTCCCTGCCCGCCGCCAGAGCCTCAGGGAGGCCCTTTAAAGTGTCGTGGTCCGTAAGGCTCAGCAGGTTAAGGCCCCTGTCCTTCCCAAGGCCCACAAGCTCCGCTGGCGTATACTGCCCGTCGGAGGCAGTGCTGTGCGTGTGCATATCCGCAAAGTATACCATTGTCTTATCTCCGTTCGGCTGTCCTTTTTTCACTGTACATGGTATCACACGGCAGGCCCCTTGTCAAGCTGACCAGTATCTATATGTGAAATGAGAAAAATATTCTACCTTTTTCGGCCCCCGCCGCGGCCCCTCTGAGGTTGACTTTTTCTCTGCTCGTGATAAAATTATTGTATATGGGTCTAAGTTTTTAACCTAAGAAAGGAAGTGCGCGATGAAACAACACAAAAAGGGCCTGGCCGTCTGGGTACTGGTCATCGTGGCGCTGCTGGCAGCGTCCATCCTTGCAGGAACCCATGACCGGGCGGAGAGCGTCCAGGAGGCCATGCGCGACGCGGTGCTACACAGCGAGAACCGCCTGGCGTTCCTGGGCGGAAAGACCGTGAGCCCGGCGCTTATCTCGGCCTTTACGGTAACGGGGCTCCTGCTTCTTGCAGCCCTGCTAATAAGGGTCTTCGCCGTGCCCCGCTTTAAGCTCCGGCCCGGTAAGCTGCAGCTGGTGCTTGAGGAGGCCGTGGGCCTGTTCCACAACATGGCAAAGTCCAACAGCCCCCATCTCAACGGCTTTCTGGGGGTGTACCTGTTCACCGCCGGGCTGTATGTGTCCGTGGGCACGCTCTTTGAGCTTCTGGGCCTGCAGGCCGTGGCCGTCAACGGCCATCCCGTCACTCTGCCCGCGCCCCTCTCGGACGTGAACGCCGCCATAGGCCTGGGCACCATGTCCTACCTTGTGATACTCTCAGGGGGCATAGCCGGGAACGGGCTCAAGGGAGTGGGCAAAACCTTAAAGGAGTTCTCCCTGCCCATATCCATGAGCTTCCGTCTGTTCGGGGCCCTTCTCAGCGGCCTTCTGGTGACGGAGCTTGTGTACTACTACGTGAGCCTGAGCTTCGTGCTGCCGGTGGTAGTGGGGGTGCTCTTCACCCTTCTGCACGCCATAATCCAGACCTACGTGCTCACCATGCTCACGGCGCTGTATTACGGCGAGGTCTCGGAGAAGCCCGGCAAAGAGTAAGCTAAAAGTATTTATTATCCGGAGGGAATTGAAATGAAGAAACTTATCCGCAATAAGAAAAGCCTCTGCCGCGTCCTGCTGGCGCTGGCAGTGATTATGCTGTTTACCGCCGTATTCGCCATGCCCGCAATGGCCGAGGGCGAGTCCGCTCCCGCCGCCGAGGCCGCCGGGGACGGCTCCCTCGGCATGAAGGCCCTCGCGGCAGGTATTGCCGTGGGGCTCGCCGCCGCCGGCGGCGCCGTGGGCATGGGCCTTGCAACGGCAAAATCCGCCGACGGCATTGCCCGCCAGCCCGAGGCCGAGGGCAAGATACGCACCACCCTTATGCTGGGCCTGGTGTTCATAGAGACCGCCATCATATACGCCCTTCTGGTGGTCATACTCATTATCTTTGTGCTTTAAGGCAGGTGTGACATATGCCGCTGAACATAGACTGGCAGCAGATACTGCTGCACTGGATGAACCTGGCTATTCTGGCCGGAGGGCTCTACTTCCTGCTGTATAAGCCGGTGGTGGACTTTATGCGCAAGCGCGAGCAGCACTACAAGGACATGGAGGATAAGGCCGAGGCGGAGCTTTTGAAGGCCGAGGAGGCCAAGGCCCAGTACCAGCAGAAGCTCGCCGGGGCCGAGGAGGAGATAAGGGAGGCAAGGCAGAAGTCCCAGGCGGCGGTTCAGAAGTCCGCCGAGGAGCAGCTGGCCCTTGCCCAGGCCCAGGCCAGGGAGATAGTTGTGGAGGCCCACGCCCAGGCCAAGGAGGCCAGGGAGAAGGCTTTAAGGGACTCCCAGCGGGAATTGAAGCGCCTTGCCTCCGAGGCCGCGGAGAAGCTGGCCTTCCACAAGGACGACGACCCGTTCGACAGCTTTTTGGACCTTGCGGAGGGAGGAACCAAGCATGAGGGCTGACAGGAGCCGCCTCTCCGCGCTGCTGAGAAGCGCCAGGGAGCCCACAGAGGAACAGCTCGAGCGCTTCAGCGCCTATCTCAGAGAGCGCTATAACCGGGAAGTGCCGGTCTCCTGGGAGAGGGACGAGGGCATACAGGCCGGCTTCAAAATGCAGGTGGGCTCAGACGTGTACGACTGGACCCCCCAGGGCACCTTCAGGCAGTTCAGGGACCACCTGCTGAACGTGCGCGAGGGCGAGAACGACATTCTGCCCCTTATGAAGGAGGCCGTGTCCAGCTGGCGGCCCAGCGCCGAGCCTGAGGAGATGGGAGAGGTCCAGACCGTTGACAGCGAGGTGGCCACCATCACCGGGCTCACCCACGCCCGGTACGGCGAGATACTCACCTTCCCCTCCGGAATCAAGGGCATGGTGCAGGACCTGCGCAGGGACGACCTCTCCTGTGTGCTCTTCGGGGACAGCGGCGAGGCCGCCTCCGGGGACATGGTCCGCCGCACCCATAAGACCGCGGGAATGCCCGTGGGCGACGGCTTCCTGGGGAGAGTGGTGGACGCCCTGGGCGTGCCCATTGACGGCAAGGGGCATATAGACCCCGACGGCTACAGGCCCATAGAGAACCCCGCCCCGGGGATACTGGACCGCCAGCCGGTAAACACCCCCATGGAGACAGGGCTTCTCTGCATAGACTCCATGTTCCCCATCGGCCGGGGCCAGCGGGAGCTGATAATCGGCGACCGCCAGACCGGCAAGACCGCCATAGCCCTTGACACCATCTTAAACCAAAAGGGCAAGGACGTGGTGTGCATATACGTTGCCATCGGGCAGAAGACCAGCTCCGTGGCCCAGCTTACAGAGAATCTGCTGCGCCGGGGAGCCCTCGGCTATACCACCATTATCAGCGCTCCCGCCGGGGCCAGCGCCGCTTTGCAGTATATCGCCCCCTACGCCGGCTGCGCCCTGGCTGAATATTTCATGTACTCGGGCCGGGACGTGCTGATAGTGTACGACGACCTTTCCAAGCACGCAATAGCCTACCGCGCCCTGAGCCTGCTTCTGGGCCGCTCCCCCGGGCGTGAGGCGTTTCCCGGGGATGTGTTCTACCTCCATTCAAGGCTTTTGGAGCGCTCGGCCCACCTCTCGGAGGAGCTGGGCGGGGGCAGCATGACCGCACTGCCAATAGTTGAAACCCAGGCCGGGGACGTTTCGGCATATATCCCCACAAATATAATCTCCATCACCGACGGCCAGATATTCCTTGAGAGCGACCTGTTCTTCTCGGGCCAGCGCCCGGCCGTGAACGTGGGCCTCTCGGTGTCCCGGGTGGGCGGCGACGCCCAGACAAAGGCAATGAAGTCCGCGGCGGGCACCCTCCGCCTGGAGCTTGCCCAGTACCGGGAGATGGAGGTCTTCACCCAGTTCTCAAGCGACCTGGACGAGACTACAAAGCGCCAGCTCACCTACGGCCAGGGGCTCATGCGCCTTTTGCGCCAGCCCCAGTACGCCCCCTTCTCCCACCACCGCCAGGTCATAATCCTCACCGCGGCCATGGCCCATGTTATGCAGGATATCCCCCTTGAGAAGATGGATAAGTTCAGGGAGGGCCTTGTGAACTTCGTCGAGGAGGAGGCCTCCGACGTCTGCCGGAGGGTGGACATGACCGGCAGGCTGTCCGGCGACGACAGGGAGGAGCTCATTGCAGCCGCAAAAAGATACCTTGCAGACTGCAGCGCCTCCGGAAAGGCCGGTGACTGACAATGCCCGGCACCAGGGAGATAAAGACCCACATGCAGAGCGTGGCGGAGACCAAAAAGATAACCAACGCCATGTATCTCATAGCCTCCACAAAGCTCAGGAAGGCCCGGGCGGAGCTTGAGAACACCCGCCCCTACTTCAACGCCCTGCAGGGGGAGATAAAGCGGATATTCCGCAGTGTAAAGAGTGTGGAGAGCCACTTTTTCTACCCCAGCGAGGGAATGCCCGCACTGGACGGCACCTATGGCTGCCTTGTGATAACGGCGGACAAGGGGCTGGCGGGGTCCTATAACCAGAACGCCATCAAAGAGGCAATGAAAATACTGGAGGAGCACCCGGACACCAAGCTTTTCGTAGTCGGCGAGTATGGCAGAAGGTACTTCGACCAGCACAATATCCCCATTGAGCACAGCTTTTTATATACCGCCCAGAACCCCACCATGATGCGCGCAAGGGAGATAAGCGCCCTTTTGCTCGACGGCTTCAACCGGGGGGAGCTTCAAAAGATATTCGTGGTCTACACGGACATGGAGAACAGCATGAGCTTTCGCGCCCGGTCCACCCGGCTCCTGCCCTTTCACAGGACCTATTTTGTGGACACCATGGAGCACGAGAAGACCGTCCGCGAGCCCTTCGAGTTCCTGCCGGACGCAAAGGCCGTTCTGCACAACATCATGGGGAGCTATGTGTCGGGCTTCATATACGCCGCGCTTATAGACAGCTTCTGCTGCGAGCAGAACGCCCGCATGACCGCCATGGACAATGCCAACCGCAACGCCGAGGAGCTCATGGGCGAGCTGTCCTTAGAGTACAACCGCGTGCGCCAGTCGGCCATAACCCAGGAGATAACCGAGATTTCCGCGGGGGCCAGGGCTCAGCGCAGACGAAAGGAAGGAGAGTGATACATAATGGATAACCTGGAACGCGGCATTATCGTACAGATATCCGGCCCTGTTGTGGACGTGGAGATAGTGAGCGGGGAGCTCCCGAGGCTCCGGGAAAAGCTCACTGTGGAGCTCAGGGGCGAGGTCAGGGTGATGGAGGTCTCCCAGCACCTCTCCGGGGGCACGGTAAGGTGCGTCATGCTCTCCCCCAGCGAAGGGCTGCAGAGGGGCCTTGCCGTGGCTGTGCCCGGGAAGACCATAGAGGTCCCCGTGGGCACAGCCACCTTGGGGCGCATGTTCAACGTGCTGGGAGAGCCCATCGACGGCAAGGGGCCCGTCCCCGAGGGCACGCTCCAAAAGAGCATATACCGCAAGGCCCCCAGCTTTGAGGAGCAGAGCCCGGCAGTTGAGATACTTGAGACGGGCCTCAAGGTGATAGACCTTTTGGAGCCCTACCCAAGAGGGGGCAAGATAGGCCTATTCGGAGGCGCTGGCGTGGGCAAGACCGTGCTCATACAGGAGCTCATACATAACGTGGCCATGGAGCACGGCGGCTACTCCATCTTCACCGGCGTGGGCGAGCGGAGCCGTGAGGGCAACGACCTCTGGCGTGAAATGCAGGAGAGCGGGGTCTCGGACAAGACGGCCCTTGTCTTCGGGCAGATGAACGAGTCCCCGGGGGTGCGCATGAGAGTGGCCCTCTCGGGGCTGACTATGGCCGAGCACTTCAGGGACGTGGAGCATAAGGACGTGCTCTTGTTTATAGACAATATCTTCCGGTTCGTACAGGCCGGCAGCGAGGTGTCCACCCTTCTGGGCCGTATGCCCTCGGCCGTGGGCTACCAGCCCACCCTTGCCAACGAGATGGGCGAATTGCAGGAGCGCATAACCTCCACCAAGGACGGCTCCGTTACCTCGGTCCAGGCGGTATATGTCCCCGCCGACGACCTTACGGACCCGGCCACAGCCACCACCTTCGCCCATCTGGACGCCACCACCGTTCTGAGCCGCAAGATATCCGAGCAGGGCATTTACCCCGCCGTGGACCCCCTGGCGTCCACCTCACGCATACTTGAGGCGGACATCGTGGGCGAAGAGCACTACCGTATCGCGAGAAAATGCCAGGAGATACTGGAAAAATACAGCGAGCTCCAGGACATTATAGCAATACTGGGCATGGATGAGCTCAGCGAGGAGGACCGCCGGATAGTTGGCCGCGCAAGGCGGCTCCAGCGCTTCTTCGCCCAGCCCACCCACGTGGCCGAGAAGTTCACCGGCCTTCCGGGAATCTACGTCCCCTTAAAGGACACCCTTGAGAGCTTCGGGGCTTTAGTTGACGGCGAGCTGGACCAGTACCCCGAGGCCGCCTTCTACAATGTGGGTACCTGGCGGGACGTGGTGGAAAAGGCAAAGAAGCTGGAAGCGGGTGAGGCCTGATGCAGGAGTTCCAGGTCCATATCCTTGCCGCAGACCGCACTTTTTACGACGGCCCCTGCGTGAGCCTCACCGTCCCCACCAGCGACGGCGAGCTGGGCATACTCGCCCGCCACAGCCCCATAATCGCCGCCGTCCAGCCCGGGACCCTGAGATATCAGGCCCCCGGAGAGGAGGTGCGGCTGGCGGCTGTGTCCCCGGGGATGGTTAAGGTGGAGAACAACGAGGTGCTGGTCCTGGTGGACTCCGCCGAGCACCCCGAGGAGATAGACGCCGCCCGGGCCCAGCGGGAGGCCGACGAGGCCATGGAGGCCATACTCCAGAAGAGGTCCATCCAGGAGTACAAGGTGGCCCAGGGCACCCTTGCCAGGGCCCTGAACAGGCTCAGAGTAAAATCCAGCTATACTGGAAAGCACTGATAATCAGCGAAAGAAAGCACCGGAGCTTCCGGTGCTTTTTCTTATTCCTTCAGGTAGTTCTTTATCACCAGCTGTATGCTGTCCCGCTCTCCCCGGGACAACCGCCGGTAGTCCCTGAGGAGCGCCCACTCCTCCCGGGTGAGCTCCGGTGCGGCTGCGCTGTCGGACGGGTCGTGGCCGATTAGGTAGTCCACGGTGGTGCCGAAGTAGTCGGCTAAAATAATCAGCGTGCCTATGTCAGGCTCGATTTTCTGCCGCTCATACTTGTTTATGGACTGCTGGCTTATATTCAAATAGTCAGCCAGCGCCTGCTGGCTCATGCCTCTGCTCATTCTCAGGCTCCGGAGATTTTTTACCATGCCTTTCACCCCTTCTGTATTATAGTAACAACGTCAGGTTGTTATTCATATCTAAATACAGGCGTATTCTCTCAGTTGACAACAACTTTAAGTTGTGATATATTTCTATACATGGGAAGGGGGGCTAATATGACCAGCCTGATAATAGCCTTGATTGCGGGACTGCCGCTGACAGCCGCGGTGAGGGTGCTTTTTGGCGTGACAGTCAGAAGGATAATGTCCGAAAAGGGCTACAGCGGCAATTGGTTCTGGCTGGGGTTTTTCTTTGAGGGCCTGGCCCTTCTTTTCACTCTCGCAAAGCCGGACCTAAGGCCTCCCCGGAGGGAGCAGCCCCCGGGAGACGCGGGCAGTGAATGATGCTGCCGGGATGTGAAAATAGTTTTTGCGCAGGTATCAGGATTGTTGACTTCACCATGCTATAAGTGTATAATTTAATAAGTACAGAGCCGTGGGTACTATTGCCCGCGGCTTTTTTCAGAAAAAATGCGAGGAAAGGCGGAAAATACATGCGTCATCTTATAGACCCACTGGATTTCAACATGGAGGAGACCACAAGGCTCCTGGAGCTCGCCTCAAAGATACTGGACAACCCTCGGGACTATGCCCACTGCTGTGACGGCAGGATTTTGGCTACCCTCTTTTTCGAGCCCAGCACCCGCACAAGGCTCAGCTTCGAGTCGGCCATGCTGAGGCTTGGGGGCCAGGTCCTGGGCTTTTCCTCGGCGGGCAGCAGCTCAGCCTCAAAGGGCGAGAGCGTTGCGGACACCATCAGAATGATTTCCGGCTACGCCGATATAGCCGCCATGCGGCACTTTAAAGAGGGCGCCCCCTTTGTGGCGGCCCGGTACTCGAAAATACCTGTTGTAAACGCCGGGGACGGCGGGCACCAGCACCCCACCCAGACCCTCACTGACCTTTTCATGATAAAGAGAAAGCGCGGGGAGATAGGCCGTCTCACCATCGGCCTCTGCGGCGACCTTAAATTCGGCCGCACCGTGCACTCCCTGATAAAATCCCTTGTGCGCTAT
Organism: Clostridiaceae bacterium; assembly: GCA_021769555.1. Classification (GTDB taxonomy): domain Bacteria; phylum Bacillota; class Clostridia; order Oscillospirales; family Acutalibacteraceae; genus Acutalibacter. The sequence goes on from JAETSR010000005.1 coordinate 95,079, forward strand.
GAGGACGTGCGCTTTGTGCTCATATCCCCCGAGGAGCTGCGCACGCCGGGATACATAGTAAAAGAGGTCTTGGAGCCCTCTGGACACTGTTTTGCCGAGGCCCGCAAAATAGAGGAGGTCATGCCGGAGCTGGACGTGCTCTATATGACCCGGGTCCAGCGGGAGCGCTTCTTCAACGAGGAGGACTATGTGCGCCTTAAAGACTCCTATATACTCACCCCCGAAAAATTAAAGAGCGCAAAGAAGGACCTTGTGATAATGCACCCGCTCCCGAGGGTCAACGAAATAAATACCCTTGTGGACGAAGACCCCAGGGCGCTGTACTTTGAGCAGGCCAGAGGCGGCGTGTTCGTGAGGATGGCGCTGATATTGGCGCTTTTGGGGATTGAGCCTGAGATTTTGGGATAATTACAATGCTTGGGGGTGGGATATCATGAAGAAAGCTTTTGCGTTATTGATGTGTACCGTTATGCTGGTTACTGCCGGGTGTGCAGAAAAAAGCCCGGTCCCCGAGGAAAAGCCCTCGGAGCCCGATACCCTGCGGATGGTGACCGACATGGGCTGGATGTCAAAATGGTACACCGGCAAGACCCGCATAAAGGACGGCAATAACGCCCTGCAGCAGATAATCGACTACTTCGGCGGCACCCCCAACGGGCTCAAGGTGGAGCTTGAGGTGCTCCCCACAGATGACGGCGAGTATCAGGCGGCGCTCACCCATATGCGCACCGAGATAATGGCGGGCAAGGGCCCGGACGTGTTCTATCTGTCCTGCTTCGGCAGCTGCGAGGATTCCCTGCCCATCAACACCCTGTTCCTCAACCCCGAGCACGCCATGTCCTCTGATTTTTTCCTCCCGCTGGACGAGTACATAGAAAACGCCAAGTTCATGGAGTGGGACAAGCTGGACAAAAAGGTCATGGAGGCCGGGCAGTATGAGGGGCGTCAGTATATCCTTCCCATGTTCTACCGGCTCTCTATGGGCGTGCTCCACCGGGAAGCGGACGCTGAAAGCCTGCCCTCCGATTGGCAGGAGGCGGTCTCAAGCGGGGAAGAGGACATACGCAGAATGTACGCCCAGGCCGTGTCCCGCTCCACGCCCGGCTTCCGGGAGACCGTTTTCGGACAGATAGCCGACAATGTGGGCGAGGAGCTCCTTCTGGACAAAGACGAGCTGTTCCAGCGCACGAAAGAGGCGCTCATGCTCTACGAGCAGTACCCAAAAGTCCCCAGCGGCTCAAAGACCAACTCAGGCATGTGGTATATCAACTACTCCGACTACAGCTTATATTACCTTAACGGAACCGAAGACCCGCCAAAGGAGAACACGGATTTTACCTTCTTCGCGCCCAAGGGCACTGAGGGGAGCGTCACCGCCGCCATTGAGCACTGGTGCGCCGTGAGCAGCGGCACGAAGCACCCGGAGGACGCCTTCTCCATTATCGACATGCTTCTCAGCGAGGAGTTCCTCTCCTGCCGCCACTTCTGGAACACGAAAAATTCCGTCTCAGTGGATATTCCCCTTTTGGGCTGTCCCGGCTATGGCTGCATCCCTGTGAACACCTCCATACTCTCCACCAACAAGAAAAGGTTCAAGGACTGCGGCATCCCCCAAAAGCAGTCCGCCGCGCTCGCGAACGCCCGGGAGGACATCACCTACGCCTACATCACCAGCAATGTCGACCGGGAGCTTGACCATATGTTTATAGAGCTCAGAGACAGGATAAAGAAGGGCGAAGCCCTCACTGACGACGACATACGCCGCCTGACGGACAAGACCCACTCGACCCTGAAAATGATGCTCGCCGAATCATAAAGGAGATACCCAAAATGAAAAAGCTTACAGCACTTCTGATGTCCTCCCTAATGCTGCTCACTGCCTGCAGCTTCTCAGAAAAAGACGCGGCAACGGCGGAGATTATCACCGGGGAGGGGAAGAAGACCGTGCCGCTGGTGAACATGCTTGTGGACGCGCCGTGGATGGGCACTAACCTGAGGGCCGTGCTGAACGAGGTGCCCGGGAGCGGCCGGGATTTCTGGGTGGAGTTTGAGGTGCTGACAACTGAGGAACCGGAGCGCTCCAACCGGCTGACGAGAATCCGCACGGAAATGATGGCCGGTAAGGGGCCTGACCTGTTCGTTGTGGACATGGCCTGGAGCTGCAGCAGCCGTTCCCAGAACAGCGGGGAACTTCTGGACCCGGTCTTCCGTTTCCCGGAGCGGTCCATGGACAACCGGCTGTTCCTGCCTTTGGACGAGTACATGGAGAAGGGCAGGACAGATTACAGCGCGTTTTGTCCCGGCCTCATGGAGGTATGCCGGAACGGCGAGGGCCAGCAGCTCCTGCCGCTCACCTATTACATAGATGCCGCCTCCTTCCGAAAAGGCGCATATGATATCCCCGGGGACTGCACCTCAAGCCAGCAGGCCATGCTGGAGTCCGGTGTGCCCATACTGGAATATTATGCCAGCTCCGTGCGAGTGCTGCCCCTGGGCTATTTCGGCCGGGACGCGGACTATGAAAAGGAGGAGCTCACGTTTACAGAGGAGGAGCTTTTCGAGCAGGAGCTCATATGGTTCGAGCACTTGACGCGCTTCGAGGAAGGGTACTATAAGGATATCCTCGATACAGACAGCTTCTCCATGGGCGCGTTCGTGGCGGCCGACGCTGAGTTCCTGACAGTCCCCGCCAGGAACCGCGACGGCGGCGTTACGGCCTATGTAGCCCTTGCAGGAGCGGTGAACCGCAACTCAAGCTGCCCTGAGTATGCCTTCCAGGTGCTGGACAAGCTGGCAGGCGAGGATGTCATGCGGGCAGAGGGACTGTATAACTGGAGCGGCGGTATAGTCGCCAACACCGGGCTGGGCGGGCCGGATAAGCCCATATTCTGGATACAGATGGATAAGGAGTCCTACAGTGAATACCTGGAGATACTGGACCAGGTGACCGTCTTCAAGCTGCCCAGCTCCCTGGAGCAGGCCATAGACGAGACCTTCTTTGTCCCATTCTTTAATGGAGAGCTTAAAGACGAGGAAGACGTCAGGGCGGCTGCCCATAAAGGCTGCACGACCATGACCATGATGCTCACCGAATCATAATAATTTTTATATAAATAGAGGTGCAAAAAAATGAAAAAAGCTTTTGCAATTTTGATGTGTATAATTATGCTGGCCCTCAGCGGCTGCAAGCCCGGCGGTGAGAGCCAGGCCCCGGAAGTCCCGGTGGAGGAGAGCTCCCTGCGGGTGCTGATGGATTTGGACATGGGCAGCAACATAGTTGAACCCAAGCTCAAGCGCGCATTGGAAAAATACCTGGAGACGGAGGACGGAGGCTTTCAGAGCTTTCAGAGCACCATAAAGGCCCTGGGCGGCCCTGAGAAGCTTGAGCTCGAGTTTCCCCCTGTGCAGGGGAACGAGCGGGAGATGTACCTCACCTCCCTTCGCACGGAGATAATGGCGGGCAAAGGCCCGGATGTGTTCGTCTGCGACGCCGGGCCCTCCTTTGTGACGGACCTGGCACATATCTCAAACGGCACTGTTGGCGGCGGCTGGTCCGAGCCGGTGTTCAACTTTCCCCGGCAGGCCATGAAGCGCAATATGTTCCTCCCCCTTGACAAGTACATCCCGGACTTTCAGTTCACAGACTGGGAGCGCCTGACCCCCGTTATCATGGACGCGGGGAAGTACGGCGACAAGCAGTACCTTCTGCCCATGACCTATACCCTCCCCATGACCGTGTTCAAAAAGTCCAGCTTCCAGCACACCCCCTCAAAGGAGATGACCTGGGAGGATATGCTTAGCGGCGGGCCGGAGCTGAAAGCCGCCGCGTCCCTGGACACCTCCGTCTACCAGGGCAGCGCCCTCATGCCCATGGCCGCCGGGGACAAGGACGAGCTCGCCTTCACCGAGGAGGAGCTGCTGAGCTTCATGAAAGAGAAAATAAAAGCGAGAGAGGAGACCCTTCAAAACAAAGACCTGCCCGCCAATACCGATTGCTGGTTGGCCTCCGGCTTCACCGACAACTATCTTCCAGAGGGGTTCACCTCAGATGACGGGCTCACCATGGTGCCCCTCTACTCCCGTGAGGGCGGCTGCGGCGCCACTATCACAAGCTTCGCCGGGGTGAACGCCAACACAGAGTCACCCAAAGCGGCGGCGTTTTTCGTGGACTATCTTCTCAGCGAGGAATGTCAGCTCTCCGGGCTCTATGCCTACCCCCTCACCGGCAGCTCGGTGCCCGTGATGGAGGGGCTCATGCAAAAGGACACGGCCATTCCCTGCGGCGACAGCGGCTCCTGGTGCCTGTCCCCTGAAAACTACGAGGGATTCTGCGCCCTCCGGGACAGCATCACCCGCGCGGAGTTCGCCACGCCTCTGGGCAAGGAGCTGTCCGGCCTCTGCGGCGAAATGATGGACTATAATAAGCGCAAATCCGCCGAGAGCAGAGTCCACGACGCCTACATGCGCATGAACATGATGCTCGCCGAGTCATAAAAATTTCACAAGAGGTGCACTAAAATGAAAAGAGCTATAGCGATTTTGATGTCTGTACTCCTGTTCACCCTCACCGCCTGCACCCCCGGCAAAAGCGAGAGCAGCGAGCCGAAGCTAGCCGCCGACACTCAAAAGGAAAAGGCCGCGAGCGCCGCGGCGGAGGAATCCGCAGACAAGGGCGAGAACGTTCTTCAGGTGGCGACGGATATCGACTGCCTGAGCTCGTCTTTCAGGACAAGAGGGGACACGGCAAAAGACTCCAAGGCTAGGGATGGGCAGAAGGTCTTCCGGAATATGCTCGAGCACTGCGGCGGCACCCCAAACGGGCTCGAGGTGAGGCTGAAGGTGCTCGACCGGGAGAGCATCAGCTATGAGAGCGAGCTGACCCATATGCGCACTGAGATAATGGCGGGCGGCGGGCCCGATGTGTTCCTCATGTCCGGTTTTGGCGGGGGAGACAGGGCCCTGCCTGAGAACACCCTGTTCCAGAACCCGGGGGCCGCCATAAAGAAGGGGCTTTTCCTGCCTCTGGACGAGCATATCGAGACTGCGCGGTTCATGGACATGGAGAAGCTCCACTCCAAGGTGATGGACGCGGGAGTGTACGAGGGCAAGCGCTATATCCTGCCAATGTTCTACCGGATATCCTTTGGCTGGGCAAATAAAATCATCGACCCCGCAGAGCTCCCATCCAGGTGGCAGGAGGCAGTGTCCAGCGGGGACGGGGACATCCGCGCCATATACGGCGGGAATTTGGCCGCCGCAAGCTTCAGGCAGGTGGTCTTCGGGCAGACCTATTTTAACGAGGAGCTCCTGCTTCAAAAGGAGGATTTTTTCCAGCGCACAAAGGAGGCCGTGGAGCTCTACAGAGAGTCCTGGCTTTCCTCGGGATTATCCTATGAGGAAAGGGGGTGCTTCTCCTGGGGCGACGGGCTCGCGGGCAGGTTCACCGGCAGTACCCCCGGCGACAACACCTACTTTGCCCCGCGCAACAGCGAGGGCGGGCTCAGCGCCGCCATAGAGCACTGGTGCGCCGTAAACGCCAACACCAAGCACCCTGAGGACGCTTTCTTCATTGCGGACATGCTTCTCGGCGCGGACTTCCTGAAATTGGAGAATTTCTGGGACAAAAATCCCCGGGACAGCAGTCCCCATGCCGTGGCCCTGTTCAGCATGATGCAAGGGGGCAATATCCCGGTGTATACCGACTATATGACCACAAAAATCAGCTATACCAACACCGTCATCTATAAAGACATGCAGAAGGCCCTAGCCGAAGCCGAAAGTGAGATAGATTACGTATATTTTACATCAAATGCTGACCGGGCAATGGACAGCATGTTCCGCGGCCTGATAGAGAAGGTGGAAAACGGCGAGGACATCCCCGAGGACGAGCTGCGCCTCCTGACGGACAAGACTCACTCTACCCTGAAAATGATGCTAGCTGAGTCATAACTTTTTAAGCGAGGTAAAAAATGAAAAAAGCTTTCGCAATTTTAATGTCTATACTTATGCTGTTTCTCACCGCCTGCAAGCCCGGCGGCGAGAGCCAAGCCCCGGAAGTCCCGGAGACTGGGGAGCAGGAGCCCCTTCGCGTGGTAACAGATTCCTATTTGGTCGCTGACTGGTATTCCCCAAACCCTGCCCTGCCGGAGCAGGGCAAGCAGATATTCCAGGTGATGATAGAGCACTTCGGAGGAACGCCCAACGGCGTGCAGGTGGAGCTTGAAGTGCTGCCCGCAGACCGTTCCCAGTATGAAGCGGAGCTGACCCATTTAAGGACACAGATAATGGCTGGCGGCGGGCCGGACGTGTTTCACCTCTCCGGGTTCGGCGGCTGCATACAGGAGCAGCCAAATTCCACGCTGTTCCCAAACCCTGAACATGCCATGGCCTCCGGATTTTTCCTGCCCCTGGACGATTATATTGAAAACGCCAGGTTTATGGATTTTGATAATTTCGACCGGGCGGTAATGGACGCCGGCAGGTACGAGGATAAGCAGTACATATTGCCCATGCTCTACCGCATACCCGCCGGCGTCCTTCGCAAGGAGGCAGAGCCGTCTTCCCTTCCGTCCAGCTGGACGGAGGCCCTCACATGCCCGGACGACGAGGTTCGGGAGCAGTATTCCCGGGCGGCGGTTGAGCTTCCTGGCTTTAGGGAAATGATGTTTGAACAGATAGCCGACAACGCGGGTGAGGAGCTCCTTATCGACCGGGACGAGCTTTTCCAGCGTACCAAGGAAGCTCTGGATTTATACAGGGAATTTCCCAATGGCATAAAGGGCCGCAGCCTGGACGACTGTGTGTGGACCATTGATTATTATTGGCTGGACAATACCAGCGAGGATGAGGCTGCCTATACTTTCTTCGCGCCGCGGAATCCCCAGGGCGGCGTGACCGCGTCCGTAGAGGCCTGGTGCGCGGTAAACAAGAACACGGATTTCCCCGAAGACGCTTTCTTTATTACGGATTTTCTGCTGAGCAGGGATTTTCTCAGCTATTCCAAATTCTGGAACTCAAAAAAATTTCCCTCAACTGACGACGTAATGTTCAGCGCCGTCAATCTGGGCGCTATTCCTGTGCACAATGCCATACTGACCACGCCCAAAGGCTTCTTTATGTCGGACAGAAACCCCATCCAGTCTACAAGGCAGATGGAGGCCCTAAAGGAGAGCAGGGAAAGCGTTACCTTTGCCTATCTCACCAGCAATGTTGACCGGGAGCTTGACCATATGTTTTTATCCCTTGTAGAGAGGCTTGGAAAAGGCGAAGCCTTAACCGATGAAGATATCCGCAGAGCCACGGACAAGACCTATACTACCCTAAAAATGATGCTCGCTGAATCATAAAAAAGGAGGAAATTTTATGCTGAACATCGACAGTATCGAAAACGGAATAGTCATCGACCATATCACCGCCGGGCGGGGAATGAGGGTCTATGAGCTCTTGGAGCTCCATAAGCTGGACACCTGCGTGGCCATAATCAAAAACGCCAAGAGCAGCAAGTTTGGCAAAAAAGACATAATAAAAATTGAGGGCATGACCGACGTGGACCTGGACGTGCTGGGCTTTATCGACGACCACGCCACCGTCTGTGTTATAAGGGACGGCAGGCTCATTGAGAAGAAGCAGCCGAAGCTCCCCAAGAGGCTTGTGAATATCGTCAGCTGCAGGAATCCCCGGTGCATTACAAGCGTCGAGGACGTGGACCAGGTGTTCACTCTCTGTGACGAGGGCCGGCACCGCTACCGCTGCCAGTACTGCGAGCAGGTGCTCAGTGAGGAAGGCTGAGCCAAATTATATCAAAGGGGGTGAAGCAAGGTGAAGTGGACCGACAGCCAGTGGGACGCAATAGATGCCAGGAAGGGGACCGTGCTAGTGGCAGCGGCAGCGGGCTCGGGGAAGACCGCCGTGCTGGTGCAGCGGGCCATAGAGCGGCTGATAGACGAGCATGACCCCACCCCCGCCAACCGCCTTCTGATAGTCACCTTCACAAAGGCGGCGGCGGCCGAAATGCGCGCCCGGCTCGAGCAGCGGCTCTATGAGCTCCTGAGGGAGGACCCGGGCAGCCGGCTTTTAAGGCGCCAGAGCATACTTCTGCACCAGGCCCATATCGGCACGGTGGACAGCTTCTGCGCGGAGATGGTGAGGGAATTCTTCCACCTTTTGGAGATATCCCCGGATTTCAAGATACTCTCTGACAAGCGGGAGCAGGAGCTCATGAACGAGTCCCTTGAGGAGGTGCTCTCAGCCGCCTATGACGACGGCACTGTGCAGGAGCTCTCCGACGCCTTCACCGCCGAGCGGGACGACCGCCGGGTCGCGGGCATGGCCCTCACCCTCTACCGCTTCATGCAGAGCCACCCCTTCCCGGAAAAGTGGCTCCGTGAAAAGGTTGACATGTACTTCGCCGGGGACGGCTCCCCCTGGGAGCGGGTCATACTGGACTATGCCGCCGAGGCCGCGGAGCACGCCGCCGCCCTGCTTGAGCGGGCCCTATGCCTTTGCGAGGGCAGCGACGCCGTAGGCGGGAGCTTCGCTCCCCCGCTGACGGCCGACCGGGAGGCGTGCCTTGCCCTGGGAAAAGCCGCAAGGCGCGGGGACTGGGACCTGGCCTCACAGCTTCAGGGCAGCTGGGCCCCCCAAAGGCGCAGCCGCCTGCCAAAGGGAGCGGGGGACGACCCTCTTGTACCGAGGCTGGAAGCTGTGCGCGCGGAGGTCAAAAAGATAATCTCAGGCCTTGGCCGCTGCCTTGCCGCCTCAAGGTCCGCCTGCCGGGAGGAGCTCTTAAAGGCCGGGCCCCTCCTTAAAAGCCTCGGGGAGCTCACCCTGGCCTTTGCAGGGCGCTACTCTGAGAAGAAGCTGCAAAGGGGCTTTCTGGACTACAGCGACCTTGAGCACTGCGCCATACGCCTCTTTGTCAATGAGGACGGCTCGCCCACACCCGCCGCTCTGGAGGTGGGGAGCAGGTTCGACGAGATAATGATAGACGAGTACCAGGATATAAACGAGGTCCAGGACAGTATCTTCCGGGCGGTGTCAAGGGAGGGGAAAAACCTCTTTATGGTGGGCGACGTGAAGCAGAGCATATACGGCTTTCGCCGGGCCATGCCCGAGATATTCCTCCGCTGCCGCCGGGCCTTCACAAAGTACGACCGCCAAAGCCCCGGCTATCCCGCCTATATCGTCCTTGACCGGAACTTCCGCTCCCGGGAGCAGGTGACGGACGCGGTAAACTTCGTGTTCAGCGAGCTCATGAGCCGCGGCGCCGGGGACATCGACTATACCGGCGAGGAGCGCCTTGTATACGGCGCGGACTTTCCCAAGAAGGCCGGCTGTGAGACCGAGGTCTGCTTTATTTCCCGGGGAAAGGCCCCCGCCGAGACCGCCGAGGCCGCCTATATTGCCGGGCGCATAAGGGAGCTTATGGACGGCGGCTTCACCGTCAGCGAGGGGGACAGGGAGCGCCCGGCAGCCTTCGGGGACTTCTGCATTCTCCTGAGAAGCGCCAATAAGCACGCCCATGTGTACGCCGCCGAGCTCACCCGTCTGGGCATACCCGCCAGGGCCGCCGTGAGCGGGGGCTTCTTCGCCGCCGCGGAGGTGCAGACCATCCTCTCCCTCCTTCGGGTGATAGACAACCCCAGCCAGGATATCCCCCTTCTGGCCCTGCTTATGAGCCCCCTGTACGGCTTCTCGGCAGACGACGCCGCCAGGCTCCGGGCCGTGGATAAAGACGACTCAATATATGTCTCCCTTATAAGGGCCGCTGAAGACGACCCCCGCTGTGCAAAGGCTGTGGAAGAGCTCACCGCCCTCAGGAGCCTTGCGGCCACCATGCCCGCCGACGGCTTTCTCACCATGCTCTACGGCAGGACCGGCTATACTGACATGGTCCTCGCCATGGAGGACGGGGCCGGGAGGCTGGGGAACCTCCGTCTGCTCCAAAGGTACGCCCAGGAATACGAAAGCTCCGGGTATCACGGCCTCTCGGGCTTTGTGCGCTTTCTCGACCGCCTCCGGGACTCGGGCACAGATTTACAGGCCGCCGAGCTGACCCCCTCGGGCTCGGACGCGGTGAACATCATGAGCATACACAAGTCCAAGGGTCTGCAGTTTCCTGTGTGCATAGTGGCCGGGTGCGGCAGGCAGTTTGCCGGTGACACGGCCGAGGAGGTCCTTCTGCACCCGGAGCTGGGCCTTGGAGTGAAGCTTCGCCGGGGCATAGCGAAATTCACCACCACCGCCCGGGAGGCAATAGCCCTTGAAACCGCCCGCTCGGGCGGGGCCGAGGAGCTCCGGGTGCTCTACGTGGCCATGACCCGGGCCCAGGAGAAGCTCATCTTAGTCTCATCCGCGCCGGACATGGGCCAAAGCCTTCAAAAGGCCGCCATGGAGGCTGGGGGAGCAAGGATTTCCCCCTTCACCGTGCGCAGGTCAAAAAGCGCCGCCCACTGGCTCATGCTCTGCGCCCTTCGCCATCCGGACGGCGGGGCGCTCAGGGAGCTTGCGGGCATGGAGGAGAGCATAGCGGTCCCCCAAAGCGGCGCGCCCTGGCGTATATCCCTCACACAGTACGAGCCTACAGAGGCTGAGGCAGCCCCTCAGGAGGAGCAGGCCGCGCCTCCCGACCCGGAGCTCTACAAAGCCCTCAGGGCCCAGGCGGAGTTCATATACCCCCATAGGGACGTGCTGGATGTGCCCGCAAAGGTCTCGGCCTCAAAGCTCGCCGCCCAGCAGGGGGGCTCAAGGGAGCTGAACCCCACCCGCCCCGCCTGGCTGGGGGCCCAGGGCATGACCCCCGCCCAGAGGGGCATAGCCCTCCACGAGTTTATGCAGTTTGCGGACTTCCCCGCCGCCGCGAAAAATCCCGAGGCCGAGATAGAGCGGCTTTCCAGTGAGCTCTACCTCACCCCGGAGCAGGCTGGCGCGGTGGAGGTTAAGCGCGTGCGGGCCTTCTTTAAGAGCCCCCTGGGCCAAAGGGTATTGGCCTCCCCGGACGTCCAAAAGGAGCGGCGCTTCACCGCCGTGATACCCGCCGGAATGGCCCAGCCGGGGACCCCCGCGCCTGAGGAGCCCGTGGTGCTCCAGGGCTCGGTGGACTGCACCTTTACAGAGAACGGCAGGCTCAATATTATAGACTTCAAGACAGACCGGGTGGAAAACATGGAGGAGCTCTGGCGGCGGTATATTTTGCAGCTGAAGCTCTACGCCTACGCCATGGAGGAGGTCACCGGCCTCCCTGTGGGGGAGATGTTCCTCTATTCCACCTGGCTTTGCGAGGGGAGTGGAAAACCGTATGAAATTTGACAGAGAGAAAGCTATAGACATGCGCCTTGATATTGTACAGATACATGAGGACGGCAAAGTTATCCTGTCCGTCCTGCCCACCTATTCCTGGAGCACAGAGGAGCCGCCAGAGCTCACCGCCGCGCTCATAGACCCTGACGAAAGGGTGACGGAGTTCTCCCAGTCACCCATCCCGGACATTACCATAGAGAACCCCCGGCTCTGGCAGCCCCGGGGGTATGGCGGGCAGCCCCTCTACACCGTCCGGGTGCAGGCTTGGGTCAAGGGTGAGCTGATAGATTCCTGGGAGCATAGGATAGGCCTTCGCACAGTAAAGCTGTCCATAGAGCCCGACGAACACGGCGAAAGCTTTGCCCACGAGATAAACGGAGTCAGGATATTCGCCATGGGTGCTCATGCTGTCCCCGGTCCTGAGGATAATATTCGCCAGCTCCTTGAGGACGCCGCCCTAGCAAACTTCAACTGTATCCGGGCCCTTGAAGTCTTTCCCGACCCCTTCTATGATATCTGCGACGAACTGGGCCTCATGGTCTGGCAGGACTTCTCACTGCCATGCACCGGGGATGAGCTCACCACAGAAGCTGCCCGCAATATCCGCGACTATGTGTGCGAGACCGTGACCCGCCTTCGCAGTCACCCCTGCATTGTCCTCTGGTGCGGCAGTGAGTGCCTGGAGCAAAACGCCCTCATGGAGCCCTGCACCCCCCGGCAGAAGGCCGACTATATCCGCGTCTTCGAGTACATAATACCCACCGAACTGAGAAAGCACGCCCCAGAGGCCCCCTACTGGCCCTCAAGCCCATCAAGCGGCGGCGGCTTCGACGAGCCCGGCAGCCTTGATAGGGGCGACGCACACCCGCGCTGCTCCGACAGGAGCGCCCCCGGGCGCTATGTCTCGGACTTCGGCACCCCCTCCTGCCCCTGCCTGCCAACAGTCGAGAGCTTCACCCGCCCGCAGGAGCGCAATCTCTTCTCCCGGGCCGTGGAGGAGCACTCGGAGGACTGCCGCCACACGGCCCACATCATGTCGAATATTTCCCGGTACTACCTCTACCCCGCCTCCTTCCCCACGCTGATATACGCCTCCCAGCTGGCCCAGGCCCAAATAGTCAGCTCCGCCGCCGGGCACTACAGGCGGCACCGGGGGCGCTGCATGGGGGCCCTGTTCCGCAGGCTCAGCGACCCCCGCCCGGAGATTTCCCCCTCATCCATCGACTTCTCCGGCCGCTGGAAGGCCCTGCACTACTTTGCCAGGCGCTTCTTCGCGCCCCTCCTGCTCTCCTGTGAGGGGCCCCTGGGCCGGAGCTTCTGTCTTTGCGTCACTAATGATACCTTAACGCCCCGGGCCGTGCTGGTAAAGTGGGCCCTGCGGGATAATTTCTGCCGGGTCATAAGGGAGGAGACTATCTCCCTCACCGTACCGCCTCTTGAGAGCGCCTGGCTCGACAGGACAGAGCTTCCGGAGGTTGACATCCACAGTGATTTTCTGAGCTTCGCTCTCTATGAGAAGAGCGCCCTTCTGAGCTTTGGGACGGCGCTGTTTGCCCCGCCCAAGCACTATAATTTTCAGGACCCGGGGCTTGAGTTTGTCCTTGATGGGGATGAGATTATTGTTGCTTCAAAAGCCTATGCTCAGGGAGTGGAGATTTCTAATGCCAATGAGGACCTGGTTCTTTCCGACAATTATTTTGATATGCTCCCCGGTAAGCGGCGGATAAAAATTCTTCGGGGTGAACCGGATAATATTAAACTGCGCAGTGTGTATGATATAAAGTAATTTACTTGCGCTCGCGCGCAAGCACAAGGTCATGGGACGCTGTCCCACACCCTGCAAGGGGAACTGAGTCCCCCTTGACCCCCACTATTTTTTCCAGAAAGGAGCGCACCCTCCATGCGCAAGCTCACCGCCGGCATTCTCGCCCATGTGGACGCCGGGAAAACCACCCTCTCCGAAGCCCTCCTCTACCGCGGCGGCGCCCTGCGCGCCCTCGGCCGCGTGGACCACGCCGACGCCTTCCTCGATAACGACGCCCTAGAGCGCGAACGCGGCATTACCATTTTCCTAAAGCAGGCCGTCCTCCCCCTCCCGGACCTGGAGCTGACCCTTATAGACACCCCCGGCCACGTGGATTTCGCCGCCGAGGCCGAGCGCACTCTCCAGGTCCTGGACTGTGCCATCCTCGTCATATCCGCTCCCGACGGGCCCCAGGGCCATACCCTCACCCTCTGGCGGCTTTTAGAGCGCCGGAATGTCCCGGTATTCCTCTTCCTCAACAAGATGGACCAGCCCGTGGACCGCGCCGCCCTTCTCCAAAAGCTCAAAAAAAGCCTCTCCCCCGACATGCTGGACATGGGGGATTACGGCAGCGAGGCCTTCTGGGAGTCCGCGGCCCTCGGGGACGAGTCCGCCCTGGCCCAGTATCTTGAGACCGGCGCGCTGGACAGCTCCGTCCTTCGCCGCCTTATCTCAGAGCGAAAATGCTTTCCCTGCTTCTTCGGCAGCGCCCTGAAGCTCCAGGGCGTGGACGAGCTTCTGAACGGCCTTACGGAATTTGCCCCCCGGCCCCAATGGGGCGAGGACTTCGCCGCCAGGGTCTACAAGATAACCCGGGACGAGCGCGGCGCCCGCCTCACCCACGTGAAGATAACCGGCGGCAGCCTTGCCGTAAAGACGACCCTTGATTTCCCCGGGGGACAGGAGAAGGTGGACCAGATAAGGGTCTATTCCGGGGCGAAGTTCACCGCTCCGGGCTCAGTGGAGGCGGGGACAGTCTGTGCCCTTGCGGGCCTTAGCTCCACCTTCCCGGGCCAGGCCCTGGGAGCGGAGGAGTCCGGGCCGCCCCCTGCCCTTGAGCCCGCCATAGCCTACCGTATGCTCCTGCCCGAGGGAGTCAATGCCAGCGCCGTGCTGCCAAAGCTCCGGGAGCTCGCCGAGGAGGACCCTCAGCTGCACCTTGAGTGGAGCCCGGCCTTAGGGCAGATAACCGTGCGGCTCATGGGGAAAATTCAGGCCGAGGTGCTAAAGCGCGTGATACATGACCGCTTCTCCCTTGACATAGAGTTCACCGAGGGGAATATCGTCTATAAGGAGACTATCAGGAGGCCCGTTGAGGGCGTTGGGCACTTCGAGCCCCTTCGCCACTATGCCGAGATTCACCTGCTCATAGAGCCCCTGCCCGCAGGCGCAGGCGTGGAGCTTGGCACAGCCTGCTCAGAGGACGATTTTGCCGGAAACTGGCAGCGCCTAGTGCTCACCCATCTTGCGGAGAAGGTATACCGCGGGGTGCTCACCGGCTCTGCTCTCACGGATGTGCGCATAACCATAGTCTCAGGCCGCGCCCACTTAAAGCACACCGAGGGCGGCGACTTCCGCCAGGCCACATACCGCGCCGTGCGCCAGGGGCTCATGAAAGCGGAGTCCATACTTCTCGAGCCCTGGTACTCCCTGCACCTTGAGGTGCCTACAGAGAGCTTCGGCCGCGCCCTCACGGACATTCAGCGCATGGGCGGAGAGGCCGGGGCCCCGGAGACTGTCGGAGACGAAACTGTCATTGAGGCCAGCGTACCCGCCGCCTCCTTCGGGGACTATGCCTCGGAGCTTGCCGCCTACACCAAGGGCCATGGGCGCATCTCCTGCGCGCTATCGGGGTATAGGCCCTGCCCCAACCAGGAGGCTGTGGTAAAGGCAATAGGCTACGACCCGGAAAAAGACCTGGACGACCCGCCGGGCTCGGTGTTCTGCGCCCATGGAGCAGGCTTCCTTGTGCCATGGAATGAGGTTTCAAACTACATGCACCTGCCCGCCTTAAAGCTCAACGAGGACGGCGTCCCTTTTGTCCCGGCCTCCAGCGGCCCCACTCCCCGGGAGTCCCGGCCCCTGGCCCCTCTTGAGGCCGACAAGGAGCTCCTCGCCATCTTTGAGCGCACCTACGGCCCCATAAAGTCCCGGGCCTTCGAGCCTCCCCCGCGCCCCAGGAGGCCCGGTCCGGACTCAGCCTCCCCAAGGCCCGTTGAGCTCCCCCATCAGGGCCCCGAGTACCTTCTTGTGGATGGCTACAACATGATTTTTGCCTGGGATGAGCTGAACGCTCTCTCGAAGCTGGACCTTGCCTCTGCCCGCACGGCCCTTGCGGATATTCTCTGCAATTACCAGGGGTTTCGACAGAACCGCGTTATTCTTGTCTTCGACGCCTATAAGGTCCCCGGAGGCGCGGGGTCTGTTTCAAAGTATCATAATATTCACATAGTCTATACTAAAGAGGCTGAGACTGCCGATGCTTATATCGAGAAGGCCAGCTATCAGCTCACCAAGGAACATAGGCGGGTTTTGGTGGCCAGCGCCGACTTTGCTGAGCAGCTTATTATTCTTGGGCATGGGGCCCTTCGTATGTCGGCCCAGGAGCTTCGGATGGAGGTTGAGAAGGTTAATGGGGAGATTAGGGATATTTTAGAGAGGCAGGCGCTTTTGCCCAGGGGTAAGGGGAGTATGAGGGAAGCCTTTCGGAAGGCTATAGAAGATAAACATTGAGCGGGCTTGTCCTTACGGACTGCCCGCTCTTTTTCGTGGGGCGCCGCCCCACACCCTGCCACTTTTGTAAAAGTGGACAAAACTTTTACTCGCTTCGCGTGCGCTGGCGTACTGCCTCATACAGCAGCACGGTCCCGGCGCACGCCACGTTGAATGAGCTGGCCGAACTGGCCGCAGCCATGGGTATCGTGCACAGCACGTCACAGCTCTGCTTGAAGCTGTAGCTCAGGCCCTCTGTCTCGTTCCCCACCATCAGCATGACCGGCCCGCTCAAATCCTCACCCCAGACCGGCCTCTGACGGTGCGCCGTGGTCCCCACCGTCCGGAACCCCGGGTATCTCCCCCGAAGCTCCCCGATGTACTCCATGACTTCCCTGAGCTCCATCTGCACCGCCGGCACCCGGAAAAATGACCCCATGCTCGCCGTCACCACCTCCGGGTCGTACAGGTCCACCCCATGCCCGGTGAGTATCAGCCCGTCGGCCCCCAATCCGTCGCAGGAGCGTATCAATGTCCCAAGGTTTCCCCGGTTTGACGGCCTGTCAAACAGCACCAGAAGCGGCTCCTTCTGAAGCCTCAGCTCCCCGGCCCCGCCCCTTCGCATATTCACCACTGCCATCAGCTCCGAGGTGTCCTCCTTGCCGCTGAGCTCCTCCATCAGCTCCCCGCTCAGCCGGAGATTTTCCTGTGTCCTGACCTCTCTCACCATGTCCTTCGCCCAGTCCGACAGCTCCCTGTCCCTGGGGTACACAAGGGACGCTATCCCCCAGCCGTTCGCCACGGCCTGGTTCAGGTTACGCACGCCCTCAACCAAAAACTGCCCGTACCTATGGCGCTTGTTCCTGTTTGTCCTGAGCACCTGCAATTTCTGGAAGGCCGCGTCCCGGCTGTATATATCCCTTATCATCTCTGCACGTCTATGAGCACCTTCATGGTGGACTCTCTGTTCTCGTCTATGTATTTATACGCCTCGAGGTACTCCTTAAAGGGAAATCTCTTCGAGAGCAGCGGCAGCAGCCGCACCTTCCCCCCGGCCGCCAGCTCTATGGCCTTCTCATAGTCCTCGCTCCTGTACATCATGGAGGTGTTCAGGTCCAGCTCATGGTCGTTGAGCACAGCTAAGTCTATATTTGCCATCTTCGCGAACACCGCCACCAAGATTATAGTGCTCCCCTTGCGGGCATATTTTATTGCCTGCCCCATGGTGATATCATTCCCCGCACAGTCATAGATAACGTCGGCCTTGTCCGGCCCGAAGAACTCCAAAAAGGCCTCCCCGAAGTCCCGCTCCTTCGTGTTCACAACAATGTCGGCCCCGCACTCCTTGGCCTTCTCAATCCTTAAAGCGCTCACGTCCGTCACCATCACCCGGCCGGCCCCCAGGCCCTTCGCCGCCTGCGCCACAAGTATGCCGATGGGCCCCGCCCCCAGCACGCATATGTCCTTGCCCCGCACGTCCCCCGCCCGGCGCACCGCGTGCACCGCCACGGCCAGGGGCTCTATCATAGCCCCCTCCTCAAGGCTCATCTCCTCCGGGAGAGGGGTCACCTTCTCCGCATCCACAGCGAAGAACTCCGAGGCAGTGCCTGTAGTCTGAAAGCCCATTACCTTCAAGCTCTCACAGAGATTATACTTTCCGTTCCTGCAGGGCCAGCACTCCCCGCACACCACCTGGGGCTGTATCGTCACCTTCTGGCCCACGCTGAGCCCGTTCACGCCCTCGCCCAGCCTCTCGATTATCCCGGACACCTCGTGCCCCTGGGTCACCGGGTAGCTTGTAAAGGGGTGCTCCCCGTGATAGACGTGTATGTCGGACCCGCACACGCCTATCTCCATGATTTTTATCAATACCTGTCCCGCGCCCGGCTCCGGAACGGACACCTCCCGGAACTCTATCCTCCCGGGCTCTGTCATTACCTGCTGAAGCATAATTCAACTCTCCTTTAGCCTGCTTTCAAATTCTCTATCTGCGCGCCCACGTACTCCCGCACCTGCTCTCTCGTAACCTCCAGCGCCGCGGAAAGCTCCCCGAAGAGCAGCTCCTCCGCCTGCTTGAGATACCTCTCGTCCACGCTCCCGAACTTCCGCTTCTGGCTTTCCAGCGCCCGCTTCTTGGCGTGGATGGAGATAGTCATCTCCATCCAGTCCTGGCAGTCATGGCTCTTTAAAAGGGAGGTATAGTGCTCGTTGAGCTCCCGGCTCACCCTGCTGTGGAAGGCCGGGCAGTCCATTGTGGGGATAAGCCCTATCAGCCTCTTGGCCTCGTCCCGGGTGATGATGGGCCGGATAAACACCTTGTCCGAGTCCACCGGCACGGATATAATACAGGCCTTATACAGCGGCTGCATAACATAGTACAGCCTCTCCTCCCCGTCCGGGCAGGCCTGATTGGTTATTTCACTCACCCTGCACACGCCCGTGCTGCCATACGAAACCAGTTCTCCTACCTGATACATGCTTTCTCCCCCTCATAATGTGATTTTATATAGTTATATTATAGCACATTTTTCCGGGAATGTAAGCAAGAAAAGTATAAAAAACCTTAATTGTGAAAGTTTTTTTCAAAAAAATCCCGCTACCATATGCCATTTGTGAACCAGTCGGGCAGAAGCGCCGCCTGGCTCAGTATCAGCATAACCTTTATCATCACCCCGACGGCCGAGATAACTATCCCCGCCACCGCAAGCCCACGGTTCCTGTCGCCGCGAAAGCCCACTATGGACGCGATGAGCCCCAGGGGCAGCAGCAGGACGCTTGCAAAGAAGTACCCCACCACCGAGGACACGAACCCCAGCACAGTGAAAATATCCATCCAGCAGAACTCCCTCTGGGCCCGCACAAACTGCGGGGGCGCAAATTGCGCCGGCGGCAGCATGGCCCTGGGCATACTGGGCTGATAAGGCTGGTACTGCGGCGGCTGTACAGTCTGAACCGGCGGCACCGGCGGCTGCGCAGCCTGGGGCAGAGCGGCCCCGCACCTCACGCACACTGCCGTCCCCGGAACATACGCAAGCCCGCAGTTAGGACAATTACTCATACAAAACACCTCTCTTAAAAAATCTGAAAATCCCCTCAGCCCTCGGCTGCCCTCCTCTGCCCCAGGAGCAGGAGCACCAGCCCCACCAGGAACAGTATGGCAAGGCTTATGACTCCGATGGAGTCCCGGCCTGTAAGCTGGGTAAAGAGCGCCACCAGCAATGGCCCTATCACCGCCGCGAACTTTCCGAAGATATCGAAGAAGCCAAAGTACTCATTTGAGCGCTCGGCGGGTATCAGCTTGCCAAAGTGGGAGCGGGAGATGGCCTGTATGCCCCCCTGCACCGTGCCCACCAAGAACGCCATGCACCAGAACAGCACCAGCGAGAGGGTCAGCGCCCCCTGGTCCCCGGGGTTATTCTCAATGTTGAAGCCCATATAGAACCCCACCAGGCAGATGAAGAAGTAAATCCCCACCGCCCCGCAAAGGGCTCTCAGCGCCCCTATCCTCTCGGAGAGCCGACCGAACATGATTGAGAAGGGCACGGCCACTATCTGGGTCATGAGCAGGGCTAAAATCATGCTGATATTGTCAAGCCCTAATTTCGAGCCGTATGAGGTGGACACTGAGATAATGGTGCCCACGCCGTCGATATAGAAGAAGTAGGCTATGATAAACAGGAAGATATGCTTCTGCTTAAAGATATCCACCGCCGTCCTGCCCAGGTTCCGGAAGGTTGAGCGCACCAGATTTTTCTGGGGCTCGATATAGTGCTCCTGGTGCACGTTCTTCAAAAACGGTATGCTGAACGCCGCCCACCATACGCTCGTGAGCACTATCACCAGCTTGAATGCCAGCATATTGTCCATGCCCATCACAAATAGTATCACTATGCTTATCAAAAACGGTATGGTGCTGCCGCCGATATATCCCATGGCATAGCCCCAGGAGGACACCCGGTCCATGCGCTCATTTGTGGTGACGTCAGTGAGGAATGAGTCATAGAACAGGCATGAGCCCGAGAAGCCGATATGGGAGAGCACATACCCCGCCAGCAGCATACGGTACTCGTCAAACAGGGCGCTTGTCAGCGTGAACAGCACCCCTATCACCAGGAATACCGAGAAAAGCTTCTTTTTATGCCCCTTATGGTCCGCCAGCGCCCCCAGCACCGGGGCAAGTATCGCCACCACAAAGGTGGATACGGACGTGCCGTAGCTCCACAGCACCAGGTTGTCGGCCCCCGCAGCCTGGCAGACCGAGCCGAAGTAGATGGGGAAGATAACGGCAAGTATGTTCGTGGCGTACACTGAATTGGCCCAGTCGTACATTATCCAGCTTTTTTCGGGCTTTGTGAATTTCATCTTATTGGCTTTAGCCATTGGATAACACCCCTTTCCCCTATATCATCCCATATTTTGGATAAAAACACAAGAGGTTTTTTAATGTTTTTATATTTTTATATAAATATGGGGAGAAGCCTATGCTCCTCCCCATGGTATTACAGTTTTTCTACCGGCACCCAGAGCTCACAGAAGACCCCGGGTTCGCCCTTTTCATAGTAGAGCTCAAAGTCCGGCGAATCCGTCTGTGAGTACCCGGTCTGAGGGCAGAACTCCTTGAAAAACCTGTCCCAGGCCTCCCCCAGGCACTCGCCGTCCGCCCCCCTGCACTTGAACACCGCGTACTCAGCAGGCTCCGTCTCCCATATGACGTATCCTCCGTCCTTGGGAAGTTCGCCAATGCGCCCGCTGTCCCGCACGCCTATGCCGTAGTAAAACTCCGTCTCGCTCTTTCGCACCGGGCCGCAAAGGCCATAGAGGTCCCTTGTCCCCTCCGGGCAGAGCCCCTTCAGCCTTTCAATGAGCCCCTTCTCCGCGCACTCCGTCCAGAACTCCGGGATACCGCGCCAATCCTGGTCCAAAAGGCTCTCATTGTTGAAAGCACGCTTCACCACAATGAACCTCATGCTCTCCCTGTGCTCAATCCTGTACTCCAGCATACTGCCGCCTCCTATGGTAATTTTAATCATAAGAGGGTCGAAGAGCCTGAGCGCCGCTCCCCCGCCCTTCACCTGCCTAGGCGTGGAGCCGTGGAACTTTGCAAAAGCCTTCGTGAAGCTCTCCGGGGACTCATAGCCGTACTTCAGGGCCGCGTCCAGCACGGATATATCCCCTTCCCTAAGCTCCTGCCCCGCAAGGCTCAGGCGTCTTTTTCGGATATACTCGTTGGCCGTCATGCCCACGGTAAAGCTGAACACCCTATGGAAGCTGTACCCGGACATATGCACGGCTTTCGCCGCGTCCACATAGCCGATATCCTCCAGGATATGCTCCTCCATAAAGTTTATAGCCTTTTGCAAAAGCTCCATACCCATTGCGCCGCCCCCTTATATGGGCATATCATACCATACCCGGCGGGAAAAATCCTGGCGCGCCTTGCCCGGTTTTACTCCGAAGCCAAAGTAAACTGCTCCACCAGCTGCTTTAAGCCGTTTGCCTCAGCCGAGAGCTGTTCGCTTGCGGCGGCGCTCTCCTCCGCCGTGGCGGAGTTCGTCTGCACAACAGTGGATATCTGCTCCACGCCGTCGGTTATCTGGGCGATGGAATCGGTCTGCTTCTCCACAGCCTCCACCACCACGTCCATCTGCTCGGTAACGTGCCCGGCATATTCGCTGGTCTTCTCAAGGGAGCCCGTCACCTTATCCACAGCCTCGCTGCCCTCGCTGACTGCGGCTATGGAGGTCTCGATAAGGCTCTTTGTGGCCTTCGCCGCCTGGTCGGACTTATTGGCAAGGTTCCTCACCTCGTCCGCCACAACGGCGAAGCCCTTGCCAGCCGTGCCCGCCCTGGCGGCCTCAACAGCGGCGTTGAGGGCGAGTATATTGGTCTGGAAGGCTATGTTCTCAATGGTCTCGATTATCTTGCTAATCTCCTGGGAGGACTCGGAAATCCTGCCCATGGCCCTGTTCAGCTCCTGCACATAGCCCACGCTCACCCCAAGCTGCGCCCCGGCCTGGTTCACGAACTGCCCGGCCTCCTCAGCGGCCGCGGAGGTGCGCTTGGCGCTCTCGGATATCTCGGTTATGGTCGCGGCAAGCTCCTGCGTTGCGCTGGCCTGCTCCATGGAGCCCTGGCTCAAAGCCTGCGCGCCGTTCGACACCTGGCCGCTGGCGCTGGACACCTGGCCCGCCGAAGCGTCTATCTGCCGTATGGTCCCGCTGAGCTCCACCTTCAGGTTGCGCATGGAGTGAAGTATGCTCTTATAGTCCCCAACATAGGCCTCCCTGTGGGAAGAGACTATGTCGAAGTTCTGGTTTGCCATCTGGTTCAAAAGGTAGTCTATGTCGTTGATGATGGTGTTGAGCCCCTGTACCATCTCCCCGGTGGAGCGGGTGAGCTCGGCGGTCTCGTCCCTGCCCACGGCCTCCGGGGCCGGGGACTTAAGGTCGCCCTCCACCAAAAGCTTCATCCTGGCGGCGCAAGCCCTCATGGGCCTGCTGATATTGCTTGAGAGTTTCAGGGCCACCACCACTGAGGCCAGAATGGAGATAATTGTCACCAGCACGTTTATGAACATTGCAAAGTATGTGTCCGCAAGATAGTTTTTCTCCGGGGACGCCACTGCAACGCTCCAGCCGTCAGTGCCGCCCACCGGGGCGTAGGCTAAGAACCTGGGGCCGTCTGAGGCCTTTATGCGCCCGAAGCCATTCTCCCCCCGGCGCATGGCCTCATGGAGGGCCGCCCGGCTCTTGAGGGAGGGGTCGGACTCAGCCTCCCGCTCCACGTTCTGGGTGGTGATGGTGTCCAGGGTTATGTCGGCTATGGTGTCGCCGTTCTTGTTTATCATATACGCCCGGCAGTTCTCACCGATATGTATGGAGGAGACTATGTCGTTTAAGAAAGTCTCCGGGGGCACGAAGTACACAACGCCCCATACGCTCCCCTCCTCGGAGTAAAGCGGCGCCGCCACCATAATTGTCAGCTCCCCGGTAATCTTGCTGATAAGGGGTTCGGAGACATAGGTGTTCCCCTTTAGGGCCTCGTGGACATACTCCCTGTCGGAGTAGTCCTTGCCGTCAAAAATGCTTATGCCGTCCGGGCCGATGACGTTGCCCCGCTGGAAGCCGTGCAGCTTCACCCGCTCGTCGATAATGGCCTGCTTCTCCTCTGTGGAGAGCTCCGGGTCCGCAAGCTGGCTCACAAGGCCCGTGTCCGTGGCCACGTTCTTATAGGCGGAGAGCTCCTGCTCCACCCGGCTTGCGGCCAGGCCCGCGGTCTGGCTCATCATCTGCTCAACAGTCATAAGGGTGCTCCTGTAGTTCAGGGTCATGCTTGCGGCCCCCACCACAAAGAGCGCAATCAGGACCGTCGCTATCAGGCAGACAGTGATTTTTTTGCGTATTGTTTTCATCAGTATTCACCTCATAAAGGGCCGTCCCGGCCCAAATTTGACTTTAATAAAATATTATATTTAATACGGCTCCATGCAGATATCCAAATCCACCGTTGTCTCTATCCCCGGCAGGCTCCCGCCGTCGGTGTACTGCCATATGCGGAAGCTGTAGGCCATGGAGGGCAGGGGGTTGTACTCGGCGTACCAGAAGTCGTAGTCCCGAAGCTCCTCCAAATCATAGAAATTATATGCCTGGTTTTTATTAAAGTAGACGCAGGGTATATACCCCGCCTCCTTCACCCGCCTGCAGAAGGCCCGGGCGCATTTTGTCACCGTCTCCCCGGTGCAGCCGTGGGCCCGAAGGCTGTCCTCAGGCAGGTCCTCCGAGGGCACGGGGGGCTCCCAGTCGAATACTATCGGGTACTCAAGCTTCTCCCCCTCAAGCATATTGATAACAAAGTCCGCCTCTGCCTCGGCCTCGCTCTCGGTCACGGCCTGGGAGAAGAAGTAGACCCCTCTCTTGACCTCAGCGCTTCCCGCGTCCCTCAGGTTCGCCTTAAAGCGGCTGTCCTCGGTGAGCAGGCCTTGGGTCATGCCCCTGTAGCCCGCCCGGATAAAGGCAAAGTCTATCCCCGCCGCCTTTACGGCGTACCAGTCTATCTCCCCCTGGAACTCCGACACGTCTATGCCCACCGCGGCGTTCTTATACCGGGTTATGCCGTCCTCCCCCGCGGTGAAGCCCTTATGGTCGTACCTCATCTCGGGGATGTCGAAGTCGGGTATTATCTTTTCTCCGTCATATATATCATCCACAAGGCGCATGCCCTCGGGTATCAGCCGGGAGGGCTCCTCCTGGGGCTCCTCCCCGCCGCGGTCCCCGGTGACAAGGATTATAATCACCGTCACCACCACCACGAACAGCGCCACGCCCCCGCATATTAGCGAGAGCTTCTTTATCTGTTCCCTGTTCAAATGCCGCCTCCGTTTCCCACAGGCTCAGCTGTCAGTCAGCCGCCGTATTTTTTCAGGGCAATGCTCACCGGCACCGGCTCCGGTATGCCCGGCACCCTGCCCTCCTCGGTGTACTGCCACATCTTGAAGTCATAGCAGAAGCTTGGGGAGGGCTTGTACTCCCCGTACCATAGGTCATACCCCGCAAGCCTTGACAGGTCCAGGCGGTTATAGGCCATGCCCTTCTCGGCAAAATAGCAGGGGGTATAGTTCCCCGCGGCGCTTATTTTCTTGCAGAAGGTGTCTATATACCCTGTCACCTGGTCCCCGTTGCGGCTGACGGTCCGTGAGGTCTCGTCCTGGGTGCCGTCCTCCTTCATGTCGTACTCCCAGAATATGCCTATGGGATAGCGCACGGAGTAGTCCCTTATCTGCTCCAGGACAAAGGTAGCCTCCTCCTCGGCCTCCTTGTCCTCAACGGCCTTTGAGTAAAAATACACCCCTACCGGCAGGCCCGCGTCGGCGGCCCCCTTCATATTCTCGTGGAACTTCTGGTCCAGGCGGATGCGGCCCTTCTTCTTCTCCCGAAGGCCCACCCGCACCATCACAAAGTCGATATTCCCGCTGTCCCTCACCTGCTGCCAGTCGATATCCCCCTTCTTCTCATTCACGGATATGCCCACATAGGACTCGCCGCTCCCCACAAAGGTTACAGTGTCCTCCTCCTGGGCGAAGTCCCCGGGGCCAAACCTGCTCTGGGGGACGTTGTCATAATAGCGGATGGTCATCTTCCCCTCCCACATATCGTCCACCTCGGCTGTGTCCCCGTTACGGCTGATTATATTCACCGCGCTCTCCCTGGGGCCCTGGGCCAGGGTCAGCGCCGATACGGCCACTATCACTGCCACCAGAAGCACGGTCACAGTTATAAACAGAGAACGCTTTGCGTTCATGGCAGTCATTCCTTTCGGGTTGAAATCCAGTCTCCCTTATTATACAGGAAAACTGTCGAAAAGGCAAGGGGGCAGGACTTGGTTCACGCCGGAATTTGCTGGATGACAGAAAATATTGAATATCTTTGGGGCATATGGTATGATAAGGCCAAAAATCAGGAGGTTTTCTCTATGCTTACAGTGCGGAGCGCTAAAACGGAAGATGCCGGGCGAATATTGGAAATATATGATTATTACGTAAAAAACACGGCTGTCACCTTTGAGTACACAACTCCATCCCTCCGGGAGTTTATTGGGAGGATGGAGCGGACGATGGAGCGTTACCCCTGGCTTGTGGCCCTTCGGGACGGCTATATCGAGGGGTATGCCTATGCCGGCCCCTTTGTGGGCCGTGCCGCCTATGACTGGTCCTGTGAGACCACCATTTATCTGGACCACGGCGCACGGAAACGCGGCATTGGCAGGATAATCTACGGGGCCCTTGAAAGCGCCCTTCGGGATATGGGCATACTCAACCTCTACGCCTGTATAGGCTTTCCGGAGCGGGAGGACGAGTACCTGACAAAGAACAGCGCCGGGTTTCATGAACACCTTGGCTTTGTTAAGGTTGGGGAATTTCACAAATGCGGTTACAAGTTCGGCCGCTGGTACAGCATGATATGGATGGAGAAGATAATCGGGGAGCACGGCTCGCCTGGTCCGGTGAGGAGGGCTGTATTCGAGCACGTTGAACTATGATATCAAATATAATCAACAAACCCTCTTGCCCTCTCAAATAAAATATGCTATAATATAAAGCTACAGATATCACCAATAATTGAAAGGACCGGGCTTATATGTACCTTCGCACCCTCAGCACTGAAGAAATGAGCAGGCTCTATGACCCCTGCTTAAAGCGGGACTTCCCCCCCGATGAGCTCATGCCCTGGAAGCTGATGGAGCCCCTTATAAAGGGCGGCTTCCAGCGCTCGATAGGGTTTTTCGACGATAAGGGCTTTGCGGCCTACGCACTGTTTATCACCGACGGCAGCAAACGCCCGGGCACGGCCCTTCTCAATTACTTCGCCGTGGAGCCGGGGCGCCGGGGGGATGGCGTGGGCACCCGGTGCCTCAGGCTCATGAGGGAGGCCCTGAGGGGTCGGGGGTGCAGGATTATCTTCGAGGTGGAGGACCCCCAGTCCGCCCCAAACCGGGAGTACGCCCAAAGGCGCATAGACTTCTACAGGAGGGCCGGGGCCAGGAGCACCAATGTGGGCTCCACGCTCTTCGGGGTGGAGTACCTTATAATGGTCCTTGAGGCCGAGGGGGAGGAAAATACCCTCAGCGACCGGGAGCTGGCAGATGAGCTTCTCTCCCTGTACCATGTGGCCGTGGCCCCCAAGTTCAACTTTGAGGAGGTCTGCCAGGTGAAGCTCCTTCCCCACCGGGAGAGCGGCAGCTTCAGCCGGGACCTTGGGCGCACCCTTACCTTTCTCCTTCGGAGCCGCAAGCGGTTCATGGGGGAGAAGCTCCGGGAATACGGCCTTTCAGGGGGGATGTACATGATACTCCTCCATGTGGACCGGCACCCCGGGTACAGCCAGGACTACGTGGCCAACCACCTGTACCTTGACAAGTGCAGCGTGGCCCGGAAGGTGAAGAAGCTTGAGGAGCTCTCCTACCTCTACCGGGAGACGGACCCCAGCGACCGGCGGCAGAACAAGCTCTATCTCACCGATAGGGGCAGGGGCCTTGTCCCTACAATCCGCAAGTATCTGGGCCAGTGGGGAGACGAGGTCACTGCCCCCCTGACGCAGCAGGAAAAGGAGACCCTTCTCTCCCTGCTCATGAGGACTGTGAAAAGATAATATTATGAAAACCGGCCCGCTTTTACCCGGGGCCGGTTTTTTTCAGCTCTCTCCCAGCACGTCCCAGGGGGTCAGCATACCCAGAAGGGGCTGGTCCGGCCTGCCGTCCCGGGTGATGAATATCACGGACACCCGCTTGTTCCTGGCCCGCACCTGCTCGAAGCGTCCGCGCACATAGATATACGTGGCGTCGGCGGGAACGAACTCGTAGTTCTCCACATGCTCCTCAACGGCAAGATAGCCCCTGAGGTCCTTTATGGTGGTCTCCGGGGTGAGCCCCCGCCCCCTGTTCTTTAAGAGATAGCGCATTACAGAGCCTGAGCTGAACACCCCATAGAACCGGTCCTCCTTCATTACGGGCACGTGGGAGTAGCCGTTCTTCTCCATGAGCTCCATCACCCTTAAAACCTTCTGCGCCGCCCCTACCTTTAACACCCGGTCCCCCCGGGTGGCGTAGTCGATGGCGAGAGGGGGCCTCTGCACAAAGTCCAGCACCTCTTTTAAAGCGTCCACCACCGGCTGTGATGGGACCACCACCGGCTCGCCGTCCATATTGGCGCTGTGGGCCATAAGGTTCCTGATATGCCTACATATGTCCAGCTTATCCCTTATTGGGGCGCTCTCATAGTCTTTTATGAACTCATACACCGCGCTGGTATAGTGCCGCCGGGAGTTCCGGAATTTGTCCTCAAGCTCATCCTCCACCTGCTTATAGAGGTCCAGAAAAAGCTGGGCCCGCTCCCGTCCGTCTGCGGAGCTGTCCTTTTCCCCGGCCAACGCCGTGCAGAGCCTCAAGAGCTCCCCCACGTCCCCGGCCATGTACTCGGCCCCGGCCTCCTCCAGCTCCCCGGGGGCTGAGTAGCCGTAGCCCGCGCCTATGCTCTCTATGCCGCAGCATTTCGCGCCCTCTATATCGTAGCTCCTGTCCCCTATCATGACCACCTCGGAAAGGGGCGGCTCCCCCAAGAGCCTGAGGGCCTGGTCTATCACATGGGCCTTTGTGGGCCTGGTGCCGTCGTCGCCCACCACATGGGTGAAGTACCGCTCTATGTCCCGCATTGCCAGTATCTTCCTCGCGCCCTCCTCCCGCTTTGAGGTGGCCACGCAAAGGGTGGCGGCGCCGCTGAGCCGGGCCAGGAGCCGGTCGATATTGGGGTATAACGGGCTCTTATAGAGGCCCGCGGCGTTATAGCGCTCCCGATATATTTTTACGGCCCGCTTGGCCTCGTTCTCGCTCATACCGCAAAATTCCCGGAAGGAGTCCATAAGGGGCGGCCCCACGAACTGCCTGAGGAAATCCTCCTCCTGGGGCGTCCAGCCCAGCTCCGAGAGGGCGTACTGCACGCATTCGGTTATGCCCTGGCCGGTGTCCGCCAGAGTGCCGTCCAGGTCAAAGAGAAAGTATTTTTTCATAGGGTGTCCTCTCCTTCCGGTGATAGGAGCCTTATAAGCTCCTCTTTTGAATAAAGTGAATTGAGGGCCTGCAAAAGGCCGTTTGCAGAGAGCCGCTCGGGAAGCCCCAGCCGCCTTTGAAGGGCCTTCCTCCTCTCTGCGGAGCCCTCCCCCCCGCAAAGGCCCAGCTCAAAGAGGTCCGCCTTGGTGATGCCGTTTTTTCCCTCATTCCCCGGGACATCGTCTATATCCGCCCCCGCCCTTCTCAGGCAGTCCTCAAGCACCGTGAGGGTCATGCCCTCCACACCCAGCTTGCCCTCCTTGGAGGGCCTTGCCTTGCGGCGCTCCTTGCCGTATATATCCGGGATATAGGCGTGCTTCACCTGCTCTGGGGGGAGGCATTGGCTGAGCCTGCTCCTGATAAGGAAGCCCGCGCCGTCGCTGTCTGTGAGTATTATGACCCCGCGCTTTGCCGCAAGCTGACGGATGAGCTCCATCTTCTCCCGGTCCTTGAATATGGCGAAGCCCCCGGTCTCGACTATCGTGCCCTCTATAAGGGAGCTCAGCTTAGCCTTGTCACAGCGCCCCTCAACGA
The DNA here is from genome assembly GCA_021769555.1 of Clostridiaceae bacterium. GTDB lineage: Bacteria > Bacillota > Clostridia > Oscillospirales > Acutalibacteraceae > Acutalibacter. The sequence goes on from JAETSR010000005.1 coordinate 124,024, forward strand.
TTATGGCCTCCCGCACCCTCATCCGTTCTGCACCGCCATCAGCAGCCTTGACATAAGCCCCTCAAGGACCAGCTGTGGGTCCAGGCTTGAGCCCTTCAGGGACATGTCCGCGTCCATGAGGTGCCCCAGGCAGGTCCTCAGGCAGGAGAGGCTCAAGTTCCGGGAGGAGCGCTCGGCGTTTCGGAGCCGGAAGCTGCCCCCCTTGCCCTTATACTCCGGTGCGTACTCGGTGACAGCCGCCGCTGTGAGCCCGCTCTCAAGGGCGGCCTTCACCCTGTACATGTCTATATAGGCCGAGGCCATGGCCCCCAGCACCGCCACAGGCTTCTCCCCCTGGGAGAGCACCTGCCCCAGCTCATTATACGCCGCCTCGTACCTCCCGGCCGTCAGGTCCCCCACCATTTTGAACACCTTAATCTGGGCGCTCTTTGGGGTCAGCTCCTCCACGCATTGGGGGGTTATCACACTACCGCCTGTCCCGAGGGTATAGGCACAGAGCTTTTCAAGCTCCCGGCGAAGGGTGTTAAGGTCGTTCCCCGCATAGTCCGTGAGCCGGTCAAAGCTGTCCCTTCGCAGCTCGCAGCCCTGGCGGGCGGCCTCAGCCACCAGCTTTTCGTATATCTCCCTCTCCCCAAGCCTCTCAAATTCCAGGGTGCAGCCGTACTTTGCGGCCCGGTCCATGAACTTCTTCCACTTTGCCGAGCGCTTTTGGGGGACGTCCAGGGTGGGGTAGTAGAACACCAGGGTGGTGGTGTCAGGCAGGTCCTCCATGAGCTCACAGAGGCGGTCCAGGTCCTGGGGGGGCTTGGTGTCCGGGTCGAAGTCCGACACCGCCACACACTTGCACTGTGCCATAAAGGGCAGGGCCTCCGCAGCGGCGGCAATGCTCTCAGCCTCGGAGTCGTTTGTGAAGCGGGGGCTGTTGAACTCCGGAAAGGCCCCGCCCCCGGCCCGGTCTATGAGCTTCCTTGCGGCGGGCTTCAATAAAAGCTTCTCCTCGCCGAAAAGGACGTACAGGGGGGCGAGGCTCCCGGATGAGAGCTGGGCCCTAAGCTCCTGCCTGGTTATCTTGGGCATGTCACTGCACCCCGCACATGGTGATGATTTTCCTCGGGCATGCCTCGGCGCACTTGCCGCAGCCGGTGCACTTCTCCGGGTCCACCGCGGCAAGGCCGTTCGCTACGGTTACTGCCCCCGCCTCGCAGGTCTTCTGGCACTTCATGCAGCCTATGCAGCCCACCTTGCAGCTCTGCATGGTGTCCCTGCCCTTATCGCAGCTTGAGCAGCGCACCACAGCCATCTTCTTCACCGGGGCCAGCTTAATGAGCCCCTTGGGGCAGGCCTTCTCGCATTTGCCGCAGGCCACGCACTTCTCCTCATCTATCACCGCCACGCCGTTGCATATCTTTATGGCCCCATAGTCGCAGACCTTCAGGCAGTCCCCAAGGCCCAGGCACCCGAAGCGGCAGCTGGACGTGCCTCCATTGAGAAGGGAGGCGGCGGTGCAGCTCTCAAGGCCGTCGTACTCCATCTTCTCCGTGGTATTGTCAGAGCTCCCCATGCAGCGCACGAAAGCGGCCTTTCGCTCCATCTCCACGTCGCCGGAGCCCAGTATCTCCCCACATTTCTTTGCCACATCAGCGCCCCCCGGCGAACAGAGCCCTGGCACGGCCTCCCCCTTCGCCATGGCCGCCGCGTAGCCGGGACAGCCCGAGTACCCGCAGGCCCCGCAGTTCGCCCCGGGGAGTATGGCCTCCAAAGCCTCGGCCCGCTCGTCCTTGGGCACGGCCATCACCACGGAGGCCACAGCAAGAATGACCCCCGCGAGCAGCCCGATTATCCCCACAATCATAATTGGTGTGAGCATTTCCATTTTTGTAACAGTCCTTTCCGGGGGCTATGGCCCCATGTGAATATTATTTCTTTTAGGATTCCGCGAGCATCATCTCAACCGTCCTATAAGTCTTCTCTATGAGCTTCTCCCGCTCCTCATCGGTCTCGGCCTGCATGTACAAGTCGTAGAGCTCGGTGAGCTCGTGGTGCACGGGGGTGAAGAAGTCCACGGCGTTTATCTGCTTTATGAGGTCTTGGAGCTGGTTATAGTTGTATTCGGTGAGGCCCCAGCGTTCTGCGTGTCTGCCCCCAATCTCAAAAGGCGCAAAGATTTTTTCCTTTTTTGCCATCAGCTCCATATGCACTGGCGCGCCTCTGTCCCAGGAGCACAGCTCCGAGTCCTTCTGCACGTCCCTGCTCATTAGCAGCTCCAGTATCCGAAAGGCCCCCTCGGGCGCTTTGGAGTTGATGTTCACGGCCCCGAAGGTGGTGATATAGGCCGTCGCGCCGCCGTCGCGGTTGTACTGGGGGATAAGCACGCTGTCCGGGTCATACTGGGAGAAAAGCCCGGCGTTTATGCGTCCGAATGATACCGAACTGTATTGGCCCAGGCTCTCCGAAAGCTCCTTGGTACGGCGCTTCCTATTAGCTCTCAGGCCCTCCAGATGGGCCTGAAGCTCTTCTCTTGTAAAGGCGGGCTTGTCGTTTTCATAGTCGGCAACCATGCCCAGGCTGTCGTCAAAATTGTGGGACCATGTGGCAAGTATTATCCCGGGGTCTTCACTTTGGAGCATTTCCTCAAAGGTCATGGGCAGATTTTCCGGCAGGGTATAGCTCTCCGCATCAAAGCGGGTAAAGTTCATCGTCCAGCTTATCGGGAGTATCAGCTGTCCCTCCTGGTTCCTTCCAGCCTCCATTATCTGAGGGTACAGCTTGTCCCACTCCATATACTGGGCATTTTTGATATAGTCGTCCAATGGTAGGAACATGCGCCGGTTCATCAATGCCTTCGGGTACTGGAAAAGCCCCTCTTCCCGTTCTCTTGGCGGCAGCAGGTCCGGGTCAGCGGCCCGGGGGCTCCTGCACAAAAACAAGTCCGGCCCCTCCCCGGCCATCATCTCAACTCTAATATGGTCCAGGGCAGTCTCTCTTTCCTTGCCAACGCCCGGCACGGCCTCCACCACCAGCTTATAGCTCTCCTTGAGCTCCGGGGCGTACTCATGCACAATGTCCGTGAGCTTTGAGGCGCTCTGCCCCTGTGAGCCAATGTCCAAGTCCATACACACCGTCACCGTAGGCCGCTCCGGCTTCTCAGCCTTCCCCGCGTCGCTCACGGCTTCTGAGCTCTCCCCGCCGCTTTTGCACCCGGCGAGGGCCAGCAGGAGCAGGGCTATAACCAGTATTGTAATTCTTCTAAATGTATTTCTATTCTTCATGATTCAGCCTCCTTATATTTAGGCAAAGCTATGGCATTTTGCCTTTATACTATATAAGAAGACCTTATTTGGAGATTTGGTTGCAAAAAAGCTTAAAATTATTTCAAAAGCTCATTATCCTGCCAGTCTGTCCACGACTCCGTTGAACCCAAGGAAGGACACAGCCACTAAGCTCGCCGCCACCAGGGTGATGGGCAGGCCCCGGAAGGTCTCGGGAATGTCACAGTCCTCCAATCTCTCCCGCACGCCGGCGAAAAGGAGCATGGCCACTAAGAAGCCCACCCCGGAGCCGAAGGCGTTCACCAAGGACTGGACAAAGCCGAAGCTGGGGTCAGCCGCGCCCTTTTCCAGCACCAGCATCGTCACGCCCAGCACGGCACAGTTGGTGGTGATAAGGGGCAGGTATATGCCCAGGGAGTTGTAGAGAGGGGGCATATACTTGTGCAGGGCGGTCTCAAGGAGCTGTACAAGGGCGGCTATCACCAGGATGAACACCAGGGTCTGCAAATACTCGAGGCCCTGGGGCACCAGGATATAGGTGTACAGCGGCCAGGTTACGGCGGTTGCTATCACCATGACTACCGTCACCGCGCAGCTCATACCGAAGGCCGTGTCCAGCTTCTTTGAGACGCCTAAAAACGGGCAGATACCCAGGAATTTGTTTAAGACGTAGTTCTCCGTGAGTATGGCGGCTAAGAATATGGCCACCAGAGAGCGAATCATTTGCGCGTCCATTATTTACCCTCCTTCTCGGTTATCTTAGAGCACGAGGCCGCCAGAGGGCAGCTCGCGCAGCCGGTGGACTCCGGGGCCTTCCCCTCCTTGGAGAGCTTGCCCGAGAGGGCTATGAGCATACCGAACACGAAGAAGCCCCCGGGAGGCAGCAAGAAGATGATTATGGGCTCCATGAACCCGGAGAGTATGGGTATGCCGAAGACCGTCCCCGCGCCTAACAGCTCACGGATAATTCCCATGGCGAGCATGGCGGCGGTGAAGCCCACGCCCATGCCCAGGCCGTCTATAATAGACGGCAGTATCTTATTCTTGCTGGCGAACATCTCCGCACGGCCCAGGATTATGCAGTTCACCACGATAAGGGGCAGGAAAACGCCCAGAGCCGTGTCCAGCGCCGGGGAGAAGGCCTTTATGAACATCTGCACTATGGTGACGAATCCGGCGATAATGGTGATAAACGCCGGTATGCGCACCTTATTGGGTATCACGTTGCGAAGTAAGGAGATGACCGCGTTGGAGCAGACCAGCACGAAGGTTGTGGCCGCGCCCATGCCGATAGCGTTGCTCGCAGCCGTAGTCACCGCCAGTGTGGCACAGCACCCCAGCACCAGTCTCAGCACCGGGTTCTCCTTGATGATACCCTTGGTAAATTCCTGTAAAAGGCTCTTTTTTCCGTCCATTTTTAGTTGCCTCCTTCCGAAGCGTAGGCGCTCTGGTACTGCTCGATGGCCGAGTTCACGGCGTTGGTGACGGCGGTGCTGGTGATGGTGGCCCCGGTCATGGCCTGTATCTCCCCCTCATTGGGGGCCTGGAACTTCACGACCTTTATGCCGCCAACATTATTTGCAACAGGCTGTTTGTACTGCTCCCGGAAGTCCTCCTTCTCGGCGTTGGCCCCAAGGCCGGGGGTCTCGCTGTGGCTGAGTATCACCACGCCGGTGATATTTCCCTCGGTGCTTATGCCGGTCATGACCTTCACCGTACCGCCGTAGCCCTTGCCCTCGGTCTCGAAGACGTAGCCCACAGAATTGCCGCTGCCGTCTATGCCCACATAGTGGCCGTCTTTCTCCTCGAAGGTCTCGGCGCCGGGCAGCACCACCATCCGGGACTCCTCGGCCTTCTGGGCCGCCGCCTCGGCTATCCTGTCCCGGGTGAGCAGATTTGTCCCCGCCAGGGCCGCCGAAACCAAGATACATATCACCAAAAGGACGGCCGCCGGGGCCAAAACTGATTTAGCGTTCAAGCCGTTCATGCCGCTCCCTCCTTCTTCTTTTTCTCCTTAGGGCTCCCGAAGGACGCGGGCTTCACATAGCGCTCGATAAGGGGAGTTAAGATGTTCATGAGCACTATGGAGTAGCTGACGCCCTCTGGCAGCGAGCCGAACTCCCTTATGATAATCGTCAGCAGTCCGCACCCGATGGCGAAGACTATCCTAGCCTTAAAGTACAGGGGGCTGGTGGTATAGTCCGTGGCCATGAAGAACGCGCCCAGCATTAAGCCGCCCGCCAACAGGTCAAACAGCGGGTCCCGCCCGAGTACAGCCGAGAACACCGCCACTGTGGCAAGATATGTAACGGGTATCACCGGGCTTATCACATTGCGCACAATAAGGTACAGCCCGCCGATTAAAATAGCCAGGGCGCAGGTCTCCCCCAGACACCCGCCGTGGGTGCCCAGCAGCAGCTGCATATAGTCCGGGGCGCTGTTGGGGGAGTTTACATACATCTGCCCGGAGAGGGGCGTGGCGGTAGTCACGGCGTCAGCGGTGGCTCCGTAGTCAAAGGCCGCCGCCCAATGGGTCATGCGGGCGGGGAAGGAGTTCATGAGGACTATCCGGGCGGTTAGGGCCGGGTTCACGAAGTTCTGCCCAATGCCGCCGAACATCTGCTTTACCACCACTATGGCTATAACTCCCCCAAAGGCCGCTATCAGCGGGTTTATAGTCACAGGCAGGTTCAGGGCCAATAGGAGCCCTGTCACCACACAGCTCAAGTCCATGACGGTCTGAGGCCGCTTCATCACCCTGCGGGAGAGGTATTCGCTTGCAACACAGCTCGCCACGCACACGGCTATCACCAGAAACGCCCTTGGCCCGAAGATGATTATGGAGGCAACGGCCGCGGGCATGAGGCCGATTATCACGTCCAGCATAATATTCTGAGTGGTCTTCCTGCCGTTAAAATGCGGGGAAGACGATACTATAAGCTTATCCATTTACTTTTTCCCTGCCTTTCTCACATAGGCCTTGCCCAGCCGGATACTCTGCACCAGCCGCCGCCCCGCCGGGCAGGAGAAGGCGCAGCACCCGCACTCCATGCAGGTCATCACGTCCAGCTCCAACAGGGCCTCAACGTCCTTCTTATTTGCGGCCTTCTCAAGCTTCGTGGGCATAAGGTTCATGGGGCACGCCGCCACGCACCGGCCGCAGCGTATGCAGTCGGTGGTCTCGTACATCTTGGCTTCATTCTCGTCAAACGCTAAGATAGCGTTGTTTTGCTTCAAAATGGGCAGCTCGTCCCCGGCGATGGCAATGCCCATCATGGGCCCGCCCATGAGCATTTTCCTGGGCTTGGACTTATATCCCCCGCAGAACTCTATCACGTCCTTAATAGGCGTGCCTATGGGCACTATCACGTTCTGGGGCTCCTTTATGGCCGAGCCGTCGATGGTGACGCGCTTTTTTGTAAGGGGCATGCCAGTGCGCATATAGCTTGCCAAGAACGACACCGAGGCTATGTTCATCACCAGGCACCCAACGTCCGCGGGCAGCCCTCCCGCCGGGACCTTCCTGCCGGTGCAGGCCTGTACCAGCACCTTCTCAGCCCCCTGGGGGTACCGGCTCTTTAACGTGAGCACCCTAACCTCGTCCTCCGGGTCCATCTGAGGGTTATCAGCTATCCGGTGCAGCTCGGCAATAACGTCGGGCTTATTGTCCTCAACGGCGATAAGCACCCGGTGCACGTCTAAAATCTCCTTGACCTTATACACCCCCTCAAGGACATTCTTTCCGTTTTCAAGGGCCTCCCTATGGTCGGAGGTAACATAGGGCTCGCACTCGGCCACGTTGATGATGAGGGTGTCAATGCTCTTTCCCTCAGGCACGTTCAGCTTTACATGGGCCGGGAAGCCCGCTCCCCCAAGGCCCACAAGCCCCGAGGCCCGCGCCGCCTCAGCCAGGGCCTTCTTGTCCTTAACAGGCTCCGGGGGCTTTATGCCGGGGTCCGGCTCCATGAGCCCGTCGGAGTCTATCACCACCGCCTCCACAGGCCTGTCCCCCGTGAGCATAATGCTGCGTATCTCCGCCACAGTGCCCGACACCGAGGCGTGTATGGGGGCGCTCACATAGCCCTCGCTGTCCCCCACTACCTGGCCGAGATACACATGGTCCCCCTTCTTCACCACCGGCTTGCAGGGCGCGCCGATATGCTGCTGCATGGGCAGTATCACCCGCTGCGGCGGGGGCATGGTCTTCGACGGCTCGCCCCAGGTGTTTTTATGGTGCGGCACCGGCGCGCCGCCGTGGGTCCTGAAGGGACGCTTGGGGAAAAGGTCATGTTGTTCCTGCATAAAATCCACGTTCCTTTCGTCCGTAGTATTTCGTTCGCAAAAAATTAACAATTTTATTTTACCTCAAAACCGGATTTTCTGCAACAATAAATCCAAGTTTTTCCTGCAAAATCTCCGGAAAAACAGATAAAAGCGCCGTATCGGAAGAAACTTGCCTCCCGGCGGGCGGTATGGTATAATCAGCTTGGCGGCAAATTGAGATTTGGGGGAGGCGTCTGTACATGCGGGGAATTTCAAAATATAAGTCAAGGTATTTGTGCGTTACAATATTTATAATTTGTTTGTTAGCAAGATTTGCTGAGTACCTGCTGATTGAAACAGACAAAACCGTTATTGGGGAAAATGTACTTCATAAAGTCCTTGGAATTATTATATTGGCAGCTGTGCTAAAAAGCCTGAATTTAAAATGGAGCGATATTGGTTTCAAAAGAAGCGGCTTTTTGAGCGGTATATTAAAGGGCTTGTTACTGGGAGGCGTCTGCTTTGCCATTTCATACGGGCTGGAACTGGCGGTCCTGGCCCTGACAGGCAATCCTGCGCGCCTTGAAATATATATCAGCAGTTTCTCTTTAACAGGTTCCCCGGTTAAGAATACAGGCCTTGCTTTCTTTGTGCTGTGCGTGTTATTCAATATAGTAAATGTATGGATGGAGGAGGGCATTTTCCGTGGGCTGTTTATAAAACTGCTCTCTGAAGAAAAGGGCTTTATGGGAGCAAATTTCCTCGCGGCCTTTCTGTTCGGAGTCTGGCACATTGCAATGCCCCTGAGAAGCTTCATTGACGGCGGGATGTCATTCCCCTCAATGGTTTTTATGGGTATCGGATATATTATCCTTGCCGGAATCATGGGCGTTAAGTGGGGGCTCCTCTACCGCATGTCAGGAAATATATGGATAGGCCTTGGGGACCATCTCTTAAATAATACCGTGGCCACAAATATGCTGCATGTGGTCTCCCAAAGCGGCGCGGACGAATTGCAGATTATAAGGGTCATGGCGGCCCAGATTATTTCCTTTGCGGTCGTGGGGGTGATTTATTATTACATAACAAAGAGGATGAACAGGCAGATTTCAGCCCGTCAAAATTTGAAAGGAGGCAGAAGATGAAGAAGCTCATATGTATAATTACCGCTCTTGCAGCTCTGTTATTGCTTGCCGCGTGCAGCGGTAAAACGGAGGAGGCCGTTACCTTCCGCGCCACCGTGCTGGAGGTGCGCGAGGGCTGTTACCTTGTGGAGCCTGTTGAGGGGAGCGCGGAGCTGAAAAGCGCGGACAGGATAACCGTCCCCATAAAAAACGCGGCCCCTTCTCCGGAACCGGAGGCGGGGGATATCCTGGAGATAGAGTATGACGGCCGAATTGCGGAGTCGTACCCCGCGCAAATCACCACTGTTTACAGCATTAGTGTCATCGGGTAGTTTGCTGACATAAATTTATGGAGGAAGCAAATGAATAACAAGGCCTCAGTATATAAATTCATGAAACTTATTGTGCTAATTTTATATTGCATATCCAGTCTATTTTCCGTTATTACTTTTGTAATCTATCGCTTATATTACCCAATAGGAGTAATCTCATTTGAGCACCCGCTCTATACGTTGGCCGGCAAATGCTTAATCCCTCTGGCTGTTATAACTCCCATATTAACAGTTATGCTCATGTTCTCATATAAGCAGGAATTGGGAAAATACCGCAGATTTAAGTTTCTCGCATATGTCCCCTGGGTTCTTATTTGGGGTGAGTTTGTGCTTTGGTTCTTATTGCTGGCAGCCGGTTCCTGACAGACTTTACTTTACAGGAGGCAGTAAAATGAATGACCAGATAAAAGAATATATAGGCAAATACCCAAGTGAAATTATTGATATTTATAACTCATTGCGGGCTCTGATTTTTGACAGCGCCCCATCAGAGCCGCAGGAAACTATGTGGGCCAAACTTCCCAGCTATTATGTCGGTGAAGCTTTTGTAAGGCTTATCCCATTCAAGGACCATATCAATATTGAAGCAAGCGCCGTGCCGAAATACAGGGAGGCGCTGGCAGGCTTCAAGATAACGCCCAAGGGGATGCTTCAGGTTTTCTTAAAACAGGATATCCCTGCCGGTGTGTTAAAGAAGATATTTGCAGAAACGTTTACATCATAAAAGCAAAGGGCGGACCTTCACGGTCCGCCCTTTATTTATCCTCTCCGCTTTCCTGCCAGTGGCGAAGCTTCGGCAGCTCTTTAGCAAAATACTCCCGCGCCTGCTCCGGTGAAAAATTCTCGTTTGACATATGCTCCGAGAGAAAGTCCAGAAGCGAGTTCATGTCCGGGTAAGCGAACTTGCCCTCAGCATAGCACCATTTGCAGTACTCCTCGTTAAAGCTGCCGTCGGGCTCCCGGCTTATGGAGCCGTCCTCAAGGGGCATGCCGCAGCACTGGCAGATAAGCTGCCTGGGTGAGCCCAAAAGGGTGTTTATGGACACGTCAAAAAGCTTTGACAGGAGCTTTAGCGTATCTGTCCCGGGGGTGGTATCGCCGTTCTCCCAGCGGCTCACCGCCTGGCGCGTGACGAACACCTTCTCGGCCAGCTCATCCTGGGACATGCCCGCCCTTGTCCGCAAATCTGCAATAATATCCTTGGTTTCCATTGTGAATCCCACCTTTCGACATTATCATAGCACATGCCCCGGGATAATACAAGCAACTGCCTGTTGCGGCTTATTGCACCTCCATATACGCCTTGGAAAGTTCCTCCGTGTCCAGCCCAAAGGATTTAAAGCCCTCCATGCACCCCTGATAGTACTCCTCAGTTGGCGCGCCCGGGCCGTATCCGTCCCGCATTATATAGATGAGCGCCCGCTCCCGGCGGCTCTCCCCTGTGGAGCGGTCTGTGAAGTCTATGTCCGTTTCGGTCTTATAGTAAAACTCCGGATATCCCTCGTACTCGTCCAGCCTCTGCACATCCTCAGCCGTCACTTCCCAGACCCCCACGGGCACGGACCCCTCCGCCTCCGGCAGCAGCGTCAGGTAGTAACCCCTCTCCGCCCCCCTGAAGGCCAGCCTGAACCCCGGCAGCTCCCCGGCCCCCGCAGGCCTCGCGCCGGGGCAGCGCTTTTCCATCTGGGCAAGGTTCAAATTGCTGCCGTAGGCAATGTAAAACGACATGCCGTCACTCCTCGTCTTTATAATTGTATAGCAGCTCATAGAGCAGGTATTTCCCCTCATACTCCACTACTATATCTTCGTCCAGCCTATAGACCCTTGAGCCGATAAGGTCATCGTTGGCCTGGAAGCTCTCCCGGGGCTGCTCGGCCGAGTCCACCCGGCTGGTTATCTCCCCCAGGTACTCGAACTCATCCTCCCGGCCCGCAAGCTCCGGCTGTTCCGTGGCTATACTATAGAGCCCCCGGCCCACACATACCATCGGCGGGGCCTCACAGTCCACCGCATAGCTCTCACCATCTAGGGCGCCGCCGTCCATGGGCGGCGCTGCCCGCATTACAAGCACCGTTATGAGCGCAAGGCAGGCCGCTATTGGCACTAAGAGCCTCCAGCTCCGCTGCCTTTTAACAGGCTCCCGCGCCTCAATAACCGTGTCGTCGTCCAGCTCTCCCATGATTTCAAAAAGATACTCTCCTGTCATAGCTCAAAGCCCCTCTCTGTCAGATACTCCCTGAGCTTCTCCCTTATGCGCTCAAGGGTCTTAGACACCGCGTCCGGGCGCATATTATTGTCCCGGGCTATGTCCTTCACCGGGTCGGCGTACCAGTACCGGCGTACGAACACCCGCCGCTTCCCCTCGGGCAGGCCCTGCACAAATGAGTTCACCGCCCGGGCAAGCTCCCGCCGGTCGCACTCGCCCTCAACCGTCCCGCTCACGCACTCTGATAGCTCCTCGAGCACCAGGGATACCTCCCCGCCGCCCCGCTTTTGGGCGCGGGCCTCTTTGTACCTGTTAAAGGCAAGATTCCGGGTTATCCTCCCAAGATACGCCGAGAGCGCCCTGGGCCAATCCTTTGGCATGGAGCCCCAGGCCCTCATATACGTATCGCTCAGGCACTCCTCCCTGTCCTCCGGGCTTTTCAGTATGTTCCCGGCAATGCTCCCGCAGTAGCGGCCGTACTTTTCAGCCGTCACCTCGATGGCCCGCTCGTCCCTGTCCCAGAAAAGCCGGATAATGCCGTCGTCGTCCATATAGACCCTCCTTTCATCTATAAAGACAACTTTCGGGCGGGAATATGACATAAGAGCTTTTATAAATTTTTATACCGAGACTTTCCCTGCAAGTATGTCCTTATAGTCCGCAAGATTGGCCTTCAAAAGCTCAGGCGTGTCAAGCCCATAGGGGCACTTGGACTTGCACTGCCCGCACTCAAGGCAGTTCTCGATGTTCATCATCATCGCCTGGGATTCCTCTGTAAGCCAGCCCGCTGAGGGGCTTCTCCGGATGAGCTGGCTCATCCGGGCGCACTGGGGTATGTTTATATTTGCCGGGCAGGGCAGGCAGTACCCGCAGGAGCGGCAGAAGCTGCCCACAAGTTCCTTCCGGTCCTTCTCAATGACCGCCATGATTTCCGGGTCGTCCATGGCGGGAGGGTTGTCTATATAGCTCAAAAACTCGTCGAGCTCGCTCTCCCGCTGGACGCCCCAGATTGGCAGCGCCCCCGGGAACCTGTCCTGCCAGGCGTAGGCCGCCGCGGAGTTGGTGATAAGCCCTCCGGAGAGGCCCTTCATGCTGATAAAGCCCATGTCCAGCTCCCTGCAGCGGTTCACAAGGGCGATATCCCTGTCCCCCGCAAGGTAGCAGAAGGGGAACTGCAGGGTGTCGTACAGCCCGGACTCCACGGCCTCTTCGGCCACATGGAGGCGGTGGTTGGTTATGCCGATAAAGCGTATCTTCCCCTGGCGCTTCGCCTCCTCCATGGCCTCGTAGAGTCCCGTGCCGTCCCCGGGCTTTGGGCAGAACGCGGGGTTATGGAACTGGTATATGTCTATGTAATCGGTCTTCAAGAGGCGCAGGCTGGTCTCAAGGTCCTTCCAGAAGCCCTCAGCTGTGGTGGATGGGGTCTTGGTGGCGATAAAAATTTTCTCCCGCACGTCCGAGAGGGCAAGGCCCATCTTCTCCTCGCTGTCGGTATAGGAGCGGGCGGTGTCGAAGAAGGTCACTCCGGCGGCAAACGCCTTTCTGAGGAGCTTACCGGCGTACTCCGCGCTGACGCGCTGGATGGGCAGGGCTCCGAAAGCATTTTTGCACACGGTTATCCCGGTGCGTCCAAGTGTTACGGTTTTCATTTCAGGTCCTCCTTTTGGGTTTTATGCAGTGCTATAGTGTAAAAGACCGCCATAAGAATGCAGCCTATAAAAAGCGAGCTCCAGCCCATAAATGAATATATGAGGCCTATGTATCTGTCCAGGGGGGTCAGCACTATCGCGAGGCCCGCCGACAGGAGCATGCCTATTATGGAGCTTACCACTGTCGCCCTGTGCTTATAATATGACAGTATATAAAGATAGAACCGGGCGGCATACATCCACAGGGCAAACACCAGAAGCGCATGGGCTGCCCGCTCTGTTAAGCGCCCCTTCAGTACAAATGCGAAAAGCAGGGCGAATACCGCCAGCCCCAAAACCGGAGAGAGGTTTATTATCTTTGAAAAGGGCCTCACGGCCTTTTGCGACCTTTCCTCGGGAGAAAGGCCGAAGGAGTTTATGCTTATGACAACGAACCATGCTGTGAGAAATGCTATTAAAAATACGCTTGGCATACAGCGCCTCCTAAGTGCTGTTTATTATCATATATCATAGACCGCTCTCCAAGTCAAGGATTTTCAAAAAATTTTTGCCAAAATGAGATTTTTTGCCCGCCTGAATGGTATTATAGGTGAAAAGCTTTTCAGAAGGACGGCGGAAGGAGGCGGGATATGACAGCAGAGGAATTTGCCGGGTACGCGAAGGAATACGGCGACACGGTGTACCGGGTGGCGCTGAACTGCTGCAAAAACGCCGCGGACGCCGAGGACATCATGCAGACGGTGCTTTTAAAGCTCTTCCGGGAGACAAAGGACTTCGAGAGCGGGGAGCACGTGAAGCGGTGGCTCATCCGGGTGGCCGTGAACGAGGGCAGGAAGCTTCACAGCTCCGGGTGGTTCAAAAGGCGGGCGTCCCTTGAGGAGTACGCGGGGACGGTGGACTTTGAGAGCCAGGAGGACAGCGAGCTCTTTATAATAGTCATGGGCCTGCCCGAAAAGTACAGGGTGCCGCTCTATCTCTATTACTACGAGGACTACACCATAAAAGAGGTTGCTGCCCTGTGCAGGCTCAAGGAGTCCACGGTGCAGACGCGCTTACAGCGCGCCCGGGAGAGGGTAAAGAAAGCGCTTACAAAGCAAGAGGAGGATTCATAATGGAAGAAAAGTATAAAAGAATGTTTTCCAGGGTGAAGGCCTCCCCGGAAAAGATACAGGAGGTAATCATCATGACAGAAAAAAGAAGGCCCAGGAAGATTGTCAGGAGCCTGCTCGTTACGGCGGTCATAATGGCCCTTGCGGTGCTCACGGCCATGGGGGCAAACGCCGCCTCGGGCGGGGAGCTGTTTGCAAAGATAGTCTCCTACACCACGTATACCGCCGAGGACGGCACCGAGGTTGCAGAGATGGAGGTTGAGCTGGACGACAAAATGCTGGAGGGCAATACCACCGGCTCCTTTGAGATAGTCCAGGGCGAGGACGGCAAGGCAGTCATGACCTATACCGACGAGAACGGAAAGAAGGTCACCCAGGAGATAGACCTGGAAGACGCGGACGATATCACCGGCCAGCTCCAGGAAAAGGCTGATAAGAAGTAAAATTCCTTCAAAAGGGAAAGCGCTCCTATAAGGGGCGCTTTTTCCGTTGACGCTGTGCCCGGGCTGTGCTATAATACCCAAAAGGGCATATGCCGGAAGGAGGCCCGTCCATGCACGCAAAGAAGAAAATGATGATAGTCGGCTCCCACACCGTCACCGGGCTGGACCACAGGGTGAAGATGATGATATCGAGGCTCTGCTCCGAGGGCTGGTACTTTCTTGTGGGGGACCACTCGGGCCTGGACACGGCTTTGCAGGAGTACCTTATGGACATGCACACCGACTGGGTGCGAGTGTACACCGCCCGGCCCCAGCCCCACCACAACCTGGACCGCTGGCCCGTGAGGCATCCCCCAAAGGAGGGCCGCTGGAGCGGGGTGCCGAGGCATTTGCAGAATACCCTTGCAATGGCCGGCGCCGCCGACTGTGGCATTGTCCTCTGGGACGCCAGGAGCATGGGCACCTACTTCGTCATCGCCTCCCTCATAGAGCAGGGCAAGAGCGCATGGGTCTACCTGCCTGAAAGGGGCGCTGCCCACACCATCCGCACTGCAGGCGAGCTCGAGCGCCTTCTTCGGGCCTATGTTTTTCCAAGATAGTGAAAGCCTCACGGACTTTCTCCGTGAGGCTTTGGTATTATCCGTCAGAATGTGCTATATGGCCTTCTCATGCCGTCTTCCCGACAACGGCCTCCGAACCATCCGATATGCCTACAAAGCCTTGAGCAGTGGGGGCCAGGAAAGCATCCGTGCCCTTTGCCTGCTCTTTGCCCGCAAGCTGCTGGAAAAAGCTCCAGAGCCCGTCGGCGGTCAGCTCCTCATTGAATCTGGTGGAGACGTAGTAATCGTCCCAGGTAAAGAAGAAGGCGTAGTGCAGAGGCTGCGCCCGGCCCGAAGAGCGCTGGGCATCTATAAGGCGCTTTTGGGCCAGGTACTCGCTCTCAACCGTATCCCTTGTGAGCTCGCCAAGCTCTCCCATGCCCTTATCCGTGAGGCGGTAGAAGTCCATGCGGCTGATAGAGTAACTCTCAAGAGACCTGCCGTCGTAGCCGTCATAATAGCCCACATCCAGCGAATGCACATCCATATCAACGGTCTTTGTCCCAGCCTCACCCTCCATATCGGCCCCGGTGACGCTGATTGGGGGTACATAGTCGTTATTCTCGGGGGTTGGGACATAGGACCGTACCACCGGGTTATACTGAGCCAGCAGGTCGTAGTCCGGGTCCGGGCTATCAATAGGGGAGGGCCCGGATAGGCTTTTACTATATTCTTCCCTTGTAATAGGCACCAGCTCCCCGCTTGCAAGCCCCTCGTCTATCTCGTCCAGCACGCTCGTGTCGCTCAAGAGAGAGTTCATAAGGGTCACCATGTCCTCATAGGGCACGTTGAAGTTCCCGGCTATCCTGCACCACATGCCGTTGGGCAGCGTGCACAGGAGCATCCTGTCGGTGTTAAGCCCCCCCAGAGCCGTGATTGGCTCAGCGCCCTCGGCGGGTATCACCACCGTCTCGTTGTATTCGTACTTTGCCAAGGCCAGGATATCATCCGTCAGCGGGGGCTCCCGGCTGATGGTCAGGGAAATCAGGTTCTGGCGAAGGTAGTCGCCGTTGGCGTCAATGCCAAACTCTGAGGCGGTGGAGATATAGACAAGGCACAGGCCGCTGCCGTCTTCGGCGCATTTGATTTCGACCGAAGGAGGCCAGGCACAGCTCGGCAGACACATGAAAATACGCTCGGCAAACGTGTTCATCACCTCATACGGGCTTGCAGTGGTTCCGTCCGCGGAAGCCGTCTTGTATCTGGCTCTGGTTATCATGGGGTATGAGCTGTACTTGTCCAGCAGGCTGTCGTCCCAGGCGGCGGAGGTCAGCCGGTCACCGCTCTCCGGCTCCTGTTTATTATACTTGAAATACTCCTCGGCAGGCAGGCCGTCGGGGTAGGCCGAGCAGTACTGCTCGTCTAAGGTGTACTTGGCCCAGGTGACATAGTCCTTATAGCCCACAATGCTTATTTCCGGGGACGTGGCATAATTTGCCGTTGGGCCGTCGGCCTCCCCTTCTCCCCGGTTAGCACCCTTCTGTGCGTTGCCAAGGCCGCTGCCGCCCTCGGCGCCCTCGCTCTGGGGGGAGGGCTGGTGGGAAGTGCTCCCCTGCTTTGAGCCCGGGCTGTACTCTATGACGGGGGCCACGCCGTTTATCAGGTAGCTGAGCGCAAGGGGCAGGGCAATGGCCACAATGCAGGCGGCCGCCGCCACCCACGCGCCCCACTGATGGTACCGGCGGCGCACCCTTTCAGCCGGGTGCTCGGCGGCCCCTGCCACCAGGTTTGGGTCCAGGTTTTCAAGCTTGTCTAAAAGGTCGCTGCCTTTCATATCTCGTATCCCTCCTTAATAAGATATTCCTGCAGGCCCCGGCGCACCCGGTAAAGGGTGGTCTTCACCCTGCCCTGGGACGTCCCGAAGAAGGCCGCCACGTCCTTTACCGAGTCCAGATACCAGTACCTGCGGATAAACATATTGCGGTGTTCCTCGGAAATCGAGCGCAGATACCTGCCAATCAGCTCCGCCAAAAGCACGCCGTCCACCTGCCCCGGAGTGTCGCCGGGGGAAGGTATGCACTGCTCAAGCTCAGCTGTGAGCTCCATAACAGGGGCGCTGCGCTTCTGCCTCGAGCGCGCCCGGGCCACGTCTATGGCAAGCCGCCGGGTTATCTTCGCTAAAAACGGGAATAGATACCCCCAGGGCTCATGGGGCGGTATGGCCGCCCAGGCCTGCATGTAGGTGTCGTTCTCACACTCCTCGGCGGCCCCCCTGTCCCGGAGCAGATTATTGGCTATTGCCCGGAGCTTCAGGCCGTACTTTGCCGCCGTCAGCCCCAGGGCGGCCTCATCCCGGCGCAAAAATAACGCCACGATTTTTTCATCATCCATCTGTCAGCACCTCCATCTAAGGGTCCCCTCACTTTACATATCGGCGTTTGGGAAGAGGTGGTTACAAAGAATTTTTATTTTTCCGGGATAATTTCCATGTTTTTCAAAACTTCCCCCTCTTTTGTCAAGGGTTAAGAAATTCGTAAGAAATTCATCACGTTGGACTTAATCTGTTCATATTATCCTTTAAGCACTGAGAGCGGAAAGGACGGAGAACATATGAAGACCCTGACATATATAAATCTCGCGATAGCCGCGGTGGTAGCCGCCTGCTGCTGTTATCAGGTGGTGTTCACCCTCATAAGGCTGAGGGGCCTCGGGCGTCGCTTCAAGGAGCGGTCCCTGTCCAGGTTCGCGGTGCTCATTGCCGCCAGGGACGAGGCCGCGGTGATAGGCCAGCTTATCGACAGCATAAAGGCCCAGGACTATCCTTCTGAGCTTGTGGATATTTACGTGGTGGCCGATAACTGCACGGACAGCACCGCAATGGTGGCCGCCTCCCGGGGAGCCGCAGTCTATCAGCGCCGGAACAAGGCCCAGGTGGGCAAGGGCTACGCCCTGGAGTTCCTGCTCTCAAAGATTGCCCAGGATAAGCCCGAGGGCACCTACGACGGCTTCTTCGTCTTCGACGCGGATAACCTTCTGGACCCCCATTATATAAGCGAGATGAACAAGGTCTTCTCCAACGGCTGCCCTGTAGTGACCGGCTACCGAAACGCCAAGAACTTCGGGGACAACTGGATATCCGCTGGGTACGGCATGTACTTTTTAAGGGAGTCCGAGTACCTGAACAGGCCCCGGGACTATCTTGGCACCAGCTGTGCTGTCTCCGGCACAGGGTTCCTGTTCTCCGCAAAGCTCCTAGAAAAGGTGGGCGGCTGGCATTATTACGCCCTTACGGAGGACCTGGAATTTACCCTTGACCTAGTCTGCCGGGGCGAGAAAATCTCCTACTGCAATACGGCGATACTGTATGACGAGCAGCCCACGGGCTTTAAGCAGTCGGTGGTCCAGCGGGCCCGGTGGATGCGCGGGCTCATGCAGATAATGGGCAAAAACGGCAGCTCCCTGCTCCACGCCATGTTCGGCTCCGGGAGCTTCGCCTGCTACGACCTGCTGATAAACTCTTTAGCGGCGGTGCTAATGGGCCTGGGCTTTATAATGAACACCATCATGTTCGCGGTGGGCCTGTGCACTCCCGGCTTTGAGACCGGCCCGGTGGTTATAGCGGCGCTTATGGCCCTGGCGGGCACCTACGCGGGGCTCTACTTCACAGGGCTCATGATCCTCATAACCGAGTGGCGCAGGATTCCCTGCCGCGCGTCAAGAAAGATACTTTTCAGCTTCACCTACCCCTTCTTTATGGCAAGCTTCATGGCGGCCCTGGCCGTTGCAATGTCCGGCGGGACACAGTGGAAGCCCATAAGGCACACTGTAGCCGTGAGCCTTGGCGAGCTGGACGGAAGGAGATAGTCATGGCCTTTGACTTCAAGAAAGAGTATAAAGAGTTTTACATGCCCAAGAATAAGCCGGAGATAGTCACTGTCCCAAAAGCGAATTATATCGCTGTCAGAGGCAAAGGCGACCCCAACGAGCCCGACGGCGCCTACCAGGGGGCCCTCAACGTGCTGTACGCCATTGCCTACACCCTGAAAATGAGCTATAAGACCGACTATAAAATCGAGGGCTTCTTCGAGTATGTGGTGCCGCCGCTGGAAGGCTTCTGGTGGCAGGAGAACATTGAGGGCGTAGACTACGGCAATAAGTCTACTTTCAACTGGATATCGGTAATAAGACTGCCGGACTTTGTCTCCCCGGAAGATTTCAGCTGGGCGGTGGAAACAGCTACTAAAAAGAAAAAGCTGGACTGTTCCCCGGCGGAGTTTCTAACTATAGACGAGGGCCTATGCGTCCAGATAATGCACCTGGGGCCTTTCGACGACGAGCCCGCCACAGTCGCGATAATGGACGAATACCTCAAGGAAAACGGCTATGTGAACGACATGAACAGCAAGAGGCTCCACCATGAGATATATCTAAACGACGCTAGAAAAACTCCCCCTGAGAAGCTGAAGACTGTAATCAGGCACCCCATCAAAAAGCTATAAGAAAAACCCCCCAGCTCACGCCGGGGGGGCTTTGCTTTTAGTTTTTCAGGCTCTGCAAGGGCGCGGGAATCTTCCCGCCCCTGTTTATAAACTCAGCCGGGCTCGCCATATTCACCGGCATCACCGGCCCCTGCCCTAAGAGCCCGCCGAAGTCCAGCTCCTCCCCGGCGGCCTTGCCTATGGCCGGGATGACCCTCACGGCGGTGGTCTTGCTGTTCACCATGCCGATAGCGGCCTCGTCGGCGATTATGCCCGAGATTATCTCCGGGGTCACGTCCCCGGGTATCACTATCATGTCAAGGCCCACAGAGCACACGGCGGTCATGGCCTCCAGCTTATTTAGGGTGAGGCACCCGCTCCTCGCCGCGTCTATCATGCCCGCGTCCTCGGTGACAGGTATAAACGCCCCCGAGAGCCCGCCAACGCTGGAGGAGGCCATGACGCCCCCCTTCTTCACCGCGTCGTTCAGGAGGGCTAGCGCCGCCGTGGTGCCAAAGGCCCCGCACTGCTCAAGGCCCATGCCCTCTAGGATATGGGCCACGCTGTCGCCGATGGCCGGGGTGGGGGCGAGGGAGAGGTCAACTATGCCAAAGGGCACGCTGAGCCGCCTCGAGGCCTCCTGGGCCACCAGCTGTCCCATGCGGGTTATCTTGAAGGCCGTGCGCTTTATGAGCTCGGCTATCTCAGTGAGGCTCTTTCCCGCGCCCTCCTTCTGTATGGCCGCCCGCACCACTCCCGGGCCGGAGACCCCCACGTTTATCACACAGTCCGGCTCCCCTGGGCCATGAAAAGCCCCGGCCATGAAGGGGTTGTCCTCGGGGGCATTGCAGAAGACCACCAGCTTCGCCGCGCCTATGCACTCCCTGTGGGCTGTGAGCTCGGCGGTGCGCTTTACTATCCTGCCCATCTTGCCCACGGCGTCCATGTTTATCCCGGCCTTGGTGCTCCCCACGTTCACCGAGGAACAGACCAGCTCAGTCTCGCTCAAGGCCTGGGGTATGCTCTCGATTAGCGCGTAGTCCCCGGGGCCGAAGCCCTTCTGCACCAGAGCCGAGTACCCCCCTATAAAGTTCACCCCAACAGTGTGGGCGGCCCTGTCCAGTGCCTTTGCAAAGCGCAGGGGAGAGGCCCCCGGGCAGGCCCCGGCCACTATGGCGATGGGCGTAACTGAAATGCGCTTATTTATGATAGGTATGCCGTACTGACGGCTTATGTCCTCCCCGGTCTTCACCAAGTCCTGGGCATAGCGGCAAATCTTGTCGTAGACTTTGACGGCGCTGGTCTCCGGGTCGGGCCCGGCGCAGTCCAGAAGTGAGATGCCCATTGTGATGGTGCGCACGTCCAGGTTCTCGTTGTCTATCATATTTATAGTCTCTAAAATCTCGTTGGTATTCAAAATTCTATTCCCCCTTAAAATTCCGGCTTTCCGTCCTCTTCCCCCAAAAGCGCCGCCTCATGGAGCGAGCCGTCGGTCTCAGCAAAGCGGAGCCGCTCATAGTCCTCTCTGGGCATGACCCGGCGCAGGCATGGGAGCCCCAAGTCCAGGTGGTTCTCCCTATGGCCTATCACCGGGTCGGTGACAAAGGCAAAACCCATGTCAGAGTAGAGCTTTACGGCCCGCGCGGAGGTGGGCTGGGTGTGAAGGTAGATGGGCATCTCTGCGCCCTTTAGTATCTCCGTGAGAAGCGCCCGGCCAAGGCCCTTCCCCTCGTGCTCCGGGAGCACCCGGAACCAGCCTAATGTGTTCACCCTCCCATAGGCGGGCCAGGTGAGGCAGGTGCCCACAGGCTCGCCCCGCTCGTCCCGGACTAGCAGGCACCGCCGGAAGAACTCCTCCTCATTCTTGGAGTAGACCCGCTCATAATAGTCCAGGACATAGGGCGCGTACTGCCTTTCTACAGCCGTGCCCGCCCAGAGCTCCACCTCGTCCCGCCCGCAGGGGCTGATGGAGTACCCCTCCGGAAGCTCCCTGAAGGCCCCGCTGTTGGGCCGCTCGCAGACCATGAACAGGTTATAGTCCCCGATGGCCCCATAGAGCCCGGAGAGCCCCGCCGCACTGTACGCCTCAGCGTCCCCGGAGCCTGCGGCTTTATTCCAGGGCTTCTCCATAACGTCCCAGCAGAGCACGTCCCCGCGCTCCAAGTTCTCGGTGAGCATGTCAACTACCTTATAGCCCCGCTTCCAGTATATCGCGGCCGCCGGCAGTGAGGCTTCGAGCCTTATCCTGCCGTACCTCTCCCCTATATCCCTCTCGGCAAAGTCCAGCAGCGCCCGGCCGTAGCCGCGGCCCTGAAGGTTTGGCACAACATAGAGCCGGGTAATCTCGTCCCCATGGAGGGTCACCGTCCCCGCCGCCATGCCGCCGTCGAAGAGGAGATAGACCTCCCCGGCCTCGATGTCCGGCAGTATGTTCCTGTCGCTGTGCCAATCGAGAAAAAAGTCCACAGCGCCCCGGGGATAGTAATGGGGGTAGACCTCCTGTATAGTCCGGCGGGTGATAAAGCCAATCATGGGCAGGTCCGCCGGGCTTGCCTTTCTTATCTCCATAATAACAAATTATATTTTATGCATGGAATTGAAGATATCCTCGTGCATGACGTGTATCTTCAGCCCCAGCTCGTCCCCCAAAGCGTCCATTTTCTCCGACAGCGCCGCCACGTCAGCGGAGGAGCCTGCCATGTCCACCAGCATGACCATGGCGAACAAGTCCTGCAAAATGGACTGTGTCACCTCAAGCACATTCACCCCGCTTTTTGCGCATATCTCCGTGACCTTGGCTAATATCCCCACCATGTCTTTACCTATAACGGTTATGACCGCCTTTTCTGAGCTGTTCATTTTGGTTATTCCTCTCTTTATCCAGTGATTTTATAATAGTAATATTATGAAGCAGACGGGGCCGGTTGTCAAGTATAGGATTTTCAAATTTACCCCTTTATTTTCCTCTCCAACCTGTGCTATAATAAGCTTCACATAGCTTATGGCAGACACATATTGAAATGAATACGGGAGGCCACAAATGGCAAAGAAGAAAAAACAGAAGCTCACACGCGAGGAACGCGCGGCCCGCCGCCGTGAAGACGCGCTGAAGATGAAGAAGGAGGTCCGGGAGCACCCGGTGCTGTTTACGGTGTATGTGGTGCTCAGGGTCCTGGTGCTGGCCGTGCTCATATTGCAGCTAATGAACGGCGAGTATTACGACGTGTTCCTGTGCTCCCTGACCCTTGTGCTGTTCCTGATACCCAGCTTTGTGGAGAGAAGGCTGCATATCGACGTGCCCAATACCCTTGAGGTGATAATACTTCTCTTCATATTTTCCGCCGAGATACTCGGGGAGATACAGGAGTACTACCTTATCTTCCCCTTCTGGGACACCATGCTGCACACCATAAACGGCTTTCTGATGGCGGCCATAGGCATTGCCATGGTGGACATATTGAACCGCTCCCGGCGGTTCAGGGTAAGGCTGTCGCCGGTGTTCGTGGCTGTTGTGGCCTTCTGCTTCTCAATGACTATAGGCGTGCTGTGGGAGTTCTTCGAGTACGGCATGGACTACTTCTTCCAGATGGACATGCAGAAGGACACCTGGGTGAATGTGGTGAACACCGTGAGCCTTAACCCCCAGGGAAAGAACTCCCCGGTGCATATACCTATAGAGAGCGTTATTGTGAACGGCGAGAGCTGGCCGGGGTATCTGGACATCGGCCTGCACGACACCATGAAGGACCTGTTCGTGAACTTTATCGGCGCGGTGGTATTCTCCGTGATAGGCATGATATATATTATGGGCCGGGGCACCGGGCGCTTTGCCCCCAGATTCATCCCCAGGCTCAAGGAAAACGAGCTGCCCGCCCCGGAGAAAAAGGATAAAAAGGAGGAGCGCCCGAGCCTCCTTGAGCCCATCGCCCTTGAGGGCCCGGAAAGTCCGGCCGGCCCGGAGCTCCAGGACCTCTACACCAGGGACGGCAGGTTCACCGGAAAGACTGTGGAACTCGGCGGCGATAAGGGGGAGTATTTCACCCTTGGCGTGCACGCCTATATATACGACGGCAAGGGCCGATTCCTGCTGCAAAAGCGCTCGGAGAAAAAGAAATTCCGGCCCGGCCAGTGGGAGATAACCATGGGCCACGCCATGGCAGGGGAGAGCGCCCCTGAGTCCCTTCTCAGGGAGATAAAAGAGGAGCTCGGCGTTCAGCTGCACCCTGAGGACCTTATAAAGGCCTACCGCTGGGTGGAGACCGAAAGCCATAGCTTCGCCGACGTCTTCTTCATCCGCGCCGACCTCGACGCCAGCGCCCTCACCCTTCAGATGGACGAGGTTGCCGGGGTGCAGTGGGTGACAAAGGCCGAAATGCTAGAGCTGGTCGGTAAGATGGACTATAGGTCGGAGAATTACAGGACTGTGATTTCAGAGTATATCCGGGAGTGCGTCAGGTAAACCGCCTTGACTTTTTTCGCCAAATATGGTAAGCTTATGTAAAGAACAAATACACAAATTTACCATGAGGAGGGTCGCGCAATGACAACATCAAAAAGAAAGCTCCTGATACTGCTCCTAAGCTCCTTTACCGGCATACTGCTGATATACCTGATTTCCACACTGCCCTTTTACGTGATTGTCCGCGGGCAGATTGCCGGTAACCGGGTCTGGTATATTGAGTACGGAGATTTTATTGCCCGGGGCGTCCGGTTCGCGGCATGCGCGGGCCTCTGCCTGTTTGTCCGCAGGAAATGGGATGACATCGGCAGCGCGGACCCTGTGAGGCGCAAAGCGTTCTTTGTGGTCCTGGCGTGCATGGCCGTTCTTGTGCTGCTGTGCATGTCCGGGCGGTTTGACACGGTCTACAGAACTGTCGCCTATACAATAGGGATATATGACCTGGACCGCACGCCGATGGTTCTCGCCATTTTGTGGGAGCAGATATTTATGAGCGACTTTGCGGCCGGTGTTCTGCTTGGATTTGCGGTGCTAACCTATCCTAAGGGAGCCTTACGCAAGGTCCCGGCGTAAAAAGCGCCATAAATAGCGCCAAATATTTTAATTTCCCCTTGCCAAACCGCCTGGAAAGAAGTATACTATTCTAGTATACTTTTACAAAACAGGAGGAGATAATATGGGACTTGAAATGATTGACGCCGGCTGGCTCTCCATACTGCCCCCGGTGGTAGCCATCACCCTGGCTCTGATAACCAAAGAGGTGTACTCGTCCCTGTTTTTAGGGATATTCACCGGTATGTGCGTGTACTGCTTCTCCACCGGCAGGAGCCTCTTGCAGGCTGTTACATATGTCTTCGACATGATGGCCGGCAAGATTGGGGACAACGGGTACATGATAATTTTCCTGGTGCTGCTGGGCTCCCTGGTGGTGATAGTCACCCGCTCCGGGGGCACCGCCGCCTATGGACAGTGGGCCATCAAGCGCATTAAGACCCGGCGCTCCGCAAAGCTCACCACGGCGCTTCTGGGGCTCCTGATTTTCCTTGACGACGGCTTCAACTGCCTCACTGTGGGCACCGTCATGCGGCCTATCACCGACAAGCACGGTATATCCCGGGAGAAGCTCTCCTATCTTCTGGACGCCACCGCCGCGCCAATCTGCATTATTGCACCCATCTCCAGCTGGGCCGTGGCCGTTGCCTCGGAGGTGGAGGAGGCCGGAGGGCTGGGGGCCTTTGTGCAGACCATCCCCTTTAACCTGTACGCCCTGCTCACCATAGCCATGGTCTTCTTTTTGAGCGCAACAAATTTCGACTTCGGCCCCATGAAAAAGGCTGAGGCCGAGCCCCAGCTCCCAGCCGAATACACGGAGGAGCTATCCGCTTCCCGGGGCACTGTCCTCGACCTGGTGCTGCCCATACTGACCCTTATAGTCACGGCGATTCTCGGCATGGCCTATGTGGGCGGCTTCTTTGAGGGCGTAAGCTTCTCGGAGGCCATCGGCACAAACCCTGTGGCCGGGCTCACCCTCGGCACCTTCGCGGGGCTCTTAGTCGCCCTTATCATGTACCTGCCCCGGAAGATAATGACTATGAAGGAGTTCATGACCGGCATTATCGACGGCATAAAGACCATGATACCCGCCCTCACCATACTCATCCTGGCCTGGGCCCTGGGCGGCGTCTGCCGGGAAATGATTGGGACAGGGAACTTTGTGAGCTCTGTTGTGTCTGGCGGCCATATCTCCATGAGCCTGATACCCGCCATAGTCTTCGCTGTCGCGGCGTTTCTAAGCTTCTCCATGGGCACCGCCTGGGGCACCTTCGGCATACTCCTGCCCATCGTCTCCATGATATGCGCGGGCCCCGCCGGGGCGGAGGTCCTGATACCCTCTCTGGGCGCGACCCTTGCGGGTTCGGTCTACGGGGACCACTGCTCGCCCATTTCAGACACCACCATACTGGCCTCCACCGGCGCCCAGTGCGACCATCTGCGGCATGTTGAGACCCAGCTGCCCTATGCCACCCTTGTGGCGGCGGTATGCTTCCTGGGGTACATAGTGGCGGGCTTCACCAGGAGCGCGCCCATTACAATCATCGCCTCGCTGGCAATGCTTGGGCTGGTATTCCTCGGAATCACCCTTGCCCAAAAGCAGGGGAAAAAGCTCAGCTTTGCTCCGAAAAAGAGCTGAAAAGCGCATAAAAAGATAAAAACCGGGCCCTTTTTGAAGGGTCCGGTTTTGTATTATTTAGTATATGCCAAAAAAGGAAAGTGTAGGATAGCACCGCGAGTCGTCTATAAAGATTTGCAGCGAATCAGTTTTCACGGGCTCCGGCAGGCGCACGATTTTCTTATAGCCGACTACCGTACCCTCAAAAAGCAGCTTTTCCCCGCAAATTATCCTGAAGCGCTCTATTCTCTGGCTGTCTGTAATATTTTCCTTGAGCACGATATAGGAGACCTCAGTCTCCTTGGGGAACCTGACGGTTATCTCACAGGACTTCCCGCTCCCCCGGAAGTATTCTCCATAGCCGTCCTCCCGGGCGCAGTCTATCCCATGCCCGGGCTCCGCGCCGCCGGCAGAGAGCCTTGCGCCCTGTACAAGGTTATGGGCAAACACACTGCCTATGAGCTCCCCCAGCTCCCTCAGGCGCGCCACATCGTTTTTGTGGAACAGGCCGCTCTTTGCCGGGGGTATATTCAGCAGAAGGGCCGCGTTGCCGCCAACCGAGCGAAGGTAGGTGTCGAACAGCTCCTCAAGGCTCTTGACCTTATCGTCCTCCTCAGGGTGATAGAACCATCCGGGGCGTATGGAGGTGTCCACCTCGGCGGGGTACCAGATTAGCTCCTGCTCGTTTTGAAGTATCTCCCTGCTGCCAAGGTCCATGTCCGCGGCGCTGATTACCCGATTGCGGAACTCCCCATCGTCCGCCTGCTGGCTGTCCGCCGCTATCTTCTCCGTGTCCCTCATGCGCCTGGGCACTACGCTCCACTCAGACTCCCGGGTGCTCCCGGCCTCATTGCCGCACCAGCGGATATCCGGCCCGCACACATTTATGCAGGCCCCGGGCTGTAAGCTTCTGACCGTCTCATAGTACCGCTCCCAGTCATAGACCTGCTTCTTGCCGTTTGGCCCCTCCCCGCACGCTCCGTCGAACCATACGGCGAATATCTCCCCATAGCCGGTGAGCAGCTCAGTGAGCTGGGCCACAAAATAGTCGTCGTACTCCTTCCCCGAGCCGTAGCAGGGCTGGTTCCTGTCCCAGGGGGAGAGATACACCCCGAACTTTATGCCCCCCTCCCGGCAGGCGTCCGACACCTCCCGGACCACATCTCCCCTGCCGCCCCTGAATGGGCTCGAGGCCACAGAGTGCCGGGTATGCCTGCTGGGCCAGAGGCAGAAGCCGTCGTGGTGCTTGCAGGTGAGTATCAGCCCCCGCATACCCGCCGCTTTCAGGGCCGAGACCCACTGGGAGGCGTCGAACTCCCGGGGGTCGAATATTGCCGGGTCCTCAGTGCCGTCCCCCCACTCAAGGCCGGTGAAGGTGTTCACCGTAAAGTGGGCGAAGGCATAGAACTCCGTCTGCTGAAGGGCAAGCTGGCGCGGGCTGGGCCGCGGGGCTGTGAGGCGGGCGTCAAGTTCGCGCATGGTGTAGGCTCCTTACTGTTTTTTGGTGAAGACGAGCATGTTTGTGAGGTTGCGGCCTGGCGTTATAAAGGTCTTGCCGTTGCAGTTAAGATAGGTAGAAGCGCCGCCGTCAACATTTATGGCGCTTGTGCAGCCCAAGGACTTCATAATACTACCCATGCTCTGCTGGCTGCCGCTGGCGTAGGCTATGACCGCCTTGCCGTCTGCCTTTACGCCGATAAGCATATGGACGCCGGAGCCCAGCACATGGCTGTCATAATTGCCCTCGGAGCTGTAATTTGTGAAGATGGAGCCGTTTTTCAGGACTGTCGGGCCGCATGAGATGAGCGTCTGGACATTCTGGACTGTGGAGCCCGCATACTTGATGGTGCGCTTCAGCTTGTCGCCGGCCGCCGCCTGGGTGAAGAATCTGTCGGTCCAGGGGTCCCGGGCAAGACGGGTGAAGAGCACATAACCGCCCTTAGGCACCGGCACATCGGAGGCCGAGGTATAGACCTTTGTGATAGTGTCGCTGCTGTCCACGGCAAAGGCATAGGCGACCTTTCCGCTGACCTTTGAGGCGAACTCGCTTGTGTACACCATGCGGGAGCCGTCGTTGTTCCCCACAGTCTCGTTCATGCCTACGCTCTCAATGGCCTTGGTCTCGGTCCCGTCAGCGGAGGAAACGCGTACTATGCTCTGGTTAATGTTCATCCACTGGATGCTGGCCTTGCCGTTTGTGTCAATAACAAAAGCCGCCTCCCGCTTCACATTCGCCATATCGGGCCTCATTATTCTCAGCACCTTACCGTTGCTCACAAAGGAGCCGTAGGTGGTGTTTGCGCCGTTAAGATGGTTGAACATGGCTCCATTTACGGCGATATAGGCATTCTGCCCGCTGAGTATGCTGCTATAAGACGCGGCGGAGTCCAGCCTGCCGTTGGCCAGCGCTATTTTCGCGTTAAAATACTGAGGGTCAAACTCAACATATGTAGCTCCGTTCTTTGAGCCTGTTGTGGGCGCCACAAACTGGGGCTTCGGCTTCTCGGGTATCTTTGAATCCGGCCAGGGCTCAAACTCCAGCATGTCGCATATTATCCTTGAGGCCTGGTCGCGGGTCAGGGTATCGTAGGGGTTGAACATGCCCTTGTCATTGCCGTCGATAACGCCGCCCATTGTGCAGGCGTCCAGGGCTTCCTTCTGGCTTTCGGTGATATTGGCCGTGTCGGGGAAGTCCTTCGCCTCCTTCTTGGGGGTCAGGGGCACCAGCTCTGGGTGGACCTTGTGCATGGAGTATACAAGCTCCACTGTCTCTATGCGGGTGATATCGTCCTTTGGCCGGAAGTTTTCGCCGGCAGCTATAACGCCCTCCTGGGCGGCCCAGTTTACGGACTTTGTATACCACTGGCCCTGCTTTGAATCCGGGCAGAGCTCCATATCCTCATAGGCCTTGAGCTCCTCTTGGGACTTTGCCGAAAGGGACAGCATGGTGATAACGTCGCAGCGCTTGAGCTTGTTGCCGGGGTTAAAGAGCCCCTTGTTGTCGCCGTTGATGATTCCCTTCTCTGCGACAGGGTAGACGTACTTTGCGAACCATTTTCCCCTGTATACATCAGGGAACTCCTTGCCATTGGCCGCCGACGCGCCCATAACAGGCAGCGCTGATATCAGCATTACCGCCGCCATGAGCATTGACAGAACACGCTTTTTCATAATTTCGTACACTTCCTTTTGCAAAATTTTATTCTTTCAGGGAATTTATCCCTGTGAATTACAGTATAGCACCTTTTTATGCTCTTTGCAATAGATATTGGGGGTCGTTTTTTTTTTTTTTGATTTATTCTGCATAAAAACAGCGGGTTTTACCCGCCGCTTTTATGCATTTTTGTCCTTCTCCCTGGGTATCGCCATGGAGGAAAGCTCCTGATAGCTGTCCCACTCCTCCTGGTCCGCAGGGGCCTTGTACATCAGCCCGGTGCACTCGTTGGCGGAGGCCACATTTGAGATGTCCGGGAACTGCTCCTTCGGCTCCTCGTGCTCCCTATAGTCTATCTTTCTCTTCGGCTTTTTCATAAAACTGCACCTCCCAAGGGCTAT
Organism: Clostridiaceae bacterium; assembly: GCA_021769555.1. Taxonomy (GTDB): domain Bacteria; phylum Bacillota; class Clostridia; order Oscillospirales; family Acutalibacteraceae; genus Acutalibacter. The sequence continues at coordinate 153,620 of JAETSR010000005.1, forward strand.
TATGTCCCCGGAAGGCGCTGATATTTACTCCGAAAGCAGCTGGTTATAGATGCTCTCCACTCTGCCGCCCTTTAAGTAGACCCTCGGCACGCGCTTTGAGAGGGCGCATACCACCTCATAGCTGATGGTGCCCTCCCAGCCCGCAACCTCTTCGGCGGATATCTCCTCCCCGCCGTCACGGCCAATGAGAGTAACCCTGTCGCCCATCGCCGCCTGGGGGAGCTCCGTCACGTCGGCCATGAGCTGGTCCATACATATGCGCCCCAGCACCCGGCAGCGCCTGCCCCTTATGAGCACCGCCGCCCCGCCGGTCCCCAGGGCCCTGGGGTAGCCGTCCGCATAGCCCACCGGCACCGTTGCAACCCGCATTTCACGCTCCGCTGTAAACTTCCTTCCATAGCTTATGGTCGCCCCGGGCCTAACGGTCTTCACATGGGACACCACCGAGCGCAACGCCAGCACCGGCTGAAGCTTTGGCCTTGCCCGGAGCTTTTCGGAGGGGTACAGGCCATAGAGCACAACCCCTGCCCGCACCATGTCCAGGTGCGAGAGGGGGTAGTCGAACACCGCCGCCGAGTTTGCGCAGTGCCTCAGTGGAGGCTTCCCGCCGCCCACCCCTGCGCGCACTAAGGCCTCGGAGAGCTCCTTGAAGCAGCCGAACTGCCGCATGGTAAAGGCGTCCCCCTCAGCGCCCTCGTCGGACACGGCGAAGTGGGAGAAGACCCCCTCAGGTATTAGCCCCGGCAGGGAGCAGGCCTTTATGACCTCCTCCACGGTCCCCTCGTCCCGGAAGATATCCTGGAAGTAGAACCCCAGGCGGCTCATGCCCGTGTCTATCTTCATATGCGCCTTCACCCTCACGCCCACGGCCTTTGCGCATAGGGAGAGCTTCTCCGCGTAATCCGTGGAGTAGACGCACTGGGAGATATTCCCCTCCGCCATGGCCGCGGCCTCCTCGGGAGGGGTGAAGCCCAGCACAAGTATGGGCCTCTCTATCCCGCCCCGGCGCAATTGAAGGGCCTCCTCAAGGTTTGATACTGCAAACCAGTCCGCTCCCAGGCCCTGGAGCTCAAGGGCCGTGCGCAATGCCCCGTGGCCGTAGCAGTCCGCTTTTACAACACAGCAGACTATGGCCCTATCGTCCGTGCTCTCCCGGACCACGCGGTAGTTATTCCCAAGGGCGTCCAGGTCTATCTCGGCCCAGGTGCGCCGGATTATCTCAGTCATAAGACCCTCCAGTTACGAAAATTTATCTTCTCTCCCCCCATGAGCTTGCGTCCCGGGAGCTTTTGGGCTATACTTAACCCATACCATATTATAATACTGCGAAAGGCTGATTTATATGAAATGGCTCACAGCGTCCGACATACACGGCTCCGCGCTGTACTGCAAAGCCCTCCTTGAGGCGTTCCTAAGGGAAGGGGCAGACCGCCTCCTGCTCCTTGGGGACCTTCTCTACCACGGACCCAGAAACGACCTGCCCGAGGGATATGCCCCCAAGGAGGTCATAGCCATGCTAGGCGGCATGAGGGAGAGGATATTCTGTGTCAGAGGCAACTGTGAGGCCGAGGTGGACCAGATGGTGCTGCCCTTCCCGGTGCTCAGCGAGTACTGCCTTTTGGAGTCCGGGGGCAGGCTCATCTTTGCCACCCACGGCCATGTGTACAACACCGATAATCCCCCGGCACTCTCCCCCGGGGACGTGCTACTCCATGGGCATACCCATGTGCCCGCAAAAATGCAGACCCCCTCCGGATGGTGGTACTTGAACCCGGGCTCAGTGTCCATACCAAAGGAGGGGAGCCAGAGGGGGTATATGACCCTTGAGGGGGGCGTGTTTATCTGGAAGTCCCTGGACGGCGCGGAGTACGACAGGCTGGAGCTTTAGGCTCAGCCCCTGCCGAACTTCTCGAATTTTAATGAGCGGGGGATAAATTTTTTGATTGCCTCCTGCATGTCCTCGTCCGGGTCGAAGACCACAAGGGTCTTCCCGGTCTTGCCGCTGTGGACTATCATATACCAGGAGTCCCGGCGGTCTGCAAACTGGGTGGCGAATATCCGGTTGTCGAAGGAGCGGGTCTTGAGCCTGGCCTCTGCCTCGGAGTAGACCCCCACATCCTCGCATGAGCTGCACTCGAAGGAGGTCATGCGCTTTCTTGAGGCCCGGTTCATTATCTTGTCCACGGTGACAAAGCCGTTTGTAAGGCTGTATTCATACTCAAGCATACGCATTGAAATGAGCTTATACCCCCCGAACACCGCCCCGGCCATCACCAATAGGGAGAGCATAGGGAACATGAGTATCCCCACGCCCACCATAAATCCCACGAAGCTCAGGACGATTATGGCCGCGATAATGCCCACGATTATCAGTAGGTCCACGGTCTCGAACTTTTTCTTTACCATGCGTTCAACGAAGACGTCATTCATTTTGCTGTCCCTTTCCCGAAATAAAATTTTTACCGTTAAACTGTATTATAGACCAAAGGAAGGGGAAAGTCAATCAAGTACCTGCAGCTTCTTTACTTTTCCCGTTTTATATGTTAAAATGTACGCAAAATATAAGATGAGGAGGCCTGCCCGATGAGCACCAAAGCTCCCCGGGACTTTCGTCCCGCCCTGCACTATGCCCCCAGGTCCGGCTGGATAAACGACCCCAACGGCCTGGTTTTTGCCAACGGGAAATACCATCTCTTTGCCCAGTACGGCCCCGAGCCCCACTGGGGGGATATCCACTGGTCCCACGCCGAGAGCTCCGACCTGATACACTGGCGTGACCTGCCCACAGCCCTTGCCCCCGACAGCCTGGGCATGGTCTTCTCCGGCAGCGCGGTGTATGACAGTGAAAACACCTCCGGGCTTGGCACGGCTGATAACCCGCCCATAATAGCCATGTACACCTCCCACGGAGAGCATGAGCAGCAGAGCATAGCAGTGGGCCTGGACGGAGTTAATTTTACAAAATATCCTCAGAACCCGGTTATACCGAACAGTGAAAAGCCTGACTTCCGGGACCCGAAGGTGCTGAAAAACCCCAAGGGCGGCTGGACAGTGGTGCTGGCCGCGGGGGACCATGTGGAGTTCTACGGCTCAGAGGACCTTATACACTGGAACAAGACCGGCAGCTTCGGCCCCGGGGGAAACCATTCCAAGGGCGTATGGGAGTGCCCGGACCTGTTCCCGCTGACCCTTGAGGGCAGGGAGGTGTGGGTGCTGCTGGTGAGCATGGGGGCCTGCACGGAAAATCTCGGCAGCCGCACACAGTATTTCCTTGGGAGCTTCGACGGCAAGACCTTCACCCCGGACGGCAGCTTCACAAAGCCGGAGTTTATAGACAGCGGCTTCGACAACTACGCCGGCGTCACCTACTTCGGCACAAAGGAGCGCATACTCATAGGCTGGGCGGCAAACTGGGTGTACGCCAACGACCTGCCCACCGGGGAGTTTTGCGGGCAGATGACCCTGCCCCGGGTGCTGACGCTGGCGGACACGCCTTTAGGGGGCCCGAGGCTTGCAGGCGCGCCTGTGAGCGATAAGCTCTTCTCTGAGCCCCGGCCGGTTACAGGTAAGCTCCCCGGGGAGGTCTTTAAGCTCACTGTCTCGGGGGAGGGGGAGGCTGAGGCCGTGCTGTCAAATGCCAAGGGCGAGTCCTTTATGTTCGGCGTTGACGGCGGCAACAGCATTTACATAGACAGGAGCAATGCCGGGCTCCGGGACTTTAACCCCGACTTTGCAAAGCCCGAGTATGGCAGAATCTCCGCTCCCCGCTTCTTTGCCGGCCCCTGGACCCTTGAGCTCACCTTTGACTGCTCCATATGCGAGCTCTTTGCCGATAAGGGCACGAGGGCCTTCACCCAGCTTCTGTACCCGGAGGCGCCCTTTGACAGTATAGACATTAAGGGCAATGCCAAGGCTGAAATAAGTTTGATAGTGTAAATTAAAAAACAGTATAAATTACAATTTAATTTGAAAGGAAAGTGAGAATAATGCCGGATATTATTGCCACAGGAGAGCTTCTCATCGATTTTACGCCTGTGAAGGCCCCGGGCGTGGAGAACGCCGTCTGCCCTAACCCCGGCGGCGCTCCGGGGAACGTGGCCGTACAGCTGGCGAGGCTGGGGGTCCCGGCGGGGTTCATCGGCAAGGTGGGGGACGACAGCTTCGGACACGCCCTCAAAAACTGCCTTGAGGAAAACGGCGTTGACACGGCCAATGTGGTTGTAGACGAAAACGTGCGCACGACCCTTGCCTTCGTGCACCTGAACAAGGACGGGGACAGGAGCTTCACCTTCTACCGGGACCCTGGGGCGGACACCCAGCTCCGGGAGGATGAGGTGGACAAATCCGCCATAGCCGGGTGCAGGGTCCTCCACTTCGGCTCCCTCTCCCTCACCACCGAGCCCAGCCGCACCACCACCCTGAGCCTGGTGAAGGAGGCGAGGTCCAGGGGAAAAATCATCTCCTACGACCCCAACTGGCGGCCCGCCCTTTGGAAGGACGCCAAGGCGGGCATAGCGGCCATGGGCCTGGGCCTTGAGCTCTGCCATGTGCTGAAGATATCCGAGGAGGAGCTCTCCCTGCTCACAGGCACGGACAGCATTGCCGAGGGCACAAAGCTCCTGCACCAGAAGGGCGTGATACTTGCCCTTGTGACCCTTGGTCCGGACGGCTGTGTGTCCTCCTTAAAGGGGCAGCTAAGGCACCACCCCACCTATGACGTGAAGGTAGTTGACACCACCGGCTCCGGGGACAGCTTCTGGGGGGCGTTCCTCTCCCAGCTTATACAGAACGGCTATGACGTGCCTGAGAAGCTCGACTCCCTCACCCAGGAGGAGCTGCAGGGCTTCTGCCGGTTTGCAAACGCCGCCGGGTCCATGTGCGCCTCAAAGCCCGGGGGGATTCCGGCCATCGCAGGGCGTGAGGCTATTTTGCGGTGCGTGGATGAGACAGAGGTGCTTGAGACGGATTTCAGGCTGATGTAACTAGGTGTAATTATTAAGAAGCGCTCCCCGTAGAAGGGAGCGCTTTTCTATTTGCTTTTCCTATCCATCCTGAACATAAGCACCGCCCCCAAAACTATAAATCCCGCCATTCCAATGATTCCCGAGGGCTTGGGCCCTAAGAGGACGTTATACCCCGCCGCGCAGATAAGCAGCGGGGCCTCCCTTACGGCGTTGACCGCGCCATGGGCTATGCAGGCGGGCCATATACTCCCCGAGCGCAGTGTAAGGTACGACATGAATATTCCACAAACCGTTGCAAAGACCGTCATCATCAGTATGCCCGTAAGGGGCGCGCCGGGGTACTCCCCGGTATAGTTGAGCCCGAAGCACACCAAGGGCCCATGGGCTATGCCCCACAGAACGCCGTTCAGCAGGACCGCCCTTCTCTCCCCCAGGCCCTCTATGAGCAGTGGCAGGAGATACCCCCGCCAGCCCAGCTCCTCGCCGAAGGCCGCGATGTGGTTTACCACCACCAGCGGCGCTATAAGCGCCAGGAGCAGTCCCGCGCCTATCACCTGGGGGAGGGTCACGGCGGGGACCTCCGCCGCCTGGCCGCTGAGGGCAAGTAATTCGGACATATACCCCATGGACAGGTCCAGGTCCTCGGGGAACAGCAGGAAGTAGAGCGCCGCCCCCAAAATGGTGAGGGCACCGGGCAGAAGTGCCGCCATAAGGTACTGCCTCCACGCCCCTTTGATATTGAGGCGAAGGGGCAGTCCCGAGCGGTCCCCGGAGAGCCGCCTGACTATGAGCGCCGCGAGGGCCGGCAGGAACATGAACATGACGGATATGCCCATCATCAAGGGACCCTGGGGCTCCGCGTCCAGCAGGAACAACGGCAGGGCGCACAGAAACACCAGGCCATACTCAATGCCCAGGAAAGCTAGTATTTTATTTCTCCTGCTCATCCGGCTCCTCCCTGCTCATAACATGCTTACAGGCCGTAATTTTCCCACACTTGGGGCACCGCATCCACCGCCTGGTGATGGAGTGCGGCCCCCAGATGTATGCCCTCCAAGTGGGCTTGAAGGTCTCGCCGCAGGCTTGGCACTTAAAGTACCCGGCCTCCCTGTCCATGCTCATGGTGACAAAGAGCCCGCCCGCAAACTGTAAGCAGGCAAAGGCTATTATGAGCACCCTCACCGGCAGGGCTATCACCTCGGCGTAAACCCCCGCCAATAGCACCAGCAGGATAAGTGTGGCCGTGGTGCTCACTCCGGTGAACACCGAGAGCCGTATCTTTTTGACGTTTTCCTCCCGCTCTTTCATAAGCGACATGATATTTTCCTCCGCTTTTCTTTGGTAGTCGGCGGCTGTGAGCCTCTGCCCGGACAGGAGCTCGTTGACGTTTACCCCCAGCTCCCTGCATAGGGGCATCAAGAGGGATATCTCCGGCAGGCCGGAGCCGCACTCCCACTTTGAGACAGTCTTGTCGCTTATCATAAGCTTCTCTGCAAGCTGTCTCTGGGTCAGGCCCAGCTCCTTTCTTATGGACTGTATGAACCTGCCGGTGCGCTCCTGGTCTAGGGACTCGATGGCCATTTCAGCCGCCTCCTTCGTGTGAGAGTATAGAACAGCCTCGGGGAAAAGTAAACCCACGGCCCGTAGAAACGCCTCTTTTCAGCTGCTCTACGGCCCGTGGAGTTCAGTCTGTGAGCCTTGCTATGAGGGCGTTTGATACCAAAAAGCCCTCCGGGGTAAAGCTGACCCTGTCCGGGGCAGTCCGCACAAGGGAGCCCGGACAGCCAAGGGCCCGCTTACGGACTCTTTCAAACATCTCCCGGCCCTCCTCGCCGAAGCGGGCTATGCACTCGCCCTCGATGAGCCCCCTCGTAAGCCGCAGGTTCAGCATGGCAAACTCGCCCATGCTGCCCCCCGGGCCGTCGTCTGTGGGACCGTCCCCTCGGATGTAGCCGTCAAGGTCCCTCTCCCAGTGGAAGCGCCGCCCTCCATAGAAGGAGTGGGCCCCGGGGCCCAGGCCCAGGTACTCCTCACATTTCCAGTAGCAGAGGTTATGCCTGCTCTCATACCCCGGGCGGGAGAAATTGCTTATCTCATACTGCTCATAGCCCAGCCCGCCAAGACGCTCCACTGTAAAGAGATACTGGTCGGCGGTCTTATCGTCGTCGGGCAGGACCAGCCCCCGGGAGGCAAAGGGCGTCCCCGGCTCAATCTTCAAAATATATGCCGAGATATGCTCGGGCGAGAGCCCCGCCGCGAAGTCTATGCTCCTTTGAAGGGTCTGCTCAGAGCTCCCCGGCAGGGCCAGCATAAGGTCCAGGGAGATATTCTCAAAGCCGGCGGCCCTGGCCAGCTCCACCGCCCGCCGGACTTCATCAGGGCCGTGCCTTCTTCCAAGCAGCCTGAGCTCGCCCAAATCCGCCGACTGCATACCCATGGAGAGCCGGTTGAACCCGGCGCTTCTCAGCTCCCGGAAAAAATCCCCGTCCACCCCCGTGGGGTTCGCCTCACAGGTTATCTCCGCATTGGGGGAAAGGGTGAAGTTTTTACATACACCCTCCAAAAGCGCCCCCAGTCTCTTAGCCCCGATAATACTGGGCGTGCCGCCGCCGAAGTACACCGTGCTCACTCTGCCGCCATACTCCGGCATGAGCTCAAGGGTGCGCCTTACATACCTGTCAACGACAGTATCATCCGGGACTACAGAGTAAAAATCACAGTATGGGCACTTCCCCCAGCAGAAGGGCACATGGATATACACCCCCGGCCCCATATCATTCATCCAGCTTGAGCACCGCCATGAACGCCTCCTGGGGCACCTCCACCGTGCCCAGCTGGCGCATACGCTTCTTGCCCTCCTTCTGCTTTTCCAGAAGCTTCTTCTTGCGGGTTATGTCGCCGCCGTAGCACTTTGCGAGCACGTCCTTTCTAAGGGCCTTTACCGTCTCCCTGGCGATTATTTTCCCGCCTATGCACGCCTGTATGGGCACCTCGAAGAGCTGGCGGGGGATATTCTCCTTGAGCTTCTCGGTCATCTTCCTGGCCCGTGGGTAGGCCTTGTCCGTGTGCAGGATGAATGAGAGGGCGTCCACGGTTTCTCCGTTCAGTAAAATATCCAGCTTCACAAGCTTCGACTCCCTATAGCCCAGCAGCTCATAGTCAAAGCTGGCGTAGCCCCTGGTTCGGGACTTCAAAGCGTCGAAAAAGTCGTATATTATCTCGTTTAAGGGGAGCTCATAGTGTATGTCCACCCGGTCTGTGTCAAGATACTTCATGTCCATAAATGTCCCCCGGCGCTCCTGGCAGAGCTCCATAATGCTGCCCACATACTCAGCGGGGGAATAAATATGGGCGTTGGTGATGGGCTCCTGGGCCCCGGCGATAGCTGCGGGGTCGGGATAGTTTGTGGGATTGTCTATAGTGAGCTCCTCGCCGTCGGTTTTTGTAATCTTATAGACAACGCTGGGTGCTGTGGTGATAATGTCCAGGTTATACTCCCGCTCAAGGCGCTCTTGGATTATCTCCATGTGCAGAAGCCCCAGAAAGCCGCACCTGAACCCAAAGCCCAGGGCAACGGAGGTCTCGGGCTCAAAGGTCAGGGAGGCGTCGTTTAGCTGCAATTTTTCCAGGGCGTCCCGAAGGTCGGTATAGTGTGCTCCGTCGGCGGGGTATATGCCGCAGTACACCATAGGCTGCACGGCCCGATAGCCTGGCAGGGCCTCCTCCGCCGGGCGCTCCGCTAAAGTGACCGTGTCGCCCACCCGGGCCTGGCGCACATCTTTAATTGAGGCGGCGATATAGCCCACCTCCCCGGCGTATAATGCCTCGGCGGGCTCAAGGGATGTGGCCCGGAGGAACCCGCACTCCACCACCTGGAACTCCCCGCCGGTGGCCATCATGCGGATGGTGTCCCCGGTTTTGACTGTGCCGTCCTTTACCCGGACATAGACTATCACTCCCCTGTAGGGGTCGTAATATGAGTCGAAGATAAGGGCCTTTAGGGGAGCGCTCTCGTCCCCCTGGGGGGCGGGGATATCGCTCACTATCCGCTCCATAACCTCGCCGATATTTATGCCGTTCTTTGCGGAGATTCTGGGGGCGTCCATGGCGGGTATGCCTATCACGTCCTCTATCTCGTGGCAGACCCGCTCGGGGTCCGCGCTGATAAGGTCTATCTTGTTTACAACCGGCACTATCTCAAGCCCGGCGTCCACGGCCAGATAGGTGTTGGCCAGGGTCTGGGCCTCAATGCCCTGGGAGGAGTCCACCACCAGCACAGCCCCCTCGCAGGCCGCAAGGGACCGGGAGACCTCGTAGTTGAAGTCCACATGCCCGGGGGTGTCTATCAGGTTGAAGACATAGTCCCTGCCGTCCTTTGCGGAATATACCAGGGTGACGGCGTGGGCCTTAATTGTAATGCCCCGCTCCCGCTCCAGGTCCATATTGTCTAAAAGCTGGTCCTCCATCTCCCGAAGGGGCACAGCGCTGGTCTGCTCCAGTATTCGGTCCGCAAGGGTGCTCTTTCCGTGGTCGATATGGGCCACTATGCTGAAATTCCTTATCCTGCTCCTGTCCATTCTCTGTACTCTCCTTTTAAACCGTCATTCATTAAAGAACTGTATTATTCTCTTATTAAAGTCTTTTGCCTCCTCATAGGCGGCGTGGCCCAGGCCCTCGTACATGTGAAGCTCACCGTTAATGGCCCCCGCCAACTCCTCAGAGGCCTCCCCGGTGAGCACCTTATCCTCTCTGCCGCCCAGCACCAGGGCCGGGCAGGATATCCTCCGGAGCTCCGGGTATGAATTGCAGGTGAGGCAGGCCCGAGCCAGATTTATGAAGCGCTCAATATCCCGCTCCTTCGGCCTAGTAAGCCGCGAGATTATGGGGAACATCCGGCCGTACCTCTTTACATATCCGGGCGAGTACATCTTCACGAGCATGTCCCTCACAATGGCCCTGTAGTCCCCGAACTCAGCCATCTCTATCCATCCCTTCACTGCCCGCTCCATCACCGGGTTTACCCTTGAGGCCGTGACCCCCAGGGCCAGCCTGCGCACGAGCTTGGGGTGGTATATAGCGAGGTACTGTGCGGCCATTCCCCCCTGGGACACGCCGAGTACGTCCGCGCCTGAAAGCCCCAGCCGCTCCATTACATAAGCCGTATCCTCCGCGATGTCCTTAATAGTGTACCCCTTAGGTATCCGGTCCTTCTTGTCTATCACATAGACCCTATGGCTCCTGCCAAACTCCCTGTACATGAGCCTGAGCCCCAGGGCCGCCCCCTTCACCCGCTGTAAGCTGAGCCCCGGGAGCATTATAAGGGGCCTTTGGCCTGAGCCGAAGCTCACACAGTCTATGGACGCGCCGTCCTTTTGGATAATCTCGACCATTGTGAGCCTCCTTAGCAGTCACTATATTATATAGTAATATTTATTTTGTTATATTTTCAGTCCCTTACGCGGCAAAATCTGCGGGAGCTTTTTTATTATACCCGCTTACTCTGCCACTGTCAACCGGGCCCCATAAGGGAAAAACGCAAAATCCTCACGTTTTTCTTGCAAATCCCGCCGGAGTTTGGTAAAATACTGGTATGTTAATGAGAGAAAGGACGTATCAGCTATGCAGCACAAGACCATGGACATGATAACAGGCCTCTGCAAGACGAGAGGGTTCATCTTCCCCGGAAGCGACATATACGGGGGCCTTGCCAACACCTGGGACTATGGACCTCTGGGTTCCCGGCTTAAGAACAACATCAAAGACACCTGGCGCAAGCGCTTTATCCAGGAGCGCCGGAACTCCTTCGAGGTGGACGCGGACATTTTAATGCACCCGAGAGTCTGGGAGGCCAGCGGCCATGTGGCTAGCTTCTCAGACCCGCTCCTCGACTGCAAGGAGTGCAAAATGCGCCATCGGGCAGACAACCTTATCGACGACTTCGACCCCGAGGCCCACGCCGACGGCATGACCAAGGAGGAGATGTTCCAGTATATCAAGGACAATCACATCCCCTGCCCCAACTGCGGCAAGCATAATTTTACTGACATCCGGGAGTTCAACCTCATGTTCCAGACCTTTAGGGGTGTCACCAACGACAATAAGTCCGTTATATACCTGCGCCCGGAGAACGCCCAGGGGGAGTATGTGAACTTCCTCAATGTCCAGCGCACCATGCGGGCGAAGCTCCCCTTCTCCATCGGTCAGATAGGCAAGGCGTTCAGGAATGAGATAACCCCCGGCAACTTCACCTTCCGCACCATCGAGTTCGAGCAGATGGAGTTCCAGACCTTCTGCAGGCAGGGTGACGACGAGGCACTGTATTCTTACTTCAAGGAGTACGGCAGGAAGTACTTCGAGGACCTGGGGCTCCCGGCCGAGCGCCTTCGCTTCCACGACCACGAGAAGCTCGCCCACTACGCCAAGGCCGCCTGTGACATCGAGTACCTGTTCCCCTTCGGCTGGGGGGAGATAAACGGCACCCATAACCGCACGGACTTCGATTTGACCCGCCACCAGGAGTACAGCGGGCAGAAGATGGATTATCTCGACCCGGAGACGAACGAGAAGTTCATCCCCTATATCATCGAGAGCACCTACGGTCTGGACCGCACCGTGCTGGCTGTACTTTCAGAGGCCTACGATGTGGAGGTTCTGGACGAGGCGAAGAACGACTCGAGAGTCGTCCTGCACCTGAAGCCCTGCATTGCCCCCTATAAGGCGGCGGTCCTGCCCCTCTCCAAGAAGCTCTCACCCAAAGCTCTTGAGGTCTACGACCAGCTCTCAAAGCATATAATGGCCGACTTCGACGAGACCGGCTCCATCGGCAAGCGCTACCGCCGTCAGGACGAGATTGGAACGCCCCTTTGCGTCACCATCGACTTCGAGACCGTGGGCGACAGCGAAAAGCCCGCCGACAACTGCGTCACCGTCCGGGAGCGGGACAGCATGGCCCAGGAGCGGGTGCCCATCGAGGGGCTTGAGCGCTATATTAGCGAAAAAATCGGCGAGTTCTAAAATTATTTCAAAAATCCTGTGACCAACGCGCCCCGGATATCGATTATATGTATAGAGACAGTCTATACTATATTATGGAAAGGCGTGAAGGGTATGTTGAGGAAAATTCTAGCTGTATGCGCGGCGCTTATGCTGGTGCTCAGCGCCTGTGGTGACGAGGAGACCGTGGCGGGGGGAATGCTCTCAAGGGACGAGATAGAGCGCATGGAGAGCCTGTACTTCACAGACAGGGAGACCGCCCTTGAGGGGCTGGGCTTTTCTGAGAAAGACATTGACAGCGACAGCGAGGACTATCTTCAGCTGTCCAGCGCCGGGGCATACCCTCTGAAAAAGGGCAGAAGTATCGGCGGCAGGATTTACCGGCAGATAGTGAACACCTCCATAGTCGCCCCCGAGGGATTCATCGGCATACGCCTTTATGCGCTGTTTGATGACCAGCAGGAGGCCGAGAGCGCCCGGGATGCCCTGCTCGATGTGGCGGCAGAGCTCTACGGCGAGCCTGTCTATCCCGGAACAGAGCGCTGGATGGCAGGGGAGCTGACGGAGCTTGCCATAAGCTTCTTCCGCGCCGAGGACGCAGCCAACTTCGACCCCTCCTGGGACTACCGGTACAGCCTTGAGGTTGAGTACAAGGTGCAGTCCGTAGTGGACGGAAAAAAGCTCACCGGCGAGGAGATAGCGGAGCGGGTGAGGAATACGCAGGAGAAGAGAAAGTGACGCAAAAGCTATTAGTTATAGTATAAATAAAGGAGCCCATATGAAAAAAACACGCTTGATAACAGCACTGCTCATAGCCCTGCTGGCATTTGTTATTGTGGTCCCGGCCCTTGCGGAGGAGGGGGGCGGGAGCATGAACGTGTCTCCCGGGGGGGACGACGAGCCCCCTGTCGTGGAGCCCACCGACACGCCTGTTGTGGAGCCTACGGAGCCGCCTGTTGTGGACCCCACGGACGAGCCTGGGCCTACGGACACGCCTACTGATGAGCCCGGGCCTACGGATACCCCCACAGATGAACCCGGCCCCACGGATACCCCTACCGACGAGCCCGGCCCTACGGACGAGCCCACTGACGAGCCCGGCCCCACCGAGGAGCCCACACCCGCGCCGCCTGTAGACAACGGAAACAACGGCAGCAATAATACCGGCGGGGAGAGTAATCAGGGCTCGGCCACCGGGCCCAGCGTGAATCTGGGCGGCGGCATACGCCAGCCCCATACCAGCTCCCGCCGGCCCTCGAACAGCTCACAGGGCAGCTCGTCCGGCTCGGGCTCCTTCGGCTCCCAGGACCCTGTGGATGACGGCCCCCAGTATGTGACCTTCGCCCGGGTGACCCAGAAGAGCAACGCCATGTCCAGGACCCTTTTCTACAGCGGCGCCGCCTGCATAGGCGCGGGAGTGCTGGGGCTCGGCGTGCTGGTGGTGTTCATTATACGCGGCAGGCACGCGGACGACCGGGACGAGATATTCGCCGAGATAGAGCAGTCGGCCCAGGCCATGCGCCAGCCTGTGCGCCGTTCTCCCCAGCCCAGGCAGGAGGTTTATGAGGAGGACGACCCCTACGCACAGTATGACCAGAACTATGAATATGAGCAGGAGGAATATGCCGAGGACGGCTACGGCCAGAGCTACGCCCAAGGCTACGACGCCCCCGCCCCCTCCCTTCACAGGCCCGAGCCTGAGGACCTGGCTGTGCCCATAAACGGCAGCATGTATACCGAGGAATTTGAGCTCCCGCCCGCCGGGGCCCAGTATCAGCCCGGTCCGGAGGTCCCCGCCTCGAGAGAGCCTATCATGCCTACAGAGGCCTCCATGTACACCGAGGAGTTCACCCTTCCCAGGGACACGGCCCCTCCAAAGGCAGCGCCGAGGACTCCCCAGCCAGCTTCAAAAATACCCCCGAGCCAGATGGACACAACGGAGCTCCTTCGGGAGATACTCCACGGCGATGACAAGTAAAAGCTAAAAGGGCTTTCCCAAGTGGAAAGCCCTTTTTATTCTGCTTACTTATAGAGCCTCACCCCGCTCTTGTCCACCGCCTCATAGGCCCCGGCAAAGTCCAGCCCCAGGGCGTTATAGGTTGGGAAAATGTCTGACATGGGCACCATCACAAACGCCCGCTGGAGTATGCCCGGGTGGGGCAGGGTCAGCTCCTCTGTTTCGCTTGTACGTCCCTCGCATACCAGCAGGTCTATATCCATGGTCCTTGCTCCATGGTACTCCTTTCGCACGCGGCCCAGCCCGGCCTCCAGCTCCAGGCAGCTGTGAAGGAGCTCTACGGGCGTGAGCCCGGTATCTATTAACACACAGCAGTTGAGATAGTCCTCCTGCCGGGAGATAACGTCAAAGGGCGCTGTCTCATAGATATTGGAGATAGCCAGCAGCCTGGTCCCCGGCAGCTTCTCAAGGCCCGAGAAGGCCCCGGCCAGATTCTCCTCCCGGTCCCCCAGGTTCGTGCCTATGCCTAAAAGCGCGCGCATTACAGGCTCCCTCCTTCACGGCAGAGCTCTATCTCCACCGCCACATAGTCAAAGCTGGCGTTCATTGGGGCCTCCGGTTTTTTGAGCAGCAGGCCCACCTTCTCCACCTTCTGGTGCTCCCTTAAAACCCCCTCGCAGACTGCCTGTGCGGCCCGCTCGATAAGGTCATAGCTTTTTTCTGAGAAAGCCCTCTGTATGGTCTTTCTCACGGCGGCGTAGTTCACGGTATCCTTTAGGTCGTCGGTCTGCCTTGGCCTGCTAAGGTCCGCCCACATTGTAACGTCCAGCAGAAAGCGCTGGCCGTCCCGCTTCTCCTCCGGGTTCACTCCGTGATAGGCAAATATCTCAAGGCCCCTGATATATATTTTATCCATGCCTCTCTCCTCTGTATTAAAGTACGGCCTTCAGCGCGTCCGTCATTTTTGCGGCCTGGACCGCCTCCCTGACGTCGTGGGCCCGGAGCATGTCCGCGCCCCCCAGCGCCGCGGCAGTATGGGCGGCAATGGTCGCCGCCAGCCGCTCTTCAAAGGGCGGGTTCCCGCAGGGTATGCCTGTGACCCGCTTCCTGGACGCCGCCATCAGATAGGCACAACCGGGTATCTTCGTCCTCTCCACATGTGCGATAAGCCGCAGGTTGTCCTCGTGCGTCTTGCCGAAGCCCACCCCCGGGTCAAAGCAGAGCCGCTCAGGGGAAACCCCCAGCTGCCCGGCCCGCTCAAGCCTTTCCCTAAAGAAGGCCCGCACCTCACTGAGGATGTCCCCTGTCTCAGCGCCTTTTGGGTGCATTACAATACATCCGCACCCTGAGCCAGATACGGCCCGGAGCATATCGTCCCCGAAGCCGGACACGTCATTTATGATGTGCGCCCCAGCTTCGAGAGCCCGTATTGCAACCTCAGGATAGAAGGTATCCACCGAAACGGCGGCCCCTGTGCCCTTTACCACCGCCTCTACGACCCGGCATATGCGCTCCCACTCCTCCCCGGCGGGCACAGCCTCATAGCCGGGCCTTGTGGACTGCCCGCCGATATCAATTATCTCGGCGCCCTCACGCTCCATCTCCCGGGCGCGGGCCAGGGCTTTCTCCGGGTCGAGATACCTGCCGCCGTCGGAGAAGGAGTCGGGGGTCACGTTCAGTATGCCCATCACATAGGTCTTATTCAGGGGGAAAATCTTTCCCCTTGCCATAAACTCCATAATCACTTACCTCTCAGCAGGGCCGTGACCTCCGCCCTTGTGCGGGCGTCGGACCTCATGCAGCCCCTTAGGGCCGAGGTCTCCGTCACCGTCCCGGCGGCCCTCGCCCCCCTCATGGTCATGCACAGGTGCTCGGCCTGTATGAACACGGCCACTCCCTGGGGCCGGAGGCTGTCATATAGGAAATCCGCTATCTGCCCGGTGAGCCGCTCCTGGACCTGGGGCCGCCTTGCGAAGCAGTCCACTATACGGGCGAATTTTGACAGCCCGATTATCCTGCCGTCCCGTGGGATATAGGCTATATGGGCGCGGCCGATAAATGGCAGAAGGTGGTGCTCGCACACGGAGTAGAGGGGGATATCCTTTACAAAAACCAGCTCGTCGTGCTTGCCGGTCTCATGGAATATCTTCAGGTGCTCGCCAGGGTCGGAGCTCAGCCCCGAGAATATCTCGCCGTACATTCTCGCCACCCGGTCCGGGGTCTCCTCAAGGCCCTCCCGGTCCGGGTCCTCGCCCACGGCCTCCAGTATGTCCCTCACCGCCCGGCGCAGCTTGTCCATATCCATAGTGATTCCTCCCAAAAGCTAGTTATAGCTGTTACTTATAGGCTCTCCCGGCGGCGCAGAGGCAGCATACCGAGCGGGCCCCCTCGCTGAACAGCGCCGAGGCGCACTCCTTTAAGGTCGAGCCGCTGGTAACGATATCGTCAATAAGCAGGATATTCCTGCCCGCCGCCTCCTTTGAGGCCCGGTACGCCCCCAACAGGTTCGTCAGCCTCTCCTCAAACCCCAGGTCGTGCTGGGTCTTCGTCTTCTTCACCTTTTCCAGCAGGCGCTTTACCTCATACCCTCTCTGCCGCCCAACCTGCAGGGCCAGCAGCCGGCTCTGGTCGTAGCCCCGGCGCTTTAAGCCCTCGGGACTCAGGGGCACATATGTGACCGTCCAGTCCAGCCCGGGCAGGCCGTCTACCAGCCCTGCCATAAGCATTCCCATGCGCGGGCCCATTATTTTGCAGCCGCGGAACTTGTAAAGGAGCATACTCTCCCTGTAGCCGCCCTCATAATCCATGGGGGTGAGCACCGGCACGTCAAGGCCGTTGCCGAGCCTTATGAGCCTCCGGCCGGGCTCCCGGGGAAACCCCTTTGCGCATTCCCTGCAGAAGAGCCTGTCCGGAGGCACCCGCTCCGGGCAGCCGAGGCATTTGGGCGGGAACAGCAGGGCTTTAAGCCAGTCCGTTCCCTTTGCAGGATATCTGTTCTCCACCTACTTCACGCAGGAACAGAACCGGCGGAAGGCCTCCCGGCCCCTGTCGTCGTCCTTGAACACCCCGGCGTTGCCCAGTATCTTCCCGAACTTCTCCCCAATGCTGTCCTGTATGGCCCGCTCAAGCCGCTCCGCGGGGATATTCTCTGCCTTGAGCTCCTTATACCAGGACATATGCTTCTCCATCTCAGGCTTCGACATTATTTCATCGGCCCTGCTCTCATCGGAGAGAGCCTCCCTCAAAAGCCGGGTCTCAGTCAGCAGGCGGGGCGGCAGAATCGCAAGGCCCATGACCTCGATGAGGCCGATGTTTTCCTTTTTGATGTTGTGATACTCCGCATGGGGATGGAACAGGCCCAGGGGGTGCTCATCTGTTGTGCGGTTATTGCGCAGAACCAGGTCCAGCTCAAAATTCTCTCCCCGGCGCCTGGCTATGGGGGTGATGGTGTTGTGTGGGGCGTCGGTCCGGGCGAGGATATCCACGCTTTCATCAGTGTAGCCCCGCCAGGCTGTAAGTATCCTGTCCGCCAGCTCCACCATCTGCTCCCTGTCCGTGGAGCTCAGGCGTATGACGGACATGGGCCAGTGCAGAATGCCCGCGTCTATTCCCTCAAAGCCCGGGAAGCTGACCTTCTCCCGCACCTTCGCCTTTGCCATGGGCAGCTCCTCGGCGCCCCCCTGGAAATGGTCGTGGGAGAGTATGGAGCCGCCCACAATGGGCAGGTCCGCGTTGGAGCCCACAAAATAGTGGGGCAGTATGGTCTCAAACTCCAAAAGCCGCCTGAATGAGGCCCTGCTCACCTTCATGGGCCTGTGCTCGGCGCTGAGCACTATGCAGTGCTCCTTATAGTACACATAGGGGGAGTACTGCAGATACCACTGCTCCCCGTCGAGAGTTATGGGCACCAGCCTATGGTTGCCCCTGGCGGCCTGGTTGGCGCTGCCAAGATAGCCCTCGTTCTCCCGGCACAGTGCACACGCCGGGTATCCGGACTTGGGCGCGTTCCGGGCGGCTGCAATGGCCTTGGGGTCCTTTTCGGGCTTTGAGAGGTTGATGGTGATAGTCAAATCGCCGTAGGGTGTGGGGGCGGTCCACTTGCGGTCCTTCTCTATGCGGTCCACCCTGATATAGTTTGTATTACGGCTGAGGGCGTAGTAGTAGTCGGTGGCCTCCTTTGGGGAGCTCTCATAGAGCCTCTGAAACTCCCGGACTACCTCAGAGGGCCGGGGAGTAAGGCAGGCCATGAGCTCCGTGTCAAACTGGTCCTCCAGGTCCTTATTGTCCTCCTCAAGAAGCCCTTTCTCCTTGGCGAAGGCACAGATATCCTCCAGCACCCCCGCCGGGGTATGGAAGCTCTCCTCCACCTTCACGGGGGCAAAATTCGACTCGCCCAGAAGGGCCAGTATGCGGTTTGCGGCGTAGGCCGTGTCAAGCGGGGTTATAAGCTCCCGCTCCAGGCCGTAGGCTATAAGGCGGGATATGGCAAGGTTCAGGTCTACGGAAGTTTTCATAAGGCAGCATCCTTTCTGGGGTCATATATGCTTATTGTACACCCCCTGGGGGGATAGGTCAATATGGGAAAATTGATTTTCTGGTTAGGAGGACGGCTGTCTCAACATGCCCCGTCCCCGGAAACATATCCACCGGCGCCGCCTCCTCAGCCTTATACCCCAGCTCCTCAAATCCCCTCAAATCCCTGGCCAGCGTCGCCGGGTCGCAGGAGACGTACACCACCCTACCGGGCCCCATGCCCGCCACGGTCCTTATCACCTCCGGCGTGCAGCCCTTTCTTGGCGGGTCCAGTATCACCACATCGGGCCTTATGCCCCTCCGGGCCAGCTCCTCAGCGGCCTCTCCCGCGTCCGCGCAAAGAAATTCGGCGTTTTCAATACCGTTTCTCTTGGCGTTCTCTATGGCGTTTTTTACTGCCTGGGGCTGGACCTCCACCCCTATGAGCCGCCCGGCGGAGCGGGCCATGGACAGCCCGATGGTGCCTGTGCCGCAGTACATGTCCAGAAGCAGGCTGCTCTTATCCGGGGCGGCATATTCCGCGGCTATGCCGTACAGCCTCTCCGCCTGCCCGCGGTTGACCTGATAAAATGAGAGCGGGGATATCTCAAACTCGAGCCCGCACAGCACGTCCCTTATGCTGTCCCGGCCCCATACAGTACGGCAGCGCTTTCCCAGGGCCGCGTTCGTGCGCTCGGTATTCGAGTTAATAACAAGGCTCTCAAGCCCCGGCACGGCTTCGCCCATGATTTCCGCCAGCTCCGCCTCATGGTGCAGGCCGTTCCCGTTTACCACAACGCAGACCATTATCTCACCTGTGGCCTCAGCCTTTCTCAAAAACAGCCGGCGTATTCGCCCCTTATGCAGGATTTCGTCGTATACCGGGCCGCTGTATTCCTTTGCCCATTCCTTAAAGGCTTTCATCGCCAGGGCAAACTCCTCAGGCTGAAGCCGGCAGCTCTCACAGGGGACTATCCTGTGGGAGTTCCTTGCGTAAAAGCCCAGCTCCACTCCGCCGTCCGGGCCCGGCCCGATGGGCAGCAGGGCTTTGTTTCTGTAGCCGTCCCGGTTTTTGGCCCCAACTATAGGGCGTATGGGCAGGTCCCTGAGCCCCCCTATGCGCTCCAGCGCGTCCCGGACCCGCCGTTCCTTTATCCTGAGCTCTTCCTCATAGACGATATGCCTGTAGCAGCAGCCCCCGCAAAGCCTGTACGCCGGGCAGTCCGGCTCGGTCCTGCACCCTGCGGGCTCAAGCACCTTCTCAAGCCGGCCGAAGGCGTGGTTCTTCGCGGCCTTCACTACTTTTACCAGCGCCCTGTCCCCGGGCGCGCCCAGCGGCACGAACACCGCCTCACCCTCATACCGGCCTACGGCGGCTCCCTCGGCGGTCATGCCGGTGAACTCCATCTCGATAAGCTGATTCTTTTTCAGAGCCATATATGCCTTCCTTCCCCATTATACTCGCTCAAATAACTGTTTAAATTGCACAATATATTTTAGAATAATTCTCCACAGGATATCAAAAACGCAGAATTTGTCGAAAAAGCTTGATTTTACGCTAACAATCTAGTAAAATATTCCTATAAGAGAAGATAACAAGTTTGCGGCGAATTACTTGTTAATTCACCGCGGTTTCAATACAACTCCTCCCCAAAAGAAGGAAAGGAACCGGTCCCCCCGGTTCTTTTCCTTCTTTTGGGGTATTTTCTTACCTTACCTTCGCGTGAAAATCCGCGGTCCGGGCCCGGTACGCCTCCACGGCCTCCTCCTCAAAGGCCAGCTTAACGCCCGGCGCGCCCATGGCCTCAAGCAGGCTTTTTGCAAAGCAGGGGTTCAGCGGAAGTATTGGCCCCTGAAGATAGGTTGCGAAAAGGTTATTCACCCTCAGCCCCTCATAGGGGCATTTTTTATTGAGCCCCACGCCCTTTTTCACGGTGAACAGCCCCTTTGCCCCCTCCATGGGCCAGGCCATTGTGAACTGTGACTTAAAGCCGGTGACCTCCCCGCCGTTCCAGTCCCCCAGAAAGACGCTGTTGTGCCGGCGCATCATCTTCCTTTTTGCATAGACCGGCAGGAGCCCCAGCCCCTCTATCCTCGAGCCGTCCTCGCACTGGATATAGCTGCCCAGCACCTCCATGGCGTTGCCTGTGAGCAGGAAGGCCGTGCCGGAGTCTATCAGCTCCCTTATCCTGTCCCTATAGGGCATGAGCTTTTTTATCACCCGCTCCTGAGTCCGCTCGGACATGGGGCCCAGGTACACAAGCCCCTCCCCTTTAAGCTCGGGCTCGTCCCGCAGAGAGACGTCAATGCGCTCCGCTTCGGGCAGGCAGTCCTGCAGGTATTTTACATTGAAAAGGTCCCCGAAAAGGCTGCAGTACTCCGGGAAAAGCACCTCAATCCGCATTTTTAGCCGCCTCCTTCTTTAAGCGCTCCATAACCAGCCGCTGGGTGTCCTCGGCCAGACTGATGGTGTATACGTCGTAGAGTATGAACACGGAGTCCGGTTCCTCTGTGCGCAAGGCCTCCGCGGCCCCGTCTGTATTAGGCATATGGTCTATTTTTTCTGCCGGCACCCCCGCCAGCAGCAGCCTCAGGTACACGTCCCAGTGCCTTGTCCCGGCGGCTATCAGCTGCACTACCGACTGGTCGGCCAAAAACTCAAAGTCCGCGTCATAAAGCCAGGAGATATTCTCAACTGTGTGCTGGGCGTCGAAAAAGTCGTCCAGAAAGAGTATTACGGCCTTCTTTCCGGGATAGTCCCGGATATTCTCAAAAGCCCTGGAACAGGCCACGGGGTTCTGGCCCTTGGCAAGGTGCAGAATTGCCTTGCGGCCGTTTGCCTCCTCCTCCATATATCTGGTAGCGCTTATGCCTATGGAGCCCAGGGCCCCGGCTATAGTCTCGGGCGTGAGGCCCAGCTCACAGAGCAGCGCTATGGCCGCAAGGGAGTTGTATACGTTTATATAGGCGCTGTTCGCCAGGGGGAAGCGGCATGTCCTGCCGCGCACGTCGGCCTGCATATCCGTGCCGGTAAGCTCCGTGACGGTGTATTCGGCCCGGGGCGAGGCGAAGCCGCACTCTTTGCACACCGCCCTGCCGATATGGTGGTAGCGCCTGAAATCCCATTCCAGCTCTCCCCCGCATTTGGGGCAGGCCGGCACGTCCTGGACGATATTCCTGCTCCCCCCGCCGTCGCCGGGCTGCTTGGCGATGGAGAAATATGTGCGGGGATTGCCGGGCTTTAGCCCGGAGCACATCATATCGTCAGCGTTGAGAATCATGGGCACGCCGTCGGGGATATACTTATTGAGGAAGTCCAGTATAAACTCCGGGTGGGCGTTGCGCTTATAGGAGTCCCTGAAGATATTGGTGCACAGCATCAGGTCCGGGCGCATATAGGGCAGTATCAGGTTTGAGCTCCGCTCGTCCAGCTCAAATACCGCCAGCTTCTTTGTAGGGCGGCCCCGCCAGTCGGAATTTGATATCAGCAGGGAGGCCACGCCTGAGTAGACGTTTGAACCGTTCCTATTGCAGTAAAAGTCCGCGCCGGTCCTATCCAGCACGTCCTCCACAAGGTTTGCCACGGTTGTCTTGCCGTTGGTGCCGGTGATACACACGACCTTTTCAGGCTTGGGCATACGGCCTATAAAGCTCTTACACAGCCAGATTGCCAGCTCCCCGGGGAAGTTGGTGGCGTTGCGGCCCAGCATCAGCAGTAGCCGTCGGGTGAGCTTTGCTATGAACAGCACGAGATAAAAATACGGGGTTCTTTTCATTTGCTTCCTTCCTGTCTCAATCAGCTTTGATATACCACAGTATTTTACCAAAAAACGCGGGGATTTTCAACTGCTATCTTGGGCTTTCGGTTATTTTTCAAAAAATCTTTCCCGTGCTCTTACTCTCCAAATCCCGGGGCTTTTTCTTTACTTTTTGCCTTCCCTGTGCTATAATGCCAGTAAAAAGCATCTTTGAATTTGGAGGGTTTAACTTGGTCACCAGAGTGTTTGTAGAAAAGAAGCCCGGCTTTGACATTGAGGCCGGCCATATGCTGTCGGATTTGCGGGATGTTTTGGGGATAAAGGGGCTCAGGGGCGTGCGCGTTCTCAACCGCTATGACGTCTCGGGCCTTACTCCGGAGGAGTTTGAGCTGGCGGCCAAGACTATACTGTCCGAGCCAAACCTTGACAATGTATACCCCGAGGACTATGTTCCGGACTGCCGGACCTTTGCCATGGAGTATCTGCCCGGCCAGTACGACCAGAGGGCCGACTCAGCCGCCCAGTGCGTGCAGCTGCTTACCCAGGGCGAGCGCCCCGCCGTGGTCACGGCAAAGGTCATCGGGCTTTTGGGGGACGTCTCCGACGAGGATTTTCAGAGAGTGAAGGCCTACCTCATAAACCCGGTGGAGTCCAGGGAGGCCTCCATGGACAAGCCTGAGAGCCTGGAACTGAACGCCCCGGCCCCCGCGGATGTGCAGCGGGTCACCGGCTTTATTTCCTGGGACAGGGAGAAGATGTCCCAGTATTTCCAGTCCATGGGCTTTGCTATGACCCTGGACGACCTTATATTCTGCCAGGAGTATTTCAGGGACGAGGAGCGCCGCGACCCCTCCGTCACCGAACTCAGGGTGATAGATACCTACTGGAGCGACCACTGCCGCCACACCACCTTCCTCACCCGCCTGAACCATATCGACATAGAGGACGGCCCACTAAAGGCCGCCGTTGAGCAGGCCCTTAAAGACTATTTAGCTCTTAGGGACGGGCTCTACGGCGAGACTGACCGCCCGGTGTCCCTTATGGACATGGCTACTATAGGCGGCAAATATCTAAGGAAGAAGGGCCTTGTGCCCGATTTGGACGTGAGCGACGAGATAAACGCCTGCTCCATAGAGGCCCCCATAACCGTAGACGGCAAAACAGAGACCTGGCTCATACAGTTTAAAAACGAGACCCATAACCATCCCACGGAGATAGAGCCCTTCGGCGGGGCGGCCACCTGCCTTGGCGGGGCCATACGCGACCCCCTGTCCGGGCGGGCCTATGTGTACCAGGCCATGCGCGTCACCGGCTCAGGGGACCCCACCGTGCCCCTCTCCGAGACCCTTCACGGCAAGCTGCCCAGCCGGAAGATAACCACCGGCGCGGCGGCGGGATATTCCAGCTACGGCAACCAGGTGGGCCTTGCCACCGGGCAGGTCACCGAGCTATACGACCCCGGCTACGTTGCAAAAAGGCTTGAGATAGGCGCGGTTGTGGGCGCTTCCCCCAAGGAGAACGTGCGCCGGGAGGAGCCCGCCCCCGGGGACATTATCGTGCTTTTGGGCGGGGCCACCGGCCGGGACGGAATCGGCGGGGCCACCGGCTCCAGCATGGCCCATACGGAAAAATCCGTTGAGGTCTGCGGGGCCCAGGTGCAGAAGGGAAACCCGCCTACCGAAAGGAAGATACAGCGGCTCTTTAGAAATGCCCAGGCCGCAAAGCTCATCAAGCGCTGCAACGATTTCGGCGCGGGGGGCGTATGCGTGGCCATAGGGGAGCTGGCCCCGGGGCTCCTGATAGACCTGGACAGCGTGCCCAAAAAGTACGAGGGGCTTGACGGAACTGAGCTCGCCATATCCGAGTCCCAGGAGCGCATGGCCGTGGTGCTGGCCCCTGAGGATGTGGATAAGTTCAAGGCTCTGGCCGCAAGGGAGAATCTGGACGCCCAGAATGTGGCTGTAGTCACCGAGAGCCCCCGGCTCAAGATGGAGTGGCGTGGGGACAAGATAGTTGACCTGTCAAGAGCGTTTTTAGATACAAACGGCGTGACCCAGAACGCCGACGCTGTAATTGCCGCGCCGCAGGGCCCGTGCGCCATGGATGAGGTTCCGGAGGCTCTCAGGGGCAAGTCCGGGGCTCAGGCGCTGCTTGCAAATATGGCACGCCTAGAGGTCTGCTGCCAGAAGGGCCTCTGTGAGCGCTTCGACTCGGTGATAGGCGCGGGCACGGTGCTCATGCCCTTCGGCGGGCTCTATCAGCTCACCCCCGAGGAGGCAATGGTGGCGAAGGTCCCCCTGCTCTCAGGGGAGACCGACGACGCCACGGCCATGAGCTACGGCTATATACCAAAAGTCTCCCGCTGGTCCCCATTTATGGGCGCGGCCTACGCGGTGGTGGAGAGCCTGTCTAAGCTGGCCGCCGTGGGCGCGGACCCATTAAAGGCCCGGCTTACCTTCCAGGAGTATTTCCCAAGGCTCCACGACGTCCCCTCCCGCTGGGGCCAGCCCGCCGCGGCACTTTTAGGGGCTCTCTCGGCCCAGCTGGGCATGGGGCTCCCGGCTATCGGCGGCAAGGACAGCATGTCCGGCTCCTTTGAAGCCCTGGACGTGCCCCCAACCCTTGTGAGCTTCGCTTTGTCTATGACAAAGGCCAGCCGCACCATCTCCGCCTGCGTGAAGCATCCGGGGACGAAACTGGTCCTGATACCCATACCAAAGGCCGAGAGCGGAATGCCCATCTGGGCCGGGCTCAAAGAGCTCTACCGCCGGGTCTTAGCCGCCATGGACTGCGGGGAGATAACCGCCGCCTCTGTAGTCCGTGAGGGCGGCGCCGCTGCCGCGGCCATGCGCATGTGCTTCGGCAATAAGCTGGGCTTCAAGTTCCAACCCGGGCTCTCCCCCGAGACCCTGTACGCCCCAATGCAGGGCGCGATAGTCGCGGCCCTCTCCCCCGAGGCTGCATTCCAGGGCGGGATACTCCTAGGCCACACCACCGGCGGGGAGAACGTGCATATAGACGGGGAAAAGGTGCCTGTGGAGGAGCTTATAAACGCCTGGTCCGGCACGTTGGAGAAGGTCTTCCCCAGCTTCGCCGCCCCCGCCCCCATGCCCGCCGACACGCCCCTCTATACAGAGCGCGCAAAGTCCTCGCCGGTGATAAAGTCGCCAAGGCCAAAAGTGTTTATCCCCGCCTTCCCCGGCACTAACAGCGAGGTGGATTCCGCACGCGCCTTTGAGAGGGCCGGGGCCGAGGCCAATGTCCTGGTGGTGCGCAACCTGACTCCCTCAGACATTGAGGAAACTCTTAAAGAGATGGAGAATGCCATAAGGGAGAGCCAGATTATTATGATACCCGGCGGCTTCTCCGGAGGCGACGAGCCTGAGGGGTCCGGCAAGTTTATCGCCACCACCTTCAGAAACCCCAGAATAGCAGAGGCCGTTATGGACATGCTGGACAATAGGGACGGCCTTATGCTCGGCATATGCAACGGCTTCCAGGCCCTCATAAAGCTGGGCCTTCTGCCCTACGGCAGGATAACCGAGCCCAGTGAAACCGCACCCACCCTCACCTTCAACTCCCTGGGCCGCCACGCTTCAAGGCTTGTGTACACCAGGGTGACCAGCGTAAAATCCCCCTGGCTTAGGGGCACAAACGCCGGGGATGTTCACACCATAGCCATATCCCACGGCGAGGGCCGGTTCGTGGCCGATGGCACGGCCCTCAAGGCCCTGATAGAGGGCGGGCAGATAGCCACCCAGTACGTGGACCCCGAGGGGGCCGTGAGCGGGGACATCCGCTGGAACCCCAACGGCTCCGTCTGCGGCATAGAGGGCATTACCAGCCCCGACGGCAGGATACTCGGGAAGATGGGCCATAACGAGCGCTGGACAAAGGGCCTGTTTAAGAATGTGCCCGGGCATAAGGACCAGAAGCTGTTCAGGTCCGGTGTGGAGTATTTCCAGTAATGAAGCGTGATACAGACAGCATAAGGCAGGCCCGAGAGAGCTTTAACCGCGTTTTGGGCAGCCAAAAATATGCGGACATCATCCGGGACAGCGGCCACCTGGAATTGTTGCTGGAGCTTGCAGGCAGCGGGCACAGGAGTGTTCTGGATATTGGCACCGGGAACGGGTATTTGGCGTTCCCGCTGGCTAAGAGGTTACCGGACGCCAATGTTGTCGGAATCGATATTGCAGAGAAAATTGTGGAAAGGAACAATGCTTTTGCAAGGGAGCGGGGAATCAAAAACCTGTCCTTTCTGGCATTCGATGGGCTTCTATACCCCTTTGAGAGCGGCAGCTTTGATTTAATAGTTACCAGATATGCCTTCCACCATTTTCCCAATGCCGGAAACGCGGTCCGCCAGATGAATCAAATCCTGAGGAAGAACGGAAAAGTCCTGGTTTCCGACCCCATGAGAAGCTCCGCCGGCCGGGGTGAGATAATCGATGATTTTATGCGGGTAAAAAAGGATGGGCATATCCGGTTCTACTCATCCGAAGCCCTTGACGGACTGTTTCTTTCCAGCGGCTTCAGGAAGGAAGCCCAGGTGATAACGGATATGCGCTTCCCCTTCCCCAGGCAGGCCGAGTACACAGAGCTCTATAACAGGCTCACGGAAGAAGAGAAGTCCCTGTACGACATGACCGACAATGACGGCGTGATATGGGTCAATAATATCCATGTTGGAAACACTGTTTTTGCTAAAGAATAATTTTACTTTCAGAAAGCGTGATACCAATGTCCATGCAGTTAAACCGCCAGCTACCCCTGCCAAACGATTTGAAGGCCCAATATCCCCTCTCCCCGGCCCTGCTGGAACGCAAGGCTTTGAGGGACCGGGAGATAAGGAAGGTCTTCGAGGGGAAGTCCGACAAGTTCATAGTGATAGTGGGGCCCTGCTCCGCCGACAATCAGGAGGCGCTTTTGGAGTACGTCCACAGGCTCGCGGAGGTGAACGAGGCCGTTAAGGACCGTCTGGTGATAATCCCAAGGGTATACACCAACAAGCCCCGCACCACCGGCCAGGGCTATAAGGGTATGCTCCACCAGCCCTCCCCGGACAAGGACCCTGACCTTTTGGAGGGGATAATCGCCATTAGGCGCATGCACATCAAGGTCATGGAGGAGACCGGGCTCACCGCCGCGGACGAAATGCTGTACCCCGAGAACAGGAGCTACCTTGACGATGTGCTCAGCTATGAGGCCGTGGGCGCCCGCTCGGTGGAGAACCAGCAGCACAGGCTCACCGCAAGCGGCATGGACATCCCCGTGGGGATGAAGAACCCCACCAGCGGCGACCTCGCCGTTATGCTCAACTCCATCCAGGCCGCCCAGAGCTCCCATAATTTCCTCTACCGCGGCTGGGACGCCACCACGGACGGCAATCCCCTGGCCCACGCGATTTTAAGAGGGGGTGTTGACAAATACGGCACCTGTGTGCCCAACTACCATTTTGAGGACCTGAAGCGCCTTTCTGAGCTCTACGGCGAAAGGGACCTTCAAAACCCCGCGGTGATAGTTGACGTGAACCACTCCAATTCCGACAAGAGGTATAAAGAGCAGATAAGGATAGTCAGCGAGGTGCTCCACAGCCGCAGCCATAGTCCGGAGCTCCACAGCCTTGTGAAGGGCGTGATGATAGAGAGCTATCTTGAGGAGGGCTGCCAGCCCATCGAAGGGGAGCGGACCTATGGGAAGTCTATTACGGACCCGTGCCTGGGGTGGGGGGATACGAGGAATTTGATTTTCAGTATTGCGGAGAGGGCTTAGTCATACTTGACTTTCTGTTTTGAGTAATATATAATATCTTTATGGAACTTACACAGAAAGGTGAGAAAATGTTATGAATCAACCCCAAATTACTTGGGGGGCCCCCCCCCCCCCAGCACCGCCCGGCCACACGAACACCCACCCCCCGCCCCCCGCGCGGGGCGGGGGGGGGGCGGGCCCCGCGAGGGGGGCGGGTGATGTGGGTGGGGGGGGGGTTGTGGGGGGGCCGGGGGCGGGGGGGGGCGGCGCGGGGGGGAGAGCGGGAGAGGGG
>JAETSR010000015.1 GCA_021769555.1 Clostridiaceae bacterium
TTGACCCCATAAAAGCCGGGAGGCACATCCACGCCCTGCGCAAGGCCCGGGACCTGACCCAGAACCAGCTGGGCGACATTCTCCACGTCTCCTTCCAGGCCGTGAGCAAGTGGGAGCGGGGGGAGACCCTGCCGGACGTGAACCTTCTCCCGGACCTGGCACAGGCTCTGTCCACGACAGTTGACAATATTTTAAACGGAGGCGAGAGGCCTATGAAAACACCGGAACAGTATACACGCACAGCCACTATAGCCCAAATGCGCAAGGGCATAGACTGCTTTGAGCGCATAGGGGAGCTCCTTGGTAAGGGGAGCACTTTTTATAAGGGGGCTATTGGCGGCGTAAACCTCAAGATGGTGATTGACCTTGAGGAGTCGCTTAGCAGCGGCTATCTTCGGGAATGTCTGATTGCTGAGGCTGCCATCCAGTCCATGATGGACGGCGCGTATTTCAGCCCGGAGGATATCGAGCAAGGGTTTGAGCATGAGCACTGGAGAGATGTTTTGAAAGAATATGCAAAGAAGTATGGGATTGAGTAGAGCGCATGAGCCGGCCCCCGGAAGGTCAGGCTTGACAAACGGGCCGGGGTGGGTTATAATATAGACAGAAAAAAGCGGAGCCCGCCGGTGAACGGCTGGCCCAGGCAGTTTAACTTTTTATATTTTGCAAAAAAGTAACCGATTCCTTGCCGGGGCGGTTACTTTTTTGCGTCTATCAAGGCCATCAGGAGGAGGACTATGATGTTGATAAAGCCGACTATCAACGTAGCCATTATCCCCAAGACGTCGCCTATTGGAACGCTCATAAGCTTATCCCCTTTCATACTCAATTCCCGCGTTTAGTGCCGTATGTAGTGCTGAGCAGGTTTCTATGTAATCAGAGGCTTCAGGCACCTCTGTCAGAGGGCCAACCGTCCACCGTTTGTTTGGCGGAACTCCTTGTGAACATAATATCAGAAATTTCCACAAATTGCAATAGCGTAAACCAAAAAAGCCGGGGGCTTGTGCCCTCGGCTATTTACTTGGGGCTCTGCCCCAAACCCAGAGTTATGCAAAGCATAACTCTACCACTTCTTGAAAAAGTGGACAAAACTTTTAATCTATGCGCTCGCCGGGGTTTCCCCACTTCTCTGCAAACCGCGCAGCAAACGCAGGGGGCTCATCGTTTGCATAGAGGTGGGAGGTGTCCCCGAAGCCTATCATCCGGAAGTATGCCGTACCCTCCCGCCGTTCCTCGGTGACTACCGTCGTCACTGAGGTGGGCAGGGCGGCCATGCCGTGCCATATGAGCATGGGCGGTATGTTTATCAGCCGGCTCAGGAGCACCGCCTCCACCCCGAAGTGGCAGAACAGCACGATGGTGTCGTTATTCCCCCGCTCGACCCTGTAGAGGTTCCCCTCCCGCCTGTAGCCGTGGCGAAGAATGAGCTCGTCCAGCCCATTTATAACCCAGTCGTACTCATCTTTTACGTTCCCCTCTCTCATAACGGGGTTATCAAGCCAGTCCCCGTGCCGGTGAAATTCAGGTACGTCAGCCCAGTCCTTCGGCAGCCAGTCCCAGCAGCAGATTCGCCCCTCCCCAATGTCCGGCCGCTGTATGGCCGTCTGGAACTCTCTGAGCCAATCACAGACCTCATAGCTCCTGTGGAGCCGCTCCATGGTCTCCCTGGCCGTGTCCTGAGCCCTGCCCAGCGGCGAGCAGTAGTAGGCCTCGGCGGGTATCTTCACCAGCCTGTCCGCAAGGTAGTGGGCCTCCCGCCAGCCTTTTTCGGTGAGGGAGTCTATGCTGTAGTCGGGGTCGCCGTGGCGGACGATAAGTATTTTCACTTTATCAGGACCTTTCTCTTTGATATTTCACTGGATATTGTAAACTATCAGCGGGGATTTTGCAAGAGAATTGGCCCAAATGTCAAAATACCTTCTATTCAGATATCCTCAATTCCGATAATATCGATATCAAAGCACCCGAGCCCGTACACGGTCATACGGTACTTTCCGTCCTTCGCAAATAACCCGCAAGGCACAGGAAACTCCATTATATCATGGAAATTGCCTCTAACCACCGGCGCGGATGCTGCTCCTGTATACAGAGTGTACACATTATACCATTCATCTTTATACAAGTAGTCCACTGCAAAGTGACCATCCTCAAAACCTGCACCGTCCGGTGTATTGACATTAACATCCACCAGAACCTTGTCTGCATGACTGCCATTAGGAAGCTCTACGTCAAAATCGATTCCGGTAAACCGCATCTCAACATCGGGGTTTGATTCAAAACCTCTGTCCTCTGTATCCGAAACCTTCTCCCACTGGGGGAACTGGTTCTCTATGCGGTTTTCCCAGATTGATATGCCGGCTGTTATGCAGGTTAATATCAGCAATATAATTACAATAATTAGTAGTACCTTATACACCCTTCTTTTGCTTGTCATATCACCACACCTCAGGAATTTTCTTCGTGCTTTCGCTGCTTATTATAACCCAGCGCCGGTATTTTTGCAAGAATGATAATTTGTGTTATACTTTTAAAACGGCACTGTTAGTCCTTCTTAATAAACTCGTAAGTATATTCTCTCAAAATATACCTTGACAGGCGAAGTAACTAGGTGTATACTAATACCACGAAAGGAGGGGTAACATGTCCATTGCGTCAGATATGATACGCGGACACACAGACACTATTATTCTCGCCCACCTTATGAGCGGCGACAGCTACGGATATAAGATAAACCGCTCTATTTTAGAGAAGACCGGCGGGCAGTATGAACTCAAGGAGGCAACGCTCTATACGGCCTTCAGAAGGCTTGAGCAGACGGGGCTGATTTCCTCCTACTGGGGGGACGAGAACACCGGGGCCCGGCGGCGGTACTACTCCATAACCCCTTTAGGGGTGCAGGAGTACCACCGTATGCTCGGGGAGTGGGAGCAGTCCCAAAGGCTTATACAGACACTTATAACACCGTGACCTTACTATATTAAAAGGAGATACCCACATGGAATACAGGATTCGCGAATATATGGACCAGCTCTTTGAGAGCGCCCCCCGCACCCAGCGGGCCTATGAGCTGAAGATTGAGCTCACACAGAACCTCATTGAGAAATACTACGGACTGGTGGGCGAGGGCAAGGACCCGGAGGACGCCTATAACCTTACCATAATGAGCATAGGGGACGTGAGGGAGCTCTTCTCCCAGCTTGAGGACGACGAGAACGGAGACCCGGTGCCCCAGCCGGTGTACTACCCCCGGCCCCAGCCGGACCACCGCCGGGCATTGGTGCGCACGGCCGCCGTCATGCTCTTTATACTGAGCGTCCTGCCGCCTATAGTCTTCGGGGAGATGTTCGGCAACAGCACCCTGGGCGGGGCCCTGGGGCCCATAGGCATGTTCACAATGATAGCCTGCGGGGTGGGGCTCTTAGTCTACGACAAGTGGGCCCACCCCAAGGACCCCCAGCCTGTGCCCGGGTCCGTTGTGAAGGACTTCCAGCAGTGGCAGAAGCAGAAGCTGAAAAAGAAGCACTATATCGCGGCCTTCAACGGGGCCTTCTGGCCCCTGGTGCTGACCCTGTACTTCGTCATAAGCTTCGGCACCGGCAAGTGGTACATCACCTGGGTGATATTCCTTATCGCAACAGCCGTGGACGTGGTAATAAACACCCTCCTGGGGGCCGCGACGAACCAGAACGGCAAGTGAGGGGGACATAAGATGAAACTTAAAAAGCGCCATATATTTACCATAGCCGCCTGCTCCATAGCGGCAGTGTTCTTCACCTGTGTGTTAGTCATAGGCATTGCCGCCGAGCCGGGAAGGAGCCCGAAGAAGGAGATAGTCCGGGACAAGGAGAACGCACTTATTATTGACCCCGCCGAGGACGAGGTGGACAGCATAGACATATCCTGGCTCACGGGTCCGGTCACAGTGGGGATGAGCCCGGACGACAAGATACACATCACCGAGCGGAGCGGGAAAACCCTCAGCGAGTCCGACAGGATGAAGGTGAGCGTGGGCTCCGGGGAGCTCACCGTGCGCTGGGACGGCCAGTGGTTCAGGCGGTTCTTCAACGTGAACCTGGGCTGGTTCGGCCAGAACGACAAGGAGCTTGAGGTGCTCCTGCCCAGGGAACTGGCCGGGGAGCTTGCGGTCCTTGACGTGTCGAACACCGGCGGCGACATGTCCGTCAGCGGCTGTAAGGCCGAAAGCCTCAGAGTCTCCACAGTCAGCGGGGAGCTCGTTGTCAGCGCCTGCTCCGGGGAGAATGTTGAGCTGAACACCGTGAGCGGGGGGGTCCTGCTCAGCGACGCCTCGGCCTCTGAGAAGATGACCGTGAACACTGTGTCCGGAGACATGGAGCTCACAGCGGTCTCCTCCGGGGAGCTGACCCTGGACACCGTGTCCGGAGGGTGCAGGCTCATAGGCCGGGCGGAGGAGCTCAGCGCGAACAGCATTTCCGGGGACGTCCTTCTGAGCCTCACAGCCCCGCCGGAAGATGTGGACATGGACTCAGTCTCAGGGGGGCTGACCCTTGAGCTGCCCGGGGGCGCGGGCTTCACCGTGGAGCACGACAGCGTGTCCGGCAGCTTCAAGTGCGCTTTCCCCACAGAGGACCTTGGTGGCGGCAGGGAAAAATGCGGGGACGGCAGCGCCGGCATACGCATGAACACCACCTCGGGGGGGATGGATATAAAGAGGCGGGATATCTGATTGACAAACCTTATTTATCTGGGTATAATATGGACAGAAACCCAATTTATAAAGGAGAGTCACAATGGAAATTACCCGGGATATCAAGTATGTTGGCGTGAACGACCATGAGGTGGACCTGTTCGAGGGGCAGTATACAGTCCCCAACGGCATGGCCTATAACTCCTATGTGGTGCTGGATGAGAAGGTGACGGTGTTCGATACCGTGGACGCCCACTTCACGCACCAGTGGCTGGACAACCTGGAGAGCGCCTTCGGGGGCAGGAAGCCGGACTATATTATTATCCAGCATATGGAGCCCGACCACGCGGGGAGCATAGCCGCCTTCATGCAGGCGTATAAGGACACGACTATCGTTTCAAGCGAGAAGGCCTTTGCAATGATGGGCCAGTTCTTCGGGGACGAATTTGAGGACCGCCGCATTATTGTAAAGGAGGGGGACACCCTTGCGACAGGCAGGCACACCTTCGCCTTTGTGGCCGCGCCCATGGTCCACTGGCCGGAGGTCATAGTCACCTATGATACCGCGGACAAGGTGCTGTTCTCCGCTGACGGCTTCGGCAAGTTCGGGGCCCTGGACGTGGAGGAGGACTGGGACTGTGAGGCAAGAAGGTACTATATCGGCATTGTGGGCAAGTACGGGGCCCAGGTGCAGGCGCTCCTGAAGAAAGCGGCGGGACTGGATATAGAGATAATCTGCCCCACCCACGGGCCGGTGCTCAAGGAGAACCTGGGGCATTATATCAAGAAGTATGACCTCTGGTCTTCATATACCCCAGAGAGCGAGGGCATTGTGATAGCCTATACCTCTGTGTACGGCAACACGAAAAAGGCTGTTGAGAGCTTTGGGGAGAAGCTTAGGCAGAAGGGCTGCCCGAAGGTAGTCATACACGACCTTGCCCGCACGGACATGGCCGAGGCTGTGGAGGACGCTTTCAGATATAATAAGCTGGTGCTGGCTACCACCACCTATAACGCGGAGATATTCCCCTTCATGCGGGAGTTCATTACCCACCTTACAGAGCGCAACTTCCAGAACCGCACCGTTGCCCTTATTGAGAACGGCTCCTGGGCGCCCATGGCGGCGAGGGTGATGAAGGGCATGCTGGAGAAGTCCAAGAAGCTGACGATGGCTGAGCCGGTGGTTACTATCCGCTCCGCACTGAACGCCGAGAGTTCCGAGAAGCTGGAGGCGCTGGCAGTGAACCTCTGCCAGGATTATCTTGCGAGGCAGGACGACACCGCCGATAAGCACGACCTCAGCGCCCTTTTCAACATTGGCTACGGCCTGTATGTTATCACAAGCAATGACGGCAAGAAGGACAACGGGCTCATAGTGAACACCGTCACCCAGGTGACGAACGCACCCAACCGCATAGCTGTGTGTATAAATAAGGACAACTATTCCCACCACGTGATAAAGCAGACGGGGATAATGAACATCAACTGCCTCAGTGAGGACGCGCCATTCTCGGTGTTCCAGAACTTCGGTTTCCAGAGCGGGCGTTCGGCGGACAAGTTCGCGGGGCAGGAGATACTCCGGTCTGACAACGGCCTGGCGTTCCTGCCCATGTATATCAACTCCTTCATGTCTTTGAAGGTGGAGCAGTACGTGGACCTGGACACCCACGGCATGTTCATATGCAGCGTGACGGAGTCAAGGGTCATATCCCATGTGGAGACGATGACCTACACCTACTACCAGCAGAACGTAAAGCCGAAGCCCGAGACTGAGGGTAAGAAGGGCTGGGTATGCAAGGTGTGCGGCTACGTATACGAGGGGGACGAGCTCCCGGACGATTTTGTGTGCCCGCTGTGCAAGCACGGCCCGGCAGACTTTGAGCGCATAGAGTAAAAGTTTCGTCAACCTTTTCAAGAAGTTGTCGAGTTATGCTTTGCATAACTCGGGGTTTGGGGACAGAGTCCCCGAGACCTGATGCAGGAAGCATTGCTTCCTGCATTTTTTATTGCAATCATCCCCGCAAAGTAGTATAATAACCCATGTGAATATGAAATAACGGAGGCAGTCCATGGACTACAACAAAAAATCCCTAGAAATGCACGAGAAATGGCAGGGCAAGATACGCATAGAAACCCCCTGTGAGCTCTCAGACCGCGACGACCTCTCAGTGGCATACACCCCCGGCGTAGCGGCCCCCTGCCTTGAGATACAGAAGTCCCCTGAGAAGTCCTATACATACACCCGCCGGGGAAACCTGGTGGCGGTAGTCACAGACGGCACGGCGGTGCTGGGCCTGGGGGACATCGGCCCCGAGGCGGGAATGCCGGTGATGGAGGGGAAATGCGCGCTGTTTAAGGCCTTCGCCGGGGTGGACGCGTTCCCGATATGTATACGCTCCAAGGATGTGGACGAGATAGTGCGCACGGTTGAGCTTATCGCCGGGTCCTTCGGGGGGATAAACCTGGAGGATATCGCCGCGCCCAGGTGCTTCGAGGTGGAGCGCAAGCTCAAGGAGCGGCTGGACATACCTGTGTTCCATGACGACCAGCACGGCACGGCGGTGGTGACTGTGGCGGCGATGATAAACGCATTGAAGGTAGTGGGCAAGGACATCAAAGAGGTGTCGGCGGTGGTGAACGGCGCGGGGGCGGCGGGCACGGCCTGCACAAGGCTCCTGATGGCGCTGGGGCTCAAGAATGTGATAGTCTGCGACAGGCAGGGGGCTTTATGCCCTGGCGAGGACTGGATGACCCCGGCGCAGGCTGAGCTTGCGGAGGCCACTAACCCTGAGAGAAAAAGGGGGACGCTCAGCGAGGTGATAAAGGGGGCCGATGTGTTCATGGGCTTTTCGGCGCCCGGGTGCGTTACGAAAGAGATGGTGAGCTCTATGGCCGGAGACGCTGTTGTGTTCGCCTGCGCCAACCCCACGCCGGAGATATTCCCCGATGAGGCGAAAGCGGCGGGGGCGAGAGTTGTGGGCTCCGGGCGGTCGGACTGCGTGAACCAGATAAACAATGTGCTCTGCTTTCCGGGGATATTCCGGGGGGCTCTGGACGTGCGGGCGCGGGAGATAAACGAGGAGATGAAGCTGGCGGCGGCGAGGGCTCTCGCGGGGATAATACCGGAGGATGAGCTCTCGGAGGAAAACATCATCCCCAGCGCGTTCAATAAGGCGGTGGCCCCGGCTATAGCAAGGGCGGTGGCAGAGGCCGCCAGGGAGACCGGAGCGGCGCGCATATAATATATCAGCTTGAATATTCCCGACGGATTTAAGCCGGAAATATATATTTTACTCTAAGGAGTGGTTCTTTATGGAAAATCAGACCAAAATCTATCGGATATCGGCGGTGGGGATATTCGCGGCGCTGGTGTTTGTGTCGAACTATCTGAGCGTACCGGTGCCGGTGGCTATAGGGGACGTTTCCAGGATACACCTGGGGAATATCTTCTGTCTGCTGTCGGGCTTTGTGCTGGGGCCGGTTGGAGGGGGACTTGCGGCTGGGATAGGCTCGGGGCTATATGACCTTACCAACCCGGCCTATATTGCAAGCGCGCCGTTTACGTTCCTCTTTAAGTTCCTGCTGGCGGCGGTATGCGGCTGGGCGGCGAATGTGCATGGGGCGCGGGCTGGGAATCATGTGCAGAATATACTTGCCGCGGCGGCGGGGAGTTTGACGTATATGATACTGTATTTGGGCAAGGCGTTTGTGCAGGGGCTGCTGGTGGGCAGCGAGATGGGGGCTGTGCTGACGGCGCTGGCGACGAAGGCGGTGACGTCGGGGATAAACGCTGTGATAGCTGTGGTGGTGTCGGTGCCGCTGTGCGCGGTGGTGAGGCTGGCGCTGAGGAAGAGCCACTTGATGGAGAAGATGGGCTGAGCGCGAAGCGAGCAAAAGTTTTGTCCACTTTTTCAAAAGTGGCAGGGTGTGGGGCAGCGCCCCACGGTCTTGCTTGAGCGAAGCGAAAAGAGAAAGACCGCTCTATCCGTAGCAGATAGGGCGGTCTGGTTTTTTAGCGCCTGCGTCTTAGCAGTACCGCTGATACGGCGGCTATTACGAGGTAAAGTATGGCAAAGACCGTAAGCTGTCCGGCATCAAGGGGATAGGGCGACATAGGCCCGAGAGTAGGCGTGGCGTGCCGGGTGAGAAGCCCCGCGAGCATTGAGCAGGGCATAAAGGTTAGACCCAAAATGTTCAGCAGCTTCACCCAAAATGAAGCCCGCCGGTCCGAGAGTATGCGGCCAATAAAATACCCTGCAACACCCAGCACCTGTGCGGTCATGGCCCCGAACACAGAGGAAAGGCTCTGCACCTCATACCAGGTGGCCAAGGCCGCGAGCAGGCCGATGAATATGAACACCGAAGAGCCGATATACAGCACCCGGCTCCAAATGCCGTTTTCCTGCTTCTCAGGACCCGCGCCTTTCAGGAGATAGTCGGTGCTCACATCAAATATCTCGCTGAGGGCAACTACTTTATCAAGCTCCGGCATGGACTGCTCGCTCTCCCACTTGCTGACCGCCTGGCGGGAGACGCCGATACGGTCGGCGAGGTCCTCCTGGGAGAGGCCCTTGGATTTTCTAAGGGACTGAATGCGTTCTGACAGGTTCATGCTGCAACACTCCTTCTGGTTTAGTATGGCTATATATTACAGCATGAGCCGGTTGCGGGTCAAGAAACAGGGGGAGGAAATGTGTCAACCGGTGGTTGCGCGGGGTATTTTAGTCCTCAAGCTGGGCTGTATACAGATGATAATACCTGCCCTTCTTCTCAATGAGCTCCTTATGGCTGCCCATCTCCGCAATGCCCTTATCGGAGATATAGAGTATGCGGTCGCAGTTCTTGATGGTGGAGAGCCGGTGGGCGATGATGAAGGAGGTGCGGCCCTTTAGTAGGGCATTGAGGCCCTGCTGGACCAGGCGCTCGGTCTTGGCGTCGATGGAGGAGGTGGCCTCGTCCAGGACGAGTATCTTCGGGTCTGAGAGAAGTGTGCGGGCGAAGGCCACAAGCTGGCGCTGGCCCTGGGAGAGGCGGGAGCCCCGCTCGTTCACCTGGGTGTTATAGCCGTCCTCCATCTGGCTTATGAAATCGTGGGCGCAGACGGTCTTTGCGGCCTCAATCACTTCCTCGTCGGTGGCGTCCAGCCTGCCGTACCTTATATTGTCCATGATGGTGCCCGAGAAGATGAAGCTGTCCTGAAGCATTATGCCCATCTGGGAGCGCAGGGAGTGGAGGGTGACATTGGCGATATCATGGCCGTCAAGGAGCACCTGGCCGCCGGTGAGGTTATAGAAGCGGGAGAGGAGATTCACAACAGTGGTCTTCCCCGCGCCTGTGGGGCCAACGAGGGCCACGGACTCCCCGGGGTTCACATTGAGGTTGAAGTTCTCAAGGACGTTCACGGTGCCGTCGTAGGAGAAGACCACGTCCTTGAAGGTGACCTGGCCCTTAATGGGCGGCAGCTCTGTGGCGCCGGGGGCGTCGTCCACGGTGACGGGCTCATCCATCATCTCGAAGATACGCTCCAAGTACGCCACGGCGTTTATGAAGGTGTTGTAGAGGTTCGAGAGGTTCAGAAGGGGCTGCCAGAAACGCCAGGCGTAGGAGGACAGGGCGATGATGGTGCCTATCTGCATACTGGGGCCCAATACCGTGAGGCCCACTATATACATGGCCCCCACAACCCATACGGAGATATTGTCCACCGAGACCCAGATGAGGTTGGAGGTGAGCTGGGCCTTCATCCAGGTGCGGTAGCAGTTCTTGTTCAGGCGGTCGTATATCTCCGCGTTCTCCTCCTCACGGGTGAAGGCCTGGGTTATCTTCATGCCGTCCAGGCTCTCATGGAGGTAGGCGTTCAGGTTGGAGCTCTTGTTGGACACATCCTGCCAGGCCCGGCGCTGGGCGGGCTTGATTATCATCACCACCAGAAGCAGCAGGGGCACGCCCGCCATCACCACCAGGGAGAGCCGCACGTCGCATATGAGCATGAAGACGGCTATCAACAGGAGGTTGAATATCTCAAGCACAAAGTTAATTATGCCGTTACTAAGCGCGTCGGAGACGCTGTTTATGTAGTTTATCACCCTTGTGAGTATCTTGCCGTGGGGCCTGTCGTCGTAGAACTGGAAGGGGAGCTTCTGCAGGTGGGCAAAGAGGTCCTTGCGGATATCGTAGACTATGTCCTGGCCCACGGATATCATATTCTTGCTCCTGGCCCGGCCGAACATGATGGAGGTTATGATGGCCGCCAGCATGACAACGCTCAGGAGTATGAGCTCCTTCCAGTCCTTATTGGGCACGGACACGTTTATGCCCCGCTGGACCAAAAGCGGGCCCACCAGCGCCGCCGCAGCTGAAACGGCGGAGTAGACAAGGGAGAGCACCATCTTTTTCTTGTGCCTGCCGATATAGGTGCCGGCGCGCAAAAGGTGCTTTATATTAAACGGGGTCTCAAGGTTCTCGTCAACGTCAAAGCGGTTCCTGGCCATTTAACCCACCTCCTCATTCATGTCTTCATCCTGGCCGTTCTGCAATAGGAACACTTCCCTGTAGTAGCCGGGCTTCTGGGAGAGCTCCTGATGGGTGCCGATATCCGTTATGCGCCCGTCCTCAATAACTACTATCTTGTCAGCCCGCTTGGTGGTGGAGATACGCTGGGCGACGATTATCTTTGTGCAGGGGAAGTCGAGGCCTGCAAGCTGCCCCTGGATGTACTTCTCGGTCTCAAGGTCAACGGCGCTGGTGGTGTCGTCCAGAATCAGAATGCTGGGCTTCACTGCAAGGGCCCGGGCCAGGGCTATCCTCTGCTTCTGGCCGCCGGAGAGGCCGGTGCCCCGCTCGCCTATCACTGTGTCGAAGCCCTCGGTGAGCTTTTCCGCAAAGTCCACGTCGGCCATTTTAGCGAAGCGCTTTACCTCCTCCTCGGACATATCGCTGTCGCCGTAGGCTATGTTGCCGTCCACGGAGTCTGAGAAGAGGAAGACGTCCTGGGTGGCGATACCTATAGCCGAGCGCAGGGCCTTCAGGTCATAGCGCCTTACAGGCACGCCGTCTATGTCCACCTCCCCTTTTGTCACGTCGGAGAAGCGGGGTATCAGGCTCACAAGGGAGGTCTTTCCCGCCCCGGTGGGGCCCATTACAGCCACGGTCTCCCCGGGCTCTATTGTGAGGTCGATATCCTTTAGCACCTGGGTGCCGTGGAGCTTGAGCCCGGCGGACTTGAACTGTATCTCACCCTTAATCCTGCCCTGGGGCTTCACGGCGTCGGGCCGGGAGACGATGGTGGACTTGGAGTAGTACAGCTCGATTATCTTTGAGGAGCTGGCGAAGAAGCGCTGCAGGTCGTTCAGGTGCATGCCCAGCATACGCATGGGGTCGGATAATGTCCAGGTCAGGCCGTTGAACATGGTGAAGGTGCCTATGGTTATCCTGCCGTTGATGAGGAATATACCGCCCACCAGGAGCACGGCTATTGAAAGGGACTGGGAGAGCGTCTCGATATAGGGGCTGAATTTGAGCCAGAGCAGGGATGAGGTCTTGTTGGCCTCCCTATAGGCCTGGTTCTTCTCGTCGAAGCGCCCTATCTCGTAGTCCTCCCGGGCGAAGGCCTTCACCACCCTGTTGCCGGCGATGTTCTCCTGGGCGGCGGTGTTCAGCTCAGAGAGCTTTTCCCGAACGTCCACATACAGGGGGCGCACCCGCTTTGAGAACATATAGGTGAGAAAGAAGATGAAGGGGGTCACGGCCAGCATTGTCAGGGCGAACTGCCAGTCGGTGACCAGGAAGGTGACGGCCGTGGTGAAAAAGAGCACAATGCTGTGGATGAGCTGGCGTATCACCCAGCAGACCGCGTGGCGTATCATGTCCATGTCGCCGGTGAGGCGGGTCATCAGGTCGCCGGTGCGGTAGGTGCTGTAGAAGGCCTGGTCCTGCTCCTGCATGTTCTTGTAGAGGTCCCGCCGAAGCTCATAGATAAGCTTCTGGGAGCAGGTCTCGTACATCATTATCTGCAGGTAGCCGAAGCCCGTGCGGAACAGTACGAAGCCCACAAGGACCGCCACAAGCAGGATGAGCTCGTGCATGACCTCCGGGGTCACTGCGCCCGACTCCTGCAGGGGGTAGAACACCGTGTCCATTATCCGGGCGGTTATCATGGAGTTGCCCAGGGCCAGAACAGCCAGGGCGGCGGTGGAGAACAGGGCGAACACATACCGGCGGTGGCAGCCCGCCATTCGCGTCCATACCCATCGAAGCTGGAACATTTTGAAATCCCTCCTTGCCTTCAGCAAGACCCCTCGTTGGGGGCGTTGGTTTTATAAACTCCACCTATTTTAGCTAACGTGGAGAAAAATGCAAGAGGTTTTGCAAAAAAATTCATTTTTCAGCAGGTTGGCAAGTTTTTACCCACTTGAGCCCGCTCTTGTGGGCATAATTTAATCCCCGCCCTCCCTTTTGGGGAAAGCGGGGATTTTTCATGGGACTATATAATTATTACTTTATTTCTTTTGACTTTATCTCTTTCTGGGCCATCTCTATAAACGCGCCGGCGTCCATGAGGCCGATGTCGCCCTCCCTGCGGTGGCGCACGGAAATGCCCGCGGACTCTATCTCCTTGTCGCCCACCACCAGCATATAGGGGGTCTGCTGCACCTGGGCCTCCCGAATCTTGTAGCCTATCTTCTCGCTCCTGAGGTCGCACTCCACCCTGAGCCCGGCCTCCTCAAGCTTTGAGGCGAGGGCCTTGGCATAGCCGTGGTGCCGCTCGGATATGGGCAGGAC
Source organism: Clostridiaceae bacterium (assembly GCA_021769555.1). Taxonomy (GTDB): domain Bacteria; phylum Bacillota; class Clostridia; order Oscillospirales; family Acutalibacteraceae; genus Acutalibacter. Next base: position 13,448 of record JAETSR010000015.1, read on the forward strand.
AACAGCCTGCACCGGGCTGAGCCACAGGGGGAACTTGCCCGCCAAATGCTCGGTGATAACGCCGATAAAGCGCTCGATGGAGCCCAGCACCACCCGGTGTATCATCACGGGCCGGTGCTTCTGGCCGTCCTCGCCGGTGTACTCAAGCTGGAAGCGCTCGGGGAGCTGGCTGTCCAGCTGGATTGTACCGCACTGCCAGGTGCGGCCTAAGGAGTCGGCTATGTGGAAGTCAAGCTTCGGGCCGTAGAAGGCGCCGTCGCCCTCGTTTATCACGAAGTCCTTGCCCATGGCCGTTATGGCCTGCTTTAAAATATCCTGGTTCTTCTCCCACTCCTCGACGGTGCCGATATGGTCCTCGGGCATGGTGGAGAGCTCGATGGTGTACTTTAAGCCGAAGGTGGAGTAGACCTCGTCAAAGAGCCGTACTACCTCCTGGATAACGTCCTGCATCTGGTCCGGGGTCATGAAGATATGTGCGTCGTCCTGGGTGAAGCAGCGCACGCGGAAGAGGCCGTGGAGGGTCCCGGAGAGCTCGTGGCGGTGGACAAGGCCCAGCTCCCCCACGCGCATGGGCAGCTCCTTGTAGGAGTGGGGCTCGTTTGAGTAGGCCAGCATACCGCCGGGGCAGTTCATGGGCTTAATGCCGAAGTTCACGTCGTCTATCACGGTGGTGTACATATTGTCCTTATAGTGCTCCCAGTGTCCGGAGCGCTCCCAGAGCTGGCGGTTGAGCATTATTGGGGTGCTTATCTCCATATATCCGTAGCGCTTGTGGACCTCCCGCCAATAGTCGATAAGCAGGTTCTTCAGCACCATGCCCTTGGGGAGGAAGAAGGGGAAGCCCGGGCCCTCGTCCCGGAGCATGAAGAGGCCCTGCTCCCGGCCTATCTTGCGGTGGTCCCGCTTCTTTGCCTCCTCGAGCATTTGCAGGTGTTCCTCAAGCTGCCTCGCCTTGGGGAAGGATATGCCGTAAATACGGGTGAGCATCTTCTTTGTGGAGTCCCCTCTCCAATAGGCCCCGGTGATGGAGGTGAGCTTCACGGCCTTCACCCCGCCGGTGCTCATAAGGTGTGGGCCGGCGCACAGGTCACAGAAGTCTCCCTGCTCGTAGAAGCTTATCTTCTCGCCGTTTCCTGAGTGCTCCTCAATGAGCTCCTGCTTGTACTCCTGGCCGGACATCTTCTCCATGGCATCATTGGGGTCCAGCTCGAAGCGGGTGAGTTCATGGTTCTCCTTGATAATCTTCTTTATCTCCTCCTCAATCTTCGGCAGGTCGTCGGGGGAGATGGAGGCGGGCAGGTCGAAGTCGTAGTAGAAGCCATTGTCGATGGCCGGGCCGATGGCGAACTTCGTGCCGGGGAACAGGCGTCCCACGGCCTGGGCCAGGATGTGGGAGGTGGTGTGCCAGTAGGCCTTTTTGCCGTCCTGGTCGTCAAAGGTGAGTATCTCCAGCTTACAGTCCTCGTTAAGTGGCGTGCGTAGGTCGCAGACCACATCGTCAACTCTCGCGGCGCAGGCGGACTTATACAGCCCCATGCCAATGGACTTTGCAACCTCGGCGGGGGTCACCCCCCTCTCGAACTCCTTTGGCTGGCCTTTCAGGTCGATAGTAATCATAGCTTTTCTCCTTTCTGCCGGGGCAATGAAAAAAGCCCCAGCGTAAGAGCCCATACAACGATGAACTCTCCCCTGGGGCGACACATGCCTTTTGAGTAAAAATTTAAGGCGCGCCGCGGTTCCACCCGGATTCAAGACTTCACTTAACCAAAGTCTCCTCTAATAGGCCTGTAACGGGGCCGTCCGTCTGTCCTTTCGGCAGCTGCTCCAAGGCGGTACCGAAGCCACGCCCGCCGTCCGCGCTCTCAGCCTGTGGCGCGGGCTCTCTGGCGGCAGGCAGGGACGGCTTCGGCGTCCTCTTCACTGCATTTTTTATTATTTTAGATTATAGCCTTATGGGAGGGAAATGTCAAGGGGTTTTGGATTTTGGGAGAAAATCCCGGGCTGGGGAGCAAAAAGCTCTTGCTATTCCCCGCAATATGGTGTAAAATGTAATCGAGACAACGAAGCAAAAAGGCAGGGCGCCGGGGACCGCCATCCCCAACGCCCCTATGCAGGAGCGCACTCTCCCACACAGCAGAATATCTGCACCATATCTATTATAAACAATCCCCAAGTTTTTTACAAGGGGCTAATCAGATTTTGCGTGTAGCTTCCGGCGGTGTAGGGTAAAAGTCCCCTGCGCCGCTTTTGTTGTCTCGGCGGCGAGCCCACGGGGCGGGTCTGGTGCCTGCCCTTTGTGGGTGTCGCTGGGAAAACAATTTTAGGAGGCCTTACATGAAAAAATTCATATTGCCGCTGCTTTTGGCGGCCCTCCTCGTCCTGCCCTCCTGCGGCAGCACCAGCGGGGAGAGCCCGCCGCCGGAGAGCAGCGCGGTCTTGGAGGAGCCGACACCCACTCCGGAGCCCACCCCGGAACCTACTCCAACACCGGAGCCTACACCCGAGCCCACGCCTACGCCGGAGCCCGAGGCGAAGGGGCTGGTGTTCCTCAATGCAGGACAGAAGTGGGGCTCAAACCCGCGCCTTTATGAGGTTTACTGCCTCGACCCTGACACAGGAGCTGCGAGCTTGTTTACCAGCTTCCTGCTGCCCACGGCGGTGCCCGGAGATAAATTTGACCTTTATGGGGCGCGGCTGAACCGCCATCTGTTCTCCGACGATTATGACAAGATGTGCGTGTTTGCAATAATGGCAGAAGGTCACGACCAGCATGTGGGCTGGGTCGATACCCAAGGGAGCTTTTTTGATTTGACCGAGGCTCTTGGCTTGCAACGCAAAAGCGACTTTGAAGACCCGGTCGATTATAAACCGGAGGGCTTTGCAAACGGCTGCATAGGATTTGGGTATAACACCAGCAGGGATAATGTGTTTATGTACGTGGAGGATTATGTCCCTGTGGACAATCCAGTTCCCGAAGCCGTGCAGGAGGGAGCGGTCAAAGAAATTGGGCACCCTTACACTGAAAAAGGTGCCCTGCTCCAGAAAGGCAACAGAACCTACCAATCAGAGTACGTGACCTCATGGATAGACGACCACCGGGCTATAGTCAACAAATATGTCAGTTTGACAAGCATCATAGAGAACAGCATAATCGTCGACACTGACGCTCAGACCGAGACGGAATACATCCCCGGCGACTCCCGCTACAACTCCTACGGCGTAGCAAGCCCGGACGGCACACAGATTGCCTTCATGTCCAAGCCCAAGAACGGCTCGGGCGGCACGGATATCTACATCACCTCCGTTGACGGCGGCGACCCGGTGAAGGTGGAGACCTCGGAGTGCCCCTTTGATTTGGATTCGGAATATTGTATACTGATTGATTGGCGGTAAGTAAAAGGGAGCCCTTCGGCTCCCTTTTTTGTGTGCAAGCTAGCCCTTCGGAACCGGGAGATACCCGTAGGCTTCGGGATAAATCACCCTGTCCCAGTCCGTTTTCTTGGCTCGAAAGGTCAGTTCTGCGTATTTTTCCTCGTAAAGCTCCTTGCGGTACACGGCTATCACTCTCAGGCATTCGGCCACGTTGTCTCTGATATCCTCTTTCAGAACCGTGTTTGGGACATATGAGCCGGTGAGGGCGTCTGTGACTAGGCCCACGCAGGCCTTTTCGCCGCCCACCAGCTTTTCTGTGTACAGCTTCGGCCTTACGGAGCCGCAGTCTCCGAGCATATGGGCAGAGAGGCTTTTGTTCAGCACCTTTGGCAGTATTTCCAGCTTCAGATGCGTTGTGCCGTCGTCTGAGAAGTCGAAGTCGGAGGGGCTCAGGCGGTGGGCTATGCACCTTCTGAAGAAATCTGCCGCAGGGATGGGGGGATTTTTATGTACCTTCAGGCCTGTGAGATGGAGGAAGTTTTTGTCATAAAAGGCCGCCTCAACGGCGGTGACGCGCATATGCTTGTCTGCGCAGATGAACAGGAGGCTTCTGTCAAGGAGCTCGTCTTTGTACTTTTCCGCGCCGGACACAACTATGCCCACAGCCTCTTCCTTTGTAAAGCTTTTCATGATAAGCGACACATCTTTTCCCATATTCTCGGCGGCAAGGAAAGAGGGAGACTATAACGCCGCGGCGCTATGCGTCTCCCCTTTATAGCTGGTTTTACCGTTGTCCGCCAACTCTCGGCTCCCTCCGGCCTCAGCCGTTCTGCCGCATAGCTCTCAGGTTTTTCCGTTGCCTGCCAACTCTCCAGCCCTCTGTCTGGAATAAATTTCGGATTTTCTGGTGCCCAGCCGCACCGAAGGAATGACGTCCTTCATCCAGTACTAGTATATGCGATTTTGGACGAAGTGTCAAGGAATTTTATGAAATAATTACTCTAACTCAAACGCCCCAGTATAAAGCTGATAATACTTCCCCCTCTGGGCAATGAGCTCCTCATGCGTCCCGCGCTCAATGATATGCCCCAGCTCCAGCACCATGATGCTGTCGGAGTTCTGGACGGTGCTGAGCCTGTGGGCGATGACGAAGACTGTGCGGCCCTGCATGAGGCCGTCCATGCCCTTTTGCACCAGGCGCTCGGTGCGGGTGTCGATGGAGGAGGTGGCCTCGTCCAGCACCATCACGGGCGGGTCGGCCACGGCGGCGCGGGCTATACTGAGGAGCTGCCTCTGGCCCTGGCTCAGGCTCCCGCCGTCGCCGGTGAGCATAGTGTCGTAGCCCTCGGGCAGGCGGCGTATGAAGCCGTCGGCGTTGGCGAGCTTTGCGGCGGCCTCAACTTCTTCGTCGGTGGCGTCCAGCTTGCCGTAGCGGATATTGTCCCTGACGGTGCCGGTGAAGAGGTTGGTGTCCTGGAGCACCACCCCAAGGGAGCGGCGCAGGTCGGGCTTTCTTATCTTGTTGATATTGATGCCGTCATAGCGAATCTTGCCGTCGGCGATGTCGTAGAAGCGGTTTATGAGGTTGGTGATGGTGGTCTTGCCCGCGCCCGTGGCGCCCACGAAGGCTATCTTCTTGCCGGGCTGGGCGTCGATGTCGATGTTGTGGAGCACCAGCTTCTCCTCGTTATAGCCAAAGTCCACGTCCAGTAGCTCCACCTCGCCGGTGAGCCGCTGATAGGTGACGGTGCCGTCCTCCTTATGGGGGTGCTTCCAGGCCCAGAGTCCGGTGCGCTCGGGGGTCTCGGTGAGGACGCCGTCTACCTCTTTGGCGTTCACCAGGGTGACGTAGCCCTCGTCCTGTTCGGGGGCCTCGTCCATCATTTCAAAGATACGCTCTGCTCCCGCTAAGGCCATGACTATCACGTTGAACTGCTGGGCTATCTGGCCTATGGGCTGGGAGAAGCTGCGGCTGAGCTGCAAAAACGCCGCTATGCCTCCAAGGGTCAGGCCGCCCACGCCGCCTATGGCCAGAGCGCCGCCGGCTATGGCAATGAGCGCATATTGCAGGTGCCCCATATTGTTCATGACAGGGCCCATTATATTGGCGAAGCTGTTGGCCCTCGCGCTGTCGCTTCTCAGCTGGCCGTTGAGCTTGTCGAAGTCTTCCTTGGCGCGCTCCTCGTGGCAGAAGACCTTTATCACCTTCTGCCCGGTGACCATTTCCTCGATATACCCGTTGATATTCCCCAGGGACTTCTGCTGGCGCACGAAGTACTTACCGGACATGCCGCCTATCTTCCCGGTGAGGAACAGCATGAAGGCCACTATCACAAGCACCAGAACGGTCAGGGGCACGCTGGTGCTCACCATGGCGATGAACACCGACACGAGGGTTATCACGGTGTTGAAGAGCTGGGGTATGCTCTGGGAAATGAGCATTCTGAGGGTGTCGGTGTCGTTTGTGTACCGGCTCATGATGTCGCCGTGGGTGTGGGTGTCGAAGTACTTTATGGGCAGGCGCTGCATATGGGAGAACAGGTCGTCCCTTATGTCCTTGAGTATTCCCTGGGAGACGTTCACCATAAGCCAGTTATAGGTGAAGGTGGTGACAACGCCCATGAGGTATATCAGCGCCATGGTGCCAAGGGCCCTCAGGAGCCCTGTAAATACAGGGTTCTCCATCTGGAGCAGGGGGGTGATGTAGTCGTCGATGAGGGTCTCAAGGAACATGGAGCCCATGACCCCGGCAAGGGCGCTGACTAAAATGCAAACGAGCACCACTGCCATGCGTATCCTGTTGGGGAGGTCCATATAGCTTAAAAGCCTCTTTATGGTCTTCCCCTGGTTTTTCGGTTTCGGCCTGTTCTTGGCGTAGGCCGCGCCCATCGGTCCTCTAGGAGGCATTCGCGGTCTCTCCTTTCTGCTGGGATTCGTAGACTTCTCTGTAAATTGGGCTGGACTTCAAAAGCTCCTCGTGGGTGCCTACGTCTGCTATCCTGCCGCCGTCCAGCACGATTATCTGGTCCGCGTCCTGCACGGAGCTGACACGCTGGGCTATTATCAGCTTGGTGGTGTCGGGTATCTCGTTCTTGAACGCGTCCCTTATCAGCGCGTCGGTATGGGTGTCCACGGCGCTGGTGGAGTCATCAAGAATAAGCATCTTGGGCTTCTTTAAAAGGGCCCGGGCTATGCAGAGCCGCTGCTTCTGCCCGCCGGAGACGTTCGTGCCGCCCTGCTCGATATAGGTGTCGTAGCCATCGGGGAACTCCCTTATAAAGCCGTCGGCCTGGGCCAATTTACAGACCCGCTCAATGTCCTCGTCTGTGGCGTTCTCGTCGCCCCATCTTAAATTGTCCTTGATGGTGCCGGAGAAGAGCTCGTTCTTCTGAAGGACCATGGCCACCTCCTCCCGGAGGGCCTCCACGTTATAGTCCCGCACGTCCTCGCCGCCCACCAGGACCTGCCCGCTCACAGCGTCGTAGAGCCTTGGAATAAGCTGCACAAGGCTGGACTTGCCGCTGCCGGTGCCGCCTAAAATGCCCACTGTCTGCCCGGACTTGATGTCGAGGTTTATCCCGGAAAGGCAGGCGCGGCCCGAGCGCTTATAGTTGAAGTCCACGTCCCTGAACTGTATTGAGCCGTCTTTGACGGCGGTAAGGTTTTTCTCGCCGTTAAGTATGTCGCTCTGCTCATCCAAAATCTCCACCACGCGGGCGGCCGAGGCCCTGGACATGGTGCCCATCACCAGTATCATGGTGAGCATCATAAGGCTTATGAGCACCTGCATGGCGTAGCTCATCATGCTCATGAGCTGGCCGGTCGTCATGGATGAGCCCACTATGAGCTTCGCCCCGAACCAGGATATCAGGAGGATTATGGCGTACATGCAGAACTGCATTAAGGGGGAGTTGAAGGCCAGTATCTTCTCAGCCAGGGCCGAGTCGTGCCGCAGCTTCTCTGAGGCGTCCACGAATTTCTCGGTCTCGTAGTCCTCCCGCACAAAGGCCTTTACCACTCTTATGCCCCTAAGGTTCTCCTGGACCACGGTATTCATGCGGTCGTAGTGCTTGAACATGCGGGTGAAGGCCGGGTGTGCCTTCATGGAGATAAACCCGAGTCCCGCGCCCAGGATGGGTATGGCTGCAAGAAACAGCAGGGCCAGCCGGGCGTTTACCAGGAATGCCATCACCATTGAGAAGATGAGGGTGGATGGGGCGCGCACAGCAATGCGTATGAGCATTTGGAAGGTGTTCTGGATGTTTGTCACGTCGGTGGTGAGGCGGGTGACTATGCTGCCGGTGGAGAACTTGTCGATATTTGCAAAGGAATATTTCTGCACGGCATAGTACATGTCCTGCCGAAGGTTCTTTGCAAAGCCCGTGGAGGCCCTAGCCCCGAAGAAGCCCGACAGCACGCCGAAGGCCATGGACACTATGGCGCAGAGCACCAGGAGCAGGCCTACCTTCCAGATAACGCCCATGTCCCCGGCGTTTATGCCGTTGTCTATCAGGAACGCCATGAGCACTGGGATTATGACCTCCATGACCACCTCCATGGCGGCGGTCACAGGGGTGAGCACCGTGTCCCGCTTGTATTCCCGTATGGCGCGGGAAAGCTTGCGAATCATCTTTATTATCAGTCCTTTCTGAAATTATTATTAAATAATAATATAACGGTCAGTCCTCAAGGGACCTGCGTATCTTTTCGCACAGGCCTATGAAGGTCTCCTTCTCCTCAGGGGTCAGGCCCGAGGAGAGCTTCGCCTCGATGGCGGCGATGGTCTGCTGGAACTTCTCCTGGCGCTCTACGGCCTTTTCCGTGAGCTCTATCTTTTTAAGCCGCGCGTCCCAGGGCACGGGGCTGCGGGTTATCATGCCGTCCTTCTCCATGGCCTGCAAAATCCCGGTCATGGTGGAGCGCCGCACGGAGAACTGCTGCTGCAAATCCCGCTGGAAAATATCCTGGTCCCTATTGTCATAAAGGAAACCTATGAGCCAGCCGTACACCCCGGCCCCCGAGTGCCCGCCGTCCTCGCCCACATACTGGTGGGTGAGCCAGCGAATCATATGGGACAGGCCGTTTATCTGAAACCCGACCTCTTCCCGGTGCTCTACCCGGTGAAGCTTTTTGCAGTCCTTCCCCATCTTCTTCCTCCTTTCCTTTTGGTAGGCAGCGAACAGTTAGTTTATGTACTGTTAGAAACCGAACTGTTAGACTGCTAACATTATACCTCTGTCTTTTGAAGTTGTCAAGGGGGGATTTGGGATTTTTGGGGGAGCCCGAGTTTACTTTTAAAGGGGTGATTATGAAAAAGGGCATAATTGAAGAGAAACAGGAGGCAGAATCAAAAAAGGAGCCGCAGATGGGCTCCCTTTTATATAGTCAAAAAGGATTTGAAATATGGCAGAGTGGAATTTGCATAACGGCGCTGCCATTCCCTCGGGTGAAGGGTGCTGATACCGTTAAGGTCGTCCTTATAAGCTGTTGCGTAATCGGTCACTTCTTTTGTAATGCGCGGAAGATTTAGTATAGTTTCCCTGTATTCATCCTGGTCAACTACAGCGTGGACAGTACTGTCTATGTAATCGCTATTGTTTATCAGGACGGATTTTGAGTAATCAAGCCCGGACTGGCAGCTTCGCGACCGCGCCGAGGTTCTGAAATGATAGGCATATGGGTGCCGGACATGGGACCTGTAGGGAATACAGATAAAGAAGCTGTCATAATATTCAACCAAGAGACATGAATAGGGCCTATTCGCCTTTCTGAGGATTTCTGGGTACTGGCTTTGGGGGTAGTCCAGAAAAAACTGAGGGGATAAGCTGTAAATTTCCGCTAAATATTCCATGATTCGACACTCCAATAATCAAAGAAAAAGGGGAGGAAATGTCCCTCCCCTGTCAGATAGCTTCGCTCGGTCAGTTTTTATTTTACCGTTGAGTCGGAACCGTCACTCAACATCATCACCCGGTCAGTTTTTATTTTACCGACGAGTCAGAACCGTCACTCGTCTCATGCAGAAGCTATCCATATAGAACCTGGTCCGAAGTTAGTATATCCTTCTATCAACAGGATACACCAAAGCGCTAAATTTGTCAAGACAATTTTGTGCCGGCAGATTACCCCGCCGCCATCTCCACACAAGCCCCGATAAAATCATCCCGCCTGCCCCTGAAATCCAGATTCCCCCAGGCCCAGGGCGGGCTCTTTGGGGAGAGCGGGTGCCTGTCCGAGGCCATCAGCGCCACGGCGCACCTCATGCCGAAATAATTGCAGACGCTGACAATGGCCGAGGACTCCATGTCCACCCCGGAAAATCCCCTCTCCCGCCAGAGGGCCTCCTTATAGTAGGTCTGGCGGTAGGGCGCGTCGGTGGTGACGACGTCCCGATGCTTTACCGTGAAGCCCCGCTCTGTGAGAAAGTCCGCCGTATGCTCGCCGGGCCAGGGGCTGCTTGGCACGGCGAAGTCCCGGCCGGCGGAGTAGTGGTGGGAGGTGCCCTCCTCAATGAGCAGGCGGCTTGGGAGGAGCACGTCGCATACTTCCGTGTCCTCCCCGAAGGCCCCGCAAAGGCCAACTACCAGCAGCTCCTCCACGCCCAGGGCATGGACCGTCTCCACACAGCACCCGGCCTGGGGCGCGCCCCTGCCCCCGTCGAAGAAGCAGACGTCCTCATGTCCCTCAATAGTGTAGACCGGGCTGTGCGCGATGAAGCCCGGCAGCTCCTCCATCAGGAGCCTTGTCTTAAAGCGCTCCTGCAATACCGGCAGCCCGCGGCCAAGGCAGAAGGCCACCCCGCGCTTTGGCAGGGGGCGCACGCCGGTGGTGACATGCTTGCTTTCGGCGTGCTGTTTGGTGGTGAACACCGGAGGGGTATTGTCTTCGTTAAAGAACCATTGCATATGCTGTCACTCCTTGTTTTTAAGGTCATAGTGCTCCCGGACCTCCGGTGTGCAGGAGACCTTGCCCCTTACCCGTATGCCGCTTATGGCCGCGAAGAGCTTTTGCGCGGGTATTTCCGGGTCAATGCTCAGCACGCCGTAGCCGCTTACGCTCCTTGGCTTGCCGGACTCAAGTATCTCGTCGATTTCCGGCTCGGTAAGCCTTGACACGCCCATGAACCAGTACCCGCTGCTGAGCCTTTTGCCGCTCTCCTCAGAGGCCCGCTGGATATTTGCCTCGTTGCGCCCCAGGGCCTCCCGGAGGGCCTGGTTTATAAAGTCGCTCCTGTTGAAGTAATGGCCGTTGTCCACCAAAAGGTCGATGGCTGCGAGGGTGGTCGTGTTGATGTTCACGGAAACTTTTTCTGTAAGGCTGCCTGTGCAGGTGTTCATAAAATCAATGTCCTTTCCCACTTGAGTATTATAAATATGCTCTGATTGGAGCATATTTATAATATCACAGATATGAATCCCTGTCAAGGGCTTTTTTCTTGCTTTTCCCGGGAGTTTGAGTTACAATGTAAGAGCCGCTCTGAAAAATAAAAAGCAAAGCGAGGTAGAGATACATGAACGAGAAGGAAATAGCGGAGATACGCCGCCGCTTCAACCCCGAGCGGAGCAATATAACCGCCGTCCACGGCTGCTATGTCAGCGCCCAGGGGGAGATAGTCTCACAGTTCGGCCAGTCCCTCGGGGGGATGGCCCAGGAGGAGACGGAGAGCATACTCTCCGTCTTAAAGCGCACCCTCTCAGGCACCCTGGGCCGGCAGCTCAACGACATAGTCTTCGATACCCGGCAGGTGGTGGACAGCGAGGAGCACCGCCTGCTCATGGCCCTCAGGGACAGCGGCCTTAAAGACGAGGGCCTGACTGAGGCCTTTTACCGGCGGGTGATGGAGAGCGTCTCCATGGAGGGGCCCTATCTCATACTGCTGGCCCACGATAAATATGACGTGCCGTATAAGGCCAGTGACGGCGCGCCCAACCCGGACGGCTCCTGCGACGTGTTCACCTATGTGCTGTGCAGTATCTGCCCGGTGAAGGAGACAAAGCCCGCCCTGCGGTACGACGTGCCGGGGAGCGTTATCTGCAGCCGGGACGCGGACTGGCTCATATCCCCCCCGGAGCTGGGCTTTATGTTCCCGGCCTTCGACGACCGCTCAGCGAATATCTATAACGCCCTGTACTACACCAAAAAGACCGACGACAACCACCCGGAGTTTGTGGAGGGCTTCTTCAAGGTCGAGCCCTCTATGCCTGCGGACATGCAGAAGGAGACCTTCAAAGAGGTCCTGGCGGAGTCCCTTGAGGAGGAGTGCAGCTACAGCGTGGTGCAGGAGCTCCAGGGGCGGCTCACGGAGCTGGTAGAGGAGCATAAGGCCAGTAAGAACCCCGAGCCCCTGACTGTGTCGAAGAACACCCTCGGCCATATGCTGGAGGACTGCGGGGTGGCCCCGGAGAAGACCGAGGCCTTTAAGGAGAAATTCGACGAGGCCTTCGACGGCGGGGCCCTGAGCCCGGGAAATCTCATAAACACTAAGGAGATGGTGATAGAGGCCCCGGGAGTGACCATAAAACTTGAGCCGGACTACGGCGACCTGGTGGAGACAAAAATAGTGGACGGCCGGAGGTACATAATGGTGCGCGTTGAGGGGGATATTGAGTTCAACGGCCTGAACGTGCAGTTTGACAGCCCTGGGGCAGTTTGACAGCCCCGGGGAGGAGTAAGCTATCCCCGGGTCAGGGCCTTATAGACGTCGGCCTTCCGGAGGCCCGTGTCCTTCGCGGCGAGCTTTGCCGCCTCTGAGGGGGACATGCCCTCCTCTGCTAGCTCCCGGGCCATGCTGACGGCCTCATCTATGGTGTACTCGGGCTCGGGACTGGCGGGGGGCTCCGCCCCGGCTATCACCAGCACGTACTCCCCCCGGGGCTCATGCTCCCGGTAGTGGGCGGCGGCTTCGCCCAGGGTGGTGCGCCAGACCTCTTCATGTACCTTTGTGAGCTCCCTGACCACGGCTATCTTCCTATCGCCGCCGAAGAGCTTCTCAAAGTCCGAGAGGGTGCGCCTGAGCTTATGGGGGGCCTCATAGAAAATCATGGTGCGGAGCTCCCCCTGTACCCCCTCAAGGTGCAGGCGGCGGCTCCGCTTGTTCATTGAGAGGAAGCCCTCGAAGGTGAAGCGCCCGGTGGGAAGGCCGCTTACGGCCAAGGCGGATATGGCCGCCGTGGGCCCGGGGACCACGTATACCGGGATATCCTCGGCGGCACAGGCGGCGATGAGGGTCTCCCCGGGGTCTGATACGGCGGGCATGCCCGCGTCGGAGACAAGGGCGCAGGTCTCCCCCTCCCTCAGGCGGGCTATTATAGTCTCCCCGCGGCTCAGCTTATTGTGCTCAAAATAGCTTATAAGTGGCTTATGCTGTATATCAAAGCGGTTGAGCAGCCCCAGCGTGACCCTTGTGTCCTCCGCGGCGATAAAGTCCGCCTCCATAAGGGTCTCCCGGGCCCGGGGGGAGAAGTCGCCCAGGTTCCCGATGGGTGTGCCCACCACGTACAGCGCGCCTTTTTCAAGCATATGCCTGCTCCTTTCTATTGTTCGAGATAATCTCCGTATATTCTTTTCATCTCCAGGCTGTACATGCCGGAGCCGTCGGTTATGAACAGGTTCTCCTCTACGCTTATCCCCCTCCCGCCGCCCTTGCGGCATTCAAGGAGAAGCAGGTACGGCTTCTTTCCCGGCCTCTGCTGCACCAGCCGCATCCGCTTTGGCTCAAGGCCATGCCCGGAAAACACTGCCACAGCCTCCCCAAGGCGCGAGGCCGGCAGGCATAGGCAGAGCCTTCCGCCGTGCCGGAGGGAGTACCCGGCGGCCTCGGCCAAATCCGTGAGCAGGAAGGAGGCGCTGTGACGGGCCAGCTCCCTCTGGGGGGACCGGCTTACAGCACCGCTGCCCGGGGGGAAGTAGGGCGGGTTGCAGGCAATCAGGTCCAGGGACTGGTGGGGGAGGATATTTTTATAGTCCCGGATACCGCCCTCTGTTGGCGTTATAAGCCGCTCCATGCCGCTGTCAAGTATGGAGCGCCCAAGGAGTTCCAGGGCCTCCCGCTGTATGTCCAGGGCCAGGATTGACCCTGGCCGCGCCCGGTATCCCCATAAAAGGGATATCACCCCGCAGCCGCACCCCAGGTCCGCGCAGGAGCTCCCGGGCTTTGGCATGGAGAAATCCGCAAGCAGAAGGGTGTCGGTGCCAAAGCCGAAGCCCTCCGCCGTCAGCACCTTCAGCTTTCTGCCAAGGGGCTCCCAGCGTGCGTCCATATGAGCTTACCTCCCTATAATAGGTATATCACAAAAAAGCGAAGCCCAAGGTTTTCAGGCTTCGCTTCTTCTCGGTATTGTTTGGCCTCAGCCCTCCTGGGGAGCGCCTACAGGGCAGACACCGGCACAGGCGCCGCAGTCAACGCACTTGTCGGGGTCGATAACGTACTTGCCGTCGCCCTCGGAAATGGCCTCGGAAGGGCACTCGCCGGCACATGCGCCGCAGGCAATGCACTCGTCATTGATAGTATAAGGCATAGGGAACACCTCCATGTAGATTTGCGGCATTCTTTACGCCGCATTGTACTCATATTGTAACATATATCTGCAAAAATGCAAGAACTTTTTTAGACAGGCTCATTCCAAATCTTTCAGCTGCTCAAGTTCCTTCCTGTCTATCTTCATCCTGCCGTCACGAAGCAGCTTTATCTGGTCCACGGTATAGACCTTCGGGGCGGCGTCCGGGTCCTTGTCAAGGCGCACGGTGAGCTTTCTTGTCAGAAGGTTCTGGTCTATCACGACCCCCTTGCCGTCCGGGGTGGACACTATGGCGTTCACCTTGGGCGTGCTCTTTAAAAGGTCCTGATAGGCCTCCTGCTCATACTTTAAGCAGCACATGAGCCGGCCGCAGGCCCCGGATATCTTCACGGGGTTCAGGGAGAGCCCCTGCTCCTTTGCCATCTTTATGGACACCGGCTGAAAGCCCCCTAAAAACGACCCGCAGCAGAAGGGCCGCCCGCATATGCCGAGGCCCCCAAGCATTTTCGCCTCGTCCCGCACGCCTATCTGCCGAAGCTCTATCCTTGTGCGGAACATCCCCGCCAGGTCCTTCACAAGCTCCCTGAAGTCCACCCTGCCGTCGGCGGTGAAGTAGAAGAGAATCTTGCTGTTGTCGAAGGTGTACTCCACGTCCACAAGCTTCATCTCAAGGCCCCTTGCGGCTATGCGCTTTTCACAGGCCTTGAACGCCGCCTTCTCCTTTTTGTGGTTCTCTTCAACCGCCTCAAGGTCCTCCGGGGAGGCAGGGCGTATGAGCTTTCTCAGGGGCTGTATAATGGCGGAGTCCCGCACCTCGGTGTTCTCCATGGCCACCTCGCCGCACTCTATGCCCCGGGCAGTCTCCACTATGGCCCGGCTGCCCTTTTTGAGCTTTACCCCGCCCGGGTCGAAATAATATACTTTGCCGGTGCTTTTGAACCGCACCCCAATCACTTCTGCCATTTATTTTCTCCTAACGTATGAGGTATGCCGCGCCGCTGAAGCCCGGCACAGTAAAATGTGAGCAGCAGGCCGGCGTTGGCGTTGCGCTCGAGCATCCGAAGGGCCTCGGAAGTAAGCTCACTGAGGGCCATGAGCCGCCCGGTGGAAAAGCTCCGAAGGGCCTCCACAGCCTCCGGCGCGCCGCTGAGAAGGGACTCCCCCCCCGCCTGACGGACACAGGCGTCCCGGAATATGAGCCCCAGCCTCTCAAGGGTCTCCCTGAAAAGGGCCCTGTCCCCCTGCATTGGGGCGGCGGCCTTCAGCAGCCCGTGCCCGGGCCCCCTTATGGCCGAGGCCACCCGGGCGGCTGTTATGAACGCCTGAGAGGCCCCCGCCCCCTCAAGGGCCTCCTGCATACGCCCGAGGTTTCCCCCGAAGCGCCCGGCGAGCTCCAGGGCGGCCTCGGGCTCAGCGCCTTTGTTTTTGCACAGCCAGTCCGCGGCCTCCTGTATCCCCGGGGGGCGCAGAGTGAATATCTGTGCCCGGGAACGTATTGTGGGAAGGACCGCGCCGGGCGACGGGCATATCATGATGAACACGGCGCTGTCCGGGGGCTCCTCTATGAGCTTTAAAAGCTTATTCTGGGCCGCTTCCAGAGTGTTCCCCCCAAGCTGCACGATGTATACGCTGCACCTTGCCTCCTCGGGCATACGGTAAGCGTCCTCGAGCATGGCGCGCACAGCGTCCACGCTAAGGGCTCCCGAGGCCCCGCTGCCCTCTATGGTCCTGATATCAGGATGGCTCCCCGCCCGGGCCCTTATGCAGCTGGGGCATTCGCCGCAGGGGGCCCGCTCCTTATTGCGGCAGACCAGGGCCATGGCCGTGAGGGCGGCCAGGGTCCTCCTGCCCGAGCCCTTCTCCCCGCAAAAAAGCAGGGCATGGGGAAAACGCCCCGCGGAAAAGGCGCGCGACAGGGCCTCCTTCACAGGGGCGTTCCCCAGAAATCCCGGAAATTCCATCAGACCTTCTCGAAGCGGTCCACGTTCAGCACAAAGATGGTGGAGCCGCCCACAGTGACCTCGACCGGGAAGGAGGAGTACATGCCCACCTCCATGGTGGAGGAGTGGGGCACTATCTGGGTACGGCGGCTGCTGTACTTGGATATTATGCCGATAACGTCGTCAACCTTCTCGTCGTCCACACCGGAGATAAAGGTGGTGTTGCCAGCCATCAGAAAGCCGCCGGTGGTGGCCAGCTTCGTGACGGAAAAGCCCTCGCGGGTCAGGGCCGAGGACACGGCGCCGCTGTCGTCGTTGCTGACGATTGCAAGGATAAGTTTCATAATAGAGCTCCCCTTTCTGGTATAGAGGTCATTTTCATCTATTTTAACATAAACCCGGGGAAAAATCTAGTCCTAAGGAGAAATTTCACTTCAATTTACACCGCAGGTAAGCAGTTTCGCCTCATCCTGGCTGAGCCCGGAGTACTTTACCATAAGCCCCACCACCTGCCGCTGGCGCTGGGCGGCAAGGTCCGGGTTCACGCTGGGGTCGTAGGCCGAGGGGGCGTTGGGAACGCCCGCAAGGAGCGTGCACTCATAGTCCGTCATCTCAGAGGGGTCCTTGCCGAAGTATGCCCGGCTGGCGTCGCCCACGGTGTAGCAGCCGCTGCCAAAGTAAATGCTGTTCACATAGAGCTCAAGTATCTCGTCCTTATTGAGCCTGCTCTCAATGTTCCAGGCCATGAAGACCTCCGCTATCTTCCGGGTGAGCTCCTTCTCCTGTGTAAAATACAGGTTTTTGGCCAGCTGCTGGGTGATGGTGCTGCCGCCCTCTGCAAAGGACAGGGTCTTTATGTCGTTATAAAGGGCCCGGCCTATGGCGATATAGTCCACGCCCTCGTGCTCATAGAACCGGTGGTCCTCCACGGCGATAACGGCGTCCAGGTATGTTTCAGGCAGCATTGAGGCCTCTGTGAAGCCCTCCTTCGAGCGGATATCCCTGACGGCCTCCATAAGCGGCTTCTCATCCAGGGCGGCGGTGTACATAAAATAGCCCCTAAGGGTAACGCCCCCGGCGGCGGTTATACATAGGGCGAAGAATATCAGGACTATGTTCCGGACGGTTTTAAGCGCCGTGCGCTTCTTCTTGCTTTCTGCCATCGTAAGGACTCCCTTCGCGTTTGATACCAATATTCTAGCAGGGCTTCCTTGCGAAATCCTTACGGAAATTCTTTCAGGTTCTTTGCCGTACCTTACAATTCATGTAAGGCTGCTTTCTCAATAAGAAAGATACCGGCCTTTTTCCCGGAGACAAGTATGTCGTACCTCTTGGCGGCGCCGAGCCCGGGTATACTTTCCAGCGCCTTATTGAGCTCATCCTTTGCGGCGGTGAGCAGGACGATTCGGCCCCCGGGCTTTAAGCAGGCGTTCATCTCAGCCAGGGCCTTAAAGTAAAACTCCCCGACGGACATGCCCAGGTCCTGATAGAGCCCCCAGGGCGGGTCGGTTATGAAGGCGTCCACGGTTTCGGGCCCGAGGGCCTCTGTGAGCCTTAGGGCGTCCTGGTTCACAATATGGATATTCTCCCGGCGGGGGAGCTTTTGGCGGGAGGAGTCCAGCATTCTCCCGTCCGTGTCAAAGGCGAATATCTCCCTGTAGGGGAAACGCCTGCACCGCTCCCGGGGTATGGAGCCGTGGCCGCAGAAGGGGTCGATAACCAGGTCGCCGGGCCCAGGCCCGGAGAGCCAGCAGAGCATATATGCGAGCTCAGGGTGCAGCTCCCCGGGGGAGAGGAGCTTATCATAGGCCTTATGCCGGGTGAGGCGCTTGAGGAACCACCCCTGCCCGTCGGAGCGGACCATGGCCCAGAACTCGCTGTCGGGAAGGGAGCGGTCAGGGCGAAGGCCGCTTTCACGGCTGAGCCTGTCCTCCACAGCGGCCCGGGCCCTCTTGGGCACAAAGACCAGCTGCCCGCGGCAGGAGCATACCAGGCGGAAGGTCCTTGTGCCCTTGGGATTGTCCCGGCAGGCGGGCCAGTCGGCGGGGGAGCCCGGCAGGGCGCGGATAAACCCGGCAAGACCCTCGGACGTCGGGACGGCGGGGGCGGCATGCAGCACCCGGAAGATATTGTTGAAGCAAAAGAGGTTCAGGCCGCTGTAGGGCACGGCGGTGGTAAAGTCCACGGAGCCCCCGGACAGGGAGAGGCCATCCAGGTCCTTGAGGCGGCCCCTGAGTATATCGGCGCAAATCTCCTCCGAGCCGGGTATGCACAGGCCGAGATAGCGGTATTTCATATGAGTTCCTCCTTACGCTTGAAATGTGTATCCTAATATACTATAATATAAACAGTATATCACATAAGCGGAAAGGATGGGAGCCAAAGTGAAAAAAATTCAGGAATCTGCGGAAAATTATCTTGAGACCATACTGATACTTCAGCAGCGCACAGGCGCGGTGCGCTCCATCGACATAGCCTCCGAGCTGGAGTTCAGCAAGCCCAGCGTGAGCGTCGCCATGAAGCACCTGAGGGAGCGGGGGTGCGTGACCGTAGACGCGGACGGGTATATCAGCCTTACGGATGAGGGCCGGGCCATAGCCGAGGGGGTATATGAGAGGCACCTGCTCTTTACCCGGTGGCTCACCTCCCTGGGCGTGCCGGAGGAGGTGGCGGCAGAGGACGCCTGCAGGATAGAGCATGTGATAAGCGAGGAGACCTTCAGGGCCATACAGAAGCACGTGGACGGCTGAGCACCACCTTTCGCCCCGGGGCATAGACTGGGGCTAAGGAGGTGAACTTATGCCTATTCGCATATTTATCGACCAGGGCCATAACCCCTCCGGCGTCAACGCCGGGGCGGAGGGCAACGGACTCAGGGAGCAGGACGTGACATATGTGGTGGGCCAGGCCCTCGCGGGTATGCTCCGGGACGACCCCCGCTTTGCGGTGAGGCTCTCAAGGAACACGCCCACGGAGAGCCTGGGCACAAGCAACAGCACAAGCCTTGCCGCCCGGGTGCGCATGGCAAACTCCTGGCCCGCCAATTACTTTATCAGCATACACTGCAACTCCAACCCCAACCCGGCCATAAACGGCTCGGAGGTGTATGTGTACCAGGAGGGCACCCAGGCCTTCTGGCTGGGCCAGCACATCATACAGGGCCTTGTGCAGGAGGCGGGCACAAGGGATAACGGCGTCCGGGTGAACTCATCCCTGTATGTGCTGAGAAGGACCACCATGCCCGCGGTGCTCGTGGAGCTGGGGTATCTCTCAAATCCCGGGGACGCAATGAAGCTTCGGGAGGACCCGAGGTCCTTTGCCCGGGGCATTTACGCGGGCCTGCTCAGCTATTTCGGCTTTAGCTGAGATATTCAGAAGCAAAAAAGCATATCCCCCCATTGACGGAGGGATATGCTTTTTATTGGGAGTGACGAAAACTTATTGTCTTTTCAGCGGCCCAGCACCCAGAACATCGCCTGCTCCTTCTGGCCTGTGACCTGGAAGACCCCGGCCCTCTCCTGCACAAAGCGCTCGTGGTTCTCAGCCTGGCGGCGGTCTATGGCGTTCCTGATAACAGTATCGAGTTTTTTCATGAATAATCTCTCCTTTGAGTTTATAAATAATTTGTAAATTCAGCGTAAAACTTCGTAAATCTCTTACCGGGCCAGCAGCCCCTGGTTCCAGAACATCGCCTGCTCCTTGGCGCCAGTCACCTGAAAGACACTGGCCTTTTCCTGAATGAAGAGCTCAAAGCTCTCGTCCTGGCAATGGATACGGTTCAGGGTGTTCATGATGGTTTTGATGGTGTTCTTCATATAAAGCTCTCCTCTCAATATTTATAAAGTGTTTGTCTAGGTTTCTTTTCTCTCCTGACCTTGTGACTATATTATAAACCGAGTTTATAAAAATGTCAAGGGGTTTTATAAAGATTTTTAAAAATGTTTTTGAAAATTTATAAAGGCACAAAATGGCCGTCTCCCCTTGACAATACCCGCCAGCTATGGTATACTATCCCTGCATAATATCACTAAAAACTGTGACGGGAAGAAATCGGCGCTTTTTGTCTCTCAGAGAGCCTGCGGATGGTGTAAGCAGGCGGCAGGACCGCCGCGCATACTGTTCCCCGAGTTGCCGCGCCCAACGCCCTTATGGGTCAGTAAGCGCCGCCGTCTGGCGTCGTTACCCGCCCGGCCTTGTCAGAGGCACAGAGAAGCAGATATGGCGCAAGGTCCATGTCTGCCGGAATCCTGGGTGGTACCGCGAATTTTTCGCCCCGGGCGCTTTCAAAAAGCGTTCGGGGCTTTTGCTTTCCCCCGGCGAACTGACGTAAATATATATTTTAATAGAAAGAAGGATTTCATATGAATCTTGGCTTCCGCAAGTACAGGCCCTTCAAGCCTGTCAGTCTCCCGGAGCGCACATGGCCGGACAAGGCCATAACTAAGGCCCCTGTCTGGTGCAGCGTAGACCTGCGCGACGGAAACCAGGCCCTTATCAACCCCATGAACCTTGAGCAGAAGCTTGAGTTCTTCCAGCTCTTATGCGACATCGGCTTTAAGGAGATAGAGGTGGGCTTCCCCTCGGCCTCGGAGACGGAGTATGAGATACTAAGGGCCCTTATCGACCAGGACCTGATACCTGAGGACGTTACCATCCAGGTGCTGGTCCAGGCCAGGGAGCACCTTATCCGCAAGACCTTCGAGGCCATAGACGGCGCGAAGAACGTGATAGTCCACTTCTATAACTCCACGTCCACACTACAGCGCCGGGTGGTCTTCAACACTGACATGCAGGGGGTCATAGACATTGCCGTGAACGGCGCGAGGCTCATTCGCAAGCTCACAGAGGAGATAACCGCAAGCACGGACATAAATATAAGGTATGAGTACTCTCCCGAGAGCTTTTCCGGTACGGAGATGGACAACGCGGTGCTCATATGCGACAGGGTCCTGGAGGAGCTGGGGGCCACGCCGGAGAACAGGGTGATTATAAATCTCCCCAACACCGTGGAGATGTGCACCCCCAACACCTATGCCGACCAGATAGAGTACTGCTGCAGGAACATGAAGCACCGGGACAGCGCCATAATCAGCCTGCACCCCCATAACGACCGGGGCACGGCCACCGCCGCCACGGAGCTGGGAATTATGGCCGGGGCAGAGCGGGTGGAGGGCACTATCTTCGGCAACGGCGAGCGCACGGGCAACTCTGATATTATGAACATTGCCATGAATATGTATTCACAGGGCGTGGACCCGGAGCTGGATTTCAGCCATATGAACCATATAAGAGAGGTGTACGAGCGCTGCACTGAGCTGAATGTACACCCCCGGCACCCCTACGCGGGCAAGCTGGTGTTCACGGCTTTCAGCGGCTCCCACCAGGACGCCATAAACAAGGGTGTGAACGCCATGCAGAAGGAGAATAACCCCTACTGGGAGGTGCCCTATCTCCCCATAGACCCGGCGGATTTGGGCCGGCAGTATGAGCCCATAGTGCGCATAAACAGCCAGTCGGGGAAGGGCGGCGCGGCCTTTGTCATGCACCAGAGCTTCGGCTATGTGCTGCCCAAGGCCATGCACCCGGAGTTCGGAAAGCTGGTCAAAAAGGACTGCGACGAGAAGGGGAGAGAGATAAGCGCCCAGGAGGTCTTTGACATCTTCAAAAAAGAGTACCTGGACGTGCACGAGCCCTATGACCTTATAAGCTACAAGATATTCGAGGAGGATGGCGGCGACGGTAAGGTGATAGTGGACTTTGAGGGCACCGTGCGCCACGACGACGTGACAAAGGATGTGTCGGGCAAGGGCAACGGGCCCATAGACGCGTTCTTTAACGCCATAAAAGCTGTGGGGCTGGAGCACTATGAGTTTGTGAGCTACAGCGAGCACGCTATATCCGGGGGCGCGGACTCCCAGGCTGTCTCGTATATCGAGCTGAGCCATGACGGAGAGAGGCTCTTCGGCGTGGGGGTGGACAGCAATATCAGCATCGCCTCCATCAAGGGCATTATCTGTGCCATAAACCGTAACCTGAGGTAAGCAAAAAAGTTTGAGGGGAATGAACAACCAATGGACAAACAACTAACGATATGGATAGTGATAGGCGTCTACGCTATCTTCATGCTGGCGGTGGGCATACTCTACTCCCGCAAGGGCACGGACATGGCCTCATTCACCGTAGGCGGCAGAAGCGCGGGGGCCTGGATATCCGCGCTCTCATACGGCACAGCCTACTTCTCTGCGGTAATGTTCATCGGCTACTCGGGCGGCTCCGGCTGGAGCTACGGCCTTTGGAGTGTGCTGGTGGGCGTTGGCAACGCGGTGTTCGGCTCACTGCTGGCGTGGCTGGTCCTAGCCGACCGCACGAGGGAGTACACGAGAAAGCACGACATAAAGTCAATGCCCCAGCTCTTTGAGACAAGGTTCAAGAGCTCCAAAATGCGGCTTTTCGCCTGCATAGTCATCTTCATATTCCTGATACCCTACTCGGCCTCGGTGTATAAGGGCCTGACAAGCGTCTGCTCGGTGATACTGGGCATAGACGAGCAGGTCTGCATGATAATTATCGCCATAGCCTCGGCGCTGCTGCTGGTGCTGGGCGGGTACATAGCCACGCTGAAAGCGGACTTTGTCCAGGGCTTCGTGATGATGATAGGGGTCACGGCTTTGATAGTGCTGGTGGTGCTGTCCCCGCAGGTGGGCGGCCTTGGCATCGGCATTTCCAATATGGCGGAGTACATGCGGTCTCATGAAATGCTGCCCCTTACCGGCAAGCCCGCCGTGGCGCTTATTTCCACGCTGCTGATGACAAGCTTCGGCACCTGGGGCCTTCCCCAGATGGTGCATAAATATTACGGCATAAAGGACCGGCACGAGGTAAAGCGCGGCACCATAATCTCTACGGTCTTCGCCCTGCTGGTGGCCGGGGGCGGGTACTTTATCGGCTCTTTGTCACACCTGTTCTTCGGCGAAAATATGCCTGAGGGCGGCAAGGACTTCCTTGTGCCCCTAATGCTGGACCAGGCTGGCCTGCCTGACCTTCTGGTGGGGGTGATACTGGTGCTGCTTATCTCAGCTTCGGTCTCGACGCTCTCAAGCATTACCCTCACGGCCTGCTCCACCGTGTCCATGGACCTGGTGAAGCCCGCCATAGCCAAGAATATGAATGAGAAGGACTTAGCGGCGCTCACGCGCATACTCTGCCTTGTGTTCGTTGTCATGAGCTATTTTATCGCCAACTACCCCACGCCCATACTTGAAATGATGTCCTACTCCTGGGGGATAATCTCGGGCTCCTTCCTGGCGCCCTATCTCCTGTCCCTCTACTGGAAGGGGATAAACCGGGCCGGGGCCTGGGCGGGTATGCTGGGCGGCTTTTTGACGGCGTTCCTGCCCGCGGCGCTCTCCGGATTCACCACGCCGGACGGCCCCCTGTACGCCTGCCTTGCCATGGGCATATCCTTTGCGCTCTGCTTTGCTGTGAGCAGGCTCACCGGCCGGGCGGCAAAAGAAAACGGATAAAAAAGAGGGAGCCGCGGCGCGCCAGGCGTCAGGCTCCCTTTCAATATGGATTTGAAATTTTCCCGACCGGGTTCAGTCGGACCCGGCCTGCAGAAGGACCTCGCCGTCGGTTTCGGAGCTCCAGCCGAGTATCTCTATATCACCGGCAGGGCCGGGCAGCTCCCGGCAGACGGGGTGATACGTCATCCCGTCGCTCCCCTCGGCTATGCCGCGGAAGCAGTCAAAAAGCAGGGTGACGCCGTTGTTCAGGCTGATTTTGCGGCAGAAGTTTACGGACTCGCTGTGGACTTCCTCAAAGTAAACTGGCACGGTTTTTGCGGGCATGGATTTCACTCCCCAATAGTAGTGAATATATTTTACAATAAATTCCCAGCTTTTTCAATAGGCAAATGGAAAAAATAGGAATAAACAGGAACAGGAAGTGTTTTGCATGAGCGCTGATTCAAAAAAGGGCTATCTTGTCTGTGAGCAGAAGACAGTTTACGCGCTGCTCATGGCGGGCGCAGGGATGATGGGGGCATATACCTACGTTCTCCGCGGGGGAGTGTTCTGCAATGCCCAGACCGCCAATGTGGTTGTAATGGCGATAAACTTCGGGAAGGGCGACTGGCTTGGAGGGCTGTACTTCCTTATCCCACTTTCCGCCTACCTTCTGGGGGCGTTTGTGTCTGAGATACTGCCTAAGCCCGTGAAAAGGCTTGGGCTCCTGCGCTGGGACACATATCTGGTCATTTTTGAGACGGCCGTGCTGTTTATCATCGGGTTTATCCCTCTGACCGCGCCCCATCAGGTCGTGCAGGTCATCGTCAACTTCATCGCCTCCATGCAGTACAACACCTTCCGGCAGGCGGAGGGCATTCCCATGGCGACCACCTTCTGCACAAACCATGTGCGGCAGATAGGGGTTGGGCTGGCCAAGGCTGTGTGCAAAAGGGACGGCACGGCCCTGCGCCGGGGGCTCATACATGCGGGCATGGTCCTGGCCTTTTTTGCGGGCGCGGCGGTGCTGACGGTTTTATGCCCTCTTTTGGAGGAGAAAGCGGTCTGGGCCGCCGCCGTGCCCATGGGGCTGGCGCTGGCAAGGCTCATACGCGCCGACCTGGGGGCTGAGCACGATATGCTGGGGCGCAAGCCCTCCGGGCACTAGGCGGCGCAGCGGGGCCCAAGGTACTTGAAAATCTCACGGTTTTGCGCTATACTGGTAAAAAACTGAAAGGGCGGTTGCAAAATGGAAAAAATAATAAGCGGCAAGGTGCGCGAGGTCTATAATGTCTCGGAGGACCGGCTCGCCATCGTCACAACGGACCGTATCTCTGCCTTCGACGTGATACTCCCCACGCCTATCACCGACAAGGGCCGGGTGCTCAATTCCCTGTCCTCCTTCTGGTTTGAGTACACAAAGGATATCGTGAAAAACCATATGGTCTCAGAGGAGCTTTCGGACATGCCGAAGGAGCTTCAGGGCCCGGAGTTTGAGGGGCGCACGATACTTGTGAAGAAGCTGAAAATGCTCCCCTTCGAGTTCATTGTAAGGGGGTACCTCTTCGGCTCCATGTGGAAGGAGTACCAGAAGACCGGCGGCTTCTGCGGCAAAAAGTTCCCTGAGGGAATGCAGCAGGCCGAGAAGCTCCCCGAGCCCATCCTCACCCCCTCTATAAAGGCCGAGGAGGGCCATGATGTGAACGTCTCCTTCGAGTATATGGCCGAGAAGCTGGGCAGTGAAATGGCCCAGAAGGTCTACGACGTGTCAATGGCACTTTTCAAGCGCTGTTGCGACTACGCCTACGAGCGGGGCATAATAATCGCCGACACCAAGTTCGAGTTCGGCCTGGATGAAAACGGCGGGCTCGTGGTGGGCGACGAGGTCCTGACCCCGGACAGCAGCCGCTTCTGGAGCAGGGAGGCCTATACGGTGGGCACATCCCCCGAGAGCTTCGACAAGCAGTATGTGCGGGACTGGCTCACGGCAAACGGCCTTGACGGCAAGACCCCTCCCCCGGAGCTCCCGGAGGAAGTGGTAAGGAGGACCAGGGAGAAGTATCTTGAGTGCCGGGAGCGGCTGGTGCCGAAGAGGTAAGGAACACGCAAATGGGCGGACGCATTATAAAATACTCAAAACAGGCAGAGAAATTTCTGGATAAGCAGGAGCCTAAAACTAAGAGGCGCATTATTGACGCTGTAATTGAAAACCGGGGCCAGGTTTACAAGTGAAAGGAGGATGCCGGTTATGAGCGATATCAAACAGCGCCTTATAGGGGCAATCGCCGTAATGGATGAGGATGGCGCGAAAAGACTTTGGAAGATAGTGGAGGGCCTGTATTCGGAAGGGAGCAGCTGGGATTCAATCCCCGAGGAGGAACCTGACGAGATTGACATAGAGATGATACGGGAGGCTCTTGAGGACCCTGACTGCCGGGATTTTGTCTCCGCCGATAGAATAATAACTATGGACTGAGCAAAAGGAGGGACATAAATATCTACCGCATACTAATAACCGACGACGAGGAAAAGATACGCACCCTCATCCGAAAATACGCCGAGTTTGAGGGCCATAAGGTCACCGAGGCCGAGAACGGCATGAAGGCCGTGGAGCTGTGCAGGAAGGACCCGGGGGCCTTTGACATAATCATTATGGACGTGATGATGCCCGAGCTGGACGGCTTTTCCGCCGCCGCGGAGATAAAGAAGATTTCCCCGGTACCGGTGCTAATGCTCTCGGCCCGGGGGGAGGAATACGACAAGATACACGGCTTTGAGCTGGGGGCGGACGACTATGTGGTGAAGCCCTTCTCCCCGAAGGAGCTGATGATGAGGGTAAACGCCATTATGAACCGTGTGCGCCCCGGCGTGAGCCAGCCGCGGCAGACGGAGAGCTTTGAGGGGCTTACGGTCGACTTGGGGGCCCGGACGGTGACAGTGGACGGGGAGCGGGTGGAGCTCTCTCCAAAGGAGTACGACCTGCTCACATACCTCATGAAAAACCGTGGGCTGGCACTCACAAGGGAGCAGCTGCTTACAAATGTCTGGGGCTATGACTTCTACGGAGACGATCGCACTTTGGACACCCACATCAAGCTCCTGAGGAAGCGGCTGGGGCCGTACAGCAGGTTTATCGTCACCATAAGGGGCGTGGGTTATAGATTTGAGGCTCCGGAGACATGAGGGCGAGAAAGCGCACAGGGGTGAGGGCCCAGATGGCCGCGGGCTTCGGCATATTCGCCCTGGTGACGGTGGCGCTCTTGTGGGTGTTCCAGATATTCCTCCTGACCCCCTTCTACCAGGCCATCAAGACCCATGAGGCAAAGCGGATTTCCCAGCAGGTGGCGCGAAAGCTTGACAGCGACGGGCTTATGCCCGCCGCCTATGAGCTTTGCGCCGATACCGGGGCCAGCATTTTCGTCAGCGACGAGCTGGGGCGGGAGTATGTGGGCTATAAGTACGGCCTCACTACCGAGAGCCTGGCCTATGGGCTCAGCCGCATGGAGCGGGCGGCCCTCTTTGAGGAGGTGAACCTCATGGGAGGGGAGTACACCAGGATATTCGGCGAGAGGCTTTTGCTCTACGCCGTGACAGTGCGCACCCCGGCGGGGAACCATAGGCTCATAATCATCGAGACTGAGACGGCGCCCCTGGCCTCTACAGTGGAGACCCTGACGGTGCAGCTGCTGTGCCTGACGCTGATACTCCTGCCTCTGGGTATCCTGCTGGCGGTGGTAATATCCCGGCGCATAGCGAAGCCAATCACGGAGATAACCGAATCCGCGAAGCGCCTGGGCGGCGGGGACTACTCCGTGCGCTTTGAGGGCAGGGGCTCAAGGGAGGTCAGCGGCCTTGCGGACACGCTGAACTTTGCCGCGGACGAGCTCTCCAAGACCGACGGCCTTCGCCGGGAGCTTCTGGCCAACGTCTCCCACGACCTGCGCACGCCCCTGACCATGATAAAGGGCTACGCCGAGGTCATGCGGGACCTGCCCGGGGAGAGCACCCCTGAGAATGTGCAGATAATTATCGACGAGGCGGGCAGATTAAACGACCTTGTAAATGACCTTCTGGATTTGTCAAGGCTTGAGGCGGGGGTGCTTGAGCTCCAAAAGGAGCGCTTTAATCTCACAGGGAGTATCCGGGAGATACTCACCCGCTATGATAAGCTTGCGGACTTTAAGTTCCCCTTTGAGCCTAAGGAGGACGTATATATCAAAGCGGACAAGCTGAAGATATCCCAGGTGGTTTATAATCTTGTGAACAACGCCGTGAACTATGCCGGGGAGGACAAGACCGTCTCCCTTGCCCAGGAGGTGGCGGACGGCAGTGTGCGCATATCCGTGACGGACACCGGCGAGGGCATACCCGCCGACCGGCTCCAGGACATCTGGGACCGCTACTATAAGGTGGACCGGGAGCACAGGAGGGCCCAGGTGGGCACAGGGCTCGGGCTGTCCATAGTCAAGAATGTGCTGGATTTGCACGGCGGGAGCTATGGGGTCATAAGCGAGCTGGGGAAGGGCAGCACCTTTTGGTTCATGCTGCCAATAGATATTGAAGGGAATGATGAAGATGAGAGCAAAGCCACTTAGCAGGGGCGGTGCCATCGGCATGTGCTCACCGAGCCACGTGCCCCTATATGAGGCCGTGCCCGGGCAGGAGATACCGGAGTCCTGGGAGTACAGGCGCATGATAGAGGGTATGGAGAAAGAGGGCTTCTCCGTGGTACAGGCTGAGAATATGTATAAAGATACCTGGGACTTTCTCGCCTCAGATGAGGAGAGAGGGGCTGATTTTAACCAGCTTGCGGCTGACAGGAGCGTTGAGTATATACTCTTCGGGGGCGGCGAGGGCGCTCCGGAGGTGCTGCCGTACCTGGACTTTGAGCTGTTCAAAAATAACCCCAAGCGCATCTGTAGCTATAGCGACGGCACCAGCATCCTGAACGCCATATGGGCCAACACCGGCCTTGAGACCTACTACGGCCAAAGCCCCGCCATGTTCACCGGCTGGACGGACTACAACAGGCGGCACTTCGAGGGGCATATCCTGAGCGACAGCATGACTACTCATGAGAAGAACTCAAAGTGGCTCACCTGCACCGGCGGTGTTGGAGAGGGCGTGCTGGTCGGCGGCTACACCATGAACTTCGCGCTGTTGCTGGGCACGAAGTACTTCCCGGTAGATAATGCCGAGCCCCACATACTCTTTCTCGAAGACCACGAGAAGTTCGGCGGGCCGGAGCACGTGAGCGCCCTGCTGGGGTACATCGAGCAGAGCGACTTTATGAAGTCCGTCAGAGGCCTTATCTTCGGGAACTTCCGCGACAGGCCCTGCCCGGAGCTGTATGCGAGGCTCAGGGTGCTGGGGGAGCGGCAGGGTATCCCGGTGGTGTACTGCGACGACTTCGGGCATGGGGAGAACCATGCAATACTGCCTATTGGGCGGGGGGTTCGGCTGGATGGGGATGGGGGAGAGCTCAGGTATCTATAAACTTTTTCCTGATATTGCCGAGGTTATAGATGAGAATACTTTTGGGGAGGCAGTTTATAATGGCTGTAAATATGGACAATGTCAATAGGATATCACCCATGAAGGCAATGACCTGGGCAAAGGCCGGGAATGAGGGCGCAGAGGTTCCCGGAGATTTGGAGAAAGAGCCTGATGGCGGGCTCTCCCCCATAGAGAGGGCGCTGCAGGGCACCACTAAAGAGGAAATAACCGCCTGGATGGATAAATGGGAGGCCCAGCACCCGCTTGAGATAAACTGGAACGCCACCGTGGACCCGGACGGCAGCAAATACTCAAAAGCCTATTTTGAGTCTATGGCTGCTCAGCTTGAGGGCGTTGGCAAGGGCGAAAAGGTCTTTGCAGAGAATATAGAAGAGAACGCGCGGTCATACGCCCAGGGCGTGCTGGATAAGCTGATAGCGGAATATAAGAAAACCCACGGCATCATACTATAAGAACCATATAACAATTTAAATCAAGGAGAATCACAAAATGAGCGAAAACATTGAAAACTGCACCCACGACTGTTCCTCCTGCGGGGCCGACTGCCCCTCGAGGCAGAACCCCGAAAGCCTGATTGAGCCCCAGAACGCACTGAGCAACGTGAAGAAGGTGATAGGCGTTGTGAGCGGCAAGGGGGGCGTGGGCAAGTCACTTGTAACGTCCATGCTGGCGACGACCCTTCGGCGGCGGGACTGCTCTGTGGGCATACTGGACGCGGACATCACCGGGCCGAGCATACCCAAGTGCTTTGGGCTTAAAGGAAGGGCCACGGCGGACGAGAACGGCATGTACCCCATCGCTACCAAGACCGGGATAAAGGTCATGAGCATCAACCTGCTTTTGGAGGAGGAGACCGCGCCGGTGGTCTGGCGGGGGCCGGTGATTGCCGGGGCGATAAAGCAGTTCTGGACGGACGTGTGCTGGGGGGACGTGGACTATATGTTTGTGGACATGCCTCCGGGGACGGGGGACGTGCCGCTGACGGTGTTCCAGTCGCTGCCCCTCGCGGGGATAATCATCGTGGCCTCGCCCCAGGAGCTGGTGGGGATGATAGTGTCGAAGGCAGTGGAGATGGCGAAGCTGATGGATGTGCCGGTGCTGGGGCTTATTGAGAATATGAGCTATTTCAAGTGCCCGGACTGCGGGAAGGAGATAAAGCTGTTTGGGGAGAGCCATATTGAGGAGGTCGCGGCGAAGTATGGGCTCAGTGTGATGGGGAGGATACCCATTGACCCGACGCTTGCCAGTGCGTGCGACAGGGGGATAATTGAGCTCTTTGACGGCGGGTGGCTGGAAGGCGCCGCTGACGCCGTGGAGGGCGCAGAGTAAAAGTTTTGTCCACTTTTTCAAAAGTGGCGGGGTGTGGGGCAGAGCCCCATGGCCTTTGTGCCTGAGCGAAGCGAAAGGCAAATATTTAGGACTTTTCCTTCTGGAAAAGTCCTAATTTGCCGTTCGGGCCTCTTTTCGCTATAACTCACAGCAGCGCCTGTCCCCCAGCCGCCTCCTCGTTTTCGCACTCGGCGTAATCGATGGCGGTCCTGCCCCTGTCCGAGGCATACTGGAGAACCCGCTCCCGGATAATGTCGGGCACGGTGACCTCACCGCACTCCGGGCACAGCTTTGCCGGGACGTTCACCGCGTGAATAACCGTGCCGTTATATTCCACATCACAATCGGTCGTGGCCGTCCTTAACCACTTTTTGCACCTGAACATGTTTACCGCCTTCCTAATCCTCAGCCCCCCCAAAAAGCTCCTCCAAAATTTCATCTGCCCGAGCCTTCTTCTCCGGCGCAACAAAAACCCTCATCCGCTCTACCATACCTGTCCTCAAAACCAACCCGGCTCCATGCACGGGCGTGGCGGCACAGGCGATGCCGTTGTCCTTCAGCGCCTGCATGAGCATTTCGGCCCACATGGCCTCTTTCTCCGCAAGAAACTCAAAACCGCTGTCCTGAGATTTCATACCCATCAGAATACTCCCCTTTCCCAAGCGGCGCGCCAATCACTCCACGCTGACGTCCGCACTCATCTCTATGGCAATATCAGGGGACATATCCCCCTCAACGCCACCAACCTCGGGCATCTCCTCATTCTGCTGCTGTTCCTCTTCGTCCTTGAGCTCGGACTTCACCTTCTTATTATCCGGGTCCTCAAGCATACGAAGGGCCATTGCCATCATGTAGAGCTTCGGGTCATTTTCCAAAAGATACTTCTCGTCCTTCGGAGGCACCTTATGCCCCTTCTGTATATTCTTCGCTATCTTGGAGCAGCGCTTCATCTTCTCCAGGGACTCCTTCATGGCCTCCGCCTGCTTCTCGGACTGCTCCGCCATCTGGGCGTTCTGCTCCCTGAGGCTTGAAATCATCTGCTTCATGGACTTCATGGCGCTGAGCTTGTCTTTAAGCTTTTGGTCGGCCGGGGACAGTTCCTTAGGCTCGACGATATCCTCCTGGGGCTCCGGCTCCTTGGCCTTCTGGGGCTCCCCGCCCTGCAGGACGGCAAGGGCCTCATCAGAGAGCTCCAGCCGGTCCTCCCGCTGCTGCCGGCGGCCCTCGGCCTTAGCCGTGGGCTCGGAGCGCTGAGGCTCGGACGTGTTCTGTACGGCGGGCACGCCTCTCTGAGCGGCGCCTGATGTAATCTTCATTGCCATATTATAACCCCCTTTGTATAATAATCGGCAAAAGAAACCATAAATTAAGGCAAAATAGGGATTTAAAATACAGGGCGGCTGTGGTATAATGGAAAAAACGCCAAATAAAATGAGAGGAGCTCCCGCCATGACAAGAAAGACTAAGATAATCTGCACTTTAGGCCCCGCTACCCAGGAGGAATCCGTGCTCAGACAGCTGATGCTCTCGGGCATGAACGCAGCCCGCTTCAACTTCTCCCATCTGGACCATAAGGACGCAAGGGCCAAGCTTGACATGGTGGAGCGCCTGAGGGACGAGCTCCATCTGCCCATCGCCACGCTGCTTGACACAAAGGGCCCGGAGATAAGGGTCGGCAACTTCGCCGAGGGCCCCATCCAGCTCCACGCCGGGGACACCTTCACCCTCACCACCCGGGACGTGCCCGGCAATGCTGACATCGTCTCCATCACCTATAAAGACCTGCCCAAGGACTTGGCCCCCGGGGCGAGGGTGCTCATTGACGACGGCTTGGTTGAGATGAAGGTCCAGAAGATAAGCGGCGCGGACATAGTCTGCACGGTGATAAACGGCGGCAAGGTTTCCAATCATAAGGGGATAAACGTGCCGGGCACCAAGCTCTCCATGCCCTTTATCAGCGAGCGGGACCGGGCGGACATAATCTTCGGCATAGAGAACGGCTTTGACTTTATCGCCGCCTCCTTTACCCGCACGGCTGAGGACATACTTGAGATACGCCAGATACTCAAAGAGCATAAATGTCATAAAATAAATATTATAGCTAAGATTGAGAATATGGAGGGCGTAAACAATATCGACGAGATATTGAGGGTGGCCGACGGCATAATGGTGGCAAGAGGTGATATGGGGGTGGAGATACCCTTCGAGGACGTGCCGGTGCTTCAAAAGCAGCTGATACAGAAGTCCTACCTTGCGGGCAAGCAGGTGGTCACAGCCACTCAAATGCTGGACTCAATGATGAAGAACCCCCGCCCCACCCGTGCCGAGGCCACGGACGTTGCAAACGCCATATACGACGGCACCAGCTGCATAATGCTCTCCGGCGAGACCGCCGCTGGGGATTACCCTGTTGAGGCCCTTGAAACCATGGTGCGCATAGCCGAGAAGGCCGAGGAGAGCATTGACTATATCCACCGCTTCAACTCCCGGGACAACAGCGACATCGCCTTCGACGTGACCAACGCCATCTCCCACGCCACCTGCACCACCGCCCACGACCTGGGGGCCCGGGCAATAATCACCGTAACAAAGTCCGGGGTCACAGCCAGGCAGCTGTCAAAGTTCAGGCCACTCTACCCAATCGTGGGCTGCACCACCGAGGAGCATGTCTGCCGCCAGCTGAACCTTTCCTGGGGAGTTACCCCCCTTCTCATCGACGAGGAGAGCGACACGGACGCCCTATTCGACCACGCCGTGGACGCCGCCCAGCGGGCCGGGGTCGTGCACAGCGGGGACATCGTGGTGATAACCGCCGGTATGCCCCTGGGGGTCTCCGGCACCACGAATATGATGAAGGTCCATGTGGTGGGCCATGTGCTCCTCACCGGGGAGGGGGTCACGGAGAAGTCTGTATCCGCAAGGCTTTGCGTCTGCAAGCATATTGAGGACATCCCCGCGCGCTTCAGGGACGGCGATATCCTGGTGGTGCCTGAAACGGACAATACCATTGTGGAGTACCTGCGGCGGGCCTCGGGAATCATCACCGAGCAGCCGGGGCTCAATACGCACGCGGCCATATCGGGCCTTGCAATGGATAAGCCGGTGATAACCGGGGCTGAGCACGCCACACGCATACTAAAGGGCGGCGCTGTGGTGACGCTGGACGCCAAGACCGGGAGGGTGAGCGTGTGCTGAGTATGGACTGGTACGAGTGGATGCGGCAGGACATAGAGAAGCATAACAAGCAGATGAAAAGAATAAATGCACCGGCCAACTGGTATATGAACGCGGATGCCGTAATAGCAGACTGCAAAAAGAAGGTTGCTGAACGCATGGAGACAGAACGCCTCTGTAAGGAGTATGGGATAAACTTCCATTACCATGAGGATTACAGCCTGAAGGAAAAATTCGATAAGTTTGAGGCAGATGTGCAGGCTGAAAGAAGCAAGCTGTTGCTGGAATACTGTAAAGACCTTAAAGCAAAGCTTGACAAGCTTGAAGTAAGGGTAAACGCTTTGGAAAAGAAGCTTGAGAAGCAGAACTGATAGATAAGGAGAATCCAATGGACAAGGACGCATTCACCGGCGGCGTGGACCCCGGAGGGCTTTGGACGAAGAACGACATACGCATACTTATCTGCTATATACTTGCAAGCGTAGACGCGCCCCTTACCGGGGAGGATATCTCCGGCATACTTCAGGGGAAGGCCCTGGCGAACTATTTTGAGACCGGGGACGCTTTGGCCGGGCTTGAGGGGCTGGGGCATATAAGGAGCACCCCCGAGGGCTATGTGATTGGGCCCACGGGCAGGGAGATAGCCGGGAGCCTTGACACGGGCCTGCCGCTGACGGTTAGGGACAAGGCCCTTGAGGCGGCGGTGACCCTGCTGGCGAGGGCCAGGGCCAAGAGGGAGAACAGGGTTGAGACAGAGGACAGGGAGAACGGCTGCCGGGTGCGCTGCCTTATATCCGGCGGGGGCGGCGGCAATCTGATGGAGCTGGGGCTCTATGTGCCCGACCGCGCCCAGGCAAAGGTAATCGAGGAAAATTTCTATAAGGACCCTGAGGGGATATACCAGCTTCTGCTGGCGGCGCTGACTGGGGACAAAGAATTTGCCCGGGAATATCTGGGCTGAAAAATAAAGGAGCTGCATTATGGCGATAATATTCGACCCGAAAACAAACATCTTTAAGCTGGACACCGACGTTTCTACCTACGCCTTTATGGTCTATGAGGAGGGCTACCTTGTGCACCTGTACTATGGGCCAAAGGTGCCGGACAGTGACCTCTCCCATTTGATGTACCGGGGCTGGTACGACTCCCTGTCCCCCAGGAACCCCAAGGTGCAGGACAGGCGCTTCTCCCTGGACTCCATACCCCAGGAGCTCCCCGGGAACAGCACCGGGGACTTCCGTATTCCCGCAATAGAGGCCGTGGCCCCGGCGGGGGACTCTGTGACGGATTTGCGCTATGCGGGCTATAAGATATATCCCGGCAAGCCGGAGCTGTACGCGGTGGAGGGGATGAAGCTGCCCGCTGTATTTGCAAATGAAACTGAGGCCGAGACCCTTGAGATAGAAATGCTCGACAGCCTGACCGGACTCAAGGCCTGTCTGAACTATACGGTGTTCAGTAAGAACGGCGCCATGGCACGAAGCATGAGGGTTGAGAACACCGGGAAAAGCGCACTGAGGCTTGAGCGGGCCGCCAGCATGTGCCTGGAGCTGCCTTCCATGGATTATGACATGGTGCATATGTACGGCCGCTGGGCTAAGGAGAACACCGTCACCCGCCACCCGCTGGTGCACGGCATACAGGGCATCCGCTCAAAGCGGGGCATGACCGGCCCCAACCATAACCCCTTCATGGCCCTTCTGAGAAATGGCGGGGACGAAGACCAGGGGGAGGCAATCGGCGTGAGCCTGGTCTACAGCGGCAACTTCTCCATTGAGACGGAGGTGGACACTCTTGGGTGCCCGAGGGTCGTGGCGGGAATCGACCCCGGCAGCTTTAGCTGGCATTTGGAGCCGGGAGAGGTTTTCCAGACTCCCGAAGCAATTACCGTGTTCAGCGCCGAGGGCCTAGGGGGCATGAGCCGCAGCTTCCACAGGCTGTTTATGGACAACCTCATGAGGAGCGAGTGGACCCATAAGAAGCGCCCTTTGCTCATAAACAGCTGGGAGGCGGCGGTGTTCGACTTTGACGACAAGCTCCTGGTGGACTTCGCGAGAGAGGCCAAGAAGCTGGGCGTTGACATGCTGGTGATGGACGACGGCTGGTTTGGCACCAGGAACGACGATACCCAGGCCCTGGGGGACTGGAAGGTGAACGAGGATAAGCTGAAGGGCGGCATTAAGAGCCTTATCGAGCGGGTGAACGCCGAGGGGCTGAGCTTTGGCATATGGTACGAGCCGGAGATGGTGAACCCCAACAGCGACCTCTATAGGGCCCACCCGGACTGGATAATCAAGGCCCAGGGTAGAGACGGGAGCTTGAGCCGGAACCAGTGCGTCTTAGACATGACGAGGAAAGAGGTCCGGGACAATATCTTCGAGCAGATGTCAGAGGTCATTGGCAATAACAATATACAGTATATAAAATGGGACTGCAACCGCAATATATCCGAGGCGGGGAACGCCGTGCTGCCAAGAGAGCGGCAGGGGGAGTTCTTCCACCGGTACGTCCTTGGGGTCTATGAGCTCATGGACCGGGTGACGAGCACCTGGCCCCATATCCTCCTTGAGAACTGCTCCTCGGGGGGCGGGCGCTTTGACCCGGGTATGCTCTATTACTCTCCCCAGATATGGACGAGCGACAACACCGACCCCATTGAGCGCCTGACCATACAGATGGGCGCGAGCCTGTGCTATCCCCCGGCGTGCATGGGGGCCCATGTGTCGGCGAACCCCCGCACGGGCTTTGAGACCAAGGGGAACGTGGCGATAATGGGCACACATGGCTTTGAGCTTGACCCCTTGAAGCTGACGGAGGAGGAGCGGGAGTGGGCCAAGCGGCAGGCTGCGGACTACCACAAGTACTACGACCTGACCCACTACGGCGATTTGTACCGGCTGACGGACCCGGCGGCTGACCCCTTCTTCTGCGACTGGGAGCTGGTGAGCCGGGACAAGAGTGAGGCGCTGTTCACCCGGGTAGTTATGCGCAAACCTGAGAACTTCTACCAGATGAAGCGGCTGAAGGGGCTTGATGCTGGGAAGATGTACCGTATTGAGGGAACGGAGGAGGTGTACTCCGGAGCGCTGCTGATGGCGGCGGGATTGGATTTGTCGCAGCCGTGGCCGGGGCCGGAGGATGGCTCCAGCGTGACGGTGCACCTGGTGGCAGAGTAAAAGTTTTGTCCACTTTTTCAAAAGTGGCGGGGTATGGGGGCGCTGATTGCCGGTGGCAATCGTCCAGCGCCGACCGAGCCGAAGGCGAGACCCGGAGCCCCAGTACTCTTGCCGCAGGCAAGAAAAAACTATTGACTTTCCCCTAAAAATACGCTATATTATATATAGAGAAACTATCCAGATTTCAACTGAAATATAGTCGATTCCTGGAGCATACCCACAAATCAATGCAAAAGGAGGAATTGATATGTTGCCAGTCATCACCATTTCCCGCCAGTTCGGCAGCGGCGGCCACGAGGTAGGGGAGAAGCTTGCCCGCCAGCTGGACGTACCCTTCTACGACAAGGCCCTCATAGCCATGGCCGCAAAGCAGAGCGGGCTCTCCGAGGAGGTCTTTGCCAACGCCGACGAGAAGGCCACCAGCAGCCTACTCTACTCCATGGTTATGGGCAGCTACTCCTTCGGGGCGAGGGTGCCCGGCGTCAATGAAATGCCCATCAACGACAAGCTGTTCATCATCCAGTCGGACATCATCAAGAAGGCCGCCGCCGAGGGCCCCTGCGTGATAATCGGCAGGTGCGCCGACTATATCCTTCGGGAGCACGAGAACTGCCTGAACGTATTCGTCCACGCGAACAAGGAGGAGCGCATACGCCGCTCCGTTGCCAAAAAGGACTGTGAGGAGCGCAAGGCCGCCGACTTTGTGACGAAGAAGGACAAACAGCGGGCCAACTACTACAACTTCTACTCCAACAAGCGCTGGGACGATTTGCAGAACTACGACATCACCATCGACACCTCCCGGTTCACGGTGGACGAGGCCGTGGAGCTCTTGATGGACGCGGCGAAGCGCCTGGACCGTTGAAGCCCATGCCAGAGAAAAGCAAGGCCCGCCTGCCCAAGGGTAAGCGGGCCATACTTATACTGCTGCCCCTGGCGCTGGTGCTGGCGGGGCTGGCCGCTTGGCAGTTCGCCCATAGGGAGCGGGAATACCAGCTCGATTCCTTTGCCATGGGCAGCTATGTGCAGCTGACGGTCTGGGGCCGGGAGCCGGAGGAGGGCGCTGCCGAGACGGTGCAGAGGATAGAGAAGCTTGAGCGGGAGATATCCTGGCGCAGGGACGGCGATATCGGGAAGATGAACGCCCAGGCCGGCGGGGAGCCGGTTACAGTTGAAGACACAGGCGAGCTGCTGGCGGAGCTGCTGGAGCTCTGCGAGAGGAGCGGCTGGGCCCTGGACATAACCCTGGGGCCTGTGACAAGGCTCTGGGACTTTGACGGCGAGCCGCATCTGCCGGACGAAAAAGAGCTGGAGAAGGCCCTGGCGCTGGTGGACTATAGGAAGCTCTCCATGGACAGCGAGGAGTATTGGTACGAGGTCCCCACCGAGGACGGCTACCATCTGGACTGCGTAGGCACAAAGTACCATGTGTCCCTCAAGGAGCCCGGCATGGCCATCGATTTGGGGGCCGTGGGCAAGGGCGCGGCCTGCGACGAGGCGGCGGAGCTTATCTACCGGGAGGGAATTTCCGGCATGGCAGCGTCCGTGGGGGGCAGCGTATGCCTGCGGGGAGAAAAACCCGGCGGCGGGCCCTTTAGGGTCAGCGTGCGGGACCCTAAAGGGGACCAGGCCGGTAGCCTGGGTGTTTTTGAGCTGGACGGCGGGTACATATCTACTTCCGGCAGCTATGAGAAATATTTTGAGCAGGACGGAAAAAGATACCACCACATTTTGGACCCCAGCACAGGCCGTCCCGCCGAGAGCGGCCTGGTGTCCGTGACGGTCTGGTGCCCGCCGGGGATGGTCGCGCGGTGGCCCGGAGCGTTAAGCGACGGCCTTGCCACGGCCTGCTTCGTGCTGGGGAAAACCGACGGCCTGGCGCTTTTGGAAAGCTATGGAGCAGAGGGGCTTTTTATTGATGAGAACGATGTGATAACGGTCACCGAAGGCCTTAAAGACAGGTTCAGCCTGACCGCCGGGGGCTATTCCCTTGGGGAGGCCGGCTGATGGAGCGGCGGCTGTTTGAACGGAGGGAGCTGCTTTTTGTGCTGGCGGCAGCGCTGGCGGCGGTGATATGGCTGCTGATATCCCGAAGCGGGCCAGGGGGCACCAGGGCTGTGGTGGAGCGGGACGGCGAGATAGTCCTGAGCCGGGAGCTGGGCGGCCTGAATGAGCCCGAAACTGTGGAGATAGCGGGGGCGAACGGCGTTACCCTTACGGTGGAGCTCTCAAGGGACGGCGCGCGGGTCAAAGAAGCGGACTGCCCCGACGGGACCTGCCGGCGCACAGGGCTCATAACCAGGGCCGGGGAGAGCGCCGTCTGCCTGCCGGGGAGGGTAGTTGTCCGTCTGGAAGGACCAAAAACGGACCGGAGTCTGGACGCCGAGACCTATTAACGGAGGGAAACGTGAGAAAAAAGGCTGGATTCGCGGCGCTTTCGGGGCTGCTGGCGGCGCTGGCGCTGACCTTCTCCATGCTGGAGGGAATGCTGCCTCCCCTGCCGGGGCTGCCACCCGGGGCAAAGCTGGGACTGTCAAATATAGTCATGATGTACGCCGCCGGGAGTCTGGGGCTGCCCCTTGCCATAGCCCTGGCAGTCATAAAAGGCGGCTTCGCCCTGCTGACCCGGGGGGTGACGGCGGGAGCTATGAGCCTCTCGGGAGGGCTTCTCAGCACCGTATGCGCCGGGGCACTGCTGAGAAAGACCCGGGCGAGCTTTTCGCTTACAGGGATATGCGGGGCCCTGGCCCATAATGCCGGGCAGCTGCTCACGGCTTTTTTGCTGATGGGCCCGGCGGTGCTGGGCTATGGCCCGGCGCTTGTGCTGGCGTCCCTGCTTACAGGGGCGCTGACCGGTGCGGTGCTCAAGGTGAGCCTGCCTCAGATGGAGAGGGCAGGCAGGTTTTTGATTGGAAAAAAATAGAGAGAGCGGGGCTTATTTGGCCCTGCCCTCCCTTCAATTTTTTTACAAATCCTTGGCGTTATACAGGAACGTCACGATATGCTCTCTCCTGCAGGTCTGATTGGGCCCGAACTTATTATTGCCAATACCCTTGGTAATATTGTTCTCAACGGCCCAGCTGATAGCCTTTTTGAAGTCGGAATTGGACGGCATGTCGGCGAAATCAGCTATAGCCTTCGGCTCAGGCCTGCCGGCGGCACGCCAGATGAAGGTCATTGCCTCGGCACGGGTGCACCCCTTCTCGGGCGCGAACTTCCCGCCGCCTATGCCGCTGGTGATATTGTTCTCCACCGCCCAGCTTATGGCCTTCCGGAACTCCTCTAGCTTGGGCATGTCGCTGAAGCTGTCGGTTATGTCCACAGCCGGGCTGCCCTTTGAGCGGTACAGGAAGGTGACTATCTGCTCGCGCTTGCAGGTGTCGGCGGGGGCAAACCTGCCGGCGCCGATACCGGCGGTTATGTTGTTGGTGACGGCCCAGCTTACAGCGTCGGCGTAGTAGGCGGTGGGCTTTACGTCGGTGAACTGGACGGCGGGCTTAGCCTTGACGTTGACGGTTATGCCCAGCTCGGGCCACTCAGCGGCTTCGTGCCAACGCCTGGAATGTAGGGTCTGCCGAAGTTCTCCATCCTTTGTGGTTATAACAAGATTGCGGGTCTGGCTGCCGCTCCCATCCTCCGCTGTCAGTATTTCGGTTTTCGAGCCGTCAAAGGTCCAGTCTGTGCCGTACTCACCCAGGTCAGGATGTTTCTTTAACAGGTATTCCGCCCATTCATCGTCCTCGGATAAAAATTTGCCGGTGGTTTCGTCCAAAATACCGTATTCCCAATAGGAATAGAGCAGTGTGGCGGAGCCCGCGCATGCGGCGGTTATCTGCACAGCGGGCTTCACGGTGGTAACAGGCGTAAATCCGATAACGTCTGTTGTGACTACAGCCGCGTCAGTTGTGTCTATGCTGAGAGTGTACATTGGCGCGGCATACCACTGCTCCCTGCCGTCTATTTCCCTTGTGGCGACAAAGACGGGGTAGATGGTCTTCTTATCGCCGACTGTCATATCCAAATTAACGCTAAGCTTGTCCTTCACGTCCTTCAGAAGGAGATAAGCCTCGCCATTAAAGAGGTTTGTGGTGCTGTAGGCGATGGTCTCCTTGGGATAGAACCAAATGCTGGGGTCTTCAATACCGTCGTCGTTGACCCAGTTTCCTTCGCCCTCCTCATGCTCCCACTGGACCAGGACGCGGGCTCCGAGATTAAATTCCAGCATGGACTCCTTCTTCATGGTTATCTTCCAGAAGGTGTCGTTCACCTTCTCCATGGTGAAGTGTTCCTGTGCCCGCACCCCGAGCTCAATGCTCTTTATGCGGCGGTGGCCCTCCCACTGGGGGTCCTCCTTTACGCCCAGGTAGACGGTGGGCTGCTCGCCCGCCACGTTGTAGCCGCCGCCATGGGTGATGTTGGCGTAGTCAAGCTCGGGCTTGGTGTAGAACTCCATGCCGTAGGCATAGGTGTCGAAGCGCATCTCATAGGTCGTGCCGCCCTCGGTATAGCTGATGGTGTACTCCTTGCCGAAGTCGTCCACGGTCACAAAAGCCATGTACTGGGCGTACTGCCTGCTGCCCTCATCTATCTGCTCCGCGGGGATGGGGGTGAGGTGCAGACCCTCAGAAGCTGTCAGGCTGCTGGCAGGCACAGGCTTGAACCCGCCGTTTTCGGTTTCAATGCCGAAGGCAACATTATGAGTGTCGATGGGCAGCAAACCGAACCATGGGTCATGCTCGGCGTCGGGGTTGTAGGAGAAGATATCCTTCCCCAGCTCGTCGTCCCAGCGGAGAAATTCAACGCCGTGGCACACGTGCAGGCGGGGCGGCTCCTCCTGAGGGCCGTCCCCATCTTCTGCCAGTGCGAATATTGGCACAGTGCCAAGGAGCAGGCAGAGGGCCAGCAGGACTGATAGGACTTTTTTCATTTTACAGACCTCCCGTAAAGTTTAAATTGCGCGCAGGGACAGCTGTCAAAAGGTACACTTTTTG